>JBEKME010000021.1:0-71215 GCA_050008675.1 Terriglobia bacterium
CTTCGGCCCGGTCCGGCCCGTCGCCGGCCTAAGCCGCTTGTCAGCTACCAGACTTACCGACGACTATCTGGGTGGGACTTCCACCCACTGGCGATCCGCGCCGTTGGGGCGCACATAACATTCCTGCATTTTGCGCGTAACTAGCTTTGTTTTCTATAACATTTCTGCTTCGCCCTGGGCCGTTGAAAGCCGATCCTTTGTTTTCATAGACATTCCCGCGTCGTTCGTTCAATTTTAAGCTTTCCACTACTTCCACAGCCTGCGGGGTCGGGGACGACGTGTCGCTGTCAGGGATCTCCTCGACGTTCTCTGTCCTCGCACCATCGTCCTGACCAGCAGGAGCAATCGGGGGGTTGGTAAATTCCTTCCGCAGCCTCAGCAGTATCCTCACTTTGCGGTCAATGGAGTGGTCCAGGGCGGCTTCCTGGCGCAGCATCATGCTCCACGTCTCCTCCTCCGGAGCCAGGCAGGCGTCCCGTTCTATCGCCGCTCTCTCCTCGTTCGCCTTTTCCGCATAGGCGAACTCTTCCCGGAGGCTCGCGATCTCCTCCTCGAGCAGGCGGAGAAGTTCCTGGCGCTCGGGCTCGCCCGGCGGCACGCAGTCGGCGCCTTCTTTGAGCAGGAACTGCCGGTATTCCTCGTCCTCCTCTTGTTGCTCGCGCAGGTGCAGAGGGTCACTGAAACGGTGCAGCAGACTGAAAATCAGCCCCGGCCGCCACCCCATCATCCCTCTGTAAAAAGATTCCAATACGGCGTACTGGCGCTCCCGGAAGGTGCGCTGGTTGATCTCCTCCCGTACGAGCTCAAGATAAGAAAGAGTCTTTCTCAACGCCACCCCTCGATCTGTAGACTCCGGCAGATCGACATCAAGGATCCCGTGCTGGGAGGCATCGAAGGTGACGCGTTCCATCTCCTGCTGGCGGCGGTGTTGCCAGTCGTCGATGGCCTGCAAGGCGCGCCGCCTGAGGCCGTCTTGCGCCCGCTCGAGCCTTTCGCGGCGCGAGTAGAGCCAGGCGAGGTCATCGACCTGCTTCTCCCAGAGCGCGTCGCCGGGACCGAAGGCGCTCATGAGTTCCTCGGTGAGGGTTTGGAGTTGTTCCGGGTCTTCGCCCAGCGCCAGCATGGACTGGCGGCGATTTTCGTCCGCGACGTATGCGCCGTGCTTCAAGGCATTGAGCTTGGAATTCTGCTTGGCGGCGGGGCTGCGCGGTCCGGTGGAATGCTGGGCATTCTGGCGCGCGGCGGCGAGCAGCTCGGGCGTAAGTTGGGGTGATTTGCGTAAGGACATAGTTCCTCCTGGGACGGAATGTTGGGATAGCGGGGAAAGGACTTCCCCGCGGGTCAGACTATACACATTGATAGGCTATCACAGGGGCGGGGCGTTGTCAAGAGAAATATTTACAGGTGTAGCCCAGGAGTTCTTCAATTGGGTCATCGGGTCATTGGGTCATTGAAGAGCACACTTGCCTCGCTTTTTTCAATGACTCAATGGATCAATGGGGCAATCGCCTGGGGACGCGGGTCATTCCCGCGAAAGCGGGAATCCAGTCCGTCGACAGCGTATTTCCGAAGGTTTGCCGAGTGGATTCCCGCTTTCGCGGGAATGACCGGCGGCTCGAGTGGATCCCCATTCCAAATGACACCGGCACCTGGAATTGAGCCCCCTTGACAGCTTGTTGAGGATGTCAGACACTGTACGTACAAATCAGATGAGGATTGGATATGAAGACTGCACCCCTAAACAAGAAGAAGCGGACGAGGAGGCTCAATGTCCGTACGACAGAGCGTCAGGAAAGACTAATTCGCACGGGGGCGGAAACAAGAGGCGTTAGCGTCACAGACTTCATCCTTGAGAGCGCCTGCCTGGCGGCAGAGCAGGCCCTTGCAGACAAGCGAGAGGTTATCGCTTCTCCAAAACAATGGCAGGCATTCCTCGAGGCGCTGGACAGGCCAGTCCACGTGAACCCGAAGCTCGCGCAACTTTTCTCTAACCCTGTTGTTCTCCCACAGGCAGCTCTCCAGAAACTCGATGCATTACTCATGTGGATTGAGCAACTTGCACCGAGCCTCTCTGATCCGTCCTGGGCGTGCAACTGACCCCTCACCCGGCCCGCGACGGCTGGTGAAAGCGCCGTCGCGGTCCACCCTCTCCCCTTGGGAGAGGGCAGACCCACTTTGCGGTGCGCTCCGTTTCTGATACCACGGATAGCGCTCTCCGGCTATCCTCGCTCAGGAGTGACAGATAGCTCGTTTCCAGTCGCCACCGGTCCCCTTTCAGCCAGTGAGAAGCTGACCAAGGATCACGATCTCGCGTGGTTTGATTGTGGCAAAGCTTCTCTCAACGACTGGCTCAAACGCTTCGCGCTCATCAATCAGCAGAGTTTGGCGCCCGCGCCATCTTGGTTCATGCCATCGATGACGAAGCCGCTGCCTTCCACACGCATTTTGGGTTTGAACCTTCGCCGCTCGAGCCAAACCAGCTTATGCTGCTCATGAAGGACCTGCGCGCAAGCCTGAAGTCGCTCGGCTTCAACTCGGGACCTTGAGGAAAGCTGCGCCACCTCCGGCGACTACATCCCTCAGATTCTCACAATTTCAAGGCCGGGAAATGCCGCTTGATAGAGGCGATCGTCGAGGGTGAGAAGGGGGTAGCCTTTCTGCATGGCGTGTGCGCCAATCACGAAGTCGGCGAGAATGCGGCGTGGTCGTGGTTCTCCCTGCCTTCTGCGGCGGGCGGCGTAAGCCTGGAAGGCCCGCCCGGCCGTCCGCCTGGTTGGCTCATCCAGTTTCCAGTCGATGGCAATGCCGGCGTCTTGGAAGAACATGTCAAGGAAGGCTTGATCCCGACCGGGACAGGCCGTGAGCTCTGCGGAGACCGGTGCGGCGATGATCAAGCCGCCGCGCCCCAGCGCTGCATCCAAGGCTGATTGGGCTGCCGAATTGAGCCTGGTGTCTCGGTCCCAGAGAGCCACGATGACGTTAGTATCGATGGCGGTGGTCATTGTCCGCGTAATTCACGAACCCAGCGGCGAACGGCCTTGCGGCCGGAGGGAATCCCCGGATTTCCGATGCCGCGGTATTTCTCAAACGGACTCTTGGCCCTCAGGGGCCGGATACGAACCCCTGTGCTGTCGCTCTCGAATAGCAGCCGGTCCCCGGGACGCACGCCCAGTGTGCGCCGAATGTCCCGAGGCACCGTGATCTGCCCTTTGCTTGTGATACGAGCTTGTTTCTGCACGGCAACGCTCCTCTGCCTTACTTTTCAGAATCAGCGTTTTCGCCATAAAGGTAAGCTTCGAGGTTAGACGACCAATCGCGTGGGCCAGCTAGGCCCAGAGTACGGGCAGTTCGCAAAAACGACCCCGCCCCTCCAGGCGTTCTCAGGCTTTCAATCGTCAACCGCACGCGGGTATTTGGAGGGAGCCCGAGGGGTTCGTCCGGACGGAGGGTCGCGCCATCGAAAACTGCCTCGACACTTCTTGTCATAGCTCCTCCTCGTGTTAGTATAACCGAGACACGACCGCTAAAAAGCTGAATGCTCCGACCGCAACCGTCAAGTGGTGCGGGTTCCCGCAGTCGATGTTACACTATGCCTGGTGGGGTCGGTAGACGTTGGCCAGTTTGCGGACGGCCTGGATGACAGACGCCAAGGGAGGGCTCATGGCGAAAGCAACGGTGGCGAAGAATCGGGCGCCGAAGGCTGGACGGCTTGGCAGACCGAGGGCGGCTGCCAAGCGCGTTGCTTTCGGGAACGACGGAAACGGGCCGGCGACGAGTTTTTCGGAACGAAAGTCGATTGAAGAGCTTGCGGCGGAGCAAGGAACAAAACCAACCCGGCTGGAAGACATCCTCGGCAAGGGCGCCGATCTGTGGGAGAGCGATCAAGAATTCGAACAGTTCGTCGAGGATATCTACGCCCGTCGGAGAGAAGATCGCGAGCTTGCCAAACCGTGAGCACTCTGCTGCTTGACATCGACGCATTATGTCACCTGCTTAAATAAGCGGACGCACTTTCCCGGACTGCACTTTATTGTAATAGTGGTTGGACCTACACACCGGAAGACGTTATGAGCAATGTAGCACTCACACGAACCAACCTCCTGCTTGAAACCGCCAAAGTCCGGCGGCTTCGCAAGGCTCTCGGATCAGCAAGTAATTCCGAGGCGGTGCGGCGCGTGATCAATGAGCGCCTGGCAGTCGAAGCGGGTCTCCAGGCTCTCCGCGACCTGCGGAGGCTCGGCGGACCGGAGGATGTCTTCGGGCGTGCCGCGACGAACAGCCGATGAGTCCACTGCCAGCGGGTCCGCTTTTCTTCGATACTGCTCACTACTTGCCTCGGCCCAAAAGACACTGAAACTATTCGACCCGTCTCAGGCAACGTAGGGCGAGACGTGGTGGCGCATACATTGGTTTGTATGTGTGCGCCACAAGGGCTCGCCCACATAAATAGCGATGTCGGCGCCACCCTGGGAAATGCGCAGCGAAAGCGCAGGAAAAGCTGTATTGGCTCGCTGGGCAAACGAAAAAGCCAAGAAAGCATCTTAGATTTTGGTGGGGGCGATGTGCGACGATCCCATGTCCTGCCGAGTCAGAGTCGGCTGCCCTACCAATTGTGCTGCACCCCCGTCAGGAGGCGGGGAGCACACTAAACGCGCGTGCTCCCCGTTGCCTTCCAAGCTGTCTTGGATCTTGCGATTGACTGGTGGCGAGCGACAGTGGTATAAATGCAAGTCGAGCCTCCTGTCTCCTAAGAAGAGAGGTTCAGCGGCCAGCGGAGGCGCGTCGAAAACGTTCCGCTGGCCGTGCTTTTTTCTAGTCCTTTCAGGGACCGTAATACTTCTTGAGGAGCTTCCCTGGAGTAAAAATTCGCTCTCTGTTCTTTCCCTTTTTCCGCTGCACTGAAGACAGGAAATCTTCTGGTCGAAGACCGTTCTTGACGGCGGCGTTCACAATGCTCGTCATGATCCCACCGAGCGACCTTACCCCCACGTTAGCCTTTTTGGTCAGCTCTAAGCTGTGAATGTCGCCATCATAATGTGCTAGTGCGGTAAGAAATTTTTTCGCATCCCCACCAAGCTTTTCGACTGTGGCACTGAACGCCTGTTCATCACTGAGAGGTTCTCCGGCTTTATTTAGAGGCCTGCTTCCGCTGAATGAGGCTAACCTCATGAGTTCGGCAGCCTCCGCCGCACTGTCAGCAACTGCGTATGGCCCTTGCTTTCCCCAAAAAACTTTAATTGCCATCGCGCCTCCTCACTCCTAATTAGAGCACGGCGGCATGGCGCGCGTCAAGCCTTTTTTGGCGCAGCGCCATGCCCGCCATGATTCGCCGTGCCCTCGCCTAGGCACGCCCAAACATGCGCTACTCTGCGTAAAGGCGAGTGCTACGCTTATTTTCCTTGAGAGGATAGTATAACCGTGGCACGAAGGCTATCATCACTGCTATTTGAACAATTCGGGGAAGACCTTCTGATAAATGGCCATTCCCAGGGCGGCATTCATGCCCATCTCTTCCAGGGCATTGATTTCCTCGTCGGTGGTGATGCCCCCTGCGGCGGTGATGGGTAACTCGGTAACGGACCGCAAGCTTCTAAACCAAGCCAGATTGGTCCCCTGGAGTTTACCTTCCGCGTCAATGTAAGTGCAGAGGAACTCCGAGCAGTAAGGCTCGAGCTGCGCCAGCGCCTGCGCCGAAGTGAGCGGCAGGGTTTCCCGCCAGCCCCGAATGGCCACGCGATCACCCAGGCAGTCCACCGCCACCATGAGTTTCTCGCGAGGGACGGCGGCAAGGAGAGGTCGGAGGAACTCGGAGTTGATCCCGCCGGAGGTAAACGCGCTGCTGCCCACGATCACCTTGTACGCGCCGCCCTGCACCACCCGGAGTGCTTTTTCGACCGTACGAATCCCTCCCCCGACGCGGCAGGGCTTTCGCTGGCAGAGTTCACCGATGATATCACTGTGGTCTCCTCGACCCAACGCTCCATCAAGGTCGATGACCTGAATTTGGGGATAGGCAGCAAATTTCTCGAGCACCGCTAGTGGGTCCGGCAACTCCAGGAACTTCTCCCGCCCCTGGACGAGCTGAACCACCTTGCCAGCCATTAAGTCGATGCATGGAATGATCATTGCGTATCCAGGGGAAAAGTCGAAAGGTTAAAGGCTAAAGGGTAAAGGATAAAGATAACAGTTGAAGTCTAACGGGTACCGAAGTACGCTCTGGCCTGTTATTCCGATCCCGCAGTCGCGGGAGAGGAATCTCGTTAACCGTTTGCTTCCAGAGCGAGATTCCTCGCGCAGTTTACCCTGAACGGGCAGGGCGAGATTCCTCTCCCGCGACTGCGGGATCGGAATGACAACGTACGGCCCTTTAGCCTTTACCCTTTACCCTTTACACTTTACCCTTAGCGTTTGCGGTTCTTACAAACGCACCGGCACGCCTTGTGACTGCAAGTACTCCTTGAGGCTGCGCATCGTATAGGTATCGAAATGGAAAATAGAGGCAGCTAAGGCAGCATCCGCATGGCCTTTCAAGAAGACTTCGGCAAAATGTTCGGGCCCCCCGGCGCCGCCCGAAGCGATAACAGGGATATGGAGGGCCTCGGCAATGGCCTTCGTCAGCTCACAATCGAAGCCTGCCTGCGTGCCGTCAGCATCCATGGAAGTCAGAAGGATTTCCCCGGCGCCGCGTGATTCAACTTCCCGAGCCCATTCCAGGGCATCCAGGTCGGTTGGCTTGGTGCCGCCGTAGGTCAATACATTCCAGCCTGGGGCGGCCTCGGCCCCGTCCTGCCGGCCCGCCAGGGCACCCACAAGGGGTGCCCCTACGAATCTCCGGTGTGGAGCGGCCTCGGCCCCATCTTGCCAGCCCGCGAGGGCACCCACAAGGGGTGCCCCTACGGAACTCCGGCGCGCGTCGATAGCCACAACGAGTGCTTGCCGCCCAAAATGCTCCGCAATCTGGCTCAACACTTGGGGAGATTCAACCGCCGCCGTATTCACTGCCACCTTATCGGC
Organism: Terriglobia bacterium; assembly: GCA_050008675.1. Classification (GTDB taxonomy): domain Bacteria; phylum Acidobacteriota; class Terriglobia; order UBA7540; family UBA7540; genus CAVROP01. Next base: position 7,015 of record JBEKME010000021.1, read on the forward strand.
TCCGGCGGAGAGCAATCGTTGCGCATCCTCCAGGGTCCGAACCCCGCCGCCCACCGTCAGCGGTATGAAGAGCCGGCGCGCCACCCGGTGTACGGTATCCATCAGCGTAGCGCGTCCCTCGCGGGAAGCCGAGATGTCCAGCATGACCAGTTCGTCCGCGCCGTCGCGATTATAGGCCTCGGCCAGTTCACCCGGGTCTCCGGCATCTCTTAGATTCACAAACTGGATGCCTTTGACCACGCGGCCGTTCTTACAATCCAGGCATGGAATGATGCGTTTTGCAAACATGGGAAGTTGTCAGTCGTCAGTTGTCAGTTGTCAGTGGTCAGTGGTCCGTTGTCCGGTTTCGCCCAGGGACTAGGGGCTGGGGAAGAACAGTAGGCAGTACACAGTAAGCAGTCGGCGCAAGGGAGGGGGTAATCCAAAATCCCAAATCTAAAATCCAAAATCGCCCCAGCCCCCAGTCCCTAGCCCCTAGCCCCTCGGCTCAAAGACCCAGGAAATTCCCCAACACTTTCAGCCCAACTTCTGCCGACTTTTCGGGGTGAAACTGCACCGCCCAGATGTTCTTCATCTCCACGCCCGCTGCGAAAGTCTGCCCATAGTGAGTTACTGCCGAACTTTCTTTGGTAACTGGCCCGTAGTAAGAGTGACAGTAGTAAACGAAACTGCCGTCCGCAACCCCTCTGAAGAGCCCGCTGTGGCTGCGAATCTCCAGTTGGCTCCAGCCCACATGTGGGACTTTGAAGACTCCATCGAATCGGGTCACGCGGCCGGGGAGCAATGCGAGCCCGGGAACCTCCGGCGCTTCGTCACTCGCTTCGTAGAGCGCCTGGAGACCCAAACAGATCCCCAGGAACGGCGTGCCGCCGGCCAGCAAGTCGCGAAGAGGCTTCAGAAGCCGGCGCTCCTCGAGGGCTCTCATCATGGTGCCGAAGTGACCTTGACCGGGGAAAATGATCTTCTCGGCGGAGCGGAGCAACTCCGGCCTGTCCATCACCTCGGCCGAATGTCCGAAGTGCTCGACGGCCTTCAGCACCGAGCCAACATTACCGGCGCCGTAGTTGAGTAAGGCGATCACAGCAGTCCTTTGGTGCTGGGGAGTTGAGCTTTGAGGCGAGGGTCGCGCGAACAGGCATAACGCAAAGCACGCGCCAAGGCTTTGAACAAGGCCTCGACGGCATGGTGGCTGGAACGCCCATAGGCCAGTTTCAGGTGCACGTTGGCCCCCGCGCTCGAGGCAAATCCGTGGAAGAAGTCTTCCAACAGCTCTGTCTGGAGGTCGCCGATGTACCTTGCCTTAATCGGCGCGTTGAGCACCAAGTAGGGCCGCCCGCTCAAATCGATGGCGGCGATAGCCAGGGTTTCATCCATGGGCATCAGGAAGTAACCCGCCCGATTAATGCCTTTCTTGGCCCCCAGTGCTTGCCGTAACACCTGCCCCAAGACAATGCCAATATCCTCGACCGTATGGTGCTGGTCAACATCCAGATCGCCGCGCGCCTCAACTTCCAGATCGAATCCGCCATGACGGGCAAATAGCTCCAGCATGTGATCGAGAAAGCGAATGCCGGTGGAAACCTTGTAGCGCCCGCGCCCGTCCAAGTTCAGCCGGATGCGGACGTCGGTCTCTGCGGTCTTGCGGTGGATGACCGCTCGGCGCGCCCTCATGCAAACCATCCTGTCTGGGAATAGGTGACGAAGTTGCGCCAGGCTTTTGTCCCGTTCCGGGTTTCGATCAAATGCTCCTGCTTTTCCAGTTCTTCGAGCAAGCGGCGCGTCTGAGCATGGGAACCGATGGTGAACCGCAAGTAACCCTTGAGATGCGGATCGTAGCTCCAGTCGCGCACCAGAATCCCCTCCGCGCGGAGGCGCTGGGCGATTTCCGGCGCGCGCTCCCCGACACGAGTCAGGATGAAATTGGCAGAACTCCGCACATAAGGAATCCCCCGAGACTCGAGCCAGCGATGGACGTGGTCGCGGTTGGCGCGAACTTCCGCAACGTATTTCCTTACATGCCCTTCATGCTGGATGGCAATCGACGCTGCCAGCAGGGCCAGCGAATTCACCTGGAAAGGGTTTTGAGCCCGGTGCATTACTTCCACAAGTTCAGGGTGGCCGAAGATAAAACCCATGCGTAACGCCGCCAGTCCAAACGCTTTCGAAAACGTCCTGGTCACGAGAAGGTTTTCATACTTTCTGATCCAGGGCAGAACCGTCTCACCGGAATAGTCGTAATACGCTTCGTCGACTAACACCAAGACGCGCGGCGCGGCCTCCAGGAGAGTGCGCAGATCAGGCTTGGAAATCTGCGTTCCGGTGGGGTTATTGGGGCTGGCCAGAGGGACCCAGCGGGTTTTCTTGTGGATCGCAGTTATGATGCTTTCCACTGGAAGCCGGAAGTGCTCGTCGTAGCGAACCCGCTCGATGTCGCCCCCCGCCACGTTGTGAAAGAATTCGTAAACCGGGAAGGTGGGAGCAGGCGCCAGGAGCACATCACCGGGATCAACAAAGGCGTCGCAGATCGCCTTGATCGCGTCGTCGGTGCCGTTGGTCAGGAGCATCTCTTCCGGCTTGACTCCAAAATAGCACGCCAGGGTCTGCCGACTCTCCCCGTATTCCGGGTATCGCGTGAGCATTTCTGGCGTTAGAGCACGACGCAAGGCGCGGACAACTTCCGGGGCACACCCCACCGTGTTCTCGTTGAAGTCCAAGCGCAGTTTCCCCGCTCGCCCTTCCATGGGGGGGCGGTATTTCTTCAGTCGTTCCACGGCCTGGCGGGGTCGAATCATCGCTTCTTGAACCTCACCTCCACGGATTGCGCGTGCGCCTCGAGGCCTTCCGTGCGCGCCAGCGTTACAATCGTCTGGCGAAGGCGCGAAAGGCCCTGCCGGGTGATTTGCTGAACCGAGATGCACTTCACAAAATCCGCCGCGCTCAGGCCGCCACGCAAACGCGCCGCCCCACTGGTGGGCAGAATGTGATTGGTGCCGGAAGCATAATCCCCTGCTGCGACAGGACTGTAACCGCCCAGGAAAATCGAACCGGCACACTGGATTCGAGCGAGCAAACCCTCAGCATCCTCGAGCAGAGTGAGATGCTCGGGGGCCAAGCGGTTGACGAGCTCGGCAGCCTCACCTAAATGGCCAGTGAGGATAATGCATCCCTGCCCGGCCAGCGATTTCTGAGCGACCGGCAGCCCAAGCTTCGTGACGATTTCAGCAGCACAAGCTTGAACGCGCCGCGCCAGTTTGCGCGAGGGCGTGATGAGAATGGCAACCGCGTCCGGATCGTGCTCCGCCTGAGCTACGAGGTCGGCCGCGATCCACTCGGGATTACCCTCGGCGCCCACCACCACCAGTTCCGATGGACCCGCGTTGAAATCAATTCCACACTCGCCTGCAAGCAGTTTCTTGGCAGCGGCCACGTAGCGGTTTCCGGGACCAACGATCTTCTCCACGCGCGGCACGCTTTCCGTCCCGTAGGCAAACGCGGCGACAGCCTGCGCTCCCCCCAGCCTGTAGATTCTGGACACCCCCAGCATATGAGCGGCGACGAGAACGGCGGGAGCAGGCTTGGGCGAGGTGAGCAGGATCTCCCGCACTCCCGCCACTTGTGCCGGGATGACGCTCATGAGGACGGTTGAGGGCAAAGGGAAACGCCCGCCCGGAACATAGCACACCACCCGCTGGAGAGGGCGAAGCACTTGGCTTACTTTCACGCCCTGAAGGGCCTGAAACTGCCAGGCCCGCGGGAGTTGGCGGCGCGCCGCAGCGCGGATGTTTTTCGCCGCCACCCGTAAGGCCGCGAGGAAACTCTGTGGGAGGTTGGTGTAGGCGCATTCGACTTCATCGGGCGTAACCGTCATGCCCGCTTTCCGCAGGTCGACACCATCAAACTGCCGCGAATAGCGAACCAGCGCTCGGTCGCCCTGGCGGCGGACATGGGCGAGAATACGCCGGGCAACCGCCTCGGCACTGCTCAGGTTTGTAGCGTGAGCCCTCAGCAGACGGCTGACGGCTTGCTCATTGTCACTGCGAATTATCTCCAGCATGGGGCAAGGCAAGAAGGGGAACAAATCCCCGCGTTTCCTGTAACATTGGCATTCAGCTTCTTCTCAGGCCGCGAAGATTTCTCCTTGTGTCGTCAGTGCCTCTGTGTCCTCCGTGGCCAGAAGAGCTTCAACACAGAGGTCGCTGAGAACCTCCGTGTGCTCTGTGTTGAAGCCTTAGAGGCACGGAGAACACAGAGAATGTCGTTTTGGTTGCGGCCACCAGGTCGCGCTGCCGGACCTTCAGATCACAATCTTGTTCAATGGATACTCAACAATGCCTTGAGCATGGGCGGCTTTGAGGCGCGGAATGATCTCGCGCACCGTTTTCTCCTCGATGACCGTGTTCACAGCCACCCACTCGGGATCACTGAGTTGTGAAATCGTGGGCCGTTTCAGAGCCGGCAGAACCGCCAGCACCTTTTCGAGGTCCGCGCGCAGAACGTTCAACATCAAGCCCACTTTACCAGCGGCCTCAATGGCGCCTTTGAGAAGCATAACCAGCGTTTCGATCTTCTGACGCTTCCAAGAATCATCCCAGGCAACGAGATTGGCGATGAACTTGGTGTTGGATTCCAACACCGTCTCCAGGATGCGCAGGCCGTTGGCCCGCAGAGAGGAGCCGGTCTCAGTGACCTCCACGATGGCATCGGCCAGTACCGGAGGCTTGACCTCCGTGGCGCCCCAGGAGAACTCGACCTTCGCCTTGACCCCGTTTTGGGCAAGGTAACGCCTGGTCACACCCACGAGTTCCGTGGCAATGACCTTCCCTTCCAGGTCCTTGACACTCTGGAAAGGGGATTTCTCCGGCGCCGCCAGCACCCAGCGGACTGTTCCGAAGGTCTGCTTGGCATAAACCAGGTCCGCGATTTCCACGACCTTGGCTTCGTTCTCGAGAATCCAATCCCTGCCGGTGAGCCCGGCGTCCAGAATTCCATCCTCCACGTAGCGCGCCATTTCCTGAGCGCGGATCAGCATGCACTCAATCTCATCGTCGTCAATGGCGGGAAAGTAAGACCGCGGATTGACGGTGATTTCGTAGCCCGCGCGACGGAAGAGTTGGAGGGAGGCTTCTTGCAGGCTTCCCTTGGGAAGACCCAATTTCAACTGCTTCATGTTTGGCTCTCCGGGTTTTCGTCGCCATACACTTGGCTGGGATCAAACTCCCGTTGCAGAAAGACTTCCTCGCCGGAGGCGGTCAGTTTGCGGAAGAAACAAGACTTGTAACCCATGTGGCAACATCCCGGACCCCGGAGGTCCGCCTGGACAAGCAAAGCGTCGTGGTCGCAGTCCACCCGGATTTCACGAACCTGTAAGTGGTAACCGGATGTTTCGCCCTTGGTCCAGAGCTTCTGCCGGCTGCGGCTGAAAAAGGTCACGTAACCGGACTTCTGGGTTTTCTCAAGAGCTTCCGTGTTCATGTAGCCCAGCATCAGGACCTTGCCACTATGCCTGTCCTGAATAATCGCCGGAATCAACCCGTCTTGAAAATTCAGATCCATTAATCAGTGCCCCCCGTCAGTCAAAAATAAAAGGCCCGCTGAGCTTCCTAGCCAGCGGGCCATCTTCTTGCCAGTTCTTTGTAATTTATAGATTCGCCCACTGACACTTCACCTTAAAAACCGAATGAGGATGAGGATGTGCCAATGTGCGCAGCATAAGAAGTAACATTACATCTGGCAATGAAATCTGTCAATGGGTAGTGGTGTCATTTGGAATATCATCCCTTACAAAACGCCGGTCATTCCCGCGAAAGCGGGAATCCAGTCCGTGGACAGCGTATTTCCGAAGGTTTGCGGAGTGGATTCCCGCTTTCGCGGGAATGACTGCGGGCTGGAGCGCCCGTGTCTCGCAAATGACACCACTACTTCTCAATGCGAATTCAGTACCTGCCCGGTCTATGCGGCGCATTTCACTGCCGCGCGGCCCAGGAATTCCGCCGCATCGCCCAGTTCTTCTTCGATGCGGAGCAACTGGTTGTACTTGGCGATGCGATCGCTCCGGCTGGCGGACCCGGTCTTGATCTGGCCCGTGCCGAGGCCAACCACGAAATCGGCGATGAAAGCGTCCTCAGTTTCACCCGAGCGGTGCGAGACCACCGAAGTATAGCCGTGGCGCCGGGCCAGCTCAATCGCTCGCATGGTTTCTGTAACCGTGCCGATCTGGTTCAACTTGATGAGGATGGAATTCGCCGCTCCCAGTTCGATGCCGCGCAGCAGCCGCTCAGAGTTGGTGACGAAGATGTCGTCGCCCACAATTTGCACCTTATCACCGAGGGCCTGCGTCAGTGCTACCCAACCTTCCCAGTCATCCTGGGCCAGGCCGTCCTCGATGCTGATGATCGGATACTGTCGCACCCAGTCGGCATACAGCTTAATCATTTCCTCGGAGGATTTCTTCGACTTGTCGGATTTGAAGAAGACGTACTTGCCGTCCTGGAACATCTCGCTCGAGGCAGGGTCGAGCGCCAGGCAGAGGTCATGGCCGGCCGAATAACCCGCCTGTTCGATGGCCTCCAGCAGGACTTCCACGGCCTCCACATTTGACTTCAGGCTGGGTGCGAAGCCGCCTTCATCGCCTACGGAGGTGTTGTAGCCGCGTTCCTTCAAGACCTTTTTCAACGAATGGAAGGTCTCTGCGCCCATGCGCAACGCCTGCGCGAAGCTCTCGGCGCCCACAGGCATAATCATGAATTCCTGGAAGTCCACGGTGTTATCCGCGTGCACCCCGCCGTTCAACACATTCATCATCGGCACCGGAAGGATGCGGGCCTGGAGTCCGCCGAGATAACGATAGAGCGGGACATGCGCTGATTGAGCCGCGGCGCGGCACACCGCCATCGATACAGCGAGCATAGCGTTCGCACCCAGCTCGCCCTTATTCGGCGTGCCATCAAGGCGGATCATGCGCTCATCAATTCCCACCTGATCGCTGGCGTCATGTCCTCCCAGCTCCCGCGCCAGTAGCGTATTGACATGTTCGACGGCCCGCAACACGCCTTTGCCCTGATAACGCCGCTTGTCGCCGTCGCGTAATTCCACCGCCTCGTGCTCGCCGGTCGATGCCCCCGAAGGCACTGCCGCTCGCCCAAATGAACCGTCGCGAAGGTAGACTTCCGCCTCCACGGTTGGATTGCCACGCGAATCGAGTATTTCTCTTCCCTGAATCAGATCGATGCTGGCCATAAGATTAGTCCTCAGTTAAGATTTTAAAACCTGCGATTGTAACACATGGCGCCGCTCCCGCGAACAGGCAGTAAGCAGAAAGCAGCAGGCAGAATGCAGTAAGCGGCAGACTGTTCGTGCTGGGGGGCCGCGCACTCAGATCGGAACTTGACTCCGACTAGCAGCGCCACGGCCCGCTCTGGCCTTTCCCTCGGACGAGATCGTTATATTGCTGAAGACTTGAATATCGGTAAATCTCCTCACTAGATATTACCCAGAACCTGTTGGTGTTGTGATTCTCGGGAACCTTATGTTACTGCCTACGACCTTCTGCTCACTCCCCACTGCTTACTGCCCGCCTACGGTCTTCGAACATCCGCTCTTCAGGAACGACCACCACAATGCCGCTCTCGCTGACGTGGTGTTTCTTCCGGTCTTCCTCGAGGTCGAATCCAATTTCCGTGCGCTCTGGAAGGTGCACGGCCCGGTCGATGATGGCGCGGCGGATGCGCGAGTAGCGACCGATGGTGACATGAGAGAAAAGGATGGAGTTCTCCACTTCGGTGTAACTGTTGACGCGGACGTCATGGGAAAGAATCGAGTTCGTAACCCGGCCCCCGGAGATGATGCAACCCATCGAGACCATCGAGTCGATGGCGATGCCCATGCGGCGCCCCTCCTGCGCGAACACGAACTTGGCCGGCGGGTACTGTTGCTGGAAAGTACGGATGGGCCAGTCGGAGTCGTACAGGTTGAAGACCGGCGAAACCGAAACCAAGTCCATGTTGGCTTCGTAATAGGCCTCGATGGTCCCGATATCCCGCCAGTACTTCGCTTCCTTCTTGTTTTCGTCGCGGAAGTCGTACGAATAAACCCTCTTCTTTTCGATAAGCTTGGGAATCACATCCTTCCCGAAGTCGTGGCTCGAGTCGGGATCACCGGCGTCCGAGACGAGGGTCTCGATCAGAAGGTCGCGGTTGAAGCAATAAATGCCCATCGAGACGTTGGACTTCTCAGGGTTTTTAGGCGAGGGCTTGGGGTCGGCGGGTTTCTCCTCCCAGCCGACGATACAGTTGTTGTTATCGACCTCAACCACGCCGAACTGGGAGGCCATAGCGCGATCAGATTCGATGGTGCCAATGGTGACGTCCGCCCCGGCCTCGACGTGCTGCTGGAGCATCAACTGGTAATTCATCTTGTAAACGTGGTCGCCGTAAAGGATCAGAACATACTTGCAGGGCTCGCTCCCGAGCGAGTAGAGGTTCTGGTAGGTGGCGTCGGCAGTTCCCTGGTACCAATGTTCTCCCACCCGCCTCATGGGGGGCAGAACCTGTAAGAAGTCACCCAGTCCCTCCGAGAAGATACTCCAACCCTCGCGCAAGTGCCGATTAAGGGAGAGGGCCTTGTACTGGGTAACGACGAAAATCCTGCGAAGACCGGAGTTGATGCAGTTCGAGAGGGTAATGTCCACAATCCGATACATCCCGCCAAACGGGACGGCGGGCTTGGCGCGATCGCGGGTCAGCGGGTAGAGGCGCTCCCCCGCTCCACCCGCAAGAAGGCACACCAGTGTGTCTGGAACCACGAGTTGCTATCCCTCCCTTCTAAGTGTCGCTGCCTACAAGTGCCGGCGGGATTTTTCAACCCCGCCGCCCAACTTCTCCTCAGACTGGCATTATATCAAACAAACGACCCATGGCATCATGCCTGTCAGTAGTCCCGCCAAAGAATGGGGCTAGGGGCTGGGGGCTGGGGCAATTCTCAATGCTGAATTGCCCGGCTGCTTTTGCCCCCTGCCTCCGGCTCTTGAAAAGCCGCAGGTCCAGAGGGCGGGAGCTACGCTACGCCAGGTGGAGGCTGGTGCCTTTCCCCACATACTACCTAGCCAAAAATATTTGAAATTCATCAAGTCGACAGTCGACAGTTAACAGTCGACAGTGGGCAGTCGAAATTGATTCCATCGGTCATCTGTCCGATCATCTTGTTTTCCCAAATCAAGCGAGCGGAGGGAGACGACCGATGGAAACTCTTGGCAAACTCTTCGGCTCTCTTCTGGTCTTTTTCTATCACTGTTTCGACCGCCTTGTCATCCACGGCTATCTGCGGGGATTACCTCGCCCCGGCAATGTGGTCTTTTACTTTCGGGATGTGCTCGGTCTCTCCCCCATCACCCCGGAGGTTTTGGCCCGCCCCACCCGCCAATATCAAGCCTGGGTAGAGGCCTCTGCCCGCCAGCACCGTCTCCCTTTTCAATGGGCCCCGAAGGGGGTGCGCAAGGAAGACTTCGTCCGCCCTTGGCGGCTTCCCGTGGGTTTCACCCACGGGAAGCGTCGTCCGTGGATGTTCGACCCCTACGGGGTCGAATATCTCTTGGCTCCTTGTTCGTAGGTTTCATCCCGCGACTGCGGGACTAATGATCTTGTTCCCCTTCGGGGAACTTCGCGGACTTTGACGCGGCCCTGGCCTCAGAGCGCTTACCGGCGTGGAGAAAGAGAGTCTAACCTTGGTAAAGGGTGGAACCTTTGCCCGGCGGCATGCGTAAACTCAAGTGGAGAAGTGCCTCCAGGCGGCAAGCGAGGGGAATCCATGATATGCCGGTCGATCCATGTCAAGCCAGGCAAACCAAGGAGTCTCAACTCCACAGCGCGGCACGGCCGCAACCAAAGACCTGGTTTTCATTGCCCCGCCGCGGCGGGCTGATTGCCGATTGACGATTGCCAATTGTCGATTGTGGATTGCAGAAGTGGTGTGGCAACTCCTTCCAATGTCCATCAGCAATCGAAAATCGGCAATTCCAGTTTGAGGAGGAAACATGCCGAGGAAAATCGTGGGAGGTTTTGTTTTGTTGCTGGCGATATTTGCCATGCCCGTCTGGGCCGAGGAGTGGTCTAAGACGTTCGAGTTGAACGGCAAGGCGGACCTGCGCGTCGAGGCGAACGACGCCAAGGTGCAGGTGGAGGCCTGGGAGCGAAAAGAAATCCAGGCGCGTGTCGTTTCGGAGGGCGTGCGCATCGGCTTATGGGGCAGTTCGGACACTCAGCAAGTGCGCGTGCGGGACTTTCAATCAGGAAATCGCGTCGAATTGGAGGTCCGTATCCCGAGCACGAATTGGGTGATTGGCGTCAATACCCGGTCCACAAGAATCGAGTTGAAAGTTCCTCGGGAGGCCAGCCTGGATATCCATTCCGGCGACGGCAATTTATCTGTCCGCGGCATCAAGGGTGAAATCAATCTTTCCACTCAAGATGGCGAAATCGAGGCGGATTCACTCGAAGGGGCGTTGCATGCCGCCACCGGCGACGGCAACATGCGCGTCCAGGGGCGCTTCGATTCCCTGAACCTGAGGACGGGCGACGGAAGGATTTACGCCCAGATCAGTCAAGGTTCACAGATGGTCTCAGGCTGGAGCATGCGCAGCGGCGACGGCAACGTGGAACTAAGCCTCCCCGAGGGCTTTTCCGCGGACCTCGAGGTCCACACCGGCGACGGCCGGATAACCTCCGATCTGCCCATCACGGTCTCGGGCTCGCTGGACCACTCGTCACTGCGCGGCAAGCTGAATGGGGGCGGCCCAACCCTTAGCGTCCACACCGGCGACGGCTCAGTCCACCTGAAGCGCCTGTAGCAGCGGAGTTCCCTCGCTCCGGCGGCGTGACCTGCCCGGTAGTTTGGGGAACTCGGCGTCATACAAGAAACCTGAGTTGGATTTGGGATTAGGCCCCGTTCGTCCCCGTGATGGTTTGGCAGGAAACGTTCAACGCCTGCGACACTTTACGTTTCCAAGTCGCCCTCCTGGGTGACGATGTGGACGTCCACAGCGGGGGCGCGGCGAAGGAAGCGGTTAAGCACCGAAAGGTAGAAATACCTGCGCCAGCCGCGGGCGGCGGAATGTCCAAAAACCACCTGGGTAATCCTTCTTTCCTTAACAAACTCTGCCACCGCTTCACCCACGCTATCTCCCCGCAGGCGCTCGACCTTGGCTTCCAGTTCTTCAGCGAAGCGAATATTGGCCGCCAGCGAGCGCCGTTTTCCCTCGCTCGCGTCCGCCGACGTCTCGACGTAAACCACGTAGAGTTCCGCGCCGACGGCGCGAGCTAAGCGCGCCCCGCGGGCGATCAGGTACTGCGAGCTGGGATGCGCGCTGATGGAGACAGCGATGCGCTCTCGCACTCCCCAGTTCCGGCTAATTTCCTTGGTGACGAGGTAGGAGCCAAGGTCGCGGTCTACCGCGTCCGCCACCTGGCGAAGCGCCAGCTCGCGCAGGGCAATCAAGTTCCCAGGCCTGAAAAAGTTACCCAGTGCCCTCTCGATGGTTTCGAGCGGGTAGATGTCGCCCCGCCGCATGCGGTTCTGCAGCGCCTCGGGGGTCAGGTCAATCATCACCACTTCGCCCGCGCGCTTCAGCACCCAATCCGGCACGGTTTCGCGCACCGGAATTCCAGTGATGGATTGGACCAGCGGCGCCAGGCTGTCCACGTGCTGAATGTTCATGGTGGAGAGCACATCAATATTTGCCGCCAGGAGTTCCATCACGTCTTCGTAACGCTTCCGGTGCTTACTCCCCTCGATGTTGGTGTGGGCCAGCTCATCGATGAGCGCGACTCCAGGCCGCCGGGCAAGAATCGCATCGACATCCATTTCCTCGAACGCGATCCCTTTATAGTTGAGCTGGCGCTTGGGAATTTGTTCGAGTGTGGAAGCCAGGTCCTCGATGGGTTTCCGCCCATGTGTTTCCACCATTCCGACAACCACGTCTTGCCCGCGGCGGCGGCGTCTATTCGCCTCGCTGAGCATAGTGTAAGTCTTCCCGACACCCGGCGCGTAGCCGAGGAACACTTTAAGCATGCCCTCCTTTTTTTCGGGAGGCGAAGCCTTCTCAAGCCATTGTTCGGGACTTCTGCTCATTTGCCCATCCGCCCTTCATGGCGAAAACGCGGGTGACATCCGCTATAATACCATCGGTGTTGAAACTCTCTCGATGGCAAATCCTGCGCTTCGCTGCCGCTGCCGGCATGGTTCTGGCCATAGTTCTCATCTTCCGCTACGTGGTGCCGGCCAACGCCACCAGCGTGGCGCTTATCTTTCTGCTGGCGATTCTCTATGTTTCCGCCTTCTGGGGCCTCAGGGTTTCCATTTTCATGTCGCTGCTGGCCACCCTGGCCTTCAATTATTACTTTCTTCCCCCCCTCGGCGCCTTGACCATCGCCAACCCTCAGAACTGGATCGCGCTCACCGCCTTCCTGATTACGGCAATCACCGCCAGCCGCCTTTCCGAACAAGCGGGCCAGCGGGTCCGTGACGCCAACCGTCGCCGGCAGGAAATTGAACGTCTGTATGCCTTCACGCAACAAATGCTAGTGGCGGGAGGCGTGGTGGAATTGCTGAACGCCATCCCAAGGCACATCGTGGAATCGTTCGAAGTTCAGGACGCGGCTTTGTACCTGGCCAGCAGGGAGGCCATCTACCGCTCGGGAAGGGATTTTCGGGAGTTGGATGGCGATCAGCTCAAGGCCGTCATGGCGCGCGGAGAACCGGTAGTAGAGGGGGATCGGCAACTTTGTTATGTGCCGGTGCGGATGGGCGTACGACCGGTAGGGAGTCTGGGCATTTCGGGCCTCGTTCTGGCGCGCGAGACGCTTGAAGCCCTCGGGACGCTCATCGCCATTGCCGTCGAGCGAGTCAGCGCCATCGAGGCGCTGGGCAAGGCCGAGGCTGCCCGGCAGGAGGAACGCCTCCGCTCAGCCCTTCTGGATTCGGTTACGCACGAACTTCGAACCCCGCTCACGGCGATCAAGGCTTCAGTCACCAGTCTTCTGACGCAACCCGAACTGAGTGATGCCCAGCGGCGGGAGCTCTTCTCCATCATCAACGAGGAGAGTGACCACTTGAATCACCTGATCGAGGAAGCGCTGGAGATGGCCCGCCTCGACGCCGGTGAGATCGAGCTCGAGATCGAACCCCACGCCCTCCGCGAGGTGATCGATGCGGCGCTCGAGACCTCGAAAAACATCTTGGCGAATCATACCGTCGATGTTCGCCTGCCAGAGAGCCTGCCCCCGGTGCCGATGGATCCGGCCCGCATCCGGGAAGTTCTGACGCAGCTCTTCGATAATGCGGTGAAGTATTCCCCGCCCGGAACTCCTATCGTCATCAGCAGCGAAGTATCCGGCCGCTTTCTCGTCACCAGCGTGGCCGATCGCGGCGCGGGGATTGACAGCTTCGAACAGGCCCTTGTCTTCGACAAGTTCTACCGAGGCAGGGATCAGCGTTACGGCGTGCAGGGTACCGGCATGGGACTGGCCATCTGCAAGGCGATTGTCGAGGCCCACGGCGGGACCGTGGGAGTCACTAGCCAGGTGGGAAGCGGGTCGGTGTTCCACTTCAACCTGCCGCTGTCGGCGGAAAGGGGCAGAGTCTGATGAGCTCGGGCAGGGTCTTGATCCTCGATGATGAGGCGCAAATCCGCCGCGTGCTGCGGACTACCCTGGTGGCCAGCGGCTTCGTGGTGCGCGAGGCGCGTAGCGGTGAAGAAGCCCTCGAGATGGTCAGGGAAGAGATGCCGGACCTGCTGATAATTGACATCAACCTGCCGGGCATGAGTGGGTTCGAGGTGTGCCGCGAAATACGCGAATCCTGCGACGTCCCCATCATCATGCTCTCGGTGCGGAACAACGAACGCGACAAGGTGCGGGCGCTTGACGCCGGCGCCGACGATTATGTGGTCAAACCTTTCGGGATCCAGGAACTCCTCGCCCGCATTCGCGCTAATTTGCGCCGCCGCGCCCCCAGCGCCGATGAGCTGCCACTGACTTTTGAGTCGCAGGATCTCACCATCGATTTTGCCCAGCGAACGGTGGTGGCGCGTGGCCGTCAGGCGCGACTGACGCCCAAGGAATTCGACCTCCTCCATTACCTGGTTACCCACCGCAACAAGGCCCTCCCACACCGCGAATTGCTGCAAGCCGTCTGGGGTCCCGACTACGGAGATCAGGTGGAATACCTGCGCGTGTTCATCAATCAGTTGCGCAAGAAGATCGAGCCCCAGCCTTCCAAGCCCCGTTACCTGTTGACCGAACCCTGGGTCGGCTACCGCTTCGCGGTGCCCGAAGAAGACTAGCCTGATACGCAATGTCTGTCATTCTGAGCGAAGCGAAGAATCCCGGCATTTCTTTCGCACTGATTGAGCTTTCAAATGCAGGGATTCTTCGCTTCGCTCAGAATGACAGGCGGTGGCCTTTTCTTCTACGAATGACGAACAACCCGTATGAGAAGTCGACAATGAGAAGTCGAAGCTTGCTCGTAAGGCGGGGTCACGTAATAATTGTTCCATTCTCGATCGGAAGAGGGCGATTGCAGAGGCCCGCGTTATGTTATAGTCCCTTGTTTAGGAACTCTCCCCCATCGAGGAATTGATGCGCCGCCACGGAAACAACCACTTGGCCAGCTACGCCATGCGAGTGGAGGAGTCGCAAGGCCGGCGTTATCCCGAGCCTCCGCATCCCTTCCGCAACGATTACGAGCGAGACCGCGACCGCATCATCCACTCCCGCGCCTTCCGGCGTCTTGAGAATAAGACCCAGGTTTTTACGCGCCGTTACTCGGACCATTTTCGCACCCGGCTCACTCACACGTTGGAAGTGGCGCAGATCAGCCGCACGGTGGCGAAGGCGCTGAGATTGAACAACGATCTCGTGGAAGCTCTTGCGCTGGTGCATGATGTAGGGCACCCGCCCTTCGGCCACGCCGGGGAATCCGAGCTCAACCGGCAAATGGCGCATTTCAAAGATAGTTTTGACCACAACCTGCACGCCTTGCGAACCGTTGAACATTTGGAGCAGAAATACGCGGAGTTTCCGGGCTTGAACCTTACCTTCGAAGTCCGCGAAGGAATCATCAAGCACTCGCGGGACTACGATCCCGCGCTTTACCCCGAACTCGCCGCCTACGGGTTGGACGAGCAGCCCCCGCTCGAAGCCCAGTTGATCGACATCAGCGATGAAATCGCCTACAACTGCGCCGACCTTGACGATGGCTATGAAGCGAAACTCCTCACCCTTCCCCTGATTCGCCAGGGTCTCCGCTTGTTTGATTCACTCTATGGCACCATTGACCGGAAATACCCTACGGCTCGGGAGAAACTGAAATTCAACGAAGCCCTCAAGGAGATGCTGAACATTCTCGTGACGGACCTCGTCGACTCGACGCGCCGGGGCCTTGCCGAGGCCCGCGTCAGGTCGGTGGCGGACGTGCGCGCTCAGTCAAGACGCCTGGTGAGTTTAGGTCCCAGGCGAGCCCGCGAAAACAAGGAGCTGAAAGAATTCCTGAATGTGAACCTATACTCTCACCGTCAACTGGCGGCGGAGCGGAAAGTAATCGTGCGGTGTGTGAGACGTCTCTTTAGTTACTACCTCGAGCATCCTCGCGGTCTCCCTCCCTCCTACGTCGCCCAGAGCCAAAAGGAACCCCTGCATCGCGTGGTGTGTGACTACATTGCCGGCATGACGAACAACTACCTCCTGAAGCAGTACCGCAAGCACCTGGGGCCAGAGGCTAGGGGCTAGGGACTAGGGAGGCATAAAGGTTAAAGTCTAAAGTGTAAAGGTGTCAGCGTAACCCTAACTCGAAAATCCGGAGAAAAAGGTTCGGTCCATTACCCTTTACCCTTTACCCTTCACCAGCCCCCAGCCTCACGCCTCGAGTCTTACAAAATGCTTGAGCCGTGGCAGCAGGTGGCGGTGCATGGCTTCGGGTCCGTAAAACAGGGCATGGATGTAGGTCAACAGGGCGGGCTGAGAAAAGCGTTCTGGCGGTTTCCGGAAATTGATATAGCAGAGGCGGCCAGGCACCACTTGGTTGGGATGCTGATACGAAGCTAGCGGCCACATCGTCTTGAAAAAGCGGAAGCCCACCTTGGCCAGGAGTCTGTGCCACCAATCACCTGAAGATGTGGTGACTTCACCGTAAAGCCTCCAATTCCAGCCATGAGGTCCCTTCCTCTCCTGGCGGAGCACCTCGCGCAGAATCCTCACGCCCAGGCCCCGCCCGCGAAGTGCAGCGTCGACGAAGATGTAACTTCCGAATACGACCTGAAACATGGGGAGAACCAGCGTGCAGGCGCCGCCCACCAACCGCTTGTCCAAGTAAGCGGCAAAGAGGTGCACGGGGTTGACTCGGGCCGGTGAGGGCTGGATGACCCAGCGCAGAACCTGCGGGCTGACCCGCTCATCCGGGTTGAAACTGCGGCTGTAAAGGCGCAAGTAGCGGTCAAGCTCGGCTCGACACGTGTGTTTCAATAGTCGGACTTCCAATTTCCCCATGGGTGTCTCCACGTCGATTCAGTTTGAGCCATCATGGCACTTTCCTGGATCTTGTACCATAGGCGCGTTCGAGCGGCCGCAGCAAGTGCAACCTGTGCGGCGCGGATAGATGGCTTGCGTCGGGTAGTGGGGTCTTTTGGCTTGAAGGACTCTCTTGCTGAAGTCGGTGTCAGCCGATAATATTACTGATGCTGGAGCAAATAGAGTTAGAATTATCGCCAGTGACCGACTCGATGGCAACCGTACCCATTCCGCGCAAGACGACAGCCCCGACTGGCATCGTATTGAACTCCGCACACGAAGCGATTTTGAAAGATCTTCCTAGGTCGTTTGCAACGATCCTGATTGACCCGCCTTGGAGATTTGCCAATCGCACCGGCAAGATCGCCCCTGAGCATAAACGGCTTCACCGTTATCCTACAATGTCCTTTGAGGAAATTGCGGAGTTGCCGGTCAGCAAGCTTGCGTTGCCGAATAGCCATCTTTACCTGTGGTCCCCAAACGCTCTCTTGCTGGAAGCCCTAACAATTATGAAGGAGTGGGGATTTACGTACAAGACAAACATCGTCTGGTACAAGGTGCGGAAGGATGGTGGTCCTGACGGGCGCGGCGTTGGTTTCTACTTCCGAAACGTGACCGAATTGCTCCTCTTTGGGGTCAAAGGCCACCTGCGAACGCTAAAGCCGGGAAGGACTCAGGTAAACGTGATGATAAGCCGGAAACAGGAGCATTCCCACAAGCCTGAAATTTCCTACAACATCATCCAGCAATGCAGCCCTGGCCCGTACCTGGAATTATTCGCTCGTGAGCGCGTGAGCGGCTGGACGCAATGGGGAGATCAGGTAGACAGCTACGAAAAGACGCGCCCCCAATACGCGATGTATAACGGTTGGGCCTCTCAGCCTGGCGCCAAATCATCTTTGTAGCATTCCCTTGTAATTCCGACCAACAGCAATGGGCAAGTTCCGGCGCCGCCGGCTTTAAGCTTCGGAATCAGCTTACTCCAATGCGTTGTGGATGCCCCGTATTTTTTCCCCACACCCAGGGAATTAAACAGTTCCTGTAAATCATCCATTCTCGTGAGAATCACGGCCGCAGAAATAACATCCAGTTCGTGAAGGAGGCGGAATGAATTGAGGTCTCGCGAAAACACCGAGTCCTTACTGTTCCATTCCATTTCGATAGCCACGCGGCTCTTGCAAAAATCAACCTTGTGGGTTTCTGCCTCAGTCGTCAATTCTCCGACCGTTCGGGCTACTTTGATGCTGCGCACCTCCCATCCGCGAGCCTCAAGAAATCTATCTACCCGTGCCGTGATTTTGGTTTTCCTGCCTCCCCCCTCTTCCACCTCACTCCGAAGCAGGATAAATTGGCGTAGGCAGTCCAGGATGTCAGTAAGCTCTCCCCCGCAATCAACGGAGAGCACGGCACAAGCGTGCCACCGTTCCTCGACATGGTATCTGTCACGAACATCCCGAGGAATGAGTTCGAGGCCCATAAGCAGCGCATATTATCACCGAATTGAAAAGGTTTGAATACCAAAACCTGCGAGGTGCAACCTGAGCAGCTCGGATAGATGGCTTGCGTCGCCTCAGCTTTTCTTTCTTGAACGACTGCGCTATCTTGTGACAGCCGACGCGTGTCCAGCGGCGACCGTCCCGTCGGCGCGCGGATCCCCTGACTTGGAGGTGTTTCGTCGATGCCTACATTATCTGCTTTTTGTGTTCAACTCAAGCGGTGGAAGCCGTTCGTGCTCTTACCAACCATCCTTATCGGAACGTTGCTTTTCGGCCCCTTCGAACTCCAGGCAGTTGATTGGTCAACGCTCTTCACGGCCCAGGATGTGCGCGACCATCTCGCCACAGAAAAGGGCCGCGGGGAAGCCCTGGAGTTCTGCCGCAAGATGGGAATCAGCAAAGTCTACGTGGAGACGTTCCGCGACGGGTATCAGGCTGATGCGCAGACGCTCGAGACCGCGCGTGACTTCTTCCGGCAAGGCGGGTTGCGCGTTTCAGGTTGTGTTACGACCACGCGGATCGGCAAGCCTTCCACCGGCTGGGATGTGGCGGTGTGCTATACGAACCACAAGAACCAGGAGCGACTGGAATCCATCTTCCGGTTCGCTGCCGGGATTTTCGATGAAATCATGATTGATGATTTCTTCTTTACGGATTGCCAGTGTTCCGAGTGTGCCGCCGCGAAAGGGTCAATGAGTTGGCCGCAGTACCGGGAAAAGCTGATGCTCCAGATGGCCAGAGATCGTGTACTGGGTCCCGCGAGGCAGGTCAATCCCAAGGTGAAGGTCATCCTGAAATACCCACAATGGTACGACAGCTTCCAGGACCGTGGTTACAGCGTTGACAGGGAGACTGCACTCTTCGACCGTGTCTGGGTGGGCACCGAGTTGCGGGACCCCAGCTCAGACAAGTGGGGTCACAAGCAGCAATACGAAGGCTACTTCATCTACCGGTGGTTGACGGACGTTGCCGGTGAAAAGACAGGCGGTGGCTGGTTTGATCCTTTCGGGACCGATGCAGCAATCTATCTGGACCAAGCGCTGGTCACGGTCCTTGCCGGCGCTCCGGAAGTGTTCCTCTTTCATTACGGCTCTTTGATGTCGTCTCAATACAAGGAGCAGACCGAGGCTTTGGCGGCGCGTCGAAAGGAATTCGAGGATCTGAGCAAGCTGGTGGGAAACTGGGCGGGAATTCCGGCGTATAAACCTGTCTCAAGCGAGCCTGGTGACGACCAGTTCGTCTTCGACCAGATTGGCATGCTGGCGATTCCCCTCGCTCCCACGGCACACTTTCCCGATAAGGCCCGGGCCGCGCTATTCACTCTTCATTCACTCAAGGATGTGGAGTTCGTGGCGAAGCTCGCGCGTTTCCTGAATTCGGGTGGGACGGCACTGGTAAGTGAAGGCCTGGCACATGCTCTGAACGGCGATCCCCGCCTTCCCTCGGCTGACCCGGTCAACCTCCCTAAGGACAAATACCTGTTCAAGGTGCAAGAAGGCAACGGCAATCTGGTGGTCTTCTCGAGTTCGCTGCCCCGGCTTACCTATGTGGATTCGAGCAACCGGGTTGCCCAATTGGCTGCCGCGCAGCGGGATGCGCTGGCGGAGTTGCGCAAGATCGTGGAAGAATTCACGGTGACCTCGGCGGATGCGCCTCCTCGCGTGACCGTTTTCCCCCTGGGAGCACGCGTCGGCGTGGTGAATTTCACGGAGCTTCCCGTTGCCTGCAGAATTGTGGGTCTGGGTGGAATGGTGAGCAAGCTCCGGAAGGTCTTCGCCACGTCTGGAGCCTCTCTGGCCTCTGACGGCGCCACACTGCGCCTGCCCCCTCATGCGCTGATCGTGGTCGAACAGTGAGAGCCGGACTCTCGTTCAAGGTGCGATGAGCGGCGCCGTCAAAGCACCGATGCGCCACAGGAACGCTGCTGTGGGAATGACGGGTGTGCTGCCCGACGATGCGCCGCCACGGGAACAGCCCAGAACGATCACTGTATGAGACACGATTCGCTCAGAATGGCATGCCCACTGTTTTTTGGCAGCCGACCGTGGGTTCCCAACAACTGACCACGGAAACGGACCACTGACGACTGACCACTTCGCTCCGAGTGGCGCCCTTACCGCCATCCCGTTTACTGGTTTTGCGGTGGCTGCCCTGCCTGTCCACTTCCCTTTTGGCGAACCCCCCGCCGCATTGCCTTTCGCTTTTCTTTCTGTTCCGGCGTCAGGATCTGATCGATTTGCTGGCGGGCGGACTTGTGGATCGCGGTGGCTTTCGTGCGCGCCTCGCCTTGCGGGAGCGAAGAATTCGCTCGCAGATCTTTAAGCTGTTTGTTCCGGATCTGGAGGATGGGTCGGATTCTTGCCACCTGGTCGTCCGTCAGGTTTAGAGTCTGGCTCATCCTTTGAAGCTCGCGCTCCACCTGGTTGCCGTGGGGACGCGCTCGCCGTGCCGTTGGTGGCGCTCCGCCAGCCTCTTGGCCTGCGAATATGTTTTGCCCGACTCCAACCAGCCCGCCCAACAAACAGGCTACCATCGTAACACTCCACATTCTTCGCATTTTTTCCCCTCCCAGGACTTACGGTCTCGAACCGACTATCTTTTCTTCGGTCATGGTACTGATTCCAAGAGTCCTGTTGACTTCTGTGCTCCTGTCCATTATATCCTAATGAACACGCTTTCCGGCTGAAAGTTGCGCTTGGGCGAGAGCAGGCCCGGGTGAGTCTTGTTTTTCATGACCATGCGAGCCGCGCTGATTGTTTATCAGGATACTGAAAAAAGGCATTGGGCCGTCATCCCGAGCGAAGGAGTCAGGCTGGGGGCTAGGGAAAAACAGAAGGCAGTAAGCAGTAGGCAGCGAGCGGTCGGCACAACGGGGAGGGCAATCCAAAGTCTAAAATCCAAAATCGCCCCAGCCCCCAGCCCCCGTTCTGGCGGTAGGCAGCGGGCGGGGTCAATCCAAAATCCAAAATCTAAAATTGCCCTAGCCCCCAGTCCCGTAAGTTTCACTGGTTATCACGCCTCTGGCCCGGACCCCGCAATTGGCCGGTAACGACACGTGTTGCCAGGAACTGTCCTTGGGTTTCTTTTCCGAGGGCAAAGATGCGGTCGCCAACTTTGAGGTCCTTGAGAGCGATGGGCTGGCCGTCCTTCATGAATTGCGTCTGCTCATTGACCAGCAGGATTCTTTCACCCTGGCGGGGGTTACTGAGCTTGAGTTGATTCTTGTCGATAGAGACGATGGCGCCGAAAACTCGCTCGCCGGCGTTCTGAAAACGCTGCATTTCATCGGCAGTGGCGCGTCGAACGGCCTCGGCCACGAACTCCTTGTTGGAGTTGGCTTGACCCCGAACAGAGACCTGGTCTCCCGGCTTCAAATCCTCGAGTTGGATATCCTGTTGTCCCTGGCGGTAGCGAGTGTGTTCATCCACCATCACGGTTTGCGTTGAGCCATCCGTCTTCTTGATTTCGAAGCGGTCAACACCCACGGAGGTGATGGTTCCGAAAACCGCTGGCCCGGCGAACTCGCGCTGCGTCTTCTCCGGCGGCGCTTTCGCATCCTCCTTCTGTATTGCATAGGCACAACTTATGAGAGCAATAAGCATCAGCCCAAGGGCCAAAGCGAACTGTTTGCGCATAAAACTCCTCCTGAGGTTTCGACGTCTAAGAAATGTGCCCGGTTACGGTGTAACCGGGCGCCCCGCCAGTTCGTAATGATGGGTGAGGGGCGGCACGCGACATGAACTGCCCTGTGTAACCATGCGCGGGGCTAGTTCGTTATTGATGGATGAGGGTCAGGGCGCGATATGAGTTCTACTGTTCTTGGAAGCCTTCCATTGAGGCGCGGTCGTAGTAGTATCTGGTTGGCGCCACTCTTGGCGCTGCTGGCGGGCCTTTCTCCTGCGAAACTACACGCTCAAGTCGCCAGCCCAGGGACACTTACCGGCCACGTGCGCGGGCCTGGCGGGGTTTCTGTCCCCGGCGCCACGGTGGTCCTGACCAATCCCCAGTCAGGTGAAAGAAAGGCGACCTGGACGGACGAAGCCGGGAATTACGTCTTCAACGGACTTACGCCTGGCAACTACAAGCTGGAAGCCTCGCTAGTGGGATTCCGCAACGACGTCCGGGAACCCGTCCCCGTGACCGAAGGAAAGACTCTAAAGGTGAACATCGCGTTGATGATAAGTACGCCGGAATCAGCGAACGTTTCCGGCGCAACCACCCCACCATCGGGGACACGGCCGCCGGGGAACCTCCAGGCCTTGCCGGCACAAATGCAGGCTTCCATGGGAGCTCAGGGGATGGAACCGGCGGTGATGGCCGCAGCGAACGGCAACGGGAACGGAGGCGGCGTTCGGTTCTCCGCTGAGCAATCGGCTGGGGGCAGCACTCAGACCGAGAATCCCGTAGATGCCGATTCGTCAGCCAGTGCCTCAAACTCATTCCTGCTTGCCGGAGGCGAGGGCATCTCCGCTTCGACTCCCGGAGGTGTTGGGGGTCGGGGGCAGAGGTTCGAGCAAATGGGCGACCTCATGCCGCCAGGGCCGGGCGGTCCAGGATTTGGGGGTGGCGGACCGGGTGGAGGACCGGGAGGCGGACCCGGCGGTGGCGGAGGATTCGGTGGCGGTGGAGGAGGATTTGGAGGTGGGCCGCCGGGAGGAATGGTT
Organism: Terriglobia bacterium; assembly: GCA_050008675.1. Lineage (GTDB taxonomy): Bacteria > Acidobacteriota > Terriglobia > UBA7540 > UBA7540 > CAVROP01. Next base: position 29,728 of record JBEKME010000021.1, read on the forward strand.
GGCATGGCGGGAGGTGGCCCAGGAAACTGGGCGCGAGGCCGGGCGCGTGTGAATCGCCTGCGGGGCAACATCTCTGAGCAGTACACCAATTCGGTCCTGGATGCTCATCCTTACCCGCTGAATGTGGCCGAGTCGCCCCAGATTCCATCCTACTCCGAGCAGTTGGGCGCCACCGTTGGTGGCCCTCTCGTGATTCCGAAAATATATAACGGCGGCAATAAAACGAGTTTCTTTGTCAATTACAGCCTCACGCGAGGCAAGAGCCCGTTTGACAGTTTTGCCACTGTGCCCACGCCAGCCGAGCGCATGGGAGATTTTTCTCAGGCTCAAACTACGGCCGGGATTGTCCCGAAAATTTACAATCCATTTTCCTGCTCGGGAACCCCGTTCTGCGACAACCCAACCCAGTTCTCCTACAACGGCATCCCTAACATCATTCCGCCGGCAAGCATGGACAAGGCTGCCCTAGGCTTGCTGAATTACATCCCCTCGCCAAACCTTCCGGGTTCGATTCAGAACTTTCACCTCCAGGAATCTTTGCCCACCTCCAACGACCGGATAATGGGCCGCATAGGGCAGCAGATTTCGGCCAAAGACAGCCTCAACGCCGTGTACTACTTCAATTCCGCACGGAGCCAATCGGTATCGACTTTCCCCGCCTTGACCTCGACCAGTTCGGTCCGGGGCCAGAACTTGAGCCTTACGGAAACTCACACCCTCGGCCCGCGCACGATCAACACCCTTACCGCAAATTTCAATCGCCAGAGGACTTCCCTTCTTGATCCCTTTGCATACAAGCAAAACATCGCCGGTGACTTCGGAATTGGGGGTATTGCGACAGATCCCCTGGACTGGGGCTTGCCAGCCCTTCAGTTTACGAACTTCGGATCACTGAATTTGGCCATACCCTCCCTCACGCGTAATCAGACCTTCAGGACTATGGATATTTTTCTTCGCAACGTGGGCAAGCACAACATCCGAATGGGGGGCGAGCTGCGGCGGGTCCAACAGAACACTCTGACGAACCCCAATGCGCGCGGGACTTTCACTTTCAGCGGCTATACGACCAGCGATTTCACTTCCAACGGTCTTCCCGTTGCTAACACGGGGTTCGACTTTGCGGATTTTCTGCTTGGTCTCCCGCAGACCACCTCAGTCCAATTCGGAGACCCCAGCAACTACTTCCGGTCGTGGGTGTATTCGGGTTTCGTTCAGGACGACTGGAGAGCCACTGCGCACCTGACGATCCTCTACGGCCTGCGTTATGAACACTTCGATCCCTTCACGGAGAAGTACGGCCACCTTTCGGACTTGACGTTCAGCCCGGGCTTTTCATCGCCGGCGGTCGTTACTGGTCAAAACCCAGGCAATCTGCCGGGCTCATTGCTGCGTGGGGACGATCACAACTTCGCACCGCGTTTCGGCCTGGCCTATCGTCCCTGGTCTAAACACTCTTTGGTGCTGCGCGCCGGTTACGGGCTTTTTTACGACGGCAGCATCTATTCACGGATTTATACGAACATGGCCAGCCAGCCGCCCTTCGCCCAGGCTTCCACCTTGGTTACGACTCCGAAGGAAGTGCTGACGCTTGAAAACGGCTTCCCGCAATTAGGGCCGAATATTCTGAGCAATAACTACGCCCTGGACCCGAATTTCCGCACCCCTTACGCGCAGACCTGGAACTTTTCGATCGAAGATGAATTCGTCCGGAACGTCATTCTTTCCCTCGGGTATGTGGGCACAAAAGGGACCAAGCTAGATCTGCTGCTGGCGCCGAACCAGTCCGCGCCCGGAGCGCCGATCTCGACCGGAGCCCCCACCGCACTCCAGAATACCCTGGCCTTCACCTACGAGACCTCCGGCGCGGCATCTATCTATCATGGCTTGCAAGTGGGGCTTCGCCGCCAGTTCCATGGCGGCTTCTCGATGAGCGGTACTTACACGTTTTCAAAGTCCATTGACGATGCGGCGAGCGTCGGCGGCGCGGGAAGGACCGTCGCGCAGAACTACCTCGACTTGCAAGCCGAGCGCGGACTTTCGAGTTTCGACGTGCGAAATAAGCTGCTCATCAATCACACCTATCAACTCCCCTTCGGCGAGCAGCGCCGCTGGCTCAATAAGGGTGGAACGATGGGCCGGGTGTTCGGGAACTGGCAGATCAGCGGCATAACGACTATCCAATCCGGCACTCCTTCGACGGCCCAGATACTAGGCAACCTCAGCAACCGGGCGGGGACGGCAGCGATTTCCAACCTGCGCGCGGACGCCACGGGTCTCCCTGTCAAGCTCCCTCGTTCGCAGCGGACCGCTGAAGATTTCTTCAATACCGCCGCGTTCTCGCTCCCGGCGGCGGGCGAATTCGGCGACGCGGGGCGCGACACCATTCCCGGGCCGGGAACGGTGAACTTTAATATGTCGCTCGACAAGTTGGTGACTTTCTCCCGCGAGCGGGGGATTCGCGGCGACTTCCGCATCGCATCGAACAATATCTTTAATTCGCCAAAGTTCGGTGGTCTGTCCACGGTAGTCAACGGGGAGGGCTTCGGGCGCGTTACAAGCGTGGGCGCAATGCGCAGCGTAATCTTTTCGCTTCGCCTGAGATTCTAAGGGCAGTCGGAAGGGCAGTCGAGAAGTCGAGAGTCGAAAGTCAAAAGTACAAATGCAAGTGCCTTTTTCGACTCTCGACTTCTCGACTTCTCGACTGCCTTTCCGACTCCTGGACTCGAAGGACATTAAGATGCAGCGAAGCGTACGAATTCTCCTAAGTAAGTTCTCAATTGCCGGGCTGGTATTTGGCCTGTCTGTGGCGCCTTTGGCGCTGGAGGGGCAGAGCACAGACGCCGGAGCGCAACAAGTCGGCACACCCCGCCAAGGGTTTCTTTTACGCAGCCAGACCAATGTGGTGCTCGTGGACGTTCGGGTAACGGCGAAGGGAAAGTTGGTGACCGACCTGACGGCGAAAGACTTCCGGGTTTTCGAAGACGGGGCGCCGCAAACCATCACGTCCTTCAGCGTGGAGAACATCGAGAAGCTGGCGCAAGCAGACACCACAAACGCCCCCCCGCCCACCATTGACCTGGATAAACTCCCGCCCAATGTTCCGCCGGCGACCGTCTTGCAAGATCACCGGCTTACGCTGCTGTTTTTCGATGTGTCCTCGATGCAGCCGGACGACCTGATGCGCGCCACGAAAGCCGCCGCCACGTTCGTGCAGAAGAGGCTGACGCCGGCGGATCTTGTGGCTGTTGTCACTTACACCTCGAGCCTGCGGGTGGTCCAGAACTTCACCAACAACCGCGATGCTCTGACCAAAGCCGTGAATGGCGTCCTAGTGGGAGAGGAATCGTCCAACCTGGCTGCCGGCGGAAGCGTGGGCGAAGCGGGCACCACGAGCGCGTCAGGCGAAGAAGTGGTCACGCAGGATGTTTCCGACGCCTTCACACCTGACGAGACCGAGTTCAACATCTTCAACACGGACGAAAAGCTCGCGGCCGTCGAATCCCTTGCGGAAATGTTGCGCGGGGTTCCGGGGAGGAAGTCGGTCATTCACTTTTCGAGCGGCATCACGAGCACCGGGATCGAAAACCAAGCGCAGTTGCTGGCCACCGTCGCCGCCGCCAACCAGGCGAACGTCTCGCTGTACACCATGGATACGCGAGGCTTGATGGCGCTGCCGCCTGGTGGCGATGCTTCTTCGGCAAGTCCTTCGGGTACGGCTGTGTATAGTGGTTCGGCAGTGTCCTCCCAGGTTTCCTCGATGCACAGCAGCCGGGAAACCCTGGCCTCGCTGGCGCAGGATACCGGGGGCAGGACGTTCTACGACACCAACGATTTTGGCGAGGCTTTCCAGGAAGTCCAATCGGAAAACTCCAGTTACTATCTGTTGGGCTATTCCCCCACAAACACCCGCTCCGACGGCCAGTTCCGCAGAATCCGCGTCGAGGTCACCCGGCCCGGTGTGAAAGTTCAAGCTCGGCCCGGTTACTTCGCGCCCAAGAATTTTCGCCAATTCACGCGCGGAGACAAAGAAGCGCAGCTTCAACAGGCGGTGAATCTCGATCAGCCATTTCTGGACTTGCCCTTTGTGGTCGACGCCTCGTACTTCCTTCGTCCTGACAACACCTACTACGTTGTGCTGGCGGCGAAAATTCCGGGCTCAGCGGTGCAGTTGCTGAAGAAATCCAATACGCATGAAACGGAATTCGATTTCATCTGGCGGGCCACCGATCCGTCAGGAAAGCCACTTGGAGTGCTGCGGGACACGCTGCCGGTGAAGGTGAGCGGTGAATCGTACGACATACTGCTGGCCGGCAATTTCCTCTATGAAGGCAGTCTGGTGCTCCCGCCGGGGAAGTACCAACTAAAGGTCCTGGTCAGGGAAAACCAAAGCGGGAAAATGGGGACTTTCGAAGAGCCGCTCGAGTTGCCGCCGGTTTCGACGGGCGGACTTTCCCTGAGTTCGGTGGTGCTTTCGAACGAAGTGAAAGCCGCTGAGGCTAAGGGCGGGCGCAGGAGCAAGTCCAAGGGCGAGGAAGATAATCCGCTGAACCTGGGAGACAAATCTGTATTGCCAAGTGTGACTCGAGTATTCCGCACCAATCAGGATCTCTTCGTACTGCTCCAATCCTACGCGGGGAAATCAGCCTCCAAAGCGCCGGAAGCCGCGAATGCCGCCGCAGTCCCACCCTCGGTGGCGCTGGCCTTTTTCCGAAAGGGCGCGAAGGTGGCGGATGCCGGACCCTTTCCTGGAAAGGTGGGAAAACCTTCCGAGGGCAAGGCGAGTTACTTTGTCGAGATTCCGCTCGCAAAGTTTCACCCGGGCCGCTACACCTTGCAGGTGAATGTGCTCGACCCCGCGCATGACCGCGTTGCCTTCGCGAGAGTGCCGATGGCGGTTGTTGCTGCGCCGCCACGGCCTGTCTCAAGCAAAGCCGGCAGTTAGGCGTTGTTACGCAGTAAGCATTCCAGGTTCGATCAGAGCCCCCTCACCCCAGGCGCGCCCAGCCATCGCCCGCGTGTTAGAGCTTCGCAGACATCAAAGAACGACGTCTGCGCCACCCGGCGTGATCCCGAAGCGATGCAGGGGACAGAATTGGTCGGCTTGCCGAGAACTTAAGGGTTTCCGTCTCCGCATGGTGGAGTGCGGAAACATTTACGTCGAGGGTTGGGCCAAAAATAGGGCACGGCCCGTATTCCCAATTATTCATCCCGTAGGTTATGGCAGGATAGCCTCCCCAGCAAATACTTTGCAGCAAGACAACATTGGGGCAAAGCCTTCGAGAAAACGTGCGAAGTACTTCATGCATGCTGTGTTCGCTGTCATCGCCGCAATGCACACCAACTTTGGACAGTGCCCCGTGGACAGATAGCCGCAACACGATTATCTCATCTGGGTTGTTTTGAGCTACCCTTTTATGCCAGGAAACAAAACCGTAAAGGGCTGCTCGGAACTCAGACCACGTAAAGCCTCGGTGACCTATGAATTGGTCTCCTACAGCCTTACGAATCAAAGGGTGATGGCGGAGCTTGCGATTCCACTTTTTGATGACCGATATCTGGTCTTGCGGCTTAAGGGACTCAACTACGTAGATGAACACTCAAGGCCCTTTTCTTGAAGGAGTCTGGTGCTAGCCTAACTTCTTTTTCTTCCGGCCGAGCGAGCCAGGTGAGGGGACCCCATATATCGAATGAGACCCTACCAGTTGCATGATTTCTTTCCACTGCTCTGGGGCTTTCTGTTCGTCAATTCCGCAATCCCGTAAATAGCAATCAAGAGCATTTCCAATTCGTTGCCATGCTCCTGAGTCAAACGCATCCTTTCTCCGGTCGATAGCCCACTGCCACGCCCGACACTCCTGTAAGACCAGCAAGACACCTTGCTGCTTTTCACCTGCATCACACTCTACATGCCCAATCTCATGGAATGCCGCCGCGTAGTCCCCGCAGTTGTAGATTTCTCTGACATTGATCTTGCGTTCCTTCCAGTGGGCCCAATTCACGGCGCACGTTTCAACCGAATACCAGTGCACATCAATACCAAGCTGTTCGCAGATGGCCTGTACATCATTCTTCAAGTTTTGCGTTCCTTGCATCGACGCCCCTGCCTAGATTTGTTGACTATATCTCACGTGTATACTGGCTGGTCCGTCCATCCAGTGGGCACGGCTGGGCGCAATGCGTCACACTGCGCTTCTCCTCACCTCCGGTCCCGCCCATGGTCGCCTAGAGCCCGCGCTGCGCCAGCCCGCCGCGGGGCGAGTTTACTTCCGAATTTTCACGTCCGGGAGTGCCTTAATGACACGGCATAGGTCAATCACAGAGATCACAGCTATCCATCTTGTAGCGCGGTTCACACCGGTAAGAATGAGGTCGTGAATCTGGTCGGTGGCGAAGAAACTGCTTCGGGTAGGGTCTGCATGCACGATCTTGTTCAAGGCTTGGCGCAGGCCAAGTGGCTCAAAACCATTCAGCCGACTGTACGGTGGGCGATATTCGCTGATGATTGCTTTTACCTCCTTTTCGGTTGCACGTGACCTGAGTGCGCCTACAGCGGCGGGATCGCTGTTGATCAAACCGTAGTCCTGGTCACTACGGATGGACGACGCGAGCGTCCGCAGCAACTCAACACCCCGCTCCGAGGTCGAATGCATGATTCGGTTTCTCTCGGAATTATCCCAGCCAAGTGCGTTCGTCTGAGCGCTCCTGAACTGCTGACTGATTACGCCGAGTTCGTCGGCACACTCATGGTAAGTTCGTCGTTCCCACATGCGCCTATCCCCTCGCAAAAGCAAAACTGTGCCGGGCGGCCTTACAATTTACCGAAAACTTTGTCCATCTGCTCTACCTGCAGCAGGTGTTGCACATAGACCCATCGCTGAAGCAGGTTGTAATACCGTCGTTCAAGTTGAGTGAGCTTGCTGATCCGCTGTTCGAAATCTTCGTAATCCTTGAGTTGTTCCGGTGAAAGATAGCGGTCGGGTTGAACTACCGTACCTTCCATTCTGATTGTCCTCGCCATGCGACACTCCTTATCCAGACCATTCTGCAATTAATGTTGCGTCGGTCGATAATCTCCACTCGGTCCTCATAGGACGTCATTGATGGCCGCATTGCGGTGCTGCCGTGGCAGACGCCCGACACCGGGGCAACCTCGCCCTACCGTATGAGTCTTTTCCAATCCTTGACTGTCTTATCCTGGCTTGTGGTCGCCAGCAACATCCCATATTGCCTCCATGCCACGGAGGAGACCGCGCTCGTGTGTGCCTGAGGAGGATGGAGTTCTGCCTCGCTGTAATCCCAAAATCTCACTTGACCGTCGTCCGTTCCGAGTGGCAGGGGATAACAAGCCAGAACCTTGGCCCAACGCCCTCAGTTAACCCTTCTTACACATAGGGCACGAGCCCCATACGAGCTACCGCCAGTCGACGCTGGCACGCCATATACGAAATTCAAGGGGGTGACTTCCTGGCTGCTCCAGACATAAGCCCCCGAAAGAAAGATTCCCTTCTTGACGTGGTACCCGCTTCCTACATTTTGGAGATTCGGCTTTCCATCGTAAATGCCCTTAAGTTCATCAAGGGTTGGCAGGCGCCAGTCCGAGTAGCCGGAGACCCGCGAAGCGCGGCAAAAACTCTCGGCATCAATCCATTTGATATCGCGGCCGTTGTCTTTGCTCATCCACATCAACGCATTCACGGAGGGATCGCTCCAGACACCCTGGGTTGCGGACACGTAGGCGTTCCTCTGCTGACTGTCGATGGCACGCTCCTGGCGTTGTCGCTCGGCAGCTTCGCCGGCGATGCTGTGGAAATGGCCGTTAAACGTGCCGCGTACGCACAAGGCACGGACGCCGTGAGAAGAGTCGTTCACCGCCAGGGAAAACCGCCGCGCGTCCATGAAATAGAAATACCAAGCGTGCCGAGAATCGGGAGTCTGTTCGCTACTCCAGATAGCCATTGACGAAGGCTGCACGTCCCGCCCGCCGCCAGACAATGTGTGCGGGTAGACCGATTCCAGTTCGTTGAGCGTGGCAAGCCGCCAGTCGGAGAAACCTGCGAGCCGGAGATCGCGGCAATAACTATCCGCTTGGGGCCAGGTTCGATCGCTTTGTCCGCTCTCGCTCTGCCACATCAATCCCGTTTCCGAATCCGTCCAGACACCCGCAAGGCTGGGAGCCAGTGGAGTACTTTGGCCATGGGAGGAGGCATCGGCGGCACCCGGGAGGACCTGACCTTCCGGCGACGCGGGCTGAGCGTGCGATATTGGTGCAGGGGCACGCCCATTATCCACACGCACACACAGTGCACGGGTCCCAAACATGTTTTCCGCATACTGAAAATCAAAACCCACGCCCTGAGTGCTGCTCCAAACGGTTGTATCCGAGAGGAAAATGCCTTTCTTGATGTGATAGATTCCTGGTTTTTCATCGAACTCGCGTTTCCCTTCGTAGATTTTTTTGAGTTCCTCAACTGTAGGAAGTCGCCAGTCCGAATATCCCCCAATACGTGATGCGCGGCAGAAGTCCTGGGCTTCAACCCACGTTACGTGCTTGCCATTGTCTTTGTTCATCCACATCAGTTTAGGTTTGTATATCAGGAACAATGATAGAAAGGAGGAATCCGTCCAAACACCGTATGGTGCCGCCGCGTATGCCTCGCCCTGCTTCTGAAGGATTGCCGCTCCGGCCTTCTCATTTTGTTCGTACTCCCCACCAGAGGCGAAGTAGCTTTTCGGCGTAGGACTCCAATCCCGCACGGAAACAACAATACAAGTGACCATTAAGAGCCCGACGGCACAACCGATCACGCGCGACTTCCCTGAGCTCGATTTCCACCATTCGGCAGCGGACCCCACGTTCACGCCCACTGCGATGGCAACGACTGCGGCGACAAGAATCGACATGAGATGATTTTCATTGAAGCTGATGTACCACATCACGCCAACTGCAAGCTTTGAAAAGCAAAATGCGGCGACAGCGATAGCGAGTAGCCCGATAGCGACCTGAAGACTTACAGTCGCTGACGCCCACCATTTCCGCACGAATGGCGCTTGCGCTGCCAGCATCATCGCCGCAAGAATTGCAACGGGAACGGCCACAAGTTGAATCGCAATGAGATAGAGCACTGCCGCTGCACCCACGGTAATTAAGTTCCGTCTTGCTTTCGGGGAAGCAAACCTCCACCATTGTTTGGCGAAAGAAGCGGACTTGCTTGCTACCTGTTCCACTTGCTGACTGACAGCACCTAAGGATGCCGATGGGGTCGCAGTTTGAGTGATGGGAGGAGCGGCTGCAACATTCGGTGATGCGGCGAACGGTTGACTGGTGGCGCTGGTGGGCAGAGACGCGGGTCGGATCACGGTTGGCGCCGACTGCGACACCTGTATTCGGTGTTGCACCTGGCTAATCCGGTCACCCAACTCCCCTGCCGTCTGGAACCTGTCGGATGCATCCTTCGCCAGACATTTGGCGATGATTTCATCCAGGTCCCCCGGATAGTTTGCGAGGAAGCTCGACAGCTTCAGCGGTTGCCGGTAGAGGATGTTGGCAATTGCGGAGGCTGTATTTTCTGCCGGGAAGGGAAGAACGGAGGTCAGCGCCTCAAACAGCATGATGCCCACTGCGAAGATGTCCGAGCGGCCATCCGGAGTCCGCCCTTGTAGTTGCTCCGGCGACATGTAGGCCACCGTTCCCAGCACGTGACCGGTTTGGGTGAGCTTCTGGTCCGCCAGACGCGCAATGCCAAAGTCTACAATCTTGGCTACGCCGTGTTCGGTCACCATGACGTTCGCCGGTTTGATGTCTCGGTGCACGATCCCGCGTGCATGAGCGTAATCCAGACCACGGCAGACCTGGGCCACGATATCCAGCCGTCGCTCCAGAGGCATATCCTTCTCGTTCTTAAGGATGTCTCCAAGCGAACGGCCTTCCAGGAATTCCATCGCGATGAACGGGGCTCCCTGCCACTCGCCAAGTTCGTGGATAACCACGATGTTTGGGTGCTGCAGGATACCGGCAGCGCGCGCCTCCCGAAGGAATCGGCTTAGGAATTCCGAGTCCTGTGCCAGTTGCTGCGACATGAGCTTCAACGCAACGGTCCTGCCGATGCCTGGGTCAAAAGCTTTGTAAACGGTCCCCATCCCTCCCTGGCCCAATTGCTCGATGATCTGGTACTTGCCGACCATCTGCTGCCTTACCGACGCTTCGGCATTTACGACGACGGTCGTGCGCAGATCGGGCTGTCCGACTGAGGACGGGGCTGATGTCCGTATATCTTGCGCCGAAAAGGTGGAATCCGTGCCTGGCGCTGGGGCCGCTGGCTCTGGCCTCACCACCGTTGTTTTTGAAGGCACAGTCGTTTCACCACTTACAGTTTGCTTTACCGTCGGCCCCTGTGCTAATGACTGCATCGGTGCCGCCGGTGATGTCGGCGCAGCCGAATGAGTTTCAGCGTGCGCGGCTATCCTGTTAGATTGGGACTGAACCGGAAGCGAACCCCCAGATTGTTGGCCGCGTGACGCCGCGGCTGAAGGCTCGAAGCTTACGCTGATCAGCTTTGAGTCTTCATAGTTTCCTTGGTATTTGGAGTTTTTGCTAAGGAATGCTGCAACTAATTGCTCGTCCGGCATTGATGCATATTGTGGATTCGCCTGCTTGAGTCTCTGAGCAAACTGCGCAACGGGAAGCGTAACTTTAGGGTTCGCCATCCAACTCCCTCCGTAGGAATGATCGGACGGACTAGCTGGCGCGAGATCATATCTCTGCTATATCCCGATGTCAACACTACTTATGGACCCCCAATTCGCTGATAAGGTCGTGGAATGCAATAGACACTGGGTTCGGAGCGCGGGAGGTTAGCGCTGGCGGACCATGCCGAGCGCAGCCGCCTTGCGTTTCGGCTGAGATCAGTGTTCCAAGGCCCGCTTTAGCATCCGCTTACGTTCAGCAAGGAATACCTCGCCTCACCCTCCCTCTTGGCTCACGAAAAGTAGCTTGCTTATCCGCTGATAAGACCCCCCTTCAGATCCGCAAAGGAAGCAGCCCCCAGGCCTCCATCCATTCCCCCAGCCGCTCCAGCCTCGTCACCAAGCGCAACACCATCCTGCGCGCATGATACGCTACCCGCCCCGGCGTGTTGAAAATCAGGAAGCGCAGCCGCTTGGGCCGCGCCCTCAGCAACTCCGCCGGCAGCGCCAACCGCTTCAGGGCCGTCAGCACGTTGTGGGTGATCACCGCCAGCCGCAGCCAGGCGGCGTTGGCCCCGAAGTACTTGCTGGGCAGCACCCCGCCCGCCAACTCATTCTTCACCACATCGTGCACCGCTTCGATCGTCCCCGCCTTCTCCCGGTGCCACTCAATCAGTCGCCTTGCCTTCCAGTCCCAAATATTGCTCAGCAGCGCAAAATGCCGGGTAGCAAGGCCGCCCTCAAACAAACCGCCCTGCCGCCTGCGAATCCGAATCCCCACGTAGCGTAAAGGTTCGGTCCCTTTGTGTTCCGACTTCTCCCCCGGTACAAACGGCACCTCGGCGCATTCCCGAATCTCCTCTGCCTGCGGCTCCCCATACGGCTTCCAGGCTTCCTCTGGCACGGCCAGGATCGCCGCGTGCAGCGCCTCGGTCATGCGCGCACTGATCGCAAACCCGATGAATCCCTGCGGACCGTCCGCCCGCTTTTCGTCCCGCAGCCAGTTCACCAACCCGCTTTCGTGGCAGGCTGAATCCCCTCGGTAATAGTACGTTTTCACCGTCGCGGGCAGCGCTGCGAACGCCGCCTTCGCCACCGTCAACGGCTCCATCATCGCCGGCACATTCCCGTCCCGAAATTGATCCGCCAGCACCACATCCATCTCGGCCCACACCGCCAGCATCGGCTGATAGCCCCGTTCCCCTTCGTAGCTCCGCAGCGCCTCCTGCTTCCGGCTCTCGATGATGGTGGCATCCTGATCGACCGTGGCGACCCCCTGCTCCGCACAGCGTGATCCCAACTCCTGCACCAAGCTGCGGTTTACCCGCCCCAGACCCTGCAACTCGACGCTCTCCTCGGGAATATAGGCGATCTCATCCGGCGCTCGCCTCCCCTTCGCCTCCTCCATCTTTTGCTCGTCGTGAAATTGATAGAGAAACTCCAGCGTCGCCCGCGGCGAGGGAAAATCGTGTCCCAGCAACTTGCTCAGCGTTGCGTCTTCCCGCAATCGCTCCAGGTCCTCCACACACTCCCCTCCCACCGCGTTCAACACCACCAAACTTTCCACGTAGGTGGCTTCGTCATAGCCCCGCTCTCGCTGCTTGATATGCACATGTTCCTGGATCGCAGCCGGCAGGCCCAGCGACCGAAAGGCCCGCACCACCAACGGCACTCCCCCCAACGCCGTCAACTCTTCCGCTAACGGCTGGGGGTCAATCTCGAAGTGCATTGGCAATTCCGTGGGTGACCGTCTTCTTGGTTTCTTCATGTTGCGAGTGTAATGGCAATCCACACCTGAGGGGTGAAATTTTCTTACTCCCTGCAAAATCCTGCCGGACTTCTAACTCCGCCTCTGCCAACACATTCAGCGCCTCCGACACTGCCTTCCCCACCGGACCCGGTCCGTTATCGGCGAATCAGGGTGGACACACTACTTATGGACACTACTTATGGACACCTTTGCGAATTTTTCTTGACACGAGTTACGCCTTTTCGTACCATGCTTGTGACAATTGAATACTTGATTCAGTAACCCTGAATCTCATCTAGAGTGGCCGAGGGACGGGCCCGATGACGCCACGACAACCGCTCCGATCAAAGATCGGGGGACAGGTGCCAACTCCCGCCCGGATATGGGGAAGATGAGAGGGGCCGAACGGTCTGTAATGAGCCTCTTCCCAACCGGAAGGGGCTTTTGAGTTTCTAGCCTCTTCGACGACCTTCCCCAGTTTCCGCCGCCAGCAACGGGCCAACTCAGATGAGCTGACAAGTGAGGAGCTGTCATTCTGATCCCGCAGTCGCGGGAGAAGAATCCCCGTAGTGCTTGAATGAACCAACTGCAGAGATTCTTCTCCCGCGACTGCGGGATCAGAATGACAGCGTATTTTCAGGACAGGAGGATACGTTGGAGAGAAAACTTGGTTTCGACTCGCTCGCTTTGCACGCCGGACAACTTCCCGATCCCGCAACCGGGGCGCGTGCTGTCCCTATTTACCAGACCACTTCGTATGTTTTCAAAGACACAACCCACGCCGCTAACCTTTTCGCCTTGAAGGAATTCGGCAACATCTACACCCGCATTATGAATCCCACTTGGGCGGTGCTCGAGGAAAGGGTAGCAGCGCTGGAGGGCGGGGTTGGGGCACTGGCGACAGCCTCCGGGCAAGCCGCCGAAACACTCGCCATCCTGAACATTGCCCAGGCCGGAGACCAGATTGTTTCTTCCGCCAGCCTCTACGGTGGTACCTATAACCTGTTCCATCACACCTTTGGCAAGCTGGGCATTGAGGCCGTCTTCGCCGATCCGTCGGACCCGGAGAATTTCCGCAGATGCATAACTCCAAGGACTAAACTCATCTTCGCGGAAACGCTGGGCAATCCCAAGAACGATATGCTGGACATCCAGGCGGTGGCCAAGATTGCCCATGAGGCTGGAATTCCGCTCATCATTGACAACACCGTGGCGTCGCCTTACCTCTGCCGTCCTTTCGAGTGGGGCGCGGACATCATCGTTCACTCGCTGACCAAGTTCCTGGGCGGCCATGGCACCTCGATTGGAGGCATCATCGTCGATTCAGGGAATTTTGACTGGACGAACGGGAAATTCCCAGCACTGGTCGAACCGGATCCCAGTTATCACAATCTAAAGTTCGTGGAGACCTTCGGGAATCTTGCCTACCTGATTAAGGTGAGGGTTCAACTCCTGCGTGACCTTGGCCCGGCTTTGAGTCCCTTCAACGCCTTCCTCATCTTGCAGGGAGTCGAGACTCTTTCCTTGCGGGTGCAGCGACACTGTGATAATGCGCTGAAGGTGGCGCAGTTCCTCGAGAATCATCCCGCCGTGACGTGGGTGAATTATCCCGGGCTGCCCAGTCACCCCACGCATGCGCTGGCGAAGAAGTACCTACAACACGGTTTCGGAGCCATTATGGGCTTTGGCATCAAGGGCGGCTTGCAGGCCGGAATCAAGTTCATCAATGCCGTAAAGTTGCTCTCCCACTTGGCCAACATTGGGGATGCCAAGTCCCTGGTCATCCACCCAGCCAGCACCACGCACCAGCAGTTGACTGCGGCGGAACAGGTAGAGACGGGCGTGACGGAGGACTACATCCGGCTCTCGATCGGCCTGGAGAATGTCGAAGACATCATCGCGGACATTGAACAGGCACTCCAGGCATCCGGGCAGTAGGACAGGAGAGATGGCAGAAGAAGGCTCGGTCGGAATCGTCGAAACCAAGTACCTCACGTTTGCCGCGCCCCCCAACGAGATGACCCTGGAGTGCGGGCGAACCCTGGGACCCATTACTCTTGCCTACGAGACCTATGGCGAACTGAATGAGGCCCGGGACAATGCCATTCTGGTGGTTCATGCGCTCTCCGGGGACGCCCATGCGGCCGGATATCATCATCCTCGTGACAAGCATCCCGGTTGGTGGGATATCATGATCGGCGCAGGGAGGGCTTTCGACACCCGAAAGTACTTTGTCATTTGCTCAAATATTGTCGGGGGATGCCAGGGCTCGACCGGACCCAGTTCCATCAACCCTCGAACCGGGCGGCCCTATGGGCTCTCATTCCCGATGGTCACGGTTCGCGATTGGGTTGACACCCAGAAAGTGCTTATCGACCACCTGGGGATCAAGCGGCTGCTCGGTGTGGTGGGCGGGTCAACGGGCGGGATGCAAGTCTTGCAGTGGGTAGTCAGTTACCCTGACATGGTGCGCCTCGCTATCCCCATCGCCACCACGAGCAGGCTGTCGCCCCAGGCCATTGCCTTCAATGAGGTCGGTCGCATGGCTATTCAATCCGATCCCAACTGGCGGGAAGGAGACTACTACGGGAAGTCGCTCCCCCGCCGGGGTCTGGCCATTGCCAGGATGATCGGCCACATTACCTATCTTTCCGACCGTTCGATGCACCAGAAGTTTGGCCGCAAGCTGCAAGACAAGTCTGCTTATGGTTACAATTTTCTCACCGATTTCCAGGTGGAAAGCTATCTGCGCTACAAGGGCGATCATTTCGTCAATCGCTTCGACGCAAACTCCTATCTCTACATCACCAAGGCGATGGACTACTTCGACTTGAGCCAAGCCTACGGGAGTCTGGAAGGGGCTTTTGCCGGGGTCAAAGCCAAGTTCCTTGTCATCTCATTTTCGTCGGACTGGTTGTTCCCGACCTACATGTCGAAAGAAACTGCCAGCGCTCTGCGCCGCGCGCATGCCTATGTGATTTTCACGGAAATTCAGACTGACTACGGGCATGATGCCTTCTTGCTGGAATCTGAACAACTGAGTTCGCTCATCAGCAACTTTCTTAGCCATGGTTGGAAGCAGAAGTCATAAAATCGTCGGCGTTGTCACCCCCGCGTAGGCGGGGGTCCGCCGAGCTGGATTCCCGCTTTCGCGGGAATGACCTATAGTCGAAATTATGAATGGGTTGACCGAAGAGATCCGATTGCCTGAGACCGGGGCTGTCGTACGCCTTACTCCTGAACACAAGCGGATTATCAGCCTCATCGAAGAAGGCACCCGGGTCGTGGACCTGGGCTGCGGCGAGGGTGACCTTCTCCTGGCGCTCAAGCTTTTGAAAAGAGTCCGGGCGGAGGGCATTGAGCTGTCGGAGGCCTGCATCCAGGCCTGTGTCGCCAAGGGCCTGTTCAGCGTTCACCATGGTGATTTGGACGAAGGACTGGCGGATTACCCGGACAAGTCGGTGGACTACGTGATCTCGACCAATACCATCCAAGTCTTGCATCGGCCCATGGTCCTCATCCGGGAGATGGCGCGGGTAGGCAAGCGATGTATCGTCAGCTTTCCGAATTTCGCTCACTGGCCGGCGCGTTTACAGCTTACCCTCAAAGGTCGCATGCCCAAGACCCCAAAGCTGCCCTATGAGTGGCACGAGACGCTCAACATCCACCTAACCACTATCCGTGACTTCCGGGATTTCTGCCGAAAAGCTGGGTTAAAGGTGCTGAGAGAAATCCCGCTCCGCACCTCGGCCCCCGGAAAGTGTACCGAGGTGAGACTTCTCCCCAACCTGCGGGCTGACACAGCAATTTTCATCCTCGAAGAGGCCATGCCCCCCGCCAACTGATTCCGGATTCGGAAGTCAGAGTGTTGGTGTCATTTGGGATGTGATCCCTTCCGAAACGCCGGTCATTCCCGCGAAAGCGGGAATCCAGTCCGTCGACAGCGCATTTCCGAAGGTTTGCCGAGTGGATTCCCGCTTTCGCGGGAATGACTGCGGCTTCGAGCGCCCACGTCTAGCAAATGACACCAGTACCGAAGTTAGAGTTGTGCCCGTGCTGCGCGGACGCGTCGGACGTCCAAGGCCTTCATATTGTCAGCCACTGGGAACAAACGGATTGCACAGCGATGCGAGCCCCGAAGGCGCCGGCGTGAAGAACTTCCCTCCTACAAGATCAGGAATTGCACTACAAACAGGGCAGCGAAGATGTAGGTGAGAACTGGGCACTCCCGCCAACGTCCGGTCGCCAGCTTGGCGACAGAATAAGAAATGAGGCCGAAGGCAATCCCATCCGCGATACTGAAGGTCAAAGGGATTCCCACCACGGTCAGGAATGCCGGCAGGTACTCGGTGGGGTCGTCCCATTCAAATTCCCGAAGCACCTTCAGCATCATGGAGCCCACTACAATGAGCGCGGGCGCAAGGGTGGGATAGCGGATGATGGGATTGTGGCTGGCGTCCACCCCGACTGCTACTCCTCCGCCTATCATCGAGGCAAGCGGGCTGAAAAACATCGAGGCGAAAAGCAACGCCGCCGTGACCAGGCTCGCCAAGCCGGTGCGAGCGCCGTCCGAGACGCCGGCAGCGGATTCGATATAGCAGGTAATTGTTGATGTCCCGAGCCCCGCCCCCACCGTGGTCCCGACTGCGTCTGCAAACAAAGCGCGGTCCACACGGGGAAGCTTTCCCTCGCGCAGCAATCCTGCTTGCTGCCCCACGCCCACCAGCGTCCCCACGGTGTCGAACAAGGCCAGGTAGAAAAGCACGAAGATTGCGGAAGCGAGCTTTGTGGGCTGAAGCGCGAGAAGCCCGCGCAGGTCGAACTTCATAAACGTGGACGCCAGGTGGAGTTCGGATGAGAAGGCCCCCTGGTAATGGACCAGCCGGAAAGCAGCGGCGATTGCCGTGGTCGCAAGGATCCCGATCAAAATCGCCCCACGAACCCGAAAGGCCAGAAGCACGAGCATGACGAGAAGGCCCAGGACGCACACCAGCGTGGCCGGGTGGCGGAAATCGCCGAGGCGAAGCAGCGTTCCCGGAGCGGCGACCACCAGGCCACCGTACTCAAGTCCAATCAGGGTGATGAACAGGCCGATTCCTGCGGCGATCCCGCATTTCAAAGATTGCGGAATGGAGTTCACGATCTGGGCGCGAATGCCCGTCAGTGTAATCGCCACAAAGAAAATCCCGGCCAGCAGCACTGCGGCGAGCGCTTGCTGCCAGGTCAAACCAAACCCCAGGGGCGCCACGCCGCAGAGCGTGTACACGAAGAAAAAATTCTCTCCCATGCCCGGCGCAAGGGCCACCGGATAATTGGCGATCAAGCCCATGAGCAACGTGGAAAGCGCCCCGGCCAGGCAGGTGGCCGCCAGGACGGCGCGAAAATCCATTCCGGCCTGCGAAAGCACTCCCGGCTGGACGAAGATGATGTAAGACATCGCCAGAAAGGTGGTGATGCCGCCAGTCACCTCGCGCTCGAGGGTGGTGCCGTGGGATTCAAGCTGGAAGAACCGAATGAAGAGTTCCTTCATGGTCTCCTCCGCACCGAGGTATGAGTGGGTTCATCTTGCATTGGGAAAAGAGCTGAGGTAGTATTTGTTTGGGCGCGGATGAGCCTGCACCGAAGAGTCGGGCACTGGGGGTGAGAGCCCGGCCACGCTGGTTGTGCTTCGGCACGTAAGGTGTCGTTCCCCCCTTAGGCCTCCGCGCCCTTTCCTTTTTTCATTCCGTGTAGGGGGACGGCTTGCCGTCCCCTGATCGTTAGTCTATTCGCCATCGAGGGTAGGGCAAGCCCTACCCCTACAGCTTGGAAGGACGGCTTGCCGTCCCCCGGTCTAGCAAGCGCCTACGCCTTCCCGAACACTCTCCGGAAAATCTCATCCACGTGTTTCAGGTAGCGCTCCACGTTGAACACGCGCGCGATCTCGCCTGGGGTGAGGTAGCGGCGGATGTCCTCATCGCGCTCCGCCAGGCTGCGGAAATCCTCGCGTGTTTCCCAAACCTGCATGGCGTTGCGCTGCACCCAGCGGTAGGCCTCTTCGCGCGCCGCGCCTTTTTCCACAAGGTCGAGCAGCAACTGCCCGGAAAAGATCAGGCCCTTCAAGAGGTCAAGGTTTTCGCGCATGCGGCCCGGATACACGAACATGGTCTCCACGAGCTTGGTGGTCTTCGCCAGGAGGTAATCAAGGAGGATGGTCGAGTCCGGCAGGATCACGCGCTCGACGGAAGAGTGCGAGATATCGCGTTCGTGCCAAAGTGCCACGTTCTCCAGCGCAGCCTGGGCGTTGGCGCGCACCACACGCGCCAGCCCGCAAATCTGTTCCGCCGTGACCGGATTGCGCTTGTGGGGCATGGCGGACGACCCCTTCTGCTCCGGCGAAAAGTATTCCTCCACCTCGCGCACTTCCGTGCGCTGCAAGCCGCGAACTTCCAGCGCAATCTTTTCCAGCGAAGCGGCGCAGATGGCCAAGGTGCAGAGGTAGAAGGCGTGCCGGTCGCGTTGAATGACCTGGGAGGAAACAGGGGCAGGGCGCAATCCCAGGCGGTCGCAAATCTTCTTCTCGATGGTGGGCGGCAGATGCGTATAGCTGCCTACGGCGCCGGAGATCTTACCCACGCGCATCTGTTCTGCGGCATAGGCCAGGCGCTCCGTATTGCGCCGGTTTTCCTCGAACCAGATGGCAAGCTTGCAGCCGAAAGTGATGGGCTCCGCGTGGATGCCGTGCGTGCGTCCGATCATCGGCGTGTGTTTGAATTCCAAGGCACGCTTTTTCAAGACCTCGCCAAGGCGCTGCTGCCCTGCCAACAGCAACCTCGAAGCCTCGCGCACTTGCAGCGCCTGGGCGGTGTCCACGACGTCGTTCGAGGTGAGGCCGTAGTGCAGGTAGCGGCCCTCGCGCCCAACGTGCTCGGCCACGTTGGTGGTGAAGGCAATCACGTCGTGCTTCACCTGGCGCTCGATCTCAAGGATGCGCTCGACTTCGAAGCCCGCCTTGCGCCGGATGGCCCGCGCGGCGCTCTTCGGGACCAGGCCGGCTTCCGCCTCAACCTCCGCCGTAGCGATTTCCACTTCCAGCCATTTTTGGAATTTGTTCTGATCAGTCCAGATGTTGCCCATCTCCGGGCGAGTGTATCGAGGAATCACTTTAGGTCTCCGAATTTGATCTATGAATCCAAGTGGTCAATCGTAGCACAGGATTCAGGAGTCAGGATTCAGGATTCAGCAGTTAGCATTCGGGAGTGAGAAGGAGGTGGAAGGTAGATGGTAGGTAGGGACAGAAATTCGGCTTTCAGGTGTCAGGTGACAGGGGCCAGGGGCTGGCAATTGGCGGCTCCTGAATCCCGAATCCTGAATCCTAAAATCTGAAGACCAGCGTAGGCCTCGTTTGGCTGGCGAGGTGCAGCTCGGCGCGTTCGCCGCCAGTACGCTGGGCAAGAGCTTGCTCGGCGCTGAGGCGCGCAATCTCCGGATGGTTATTTGTTTCGCTCAAGTGGGCGAGCACCAGGACTTGCGCGGTGCCATCGAAATCTTCGGCGAGAAAGGCGGCGGTGGCGTTGTTTGAAAGGTGCCCGTGCCGACCCATCACGCGCTGCTTCACGAACCACGGATAAGGGCCCACCTTCAGCATATCCAGGTCGTGGTTCGATTCAAAAATCAAACAATGGCACCCCTTCACGCGCTGCTTGACGACTTCCGGAATATATCCGAGATCAGTGACCAGGCTAATTCGGATGCCCTGGGTATCAAACGTGAAGGCAACGGGATCTACCGCATCGTGCGGGATGGGGAAAGGCGTGACCTCAATGTCGCCGATGCTGAACTTTACACTGGCGGCGAAGTGTTCGAAACTTTGAATCCTGGTGTCCCAGCTCACGGCGTCGCGTGTGGGAGGGGAAATATAAATGGGCAGCTTCCCGTCACGCGCCAGCACATGCAAACCGTAGATGTGGTCGGTATGCTCGTGGGAAACGACCACGGCGTCCAGTCCATCGACAGGCTCGCCAATCGCCGCCAGTCGCGCGTACGTCTCCCTGCAGCTCAAGCCTGCGTCAATCAGCAGCCGCGTCTTTTCGGTCGCCAACAGGGTGCAGTTACCCTTGCTGCCGCTCCCCAGAACGCAGACGCGGACGCTCATCGGCCCTCCAACCAAGCAGAAGTGACGAGTGACGAGTGGCGAGTGACAAGCCAGAGCGTCGGTCTTATGACTTCCCTCTTCTCACACGGCATAAGCAAACGAGTTGTGCTACGAAGTCCGTCCATTTGAATTAATCGCAATTATAACTCCAAATAAACGTCGCATTGCCCGCTGAACAACCCCCTCACCCGGTCCTCCCGCAGAGCGGGACGGGACCACCCTCTCCCCAAGGGGGAGAGGGCGGTAGGAATCGGATCAACTCTCCCCTCTCCCCCTTGGGGGAGAGGGGGCCGGGGGTGAGGAGGTTACGATTCGAGAATGGAACGGTTATTACGTGACGACGCAGAACCTCCTCGTCGCCATGAGCCCACCGGGTTATCGCTCGGCAGTCACCCCTTGCTATTGGCTCTCACCCAACTCCCGAACCCAGATATTCCGGAAACGAACGGGGTAGTTGTGCTCTTGCAACCGCAACGGCATCCGCTCCGGGTGTGGCTGGTAAGGAGGCCGTTGCTTATGTGCAGTTGGGCCCGTCAGTTCGACGTGGTCCTGGACCAGAACAGCGTTGTGAAAGACCGTGATAAAAGCGGCGCGAAGGAGTTTCCCGTCTTTGTCAAAACGAGCATCGCGGAAGACGATATCGTAAGCCTGCGAATCATTGAAAAGCGGCGCCAGTGGGCTGGCGCAATTCTGAATTATGAATTCTGAATTGCTCTCCTCATTCACCTCACTGCCTTCTGACTTCTGAATCCCCACTTCTGCCCATGACCTGTAACTGCTTTTTCATACGCTGTCCATGGTCTGGCTTCAGCCCCCGACGGTTCGCATTCAGCCTTTGTAAGAAACGGCGCCAGGGAAAAGGTGTAGGCAGTAAACGGCAGGCTGTGAGCAATTCAGAATTCAGAATTATTCCACCTACCACCTACGACCTACTAACTACCTGTAGTTTCAACAACATTCCCGCATCGAATAGGTATCTCCTTTGTTTTCATAGACATTCCCGCTTCTGCCCCAGGTTTTCCACAGCGGTCCTTTGTTTTCAATAACATCCCCGCATCGTACTAGCATTTTTTAAAGTTACTACGGTCGTCTTCGAGAAGCGCAGGCAATGACGTATTGTCGGTTTGGGAAGACGGGGGGGGAAGTCATCTCTTAGGTCTCTACGCTCATGACAGAACAATCGAGCGTCATTAAGTAGCCTACTATATTAAGGGTAGGTTGTCAAGAGTTCTTTTCGACCCTTTTCGACCCTTTTCGACCCTTTTCGAGCCGTTCTGCGTCATCTGCGTAATCTGCGGATTTGTTTTTCCCCGCTTGTTATAATCCGCAGATTCCGCAGATGACACAGATTCTCTTTGTTTCCCACGTCGGTTTTGTTGCGAAAGGGGCACAGCATCCGGCTGGCGCTGGCAGGAGCGGATGCGAGTCTGTTCCAACGCTTTCCGGCGGAAGGGACGCCGACGTGGAACGTCTATCGGGAGGCGCAGCGGGCGTCGTTTGTGGAACTGCCTGGGAAGAGACACCTTCCCTGAAGAGCCCAACTCTGAGGCAATTCTGTTAACATGAGGGGCGTTATGGATGAGTCTGTCGGCGTGCAGCTTGAAACAGCGCCTTAGAATCGCGACAGCGATGAAACTTGAAGGCTTGCGGCGCATCGGATAACTGATGCTGTGGCATTCAAATCGATAACAAAACCTAGATTGCGAGGAGGAAGGTATGAGTTTCGGACAGGCGTTATTACCGGAGTTTGATCAGGAGATGGCGGGGGTAAGGCGGACGCTCGAGCGGGTGCCGGAGGAGAAATTCGACTGGCGACCACACCCGAAGTCGGGGACGATGGGCTGGCTGGCGTCGCACTTGGCGACGCTGCCGAGGTTCGCGGTGCAGACGATTGAGAAGGATTCGCTCGAGATTGCGCCCGGGGGCCAGCCACCCTCGGGACCGCCAAAGCTGAAGACGCGGCAGGAAGTGCTCGAGACGTTCGACAGGAACCGGAACGCGGCGCGGGCGGCCATTGCCGGCGCTTCGGATGAGCATCTGATGAAGACATGGACCTTGCTCTTCAACGGCAAAACCGTCTTCGCCTTGCCGAGGGCCGCCGTCCTGCGCGGCGCCTTCATGAACCATACCATCCATCATCGCGCCCAGCTTGGTGTCTACTTGCGGCTGAACGAGGTGCCGGTGCCTGCGCTCTACGGTCCTTCGGCGGATGAGCAATTTTCGGCCAGCAAGGATTCTTAGCGCCGTCTGAAATGCGGCGGAACCACGTGCGCGGTGGTGGCTGGAGCAAAGTCGATGGGCTGATCGTCTCGGTCCTCGACGCGCTCGAGGCCTGCTATCCGATGCTGCGCGGGCAACAAGAGTGCCGTTCGGTCACAGCTCGGGCCACACTCCGGTAAGCGCGTTTTACCAGGACTTGGGAACTTAAGAATGACGGCCGATTACCGTCGTCTCAGCCCGTGTTTCATTGTGCTGGTTCGAAAACTTGGCGTCGGGTTGCAATACCAGCGGCTGCGCGACTCAGCGCCGCGATCGGCGATGCGCGCCGGCACCCAGTCCGCCCAGATCAATTATCACCGCGAGCAGCAGCCACAAGAGATTGATTCCCGCCGTCGGCATGCCGCTGTTAAGTTCCCATGCGTATACGATCGTGGTGAGCGGCAGGAAAATGAAGCCGATTACCGGCAGCACCAGACCACCGTGGAATGCGCGCTGTAGGTAGGTCGAGAAGATCCACATCAACACGAGCGCGACGCGCGGAAACAGCATGACGACGAGCAGGAGGGCGCAAGGCACAGTCAATCTCCAGCCAACAACCGATGTGTTTTCATAAATGTCCTCTCTTCCTGAAGACTGCTTTATCATAGCAGATTAACAGTGACACTGACGTAAGATTTTTCATCGCCCGAGCTATACCCGAAACATGGCATGCCTGGAACCTGCCACGACCATCCGGCTGCGAGGTGGATGGCGACCGGAGGATTTCTCCCGGGTGTTTCAAGGGGGTGATCCTTGGTTGTCAGGTGGGAAGGGCCGATACCAACAGCTAAGCGCGCTCGGCTGGGATCACTTCCCAGAACCGGAGTTCGGAGGAGTGAGGCTGCATCGCGATCCAGGTGAGT
Organism: Terriglobia bacterium; assembly: GCA_050008675.1. GTDB lineage: Bacteria > Acidobacteriota > Terriglobia > UBA7540 > UBA7540 > CAVROP01. Next base: position 53,417 of record JBEKME010000021.1, read on the forward strand.
TGTCAAGGCAAGACTCGTGCTTTACATTTGCGCTGGTTCCCGCCTTAATAGAGAGAATTGGCGACAATTGGAGCGAGCCATAATGTTAAAGAAAACGGCACGGCGGTTACTGTGGGTCCGATCAGGTTCCGCCGCAGCGTGGACGTCAACCGCTTTCATATTATCCTCCGTCGCGGCTGTCTCGAGTTGCGCGTCGTTTGCGGCGGATCAAATGATCAAAGCGGCAGTGGTCTCGACTACGCTTGAGTCTACCTCATTCCGGCGGTGGTCGCATGACCTTGGCTACCGGGAAACCCAACTCTATCCGCTGACTCTTGGCGCCTCAGGCTGTCCCTTCGTAGAAGTGGATGTTTCCGGTATCAAGCTCCCCCTGATGCTCGATTCAGGAACCGCCAGAGGCATTGTGATTACGAACCAAGCCCCTCCGAGTCCGCATCGCGTTGAGGAACGCATCGAGGAACTCAATGCCGACGGCAGCCACCGTGGCGAATCGTTTCGCATCCGGGTCGAAACGGTCTCCGTCCTCGGGGAAGTTTTCAAGAATGTCGCGGCAAGCCTGTCCGATTGGCAAATGTTCTCCTCCGAACCGTTCAATGGAACCGTGGGGCTCGACTTCTTCCTGGATCGGCGCCTGACTTTGGATTACCGATCACGGAGAGTGGGCGTGACCGCCTCACCTCTCCCGGAGAAACTCGGCCGCAAGCGTTATCTTTCCGTCGATCTCGTCGAGCCTCCGAAATCGCAGGGTCACATTCTGTATGCACGAGCCAGAGTAAACGGGCGTGAGGCGATCGTCTATTTCGATACAGGCTACAACGTGTCCTTCATCGACCCCGCCTTTGCTGAAGGCCTCGCTCGTGTCGAACGGCCTGGAAAATTCAAGGCTTTCCGTGAGCGAGTTCCGATGGAACTGGGCGGGCACACATTCATTCTTGACGACCTCCGCGAATCCCCGGTCCGTCGCGGAACCGGCTTTGGCTTGCCCGTCGCACTGGCGCTCGGCAGCGACGTGCTGTCCCGCTTCATCGTCACCATCGACATCCGCGTCAAGAAACTCATCCTCGCGGTGGCTGAGTAGCTGTTTTCTGCGGTTGCAATCTTCCGCCGGTTCATCTATCGTCATGCGCGCGCGGTCGGCGGTTTTCTTTTTGAGCGGGGGCGATCGCGACGAAGCTCGAATCGATCGCCCCACCCGATCGACTCATACGCAATGTCCGTCATTCGTGGAGGATAACCCCATTGCCTGTCATTCTGAGCCCGTTCGCTGTCATGCTGAGCGAAGCGAAGCATCTCGCTCTGCCGCTCAGGGTAAACTCCGCGAAGAATCCCGGCATTTTTTCGCACTGATTGAGCTTTCAAATGCAGGGATTCTTCGCTTCGCTCAGAATGACAGGCGGTGGCCTTTTCTTCCACGAAGGGCGAAGAACACGCGGGTGGCGCCGACATCGCCTTTTATGTCGGCGACCCTTAAGAGGCCAGGACAGGCCACGGACAGGACGCGGTGACAGGGATGTTGCGCGTGGTCGTGGGGCGCATACATGAAAGACACTGTATGCGCCACCCGCGCCGGTCGACTCAAATCACTGGGGGTGAGAATGAAAGGCCTGATTCGAATTATCGTGGCCGGAATCATCACGGTCATCCTGCCTGGCGTACATCCCGCGCAGGCCCAAATCTACAACCTGATGCCACAGCCGGCGGAATTTGCGCCGGGCTCCGGCCGGCTGGTGATCGACGGCAGCTTCCGAGTTGCGCTCGACGGCTACCGGGAGCCGCGTCTCGAGGCCGCGGCTGCCCGCCTGATTCGGCGCCTCTCCCAGCAGACCGCCATTCCCATGAGCGGCGCACTCGAGAAAGATCCCAGCCAAGCGATGCTGGTGATGCACTGCGATCATGCGGGTGAAGCAGTCCAGTCCGTGAAGGAAGATGAATCCTATCAACTTGAAGTCACGCCGCAACAGGCTCGCCTCACGGCTCCCACCCCGGTCGGCGTGCTGCGTGGAATCGAGACCTTCCTGCAGCTTGTCGACCTCAACGCGCAGGGATTCGGCGCGCCTGCCGTGCGCATCGTAGACCGCCCGCGTTTTCCCTGGCGCGGCTTGATGATTGATGTCTCGCGCCACTGGATTCCCGAGGAAGTTTTGAAGCGCAATATCGACGCCATGGCTGCGGTAAAGCTCAATGTGTTTCATTTTCACCTCACGGACGACCAGGGCTTTCGTATCGAGAGCAAGAAATATCCCAAGCTTCACGAACTGGGCTCGGACGGCCATTATTACACCCAGGCCCAGATCACCGAGTTGGTCGCCTACGCGCGTGACCGCGGCATTCGCGTCGTCCCGGAGATTGAGATGCCGGGCCACTCCACAAGTTGGTACGTAGGGTATCCGGAACTCGCGAGCGGCCCCGGCCTGTATCAGATCGAGCGCAAATGGGGCATCTTCGATCCCACCCTGGACCCGACCCGCGAAGAAACCTACACCTTTCTCGATGGCCTGATCGGCGAGATCGCCGCACTCTTTCCCGATGAGTACTTCCACGTCGGCGGTGACGAAGTCAACGGCAAGCAGTGGGACACCAACCCCCGGATCGTGGCTTTCAAAAAGGCACACGGGATGAAAGACAACGGCGACTTCCAGCTTTACTTCAATCGTCACCTGCTGCCCATTGTCCAAAAGCACGGCAAGAAAATGATTGGATGGGACGAGATTTTTCATCCCGACCTCCCCAAAGATATTGTTGTGCACTCCTGGCGCGGGCCGGAGTCTCTGGCCCAGACGGCGCGACTGGGTTACATGGGCATTCTCTCCAATGGCTATTACCTCGACTTCGCGTTGCCACCCGCAGACTACTACCGCGTCGATCCCCTGGCCGGCGCCGCCGCGAGCCTTACGCCCGAGCAGGCCTCGCGCATTCTGGGTGGCGAGGCTTGCATGTGGAGCGAGCTCGTAACGCCGGAAAATATCGACTCGCGCATCTGGCCCTCCACCGCCGCCATCGCCGAAAGGTTCTGGTCCCCCGAGGACGTGAAGGATGTGGATTCCATGTACCGACGGCTCGAAGTGGTCAGCCACGAACTCGACTGGGTGGGCGTGACGCATCACTCCAGCTACCCGCTGATGCTCACGCGCCTGGCGGGGATGCACTCACCGGGGGCGCTCAAAACGCTGGCTGACGTCGTGGAACCCGTCAAGCACTATGAACGCGAGGAGGTGCGCGAATACACTAGTTTGACGCCATACAATCGCCTGGTTGACACCGCGCGCCCGGAGAGTGAAAAGGCGCGGATTTTTGCCGGCATGGTAGATCATCTGAACGCCAATAAGGACGCAGTTCGCAAGCAACTCCTCACTTGGCGCGACAGTCGCGAGGAACTGCTCCCCCTCATGCAGCAGTCTGCGCTTCTCGAGGAAGATATTCCCTTGGCTGAAGACCTGTCCGCGGTGGCGCGCGCAGGGCTCGAGGCGTTGGATTACCTCGGCGCCGGCAAGCCCGCCCCTGAGTCTTGGGTCAAGGATCAGGTGATCCTGCTGAGCTTGGCAGCGAAACCCCGCGCGGAACTTCTGCTGATGATTGTGCCACCGGTCCGCAAGCTGGTCGAGGCGGCCCAGAAAGGTTCATATTAGGAAGGTGAAGTAAACCCTGTTGCCCCACGCCTGCGGACGGGAGGTGAAATGAGCGGGATCTGGTCCACTCGATGGATGTTGTGGGCTTTTCCGCCGGTGGCCATCTGGCGGCGATGGTGGGGACGCACTTCGACGCGGGCAAAGCCTCTCCCAGCGACGGCATCGACCGAGTGAGCTCGCGCCCGGGCTTTCTGGTTCTCATCTATCCCGTAATTACCTGTTCCGATCCCTTTCGCGGCTGGCGCCGACATCGCCTTTTATGTCAGCGACCCTTAAGAGGCCAGGACAGGCCACGGTGACAGGGATGTTGCGCGTGTTCGTGGGGCGCATACATGAAAGACAATGTATGCACCCGCGAAACCGAATTCGGCCGCTACCGGTGGGAGTCTGAGGTCCGCCACGGCCGTTTCATTTTCGCTTCGCGGCTGACGCCACCGATCAAAAATCTTGGGGAAGCTGTCCACCACTCGCCATCACTAAACTGGATAACGACTATACTCCTGCACAGCCTCATACATCGCCAAGATGTTCTCCACCGGCGCGCGCGCCTGAACATTGTGGACCGGAGCGAAGACGAAACCTCCTCCTGTACCGAACACCTTGATCCGCTGCCGGACCTCTTCACGAACCTGATTGGGCGTTCCGAAGGACAACGTCCGCTGGGTGTCCGCCCCACCACCCCAGAATGTCAACACGTCTCCAAACGCTTGCTTCAGTTCCACTGGGTCCATGCGCGCGGCGGAGGTCTGGACCGGGTTCAGAATGTCAAAACCCGCCTCAACGAAATCCGGCAGCAGGTCGCGCACCGAACCGCAGCAATGTGTAAAGGTCTTCCAAGAGGTGTGCCCATGGACCCAGTCATTAACGGCCTTGTTGAAGGGCTTGTAAAGCGCCCGGTAGGTTTGTGGTGAGATAAACGGTCCGTTTTGCATGCCAAAATCAGTGAAACTCGTTATCACTGCCGTAACGCGGTTCCCGACCACCTGCATAACTTTTTGCAAATTCGCCAAGCCGATTTCGCATTGCCGCTCGAAGATTTTGAGCAGGTGATCCCGACGAGTAATCGTACTCATTTGCCATTCTTCCACACTGCGGATCCCCTTGGGCTGCTTCAACGACGGTCCTGGGGTGGCGGAAAAGCTGCCAAAGGAGGTGCCACCGAAATCCGCCAGGATGGCCTTATCGGTTGTGGTATAGAGTCGCTCCGCCTCGTCCTTCAAGTACACGAGATCCTGGTCGGAGATGGGACCGAATTCTTCCAGGTTATCCTCGACGTTCAATGCAGCCTCGTCGATGGGGGCTTGCCGGACGATGGTGTCAAAGTAAAATCCGCCCTCTGGCATCCGACCGCTGGGCGGGGCAGATCGGTCGCCTCCCGGATAAAGGAGAATATTCCCGCTGGCATCGGGTTCCGTGTTAAAACCTTCCGGCACCAGGACCGGCGTTCCGCCAAAAGTGGTCCAGGGTTTCCATCCCTCGTTCCTGAACCCGAAGATGGTTACGGGCCCCGCCAGAGGAAGCACATCGACTTTAAGGGCATCCATCAAGTCAGGAGCGATCTCACCCAACATTTGGAACGGTTCGATAACCTTCACCGGGGTGCCCGGCGGGTCAAGTCCTAAAGCTTGGCGCAGGAGGTAGACACTGTCCACATGCATCCCCGTAATGTCGCTTCCGCCCAGATCTAAAGGGACCCGGTCAGCCTCCTCATGGCGCAAAGCCATCTTCACCCGTTCGCGCGAACTGATCATGTCTCTTTCTCCTGGGTGCAGGTTACAACAAGGAAGACCGCACAGTTGAGACCCTTCAATGGCAGGAGGGGAACTCAGTTTGGCTTATCAAACTGAGTGAGCCAGTTCTCGTTCATCTCCACGTGCTTGATCGAATACCTGCGGAATGTGTAGATGACGTGAATCTTCCCGTCCGAGGTTTGGTACACCGAAGGGTATGAATACTCCCCTGGGTTGGATTCAAGATGGAGCGGGCTGCTCCACGTTCTGCCCTCGTCGAGTGAACGTATAATATCCAAGGGGGTTCTTTCCGTTTCAGAGTTGTCAAAAGCCAGCAGGATATGCCCGTTGTGCAGGCGGCACATGCCTATCGCCGCATCAGGATTCTTCAAGCTCGTTGGCTTTGGAAGCGTCCATGTCTTCCCGCCGTCGTTCGACTCAGACTGAAGGATCCGCGGGTATTGACGCATGAAAGTCAACAAGGAAGCGTCAGCACGCTGGATGAGCGTTGGCTGCTCGCCCCCGGGCATGATGCCGCTGCGAATCCACGTGGCTCCATTATCCTTCGTCGCAAGGAAAAATGAGAGATCGGTGCCGTGGCCGTTTCGTTCATCACTGAGAGGCAGGAGGAGCGCTCCGTCAGATAAGGTTATGGGAAGATTGCGCGGCGCCCAGCCCAGGGTGTCGTGGTAGAAGAGCTTGTCTTCCGACCATGTCACGCCATTGTCAAGCGACAGCCGATACATCAACCGGCATTCGTCCCATCCTGTCCCGCGCGGCGTCGGCCGGCTTCGTTCATTGCGGGCCCAGACAATCCATATCCGCTTCAGACCGTCCACCAAGAGGACCCCATTCCCGGGAGGACGACCCGGGCTTTGAATCAGAACCTCCGGCGGAGTCCAGAAACGCGTCCCTTTTTTTCGCCGCGAGAGAAAGAACATTTGGTCATCCGAAGACTCGTAACTTCCCCCCCACCAGATGACGAGCAAATCTCCGTTGGGAGCTTCGGTGATACTGGAGCCATGGTGTGCCGGGAATCCGGGAATGGGGCCGAAAATCAACTCGGATGAGAATTCGATAGACGGATTCGATTTCTTCAACTCACGAGGGAGAGCTGGTTTGTCGATCGGGATCCCATCTGCAGGAACAAAAGGTGTAGCGATCGCTCGATGTGACATCAGCTCAGCCAGAGCTTTTGCTAATCCAAGCTTGCTGTCGGGCGAACCGATCATGCCCCTGTAGACAATCCTTCCGGTCTTATCCAGCAAAAAACTCTCGGGGGTAACGTGGACGTCGAACAGTCGAGCGACATGACCAGATGGGTCGCGATAAGGAGGAAAAGTAAACCCCCGCTCTTGGCAGTAAGCTCGTATCTCACGCCCACTTTCCTCTGGCTTCGAGAAGACCGCAACATACAGGAGCGGATGGTGTCCCGGGAATCCGGGGAGGTTCTGCCCTTCATATTTCGCATAGAGTGTATTGATGGCATCTGCTGCACGATCTGTTGCATCGTCACGGGTGGACAGAAATAAGACGACCGTCGCCTCGTATCGGGCGTAATCGTTCATGCGAATCTGCACACCCTCCGGAGTGAGCAGTTCCACGGGCCCAACTGTTTTTCCAGGTTCAACATCCGAACCTCTGCCGAAACCCGGGAAAACCATCGCCTGAGATCCGGCAAGGGCGGCCGTCAACATTACAAGATTCGTCAACGCCCGCAGCCATTTCATAGCCAGTCTCCTTCAGTGTGTGGCGGAGGCGGCACTCCTCAACCGACGGATACCGGGCTGACGACCGTCTCCGCAGCGATTTGCGCCTCCATCTTTGCAACATCGCGCCTCACGAAAGCGACAACCGCTGTTGTAAGAATAAGACTTGCTACAACATAGAGTGAAGCCGAAGCTGCAATGGCCCGGCTTAAACCTTCCCGCTGGGCCAGATAGCCAATCACTACAGGCGCGGTTCCGCCACCTACCAGCCATCCCATCATGTTCATGAAACCGGTCGCTGTTCCGCGTATTTGGGGATGAACAACATCGAAGACGGAAGCAAAGATGTTGGCTTCATACAGGCCCTTGGAGAGCCCCCACAATATCAGTGCTGCGGCAAGCGCACGCATTGAGCCGGTCAATGCACACCAGACCGCAAACGGTGCTTCCAGCAGAATCCCCACAGCCTGCACAATGATACGACCGCCCGGCGTCCGCTTGCGGAGAGAGTCGGCAAGCCAACCGCCCAGCGGCGAACCCACCATGCTGGCGATCTGGATGTAAGCCGTGGCCACCAGGCCGGCTCCTGCCAGGCTGAGGTGGAACTTGCCATAAAGAAAACTCGGCATCCAAGTAAACAGAACCATCGCCGTAAAGTTCTCGCACATGAAAGCAAGCATCAGCATAAGAACAGTTGGAGTGCGACAGATAACTTTCAGAAACTCGCTCATGGGTATCTTCCGCACTGGTACCGGCAGCACGCCAGCCTTCGCATTGCCGCGGTCAGCGGAACCGCGCGCAGGTTCCCGCAAGAACTTATTGAGGATCACCCCTAGGATTATGCCGCAGCTTCCGAAGACGACAAACGACGACCGCCACCCATAATGCTGTGCAATCAATCCAGAAAGGAACCCGCCGGCAATTATGCCAACGTAGACGCTTGCCTGATGGATTCCCATGGCTCGAGACCGAGTGGTTTTGCCGTGATAGTCGCCGAGCATGGACATCGAGGCAGGATAATACACGGTCTCGCCCAGTCCCTCCGCGCCACGGAAGAACAGCAACTGTCTGAAATTGCGAGAAAAGGCTGTAGCCACGCAGATCAGACTCCACGTCTGAAGGCCAGCCAGAATGGCCGTCTTTCGTCGGATGCGGTCTACCAGATTTCCTGCGAAAGGTGCGGATAGCCCATACACCCAAGCAAAGGAAGAGCCGAGCAATCCCAACTGAACAGGACTCAGGTGAAGGTCACGCTCAAGAAGGGGAAAGACCGAAAAGATCGCCTGCCGATCAGCGTAATTAAAGAAGGCAATCCACCACAACATTCCAACGACATACCATTTGTAGCGGTCATTCATGCGTGTTTATCCGGCTGCGACCTGTTTCGTGACGAGATCTAAGGGGTGTGAGTTTATCTCAGGATGCGCTCTGCTTCCATGTACAACTTCCGCCTGTCCACAAAGGCGACTTGATCGACGATCCAAGCCCTCATTCGCTGGCCCTCGTCGCTTTCTTGGGGCGCTGAGATGAACTCCAGGCTCACCCCCAATTCGTCTTCCAGCGCGGACGCGATGATGGGCCATGCCACACCAATGTCGCAGGTTACGGGGATGCTGCCTTCCAGCCGGGCAAAGCCGGACATCTCCATGCGAAAGGGGATGCCGGTCAGCTTGGTTTTGGGGAGTCCTTGATCTACAGCCCTCTGAACCTCCGAAGCCTCCCGCTCGTGTTTCCAGGCGGCCTCAAGGTTGGAATCCAAATCAATCCGGATCAGAGCCTTGTCTTCCAGGCTATAGGTGGGAAGATGGTTCCATGCGGTCCAGATGCCGTGCCCGGTATAGGTTTCGAACGGGCCGTCGTGAACCTCCTGCGTAAGAGCGATGGCGGATTCTATGATCACCGCCGCACTTTCCAAAACGCCGGCCACAAGACGAGCACGCCGAGTGATGGATATGGCGTCTCCGACGGCAAGTCCAACCGCGCCCCCACCCACAAGTTGGGGGATCGAGACTAGAACGGGCACACCACAGCGCGAGGCCGCGCCGATCATGGTTAGCGGGTCAGCGCCGAGCCCCGCTACGTATTCGGCGGTGGCGCCCAATCGTTTTGCGATCTCTTCCACTTCTCTTGCCAACCGCTCCGTGCGCAATCCCATGGGCCACGCCATGTTACCCGCGGCCTTGATAATAACCTCGCCCGGCGCGCCTTCCAGGCGCTCATAAAGGTCCCAGCCAGCGGTCAATTCCTTCCCAATTTGGGCGCGCTGTGAAGCCGAAAGCACTGTGATCTCGAAGACGCCGCCGCGGGGAAGTAACTGTTTGGAGAGGCCGATCTCGCCAGCGTCTTTGGCCTGGATTCTCTTGACCTTATCCAGCGCCCCTGCCATCTCGTGGGCAACAACAGCGGAACTGGTGATGATGCCGTCCACAATATTTTTTCGTATAAGCTCGGCAAGCAGTGTGGTGACGCCTTCGTGAAGGTTCGGGCCGCTGCCGGTGACGACGACTACAGAACCACCCTTACGTTTAGCTTCCACGATCTTTCTGATTGCTAAACCCAGGTTCTGACGCACCGGCTCCCGAAGAGAGGCGCGCCATTGATGGATACGCTCGCGATCTGGTTTCAACTCTTAACCCCCACTTCCTGGCGCATTGCCATGATGAGTCGAACCTTCTCGAGATCCGACGGTGTATCTACGGAGACGATCTCTTGCGTCCACTTTGTCTCCACAACGTGAATGGGTATTCCGTGCTCGAGCGCCCGCAACTGCTCGAGGCATTCTGCTCGTTCCAGCATCGTGGGAGGCAGTTTCGCCAAACGGAGCAGGCAGCTTTTTCGGTATGCGTAGATGCCCAGATGTTCGTAGACACAAAAGTCCTCGGGCCGCTGCCGAGGATAAGGCACCAGAGACCGTGAGAAATAGAGCGCTTTGCCCGAAAGGTCTTTGACGACCTTCACGACGGCAGGATCCTGATATGAGCACTCTTGAATCTTTCTCAGGACGGTCGACATCTGGGCGTTGCTATCCTTCTCGAGCGGCCGGAGGCACTCGTCAATGATCGACGAATCGAGCAGCGGCTCATCCCCTTGTATGTTTACCACCAGGTCGGCCTCGAGGTCTCGCACTGCTTCCGCGACTCTCTCTGTCCCGGAGGTGTGTGCCGGGTCGGTCATCACCGCGGTGCCCCCAAACCCTTCCACCACTTTCTGTATCCTTTCGTCATCAGTTGCCACAAGAACTTGGTCGAGACTGCGGGCTTTGCGAGCACACGCATATACATGCCAAATCATAGGCTTGCCGAGGATGTCTGCCAAGGGTTTACCTTCCAGCCGAGTGGACCCAAATCTGGCTGGTATTACTCCGAGTATGCGCATGATATTTCGGCCTCCCTAAGGTAAGAACTCATCGTGGAATTTCACTGGGATTAATCACAACGTGCTTGATCTGTTTTCGCTTCCAGGTGTACGTAATGTGGAGTCTTCCATCCCCGGACTGAATAATTGCAGGATAGGAGTATTCCCCCGGGGCATCCTCCAGGACATAAGGGAATCCCCAGGTATCGCCATCATCGTTGGACAGGGCCAGATTGAGAGGGCTGCGGTCGCGCTGGGTGTGGTTATAGACCAACGCTATTGTGCCGTCCTTCATGCGGACGGCGTCAATGCCACTGTCCGGGTTGGGGAGGGAAGTTGGCCGCGCCGGGGTCCACGTCTTTCCCCCGTCTGTTGATGTGGAGTCACAGATGAACCCAATGAGTTCGGTCGGTCGCAGCAGCATCCTGAGGTGTCCGGGCTTGCTTTCCCACAGGGTCGGCTGAATGACACCGTAGTTCACTCCGGGATAAACGATGGGGCCGTAGATCGTCCAGGTCTTTCCGCCATCTTCACTTCGCTCCACCCAGGACGCCCAACTCCAGTACGGCTGGCGGTGGCCCACGCCGCGCCTCATTCCAGCTTCCTTGGATGAGCCCGCGAGGATGTCCCCATTGGAGAGCAGGATAGGCTTGTTGCGGACCGGACCCAGAAGGCCTGCCGGCAAATAGGTAATGTCGCTCCAGATCTTCCCACCATCATCGGAAGTCCGGTAAGCACCTACCCACGACTCTTCATCGGGACCAACCTTGAAAAAGAGCCAGACGCGATCTTTGGCGTCACGGAACAAGACGGGGTTCCAGCAGGGGTCCTCCGTGAAGTTTGTCATCGCTGTGGGTGGAGTCCACGTTCCACTGCTGGGTTTTCGAGAGAGCCAGATCCTTACACTTTTGTCTCCCTCTCCCTGACCACCAAACCAAGCTGCCAGCAGGTCGCCGTTCGGCAGATCAACGATGGTCGAAGCATGACATTCTCGGAAAGGCGCTTTCTCGAAAATGAACTCCGCCACCTCGGTTTTGAGCTTGCCCTCCCCCCCAAACGCACTGGAGAAAGCCAGCAAGAGTAGGATCACCAGCCTGCTGTTCATAGAAGTACTCCTTCGGCAAACGTTTCCCTCGGACGCAAATTCGGGAAAGGAGGGCCGGCCGGAGGGCCGGCCCGATGCACAACGAGATCTCGTTACCAAACAAGCTTGAGAGCGAACTGGAGGACTCGCGGGTCGTATGCCGAAGTGATTTGCATAAACGTCGGGGAGTCTATGTACAGGTTCGGCGCCTGGAGGTTGACTCGGTTGAGAGCGTTAAACATCTCAAAGCGGAATTGCGCCGTCAGCTTCTCCTTAATTGGGAAATCTTTGTGAAGGCCAAGATCCGTCGAGGCGAAGCCAGGACCGAAGTAGGCGTTGCGACCCACATCCCCGAACGTCCCCGGCGCATTGGGTGCGAACGCCGCCGGGTTCAGCCACGCCGCGATCTGCTGGCCACGACTCCTCCCAGAGGGGAAGTAGGGGTTGCCGATAAGGTCAGGTCGATCCGAGCCGACGCCGCTCAGGGAGTTATCGACGTCGCTGTACACGGTGTTCACGAAGCCTGATCGAAGGGACACAATCCCCGACAGATTCCAGCCGCCCAACAGCGTCCGGGCGAACGGGCTGCCGTACTTGCCGGGAAGTGCCCACAATCCCGAAATCGAGGCAACCTGGGCGTGATCAAAGTCCGATAGCCCCCTGTCGAACATGCGGTTCCACGGGTCCGTCACGGTCTCGCCCGTCTCTTTGTTGTAGGAACTGGTGTCAAGACTCTTTGAAAAGGTATAGTTCGCCAGCACAGAGAAACCGTTACTGAAACGCCGCTCTGCGGTCAACTCAAGGGCGTTATAATTGGAGGTATCCCCCGGTTCGATGAGCGAGACACTGCTGAAGTTCGGGTACAAGGGCCGGCGTTCATTCGTGGTAGCCGTGGTTGCTCCCGGCGCGTAAATCGCCGGGTTCCCCTCTCTCAGGGACGCCAAGTGCGCTCCCTCTGAACCGGCATAGGCTGCTTTAACCACGAAGTCGCGCGCCACCTTCCGCTCGATGGACAGAGTCCACGCCTGCATCATGGCATTTCGCATTTGGGGTGTATAGGCGTAGGCCACATCCGGCAGATAGAACGCGGCGTTTGAGGAGGGATTCAAGTTTGCCGGGAACGGGTCTGTCGTTCCGGCATAGGGATTCATAAAACTGTTGGTGTCGTTTCCGTTGATCGTAACGACGGGGGCGAAAGGAGCTTCGGTGCCCTGGTTGTTTAGAGAAATCGTATTGGGACGATCGTAGAAGATTCCGCCGCCGGCTCGCACGCTAGTAGAGCCGTCTCCGAAAACGTCCCAGGCGAGTCCCACCCTTGGCCCGAAGTTTGTCCAGACCCTATTGAACCCACCGGATGGTACGCCGGGGTCGCCTGCAAACACGAGGTCCACCGGAGAATTGATGAACCGAGTCGATTGCTCGCCGGGGTGCCATACCACTACTTTCCCGTTCACGTCCGTATAGGGGAAGAACGGCTCCCACCGCAGACCGAGATCCAGAGTCAAACGCTTGCTCACGCGGTAGGAATCCATGACAAAAAAATCTACCATGTTAAACCTTGTGTTCCTATATTGCCCCGAGCCCTGGAGCAGGTTGGAGAACTTGCCCACAACAAAGTCCGCGAGAGAGTCGCCCGTGAAGGGAGCCCCACCGGAAAACGCGAAGTGTCCGTCCCCCTCCCAGGTGGAGGCAATCTTACCAGCACCATGTCCGTATTCTCCACCCATGCTGATCTGGTGCCTCCCGGCCATCCAGCGCAGCGTATCCGAACCCTGGATTTCGTCACGCGGGTACGTGTCCGTAGTGTTGGTGTCTATTGCGAAGTAGCCGTTTACCACTATATTGATCTCAGGATGCGGCTCGCTGTACATGTTTATGCCAAGATCGTGAAAACTCTTGGGATAAATGGGCGTGTTATTGTTGTTGGTGTGATTGTAGCTGAACGTCGCAGTATTCACCACCCGTGGGCCAAAAGTAAAGGTGTCGCTGCCGACGAAGCTCGTATTGTCCCAGACCTGTCCATAACTGTATGCGATTAGGTCGCCTGGCGCCTCAAAGGCCGGTTTGTTTGCGCGGGAAACCCAAAACCGCCCGCTGAGCCGGTTGTTCTGGCTCAACTGATGGTCGATCCTGACCAGCGTCTGGTTGTCATCCATGAGGCTCGGGAGGGCGTAGTCGATTGTGTTCTGGCCGGGCGGCGGGTTGGGCAAGTAATTGTGAAGAATGTATTGCGCCGCCGGGCTGAAGTCCGAGGCTGGAATCTGGTTGTTAGGATACACACCGCCCGTGAAGGGGTCGTTCAATTGCGTGCTCAGGGCCGAAAAGTCGCCGGCTTTCTCGGCCGCAGTAGGAACCACCTGCTCCACTGTGGTCGGCGCCTGATGATTGCGTGTTCCCTGAAAGGAGAAGAAGAAGAAGGTCCGGTCTTTCCCGTTATAAATGTGCGGCAGCCAAACCGGTCCGCCCAGGGTGACGCCGAACTGGTTACGCTTGAGACCGTCACTCTGCTTGCTTCCGTCAGGGAGCAGGGGAGCAAAGAAGTTGTCAGCATTGAGGTCGTTGTTCCGCAGGTATTCAAACGCACTGCCGTGCACCGCGTTCGTGCCCGATTTGGTCACGGCATTGACAATGGCGCCCAGGTTTCTTCCGTATTCCGCACTGAAATCATTGGTCTGGACGCTGAATTCTTGCAACGCGTCAGGGTTGGGCATCGGATTGGGCGCATTGCTGTAGTGGTCATTGTTCTGAGCGCCGTCCAGGATATAGTTGGTAGTGTTGGCGCGCCCCCCGTTGACTGAAACTGGCGTGACTCCTGGATACGTGGTATCGGACGTGACGTTGGAGTTGATGTCGTCGGATTCAACACCCGCCACCAGTTTCATGAGTTCGGTGGGATTTCGGCCGTCCAGGGGCAGATCTACGATGCGTCGCTGGTCGACCACCTCCTTGAGTGTGGCGTCCGTGGTGTCTACCGTTGAAAGACGCGCTGACACTTGCACAGTCTGCGTCGCCGAGGCAACAGAAAGGGCCAAGTCGACACGTGAGGTTTCGTTGACCTGCACGCGGATGTTAGTCACGACAAACTTCTTGAAACCAGTGGGTTCAGCGGATAGATCGTACACACCCACTGAAAGGTTGAGAATGGCGTAATGTCCAATTTCGTCGCTGGTCGCCGTATATCTCGCACTCGTGCCCTCGTTGGTTGCCGTAACCGTAACATTGGGCATGACCGCACCAGTCTGGTCCTTCACGATCCCATCGATGGAACCTGTCACGTCAGTGGCGTATGCACCTGTCAAGCACAGCATACCCACCGCGGCCAGGAAGACTCCGATTCGTTTATAACTGCACATAGAACCCTCCGGTTTTCCTGTTTGTAGATTTCACTGACTACTATTAGTTGTAGATTTCTGACAAATGCCAACACAGGTTGGCAACCAGTCTGACAGCCACTCGTGAAGCTCGGCAACCTGTTGCCTGCGAAGCGCAGAGAGCGGTAGAGCAAAATCGCCGGTCGGCAATCCACGCACCGCTAGCCCTACACGCACACCCCAAGGTATTGGCAGCCGCAAGACCTGCTCGATCATTTGATTTAGAAGCTTCTGCAAGTCCCAAGCTTGTTGACGGTTTCCGGCTTGAAAGCTCCGGAACAGCGACACGATCAGCTCTGGAACAAAACACGCTAGCCCTGAAATCGCCCCATCCCACCCCGTCGTAAGGGCTTCGAAGAGTACCCCGTCGTCGCCGACCATCAATGAGAAATCGCGATCCCGGCGCGCCTGCGCCAGCCTTAAGAGGTTTCTTCGGTCACCGCTGCTATCCTTGATCCCTATGAGGTTTTCTTCGGAGAGCAGAAGTTCGATGGCCGTCTCTGCATCCAAGGGATTTGTAAAGGAGGGGAGGTTGTATAGCAGGCAAGGAACCTTCAAAGCGCGACAAACGGTTTCGCAGTAAGCCTTGAGATCATGCTGTTCATAGCGGAAGAAATAGGGCATGGTAAGCAGCAAGGCATAACTACCACTGGCTGCTGCATGTTCGCCCAACCACAGCGTGCCTTGTAACGAAGATGTGCCAATGTTTGCCAAAACCTTGGCTTTGTTTTGCACTCTATGAACGGCGAGAGTGGTTAGCTCTTTTCTCTCTGCCAAATCGATATGAGGGTATTCTGCCGTACCCCCTCCCACCACCACACCATCGACTCCCCGCTCCAACACAAAGTCAATAACCCCTTCAAAGGTTTCATAGTCAACCTTGCCTTTCGGATCGAAGGGAGTCAAAAGAGCGGCATAGGAGCCTGAGAGTTTGTTGTTCAGCGTGGGACAAGTGAGCTTCTTGGGGGCCATTTCGATTGCAGTTTCTAACGTGTATTTGGACTGATGTCAACGAAATTATAACATACTTTCATCGTGCAAACACAATGCCCATAGACAAACGTACTTTCTACTATGTATTTGCGCTGATGTCAAGGAAATTCTAACATAATTTCACTGCGCAAACACAATTCCCAGCTACAAACGACAATACCGCCCACTAGCCTGGTCATTGTGTCACTTCTGCGGCGTGATTTCAGAGTGTCGTTCTTGGTGCTGAGGGGAGAGGAGAAGTTTGTGGAACGGGTGGGCAGTCTGATGTCGGTTGGCGCTCAGGGAGCGCTCGTCAATTTCATTTTTTCTGAGATCTTAGCCGCGGCAGTGCGTAGGGCGGCGATGACCTTTGTCGGGTCTTCGTACCTCGTCTTAGGCATCGAAACGCTGATCGCTCCGATGACATGCTTGTCTTCGCCATAGATAGGTGCCCCGAAACAGTAGCCGCCTTGCGCACTTTCCTCCGCGTCTACTGCGTAGCCGTTTTTTCGAACTCGATCAAACTCCTTGGCGAGTTCCACTCCGTCGGTAATCGTCCGGGGGGTAATGGGATGGTTGCCATATGCCAGTAACAATTTCTCGCGTCGCGATTCTGACTGAGCTGCGGTAATACACTTGCCGAGAGAACTGGCATGCGGGGGAATGATGCTCCCCACAATGTTACCCATCTGTACCTTTTCCGGACTCGGCGCCACCATTATCACTTCAATTCGGTTTGCAAACAGATAAGCAACGCTAACGGTTTCGCGGAACTCACGGTTGAGATCCTTGACGAAGGGGGAGGCCACCTGGACAAGTTCGTGGGGTGAACCGTCAGGAATCATCGAAGCAATCAGAGGTGAAAGAGTATAGCGATCACCACCAGCTTTCTCCAGGTATCCCATCGCTTCCAGGGTGTGCAGGACCCGAAAGACGGGACTCTTCGCCAGGTTGGTCATTGCAGTGAGCTGACTGAGTGATAGTGGTTCTGGGCTACGTTTGAATCCCCCCAGAATCCCCATGACGTTTTCGATGGCCCTGGAAACGTATCGTCGGCTATAGACATTGCCACTAGCCCGTCGCGTATCGTGCTTGGAACGTTCCATTTTCCGAATCATTCTGGCCCCTCTCAATTCAGCTCATTTAGGCCGCAATGGCCATTTCGCTATTCTCGAATGGGCACGAGTATACACCACACCGCCTTCTCTTGAACAGTTGCCGGGTTCTAGTGCCGGGTTCTAGCTTCGAGTTGCCAGCGAGGGAAGAGCACAGGACTTCCCCCAGCCGCCACACGTCTTTGCGGGCCGGGTCGTTAGCTCCCCAACCGTCGCCGACTCGGAAAGCGCCCCAAAGCCTTGCGGCTCCTCCTCTGACGCCGGCGGTCACTTGGGCTTTGAGTCAACTACGCGGAAAGCGAGCTTTGATTGAACCGCTGGGGGCATGGTTGTGCTGAAACAGCGTTCGGGTCCTCGAACCAGACTTCGGGACAGGAATGGGGTAAACGAGATATGCCGGAGGGTAATTTAGACGTAAGGTCAAAAGACCGCAGAAACAGTGCCGCGGTTCGCACGGCGCACGAGCAAAAAGAAGCCTGATTACACATTTTGGGCCTGCCGACCACGCGTCCAAGTGGCGAGGAATCGCGATATTCAGGTGGGAGCTTGGCCTAATACCCCCCAATGACCCATTCTCCGGCGAATCGTTTGGTGTACCTCGACTTGGCACGCACGCGGATTTTCTGCTAACCTTTCAAATGCTCAGACGTCTATATACTGCGAGGTCTAAGTATGCCGAAACCCGACTCTCTCCAAGGCTCGCTCGATCTGCTGGTGCTGAAGATTCTCTCGCGCCGGCCGCGCCTGCACGGCTACGCCATCATGACCGCGATCAAGGACATGTCCGGCGACGTGCTGCGTGCCGAGGAGGGTTCGCTCTATCCAGCGCTGCACCGGA
>JBEKME010000210.1:0-5657 GCA_050008675.1 Terriglobia bacterium
TCCGCAGTCATTGGACGGGAGCGTGTTATGGAGCTTGCGGATCCCGGTGAGATGTCCAGTACTTTCGGTGGCAACCCTGTTTGTGCGGCTGCGGCGCTAGCCACCCTTGACGTAATCGAACAAGAACCCCTGCACGGGTGAAGTGCTGAGCGAGCAGGCTGACGCAATAGCCATGGCATGTGTCAGAAGAGGAGTCATGCTCTTCCTTACCGGAAGAGGCTTTATCAAGATCGTTCCCCCTTTGACTATCGATCGGGAGGCTTTGTTGGAGGCCGTTGAAGTCATCGGGGAAGTCACAGGAGAGACACTGAAATCATGACGAAACCAATGCAGGTTGACCTGGAGGGCCGCCATGCGCTTGTCACGGGCGGCGGGACTGGGATCGGACGGAGTATTTCCCTGGCGTTGGCGCGCTGCGGGGCCACCGTGATCGTGAATTTCTCGCGCAGTGCCGAGGCTGCCGAGGAAACGGTCGCTGAAATTGAGAACAGAGGTGGCAAGGCGGTTGCAGTCCGCGCCGATGTCACGGATGAGCGCCAAGTTAAGGACTTGGTTCAAAAGGCTGTTCGCGCATTTGGAGGGATTGATATCCTGGTCGCCAACGCCGGCGGCCCGACGGAGGTTTGTCCTACTCACGAGCTTTCAGCCGAAGACTGGGATCGAGGGCTCGGTCTGAATTGCAAGTCCGTTTTCTACTGTGTCAAGCATGTTATTCCCTTGTTACCCGATCGCCACGGGACGATCATCATCACTTCATCAATCAGCGCCCGCAGCGGTGGCGGTCCTGGGATGATCACCTATGCAGCAGCCAAAGGCGCACTCAACAACATGGTGCGAGGATGGGCCAAAGAGTTGGCCCCTCGGGGGATTACGGTCAATGCAATCGCTCCGGGCGTAATTTGGACTCGTATTCACCAGGAGAAGACGAAGCCGGAAGACTATAAGAAGCTGGTAGAGCGTATTCCACTTGGGCGAGGCGGGCTGCCAGACGATTGCGTGGGCGTTGCCCTGCTTCTGGCTGCTCCCGAGGGAAGCTATATCACCGGACAGATCATTGAAATCAACGGCGGGCTTCAAATGCCCTAGGCGGGATTGGTAGTGCTGTTTCTTGGGTCATGGCAAAAAAATATGACCTGCCAACCTGGTTGGCTACCCGCAATTACAACGGCAATCCTTCCTTTCTCCCCGGTTCGACTGCGGGACGCTTCGTACGGCTCCTCATAACGAAGGCCGCCGCCGAGGCGAGTCGACATCTGAACTTCGGTCAGCAGCGGCCACGTGGGGTTGTTGCGACACGAGTTTGCACTCACAACCGTTTCAAGTTGCCGGCCCCCTGCACATCAAACAGTTCAAATCGGTGCTTTACGAAGCTCTGTCGGCCCTCCCAGGTGACATCGTTAACAAACGCGGCGAGATTCACACCACAACTCGACTTGAAAAGGCCACGCGTTCCCGCCGCGTACCTTGGGCATCCTTACAACATTCGTTGACCGCGACACTGAACGTGCCGACTGGCTTACCTTGCTGACTGAACCGGACCTCAGGCGCTTCGCCAAGGAACCCGATTAGAATGACTTTGTTTACACTTTGGGACATGGTTCTGTCCTCCCTCGTTGTGGCACCTGAACTGGTGGAACCGTCGCCTGGGACCACTACGACCCCATTTGACGGAAACGAACCAGCTGGCTACTCTGCACTCGGTATGGAAGCGTCCATTCAATCCTCTAGCGAGAGCGCCAAAGTGATCCTCGGTCGCGTGGTCTCGGACACCAAGCGGGAACGCGAAAAGACAGCGTGTCACTTCAACGATGGCAGCAGTGTGATTCTTGCCAACTTCATAGGCGCACTTGTTGGACCTGGCGACGAAATAAGCTCCCCTGTGGCCAGCGATTCTGGGGGGGGGGGCGGGAACCGAAATCTGTATCCGCAGGACCCCGTCTCCCGGGCGGAGTCGTGATCTCTACCAAGCTCCCATCAGCTATGCTGCGAAGCCCAAAGCTGATAAACGGGACCGGCTTTACGTCCGGGCAGAAGTTTCGAAAGGCGGCCTGGGCATTTCCTCCATTCATCTGCCATGTGAGGTGATACGCGACTGTTTCTACGTGAGCACGCGGCGACAGCGCGGGGAACGCCAGATGAGTCTGTATGACGTTCTTCGGATCACATCCAATGCTTCGCTCGCTGAGTTGCGAGTTGCCTTCAAGCTGAGGCAATTGGAGCTCCGGGCTTCCGGTACACGTAGCGGTGACAGTGCTACCTTAGAGCGCGCCTTCAACATCCTGGCGCAACCTAAATTGAGGGCTTGTTACGATTCGCTGTTGAAGGACCCGGCGGCGCCGACACGCTTTCCGTATGGGGGTTTCGGCTCGATTCTGGTCGCCGGAGATCGCTCGCGGGATGGACAGACATTCTTTGCAAGCCAAATCCTGCATTTCCAGCCCGATCGGCAGGAGCGCCGGTTCCACGCAGCATTGCGGAATTTTGACTTTTGCGATGACTGTGCCGTTTACCGTGATGTCCGGCGGAAACTCGAACTCATACTCGACCATTCCGCCATGCCGATCATTTGGGATGCCACCTGGAATCGGTGGAGACACCTGCTGGGGGCCAAGGTTGAGTTGCAGGGAACATTCGTCCGAACGGGCAAGTACCAGCACCAGAACGGGCAATGGAGCCTGAATAAGTGGGAGATCGCTTTGCCGAGCCGCATTCACGTGAAGGTTCCTGCCAACATCGGGGAGCAAATTGAAGCAGCTCGCAAGAGCCACCATCGGTTTGGCCAGTTTTCGGACGCCTTGTGCCAAATTCGTGCTCGCATCGAGCGTGAGCCGATGGAAAGGAAGCAAGTATGCAAGCTCTGTTGGGACCTCGGTATGCCTGGCGACTTCGATGTCGCTCAGATCTCGTGGCAACCAGACTACGATGCCTTGTTCTACCAGCAGCTCTGCCGGCGGGCGCGTGGGCTCTACCTTTTCCGCGACGAGTATATTTTCGATCTATCCCTTGTGGTCGCGGTCGAGACGCCGCAATTGGGTCGTGCTGTCCCGCCTCAGCTGAAAATGGAGAGTTCTCCCGTTAAGATAGCTACAACGGAGGGAACTCATGAGCAACGAAAGTAAGCATCACACCCCGGAGGAAAAGGTGGCCATTCTGCGCCGCCACTTGATTGACCGGGTTCCGGTTTCCACTTTGTGTGACGAGCATCAACTCCACCCCACGGTTTTCTACCGATGGCTCAAGCAGTTCTTTGAGAACGGAGCCGCGGCCTTGGGACCGGTGCCGCGCGCCGACAAACAGGTCGAGGCCCGCGAGCAGCGCATCGCCTTTCTGGAAGCCAAGCTGAAGAAGAAGGACGAGGTGCTGGCCGAGCTGATGGAAGAGCACGTGGCCCTAAAAAAAAGTCTTGGGGAGATCTGAAGAGCCAATGGGTACCGCACGACACGCGCGACCAAGTGATCGATTTCGTGCGCCGCTGGAACGAGCGGACGGAGATCGCCGCCCAGCGGTTTGTGCGCTGGCTGGGCGTGGCTTCCAGCAAGTTCTACGACTGGCGAGCCCGCTACGGGAGAGTGAACGAGCACAACGGCTGGGTGCCTCGCGACTTCTGGTTGGAGGCCTGGGAGAAACGGGCCATCCTCGACTTCTACGACCGCTTCCCGCTGGAAGGCTACCGGCGGCTGACCTTCATGATGCTGGATGCCGACGTGGTGGCGGTGAGTCTGGCCAGCGTCTGGCGAGTTCTGCATGGGGCGGGCCGACTGGCGCGCTGGAACCGCAAGCCGTCGAGCAAGGGCCAGGGGTTTCAGCAGCCGCCAGGACCGCATCAGCACTGGCATGTGGGCATCTCCTACCTCAATTTGGCGGGGACCTTCTACTAGCTGTGCAGCATGTTGAATGGCTACAGCCGCTACCTGGTGTACTGGGAAATCCGCGAGTCGATGACCGAAGCCGAAGTCGAGATCATCTTGCAGCGGGCGCGGGAGAAGTTTCCCCAGGCCACGCCGCGGATCATCTCCGACAACGGCCCGCAGTTCATCGCCCGCGACTTCAAGGAGTTCATTCGGATTTGCGGCATGACCCACGTGCGAACCTCGCCGTTTTATCCCCAATCGAATGGCAAGATCGAAAGGTGGCATCAATCGCTGAAAGGGGAATGTCTTCGTCCGGGCGTGCCGTTGTCGATCGAGGACGCCAGCCGCTTAGTGGGGCGGTATGTGGACCATTACAATCAGGTTCGCCTGCACAGCGCCATCGGCTATGTGGCCCCACTGGCCAAGCTGGAAGGGCACGAGGCGCAGATTTTTGCCGAACGCGATCGCAAGCTGGAGGAGGCACGCCGCCAGCGCCAACTTCGCCGTCAGGCCGCGTTCGCCCCACTCGCGGATCGCGTTGGCAACTCCCCCACGGCGGCGTTAAACTGATCCGGCCGGGTGAAACGGAAGCCGGCTCTGCTGGAGAGCAACCGTGCCGAGGGATAACCCGGTGGGCTCATCGCGTCGATGAGGTCGGGAGCGTCCGAGCCACACGGCTTCACGCTCCCGTTCCCCCAACTCAGGCCCAGACCTCATCGAACGATAGACCCCCATGCCTTGAAAACTCCCGCCGCGCAGCGGCGGAATTCAGTAGCTTATCCAAAACGGCGACTTTCCATTTCAGGCTGAACCAACACAGCAGACTATTCCCTCCTCGGCGGTGCGGGGCCCGCCCTAAACGGCTGGTCTGCTCCGCCCGCGCCAACTCCTCAATCCTTTTCTTTACCTCCTCCAGCACCATTCCTCTCAACTGATCCCAAGCTTGCGCGATCAAGCTGGAGAGTGCTACCTTTTCTATAGCCATTGGGTATCTCCTTTCTGCTGTCGCAACAGCAGGTTTTTTCGACCTGGAGATGCCCTTTTCTCTTTTCAACCAATTTTCAACACTAAATGTTACAGCCTATCTGGCGCTGGATATTAGACCGGACGTCACCCGGGTGCACGACACAAAAGTGACAGGCCGAATTGAAGAAGGCTTGCGTTGTTCATTCTTACGGCTATAATAGCCGTAAGGAGGAACTATGCGTGAAACTCACCCCGTCCCCACTCCGGTTCAGAGACTGGCCACGGAGTTGGCCAAACCACAGCCCATGCGTCGAGGGTCCCTCTCCGAGCGCTACGTCAAGTGCAGCAAGCCCGGCTGCGCCTGTGCGAAGCAACCCGAGGAGCGTCACGGGCCTTACTACAGCTTGACCCGGGCGGTGGCCGGACGCACTCAGTCCCGGTTCGTCTCGGCCCAGCAGGCCGAACTCGTCCGCCGACAAGTGGAGGCCGGACGGCGCTTTCGCAGGCAGGTGGACGCCTTCTGGGAGGCCTGTGAGGCTTGGGCCGATGCCCAACTTGAAGCGTCCCAGGCCGCCTCCCCGGAGGGGGCCGAAAAAGGGGGCTGCAAACGGCTTGGGAAGCGGAAGTCACCCAGGAGGTCGAAACCCTGCTAGGGCCGGAGGCGGTGGAGGACCTCGATTTCGAGGCGCTGGAGGTGGCCCTGCGACGCCGAACCCTAGCGGTAGTTTACTGCGAAGGCGCTAAAAAGAGCGGGATGTGATTGAACTCTCATGGAGTTGCAATGAGAGGGCTGTATTACCCACTTCGGCTAGTGCCGAATTGTTGCAGTCCCAGGGTTTC
>JBEKME010000211.1:0-5405 GCA_050008675.1 Terriglobia bacterium
TCATATCATAGATTCTATAAATGTCAAGGTTTTTTCTATTTTTTTCGGTACCTTTTAATTCCGAAGTTCGGCCTGCCGAAACTGAAGCCGGGCAGTTGCCGGGGGGACTTTCCGGATGAGTCTCTAGACTGCTCTCGCAGGCCGATTTGATCTCAAGGCTTGCGCCCAGGCTGAAAAAGCTGGGAGCTTCCGAGGGGCTCTCGGCTGCGGGGGAAAAGGATTATGCGCGCGGGGTGGAGGAGTTCCTGGACCGGAAGCGTCCGGACCGAGCCCTGCCGCCCTTCACCATAGTGACCCGTCATGATCCTTCCTGTGGGCAATGCCGTACCATGCTGGCTCTTGCCCAGCTCGACTCGGGAGATTGGGACGGCGCCTACCGCAACCTCGCGCAGGCAATCAACAAGATTCTGGCGGACCCAAGCGTGGGACGCCCGGAACCCCTGCTGGCTTTGGGAGTGATGGAGAGCTGGCGGCACCAGCCGAGAAACGCAGCAGGCTATTTCGTTGAGGCGCTCAAATACGCGCCTCAAGACCCCCTCGCCCTTCAGGAACTGGGCCGCTCGCAGTTGCTGATTCAAAATTGGGGGGTTGCCGACCAATACCTGTCTAAGGCGATGGCTGCGAGCGCGGGACCTGAGGCGCGGCTTTTGCGCGTCGAGGCCCTGCTGGGGGGAGATCATTCCCGAGAAGCGAACGCAGAGATGACCCGTTACCTTGATGGGCGCGACGTGAAGAAGATGCCATTTCAGGTCCGCCAACTTTGGGTGCAGATTCAGGATCGCATGAAGGTCGAAACAGCCTACCTCAAGGCGCAACCGAAGGGCGACGCGGCGATCGACTATCTCCACCGCCCTCCGCCCGACCTCAAGGGGCTCGAGCCCGCCACCGACCAGGGACAATTGGATTCTATCCTCAGCGCGGTGGGCAAGACCGTCGCTGAGTTTTTCCGGAATTTCCCCAACACGACTTCGCTGGAGCAGATTCATCAGGAAAAGATGGGCCGTAAGCAGAAGGTGGGCGCCACACTGGATCAGAAGTTTCACTATCTGTGCTTCACCCCAGCCGACGCTTGGGGGCCGGGCTTTGATGAGTACCGAGTTGATTCGTCGGGAGCCCGAGCTTCTCCGCGGGGCCTACAGGACGGGTTCATGCTCACTTCGGGATTCGCCTCGGCTTCGCTTCTTTTCCATCCGACATACCAGTCCCAAGCCACCTTTCGTTACCTGGGACGGCAGAAAGTCAACGGCCGGGATACCTATGTGATTGCCTTCGCCCAGCAACCGGCGAAGGCGCGATTGAACGGGGCCTTTAAATCCGGCGAAATCAGCACGACGACTTTGTCCCAGGGTTTGGCCTGGGTTGATTCGGAGAGCTACGAAATCACCCGCCTGCGCACCGACTTGTTGATGCCACTGTCAGAAGTCAAGTTGGAAAGAGCAACAACCGAAATCGCTTTTGGGCCAGTCCACTTTAAAGGCATCGGCAAGGAATTCTCGGTTCCACGGCAAGTCACCGTCACCGTGGATTGGAACGGCAAACACCTTCGCAACGAGCATCGCTACTCGGAATTCAAGCTCTTCAATGTGGAGGCCACCGACAAGCCAGGAAAGCCCAAAGAGCTCGGTGAAACTTCCCATGGAGCATCAGATCCCCAGACCCCGCCTTGATCTTCTCACTTGACGGTTACGGTTTCCAGTTCGGCTCCGGGTGGAATTCCACGAAGAGCGTCTTGCCGCCTGTCTTCCAGAATGAGAGCAATTGCATCTGCCAGGCTTGCACGAGCTTCATCCTTGGTTTTGCCCTGCCCGTTGGCTCCAGGAATCTCAGGGCAGTAGCCTATGTACCATTCCCCATCGCGCTCAAATACGGCGGTAAATGCGTTCGCCATCGAACCTCCTGCCACTTCTCTTGCCTGCCAGCATTTTATCGCAGATCGGCATCGTTCAACGCGCCACGGCTCTCTAACGACCTGCCGCTCACTCGCGGCCGATCGGGATAGGGGGAGCGGTCGCCCGCCCTCCCTCACACGTACGTACGGAGCCGTATACGGCGGTTCGGCGGTTAAGCTATGAACCGGCGGCGAGGCAGGCCGAGCGCATCAATGAAGGTGTTGGGCAGGGCTCGGCAGATTGGCGGGTGACGGCTGCGCCGCTTCACACGGCCCATCGCACTGATCGGCCGTCCCCGGCGCACGGAAATATCACCGGGTCGCACGCACGGTCCCCAGTTCCGTGGATGGGGTGGAGCGCGTAGCCACGGTCAGTGCCTCGCTCCGCGGACGTTGCTAACCCAGGGCAGAAACAAGGCCGCGCCACCTGCTTGCAATCTCGACATATTCTGTGATACATCTAGCCATATGAAGACAACCGTAGAAATTCCCGACTCGCTCCTGGAGCAGGCCAAGCGCCTTGCCTCTCAAGAACACACCACGGTGAGGGCCCTGATGGAAGAAGGGCTTCGGCGCCTCATGGCTGAACGTAAGGGAGCAAAGCCATTCAAGCTGCGCAAGGTTTCCTTCCGGGGCAACGGCCTTCAGCCCCAGATGGCTGGCGCCGCCTGGCAGCGGATTCGCGACGCAGCTTACGAAGGGCGCGGAGCGTGATCGCCGTCGATACCAACATCCTGGTTTACGCTCACCGTGAAGACTCGCCCTGGCATGAGGCTGCGTTTGCGCGCCTCGCCGAGCTGGCCGAAGGCCGGGCGGCTTGGGCGATCCCCTGGCCCTGTCTTCACGAGTTCCTGGCCATCGTGACACACCCGCAAATCTACAGCCCTCCCAGCCCGCTCCAGACGGCGCTCGCTCAGGTGGAGGCTTGGTTTGAAGCTCCCGGCTTGGTGTTGCTGGCTGAAACCGGGAGCTACTGGCCGGAATTGCGCGCCGCGCTCACGGCAGGTCGTGTGGCGGGTCCGCAAGTGCACGACGCGCGGGTGGCGGCGCTGTGCAGCCTCCATGGAGTGCAGGAATTGTGGACAGCGGACAGAGACTTTGGTCGGTTTCCGGGACTGAAGGTGCGCAATCCGCTGGTCCGTTGAATCCTGCCGGGATCCTGGCGCTACGGGTAAGTGCCGGTTGTTATGAAAATGGCGTGGCTCTGAGCGTAATAGCGGCCCGACGGCGGTGTAGTGGGTCAGTTTGATGTTTCCTGACATCCTTTCGCCGCGGTCATTACCGCGAAAGCGCGTCATCCCCGCGAAAGCGGGGATCCATGCCATGGACAAAGCTCTTTGTTGCACCAGTTCCAGGCTCCCACTGGCTGTGCCGAATGGATTCCCGCTTTCGCGGGAATGACGTTGGAGGCGAGAGAATCGCCAAGAGGTTTGAACGACGATTATCGCCGCCGCGCACTTGCGCATACTTGAATGCTGTGTAATAATTGCTTGGATAAGCGCCGGTGGGCTTGCCAAGGTGAACGCCTCCAGCATATACAAAACGATAGGGTGTCTGTTAATCGGGTTTGGTCTGTGGTGTCCTGTGTACGCGCGACACCCCAAAATGATGCAGGTCGACAGAAGCTACAACGGCCGCCACGTGACGCTCGCAGTGGGCGAGGTGGTGGAGATATCCCTGGCGGAGAATCCGACTACGGGCTTCCGCTGGGACCTCAAGGTGAAGCCTGAGCCGGCATGCGCATTTGTGAAGAGCACGTTCGAGCCAGCGACAGGTCCCCCAGGAAAAGGGGGAACCCACCGCTGGCAGTTCCAGGGCGTGCGTTCAGGGACTGGTGAAATCGAATTGGAGTATCGGCGCCCCTGGGAACACAATACGCCGCCCGCCCAAACCTTCAAGCTCAGCGTCCGCGTACGAAAGGAAAGCAGCACTCGGGACTCTACTGCACAGTCCGAATAGTCCAGAAATCGTCCGCCAGGTTTGAGTTCGTCAAATAGGCGTACGGCATCATGAAGTAGCCCTTAATTCCCCAACCTGCTCCCCAGGAGTTCCTCACAATGAACTGCTGCGTGGAGTCATCGTAGCCGACGCCTACCACAGCGTGGCCACCAACGGCCTTTTCGCCCGCCGCGGGCATGGGCACGATTCCGGTCTGCGCCACCTGTTGGCTTTCGAAGCTTGCGTACACCGTGAACCCGAAAACAAACGGGTAGCCGCTCGCCAGGCATCCCTTTAAGATGTCCAGAACCGGAGTCAGCCTTTGATAGAGCTTCACCGTGTGGGTTTTCGCTTGGTTATAGCAGCTCTGTGGAGGTTTCTTCGCGTAGGGGCACTTGGGACACGGGTTCGGATCGGTGTTCTGGTCGCTGTAGGGCCAGGAAGTCTCTGCGCAGACTCCCTGCGAAGCCACACTCTTGATGCCATCTCTGATCTGGGCCCCGTTGTCAGATTGAACGTCATGCTCGATGACCCGTTCATTGTAATAGATGAAAAGCCGGGAGGGAGTGAACTCGGGAAGTTTCTCTTTTGTCTCGTCGAACTCAATCGCGCCGGCGATGGCATTGGCAGTGCAACTTCCTAGCTGACCCTGGTCATACACCGGCGGACAGCCAGGCCGGAGATCGACGCTGGGTGGCAAGGCCGCAGCGGTTACATGCGGCACAGCATAGAGGAAATCTCGATGGTCAGGTAGATCTGGAGCCCAGCCGTATCCGCCAATCCTGCGTTGGCCGGGTTCGAGCTTTGTGAATTTGGGTGGCATGCTTGTCTCCTTTATAGTCTGAAATTGCTTGCAACGAGCTGAACGGACTTGAACAACAGGTGATTCCCAAAGCCTTGAGCTGAATTGCTTCCAATTTCCAGCATTGCATGCCCAAGGAAGAGATTTTGGAGTCCAATGGCCAACTCCGTTCCGAGGCGATAAAGTGGTACGCCCCTTCTGGAACTATACCCAATGATAGATACAAGCAGAGTACACACTTTCGCTTGGCCCGTCAAGGTAATACTTCGAAGTGTGAGAAGGAGCGGCCAGCTCCGAAGGCCAGATGGGCGGATGACAGCGCTCAGGCTGACACGCCATTGGCTTTTTTAAGCAAGGTGTTAACACGGCTCGGACAGGACCGAAAAGAACTCTTGACGACCTATGCTTAATATAATAGCCTAGAGCATGATGTCTGGCTCTTCTGCCATGGCCGTAGGGAGCTCAGGGACGACGGCCCCATCGTTCTTCCCCAAGCGATAATGTGTCATTGCCTGCCCTCTACCACGACGACGGAAGTAACTTTAAAAAGTGAAGGAGCGAAGCTGGAATGTCTATGAAAACAAAGGACCGGCGTGGAAAACTTCCGCGCAAAGCGGGAATGTCTGTGAAAACAAAGGAGATACGACTAGAAAGCGGGAATGTTATGTGCGCCCCAACGGCGCGGATCGCCAGTGGGTGGAAGTCCCACCCAGATAGTCGTCGGTAAGTCTGGTAGCTGACAAGCGGCTTAGGCCGGCGACGGGCCGGACCGGGCCG
>JBEKME010000212.1:0-5016 GCA_050008675.1 Terriglobia bacterium
GGATCTGGGTGTTGCGCAAGGTGCTGAATCCACTCTCCCCGGTTGAGAGTATGGAGCTGATTATTGACAAGCTGTCGAAGACGAAGAGTAATGCCGAATTCCTCTCCTCCATGAGCAATGGAGGAAGGTAAGTTTGGAATTCTGTTAGGCCGTTCCCGCCCATCGGTCGCTCGCGGTTCTTGCATCTAACTCCCATACTCAAGCCGAAATCTAGGCTGAAATCGTCGTCATTAGGTGGGGTGCGAGTGATTCCTATCATGCGGAGAGGGGAATTCTAGCAGATAAATGGGGATGGCCGCCGGGTGTCACTCTGCGCATTGGATCTTGCGAACCCGGATCGTGCCGACCCGTTTCTTCCATCCGCAGCGGTGGTCACACCACTCTTTGAGCTTCCCGACAAACTCACCAGTGCTAGATGGCTTTAATGTTCCGCGAAAGCCCCCGAACCCCGTTCCCCAGGAAATCCACACTCGATTGCCTCTAGGTTTCCACTGCCACGATCCTTCAATCATATTGCCGAGGCTAACAGGAAAACTCTTAACTTCGAACCCCCATATTTTAGTGCCGTATTTTATTGGTTCGTTGAGGAGTTGGAATCGCATGGGAATGAGCCTTATGGTCACATCCGGTGGACTCCAATCCAGAGACACCACTTCATAACATCCGACGAGTGGCGCGTCAGCCGAAAGCCCGCTTTGCCCGCAAGCAGCTGAGAGGCAGCACAGTGTGACGAGCAGAAAGCTCTTCGTGTGTGTCATGCTGCGCAACATTATGCACTTTCACGATAGAAGCGTCGATAACGGCGCGGCGCGCTGTACTACTTCTTCTCGATCAGATTGTTTCTCCGCAACAATTCCACGATCTGCTCGACCACTTGATCGGCAGCAAGGTAAGTGGAGTCTATCCTATAAGCGTCCGCCGCGGCCACCAGCGGGGAAATCTTCCTCTCCGCATCGAGTTGGTCGCGGCGGGCGATTTCGCAGGCAGTTTGTTCAAGTGTGGCGGAACGCCCTTCTTTTCTGTCCTGTCCTAGCCTCCGGCGCGCCCGCTCCACCGGATCAGCCCTGAGAAAGACCTTCAAGGCGGCGTCCGGAAAGACCACGGTGCCAATGTCGCGCCCTTCCATAACAACTCCACGCCCTATGGCGAAGCCCCTCTGCACAGCTACGAGTTTGGCGCGCACTTCCGACAATCGCGATACTTTAGCTGCCGCCAATGTCACTTCCGGAGTGCGAATCTTCTCCGTCACGTCCTGACCGTCCATCAAAACGCGGGATTGAAGGCCGTCCGTGGTGATGCGGATATCCGTCTGCGTAATGAGTTTTGCAACACCCTGCTCATCGTCGGGTGAGATGGCAAACTGGAGCACTTTCAAGGCCGCGGCCCGGTATGTGGCTCCGCTGTCAACATAGGTCAGCCCAAGACGCGCCGCCACTTTCCGGGCGACCGTGCTCTTACCTGCGCCGGCGGGGCCATCAATGGCAATGACTAGAGGTGTAGACATATTCGAGTTTTCAGTTATCAGTTGTCAGTTATCAGTTTTCAGTTCCTAGTCATCACTACTGGGCGCATAAAGTAGACGTCCCGTGTCATTCCGAGCGTAGCGAGGAATCTCGCTCTGATTCCCTCCTCCTCCGCAAAACAAGGCGAGATTCCTCGCTACGCTCGGAATGACACGGCATGGCGGTGACAACAACGGCGCTGTGTTTGTACTGAGAACTGATAACTGACAACTGACGACTAAATCCTCTTGAACGCCTTCTGCAAATCCTTCATCCCATAGCGCAAGACGGTCGGCCGGCCGTGAGGGCAAGTCATGGGGCACTCCGTTTTAGCGAGCGCCTGGAGCAGCCAATCCATTTTGTTCTTGTCGAGGGACATGTTCACCTTGATCGCCGCGTGGCAAGAGACCGAGGCAGCGATTTTGTTTCGCAGGACATCCAAGGACACGGTCCGCCCCTCTTGCCGGGCGTTGTCCAGGATTTCGCGCATCAAGTCTCCTACATCGTCCGTGCGAGTTTCTGTGGGCGCGGCCTTGACAGCGATGGTTCGCTGGCCAAAGGGCTCGACCTCGAACCCGTTCTCCGCCAACTCCTCCGCGATCTCCTGGTAGGCGACCTGCTGCTCTGCCCTCAATTCCAGAATGATGGGCATTAACAGCCGTTGGACCGAAACCTTTTTCTCCTGTCGCATACGGACGTGCCGGTCAAACAAAACCCGTTCATGGGCAGCGTGTTGGTCCACGATCCACAGTCCCGCCGAATTAGTGGCCACGATGAAACTCTCCTGGACCTGGCCGAGAGGTTGAAGATCCACCGGCAACTCGCCCGGCGCCAGAATAGCTGGTGAAGCCGCTGCGCGGGCCGCCAAATCAGCTTCCGATCGCGGTACGGCGGGAGCGTAAGGAGACAGCGCTGCCTCGAGTGGGAGCCGATCCGTCTGCGGCTCAGGCCGAGGAGGAGAAAGCCTGAAGGCCGGCGCGGAAACAGGAGGCGAAGGAGTTGTGCGGTGAAGGAACTTAGCCCCTTGGCCGGCGGCGGGCTCTTCATCCAGTTTCTCGGCAACCTCCGCAGCGTCGGTATCCATGGGCATCCCTCGCGACGACTTGGGTATGGGGAAGGCTGCAACTGGCCGGGTCGCCAGTAGAGCCTGGCGAATGGAATCCCGCACCAAGTCGTGGATGAATCCCGAATGGCGAAACCGCACCTCGACTTTGGACGGGTGGACATTCACATCCACTTCCAACGCTGGCAGCTCGAGAAAGATCAAGGCCACCGGGAACACACTCGAAGGGAGAATGTTGCGGTACGCTTCCGCAATGGCGTGGAGAATCAGGCGGTCGCGGACCAGCCGGCGATTGACAAAGAAGTAGATGTTATTGCGGTTGAGCTTGTGCACCTCCGGGCGAGAAGTGAACCCGAAGACGCGAACCAGCGGGGCTTCGGTGGAAATTCCCTCCTCCTCGGAGTCCAGCGCACCCGGAAGCGCCATGCGCCGCTCCACCGGAGTAATCTCCACCAGTTGCGCGAGGATTTGGGCGCCCATCACTTGGTAAACGCGCTCGCGCAGGCTCGAAACCGGCGATACATTCAAGATCTCGTTGCTTAGCGAAACCAGCCGAAAACTCTTGTCAGGGTGTGCGAGCGCATAATGCGTCACCAGGCTCGCAATGTGACTGAGTTCCGTAGATTCGGACTTGAGGAACTTGCGCCGCGCCGGGGTGTTGTAAAAGAGATCCCGCACTTCCAGGCGCGTGCCCACCGGCCACGCCACCTCCTTTACATCGCGCAACCTTCCCCCCGCCATCTCCAGGCGCGTGCCCCAGTTCTCCGAGGCGTGCCGGGTCTCGAGCACCAGCCGCGAAACCGCAGCGACCGAAGGCAGCGCCTCGCCGCGAAAGCCCAGAGTCGAGATTTCAAACAAGTCTTCGGCTGAACGTATTTTGCTGGTGGCGTGCCGCTCGAAGGCCAGCAAGGCATCGTCGTGGCTCATGCCACATCCGTCGTCCACCACTCGGATCAGGCGTTTCCCTCCCGCTTCGACGGACACTTGGATATGACTTGCGTCGGCGTCCATGGAGTTCTCAACTAACTCCTTCACCACGGAAGCGGGACGCTCCACGACTTCGCCGGCCGCGATTTTGTTGGCGACGGCTTCAGGCAGGATGTGAATGACGGACATAGCACAATTGAGTCATTGAGTCATCGGGTCATTGAGCCATTGAGCCATCGATTCATTGTTCCAATATATCACGCTGGTTATAAGAGCCATCGCCCAAGGCATTCGATGACCCAATGACTCAATGGCTCAATGACTCAATCACCCGATGACTCAATCTTTCCTGATTTCCAGTCCCAGCTCTGCAAGTTGCTCAGGCTCAACCCCGGCGGGAGCCTCACACATTAAATCCACTGCGCTGGCGGTCTTGGGGAAGGCGATGACCTCGCGGATGTTCGACTCGCCTGCCATAAGCGCGATGATGCGGTCGTAGCCCAGCGCAATGCCACCGTGGGGTGGTGTTCCGTATTCCAGCGCCTCCAGGAAGAAGCCGAACCGCTCTCGGGCTTTCTCCTCCGTCAAGCCCAGGACGCTGAACACCCGCCGCTGGATGTCCTGGCGGTGGATTCTGATTGAACCGCCGCCGATTTCCGACCCGTTTAGAACCAGGTCATACCCCAGCGCCTTCACAGAGCCCGGATCGTTCTCGAGCGCCTCCAGATCCTCCTCACGCGGCGAGGTGAACGGATGGTGCATGGCAGCGTAGCGCTTCTCGCGCTCGTCGTATTCGAACATGGGGAAGTCAATTACCCAGAGGAAGCTCCAGGTACCGGGCCTGACCAGTCCGAGCCTTTCGGCCAGCTCCACCCTGAACCAGCCTGACGCTTCGTCGAGCTGATGTAGCCTGAGGCGCGAGAGTTCCTCGCAACCAAGGAGCACGATGACGTCGCCCGCCGTAGCTCCGGTAGCATTTACGATGCCCCGTAAGCATTCCTCGCCAACCGTCTTGGAGAGCCGTGACTGAATTTCGGAATTCTTCAATTCCAGGGTAGCGAAATTCCCTACCCCCAGCGTCTTCAGTGGAACCTGGTATTTGTCCATCTGGCTGCGCGAGATCTTGCCCGCCCCGCCTGGAATTCGAAGCGCTTTCACCGCCTTGAATCCCCGTACATTGGCCAGGGGATTTCCAGTCACCTCGATTCGTTTCCAGGTCAGGTCGATTCCCAGGTGCGGCTTATCAGAGCCGTAGCGCTCCATCGCCAACTCATAACTCAGGCGCAGGAATGGCCGTTGGACCTGCACCTCAACGAGCGCAAAGAGCTTCTCCATCAGCCGCTCGATGATCTCGAAAAGAACTTCCCGCTGCGGGAAGGCCATCTCGATATCCACTTGCGTAAACTCCGGCTGGCGGTCCGCGCGCAGGTCCTCGTCGCGAAAACACCTGACGATTTGAAAATATCGGTCATAGCCCCCGATCATCAGAATCTGTTTGAAGAGTTGCGGAGACTGCGGCAGGGC
>JBEKME010000213.1:0-4373 GCA_050008675.1 Terriglobia bacterium
TTTGCCGCGCTCCCGCTCCCGCACTCGACCCTCTCCCGTCGGCTCTTCCTTCTCGGCCAGCACGGCCAGCATCGCATCCCGCCGCAGTTCGTCGTGATCGTTCAAATCCTCGTACCCCAGCGCCAGCCCGTACACCCCCTGCGCCACCAACTCCCGCACCTTGTGCTCGATCCGCTCAGCATCCCCATAGTCACTGAAGCAGGCCGCAAACCGCTCCACGATCCCGCTTCGCTTCTCCACCTCGCGCAGCAGCAGCCCTCCGCCATCGCTCGTGATCGCCCCACCGTCAAAACCTCCCCCAACTTCCCGAGCTCCCAGGGGGTGAAATTCAAGGAGTTTACCGCTACACTCTGTAGTCATAAGGCGGTCTCCCTTCTCTGGCGCAAGTTTTTCTCATCAAAATGCTTATGCCAGAACAGACAGCCTTTTTCAATTCTTTAGTGAGAAATGCGGGCTAGCCTGTTTTTAATGGGGTTTTATGCTAACTGCAAGATTTGGTAGCGCTACCGGGAATCGAACCCGGGTTTTCAGATTGAGAATCTGACGTCCTAACCCCTAGACGATAGCGCCAAAGAGGCCACTCAACTTTTCTAGCATCGGCTCCGAAGGCTTGTCAAGCACTGGTACTGGGTCAATTTAATGCTGTAGCGGCGATCCCGCAAGGCGGGATCGCCAAATGGCGGCGTAAAGCCGCCTCTACATCAAATTGACCCACTACCCAAGCACTCAGCGGTAGACATCCTTGCGGTGCCCGACTCGAAGAACCCGGACTATCTTCTCCGCATCGTCGATCTGACAGACCACGCGGAAAGCACCAGTCCGCTACCGCCACAGTTTGATCTTCCCGCCGGTGAGGGCCTTACCCAACCGACGCGGTTTGTCCGTGCGTTGTATATTCTCGAAGAGAAAACTGGTGATGCGTTCCTGCGAGGTCCGGTCGAGCTTTTTCAGCTCAGCGAGAGCCTTTGGATCGAAGCTTATTTCGTACGTTGAGTTCATTGAGTGCGGCTTCCCAAGGAATCGGAGGAAGGTTTTCTTCCAGTCGCCGGAGGGCGATCAAGTAGTCTTCCTGCTCATCAAGGTACTCTTCAAGCGCACGCCGAATGTACAGGGACTTTGACCTGCCCATGCGCTTGGCTAACTTTTCCAGCCGCTCCTCGAGCCGGGCGTTCAGGCGTACAGCGATAGGCGCCGGAAGGTCACCTCAGAAGGAATATCGGAACTCGCAAGCCTCTTTCTATACGTCGAAACCAATCTTTCGCAACTCGTCTCTGTTCTTGCCGGCGCTGGCATCCGGGCCGCCTAGCGTTGAATTCCCGCCATCCAGTTCGACCACCACCCAGCCAGAGAATCGGACCGCGCGCAATGCCTGCACCACCGCAGCGAAATTCACGATGCCCAGGCCGATTTCACAAAAGGGAGGGCCCTTCCCGCCGACCAAATTGCGGTCTTGCCGGGCAACGGCCGCTATTTCTTTGCGCAAGTCCTTGAGGTGGAGAAAGCACAACCGTTCCCCGTAAGTACGAATGACCTCGGCAGGGTCCGAACCGCCAAGCGCCAGATGGGCGACATCGGCAATCAGCTTCACGCAGCGCGGGTCAGTGGCTTCCAGCACGCGCCCTAATCCCTGGCGAGTCTCTCCAATGGTTCCGAAGTGCGGGTGGTAGCCCAGAGTCAATCCGAAGTCTTGCGCCACCTTCCCGAGTGTATTCATTCGTGACCCGAGGTTTTCTATATCCTCCGCTGAATACTCTTTGGAAGGACTACCCTGGTCGGTTACCTGCAAGAAGGTCCCGCCGAGGCGAGAGAAGAACTCCGCATAGCTGCGCACCTCGGCATTCTCATTTCCTTGCCGCTCCGGAGCCAATCGCAGGGCCGAACAAGAGAGAGCTACGGCTTTCAACTTCAAAGAGGCTAGATGTTCCCCGAGTTGCTGCGCTTTTGTTGCCGGGTAAGCCTCGCGAACCCAGCCCAACAACTGCACGCCCCGGTAGCCCAAACGCGAGATGGTGTCGAGCGCATGGGTGAACTCCTCGCGAGGCCACGCGATGGTGGCGCACCCGACAGGATTCGGCAAGACATCCCGGGCGCCGGCGCGCAGCGTCGCGAGCGCCCCTGGCGCGACACTCAGACCTGCCAGGGTTCGCAGGAATTCCCTGCGCCCGCAAGAACCCCGCGGAGTTTCTGTTTCAAGGAGTCCGGTCATAGCGCCTGCCCTTGTTGAGGGTCTTCAGCTAGTACTTGGTCAGTGACGAAAAATTGAACTCGCGAATCTTCATGGCCGGTACTACCATTTCGAAGGACTCTTCCCCCGCCGTCCTCTGAGGCTGACCCATCATTTCCACCTGACGGAGCATTTCTATAACGCTCTGATTGAATCGCAGGTTCTTGATTCCGTGCCGCACCTGGCCATCCTCGATCCAGAAGGTTCCGTCACGCGTCATGCCCGTCAGTATTTTTTGATACGGGTCCACTTCGCGGATATACCAGAAGCGGGTGACGAGCAAACCCTTTGGAGTAGACCGCACCATGTCCTCGAGGCTCGTGCGCTCGCCATCCATGACGATGTTCATTGGAGCTTCGCCGAATTCGTTTGGAAGGGGGAAGCCATGACCCGTGGGCTGCGTCTCCATTGTGTGGGCGGTCTGGCGCGCGTAAACCAGATTTTTCACCACGCCGTGTTCCAGGATGGTCACGCGCTGGCGTGGAACGCCCTCGCCGTCAAACGGTGCTCCCGTTTGGGAGGGGTGAAAGACATCGTCGCGGAGAGTGATGTTTTCGCCAAAGACCCTTTCCCCTACCCTGCCGGTAAGGCAACTCCGCTGCTCATGCACCGCCAGGCCGCTGAAATCGAGAACTAAGAAGCCCAGAAGGTCGACAACGGCCGCCGGCTCGAGGATGACGGTGTATTTTCCAGGCGTAATCTCCTGCGGCTTTCTGCTGTTGAGAGCTTTCTGAGCCGCCCGCTCGCCCAACTCTTGCGGTTCCAGCTCGGGCCAGTAAGGGGAAGTTTTCTTGGCCCAGCCCGAACCTTCCCGGCCCAACATGGTGACGGAGAATTCTGCCAGTGTTTCCTCATGGAACGCGGAAAGGCCGCGGGAATTAAAGAGCCCGTAGGCGCTGGCCGCGCTGGAAAAGACGCCCGCCGCAGTCAGCCGGTTCTTTTCCGCGCGCTTGATGACACTGGCGACGGTTGCGGCGCGAGTGGCAGGACTCAACTCCGCCGTCTCACTGAAAAAACGGCTAACGGCCCGGTAAGTTTGCGGGCCCGGCATAGGCAGAAGGTCCGGGTCAGGCGGTTGCAGGCGTGCCAGCACAAGGGCGCCCTCGCAAAGCTGCCGAATAGACTCCTCATCGAACTTGTTGGTGCTGGCACGCGCCATCCGGCCCTCCGCCACCACGCGCACCGAAAGCGTGGTGGCCTCTTCCGAAACGTTCTGATGAATAGTGTTGTTGGCAAACCGAGTTAGCGCGAAGGAGGAGGAGGAAACCAAGACCTCCGTCTCTTCGGCGGTGGAGTATTTCAGGACTTGACCGAAGATCTCTTCGGCTCGTTGACGGGACAAAGTCATTTTAGAATTTGTTCATTGTTTCATTGAATCATTGAGCCATTGACTGAGTAGGGGACGTCTCAGAATTGATTCATTGACTCATTGATCCATTTCAACACTAAGTGATGAAGGGATTGGGCTGCCGACCCAGCGCGAAGCACCCTCCCCAGTAATGTCCTTTCCATCGTCAATGGTGAAATGAATCAATGAACCGATGATTCAATGAATCAATGATTCAATGATTCAATTCCCCGCATAGGCGACTCCGACCTGCACTTTGCGAAAGCGCGCAGGGGATGCACCGTGGCCGGTCCCCATGGCCTGCATGGGCTGCCCTTTGCCGCAAGTGGGCACGCCCCAAAGCGTCCAGTGCTCGGGGCCGCAGATGGCATCGCAGGAATTCCAGAATTCAGTGGTCATCCCGCCATAACTCGGGTTCTTGAGCATGCGGGTCTTCTTGCCGCCGCGGATTTCCCAGCCAATTTCGGTTCCGAACTGGAAGTTGTAACGCCGGTCGTCGATAGACCAACTGCGGTTGGTCTCCATGTAAATGCCGTCATCCGTATCGGCAATCAAGTCCGCCAACTTGCCGGCGCCGGGGAGCAGGCTGACGTTGGTCATGCGGATAAGAGGAATGCGATTCCAACTTTCGGCGCGCATGGCGCCGCCCGAGCGCGCCTGCCGGATGGCCGCTGCGGTCTCCCGCGAGGTCAGATAGCCCACGAACAATCCATCCTTGATAATGGACGTGGACTGAGCCGGCACGCCTTCATCGTCGTAGGCAAACGTCCCCAGCCCTGGTCCGTGAGCGGGCGTGGCATC
>JBEKME010000214.1:0-4314 GCA_050008675.1 Terriglobia bacterium
AAAAAACATTACGAGAACTTGCCCCAGATCCTCGAACGGGAAAAGGTTGATCCCCGGATTCCTTGGCTCTACAACTTCAAGCTAGACTTCCGCTTTCGGTAGTGTAAGTCTAATCATCTGCCGCCCCAAAATCGCTGCCGAAGGGGTCGAACCGTTCGGCCCCTTCAGGGCCGAAAGGACTTTCGATGGATCGTTACCATGGGTTTCACCCACGGCTACTCATGTAGCTCCCTTTCGGGGAGCAGGGAACGGTCAAACCTCTTCGAGTCGCCCTGGTGGAACCAGTCGCTCACCATTCTTACCCGCCAGGGGCTACACCTCCTGGGGCACCACGTAGGGGTCGCGGTAGCCGCGGTCGCCATCACGCAAAAGCTGATTGGCCTCGTCGTCGCCGATCACCGCCTCGGTTTCAGGATCAAAGTTCAGCGTGCGGCCCAGGCGGTAGGAGGCGTTTGCCAGGTGCAAAAGCGCGCAGGAGATATAGCCTTCTTCAACCGGCGCGTTCAGGTCTTCCTTTTTGCGGCTGCGGAGGCAGTCGATGAAGTTCCGCCAGTTGTTGCCTCCGGCCCGAGCGTGAGGTCCGGGTTCCTGCTCCTCGCCAAGCCAGCACTTGTAGGAATCGTATCCGTTCATCGCGAGGTAGCCCTTGGAGCCGTAGAAAATGTTGCCGATGGTGTTCAGTGGTTCCTTGTTCTTGCGCGGTGTCTCGGCGGCGTTGCCCAAGGCGGCAGGCACCTCACCTCCGCCGAATGCCGGCGCGCCGACTTCTGCCTCGTGATTCGAGATCCAGTGGCGGACTTCAAACTCCAGCAAGCGGCGCTTGCCGTCCGGCATATCGAACTGGCAGGCGACGCTGAGTGTGTTGGGGGTCTGCTGGTCATCCTCGAACATGAAATGCCCGCCGACAGCCGAGACTTTGTTGGGGAACTTAACGCCCAGCCCCCAGCGCGCCACGTCGAGCTCGTGGATGCCCTGGTTGCCGATGTCCCCGTTCCCCGTGTCCCAGATCCAATGCCAGTTGTAGTGGAAGCGGTTATGGGTGAAGGGCTTCATGGGCGCCGGGCCAGTCCAAAGGTCGTAGTGAACGCCCAACGGCACTGGCTCTTCTTGGGCGTGCCCGATGGTGTCCCGCCACTTGTAGCAAAGCCCGCGGGAGAGATAGACCTCCCCGATCAAGCCATCGCGCATCTTCTGCATTCCCTCCATGATAGCCTTGCCGGAGCGGCTGTTCGTTCCGTGCTGCACGATGCGGTCATACTTCTGTGCGGCGCGCAGCAGTTGGCGACCCTCCCACCAGTTATGGGAGAGAGGCTTTTCCACGTAAACGTCCTTGCCCGCTTGACATGCCCAGATGGCCTGGAGCGAATGCCAGTGGTTGGGGGTGGCGATGGAGATGGCGTCAATGGATTTGTCCTCCAGCAGCTTGCGCAGGTCGGTGAATCGTGCCGGCCTTTTGATCCCCATCTTCTCGGCCTCCGCCAGTCGTTGGTCGAGGACGTTCTCATCCACGTCGCAGAAGGCGGCGAGTTCCACCTCCTTCATTTCGCGGTACTCACCCACATGCGACCAACCCTGCCCGTGCAGGCCAACCACGGCCACGCGCACGCGCTCGTTGGCGCCAAACACCCGCTCCGGGTGGGCGAGGAAAGTGATGCCGCCCAGCGCGGGCAGTCCTGCTCCTCTCCGGGCGCTGGTCTTTAAGAATTCACGACGATTAATCTCATCAGGCATGATGCCTCCTCGAAAGCGTTTCTAAAGCAAGCGTCCATTATAACGCTTCCTGCAATTCGCTTAGCTTTTCGTTCAGTCTGCCTCGAACGTAGCGCCGCTTCGCGAGACGCCCCTACATCTTTAATCGGGCAGTTTGCTTCCCACCTCCCCTGATATCTTGGCCGAAGTCAAATTTCTCCTTGCCTGGCCCTTGACGACCCATGTAACCTGAAAGAGTTACCCAATGTCTGCTATTAAGTAGGAGGCAATAAGATGGCAGTTGCGAAGACGGTAGTGACCATGGGTGAGAAGTTTGGAAACACGCCCCGTGTAAAGGAGATCCTAAGCTGGTACGAAAGTGACAATCCCGGGGTCAAGACAAATATCGCGCGCTTGCTGAACTCCGGCCGGCTGGCGGGAACCGGCAAGTTTGTGATTCTGCCTGTTGACCAGGGCTTTGAGCACGGTCCGGCTCGGAGTTTTGCTGCCAACCCGGCAGGCTACGATCCCAACTATCACTTTGAGCTGGCGCTGGCAGCAGGCTGCAATGCGCACGCGGCCCCGCTTGGGTCAATCGAGGCTGCCGCGAGCCGGCATGCGGGCGAAATCCCTCTCATCCTGAAGATAAACAACCACGACGTGCTGCACGACGAAAAAGATCCTCTCCCTGCTATGACGGCAGGGGTGAAGGACGCTCTGCGCCTGGGCTGTGTGGCCATCGGCTTCACGATCTATCCGGGCTCGGCGCACGCTCAGACGATGTACCAGCAACTCCGCGAAGCCGCTGCTGAGGCGAAGGCCAGCGGGCTGGCCGTGGTGGTTTGGTCCTATCCGCGCGGTACGAGCTTGAGCAAGGAAGGCGAGACTGCTATTGACGTAGCAGCTTACGCGGCGCAGATTGCGGCGCAATTGGGCGCCCACGTGATCAAGGTGAAGCTGCCCAGCGCCCACCTCGAGCAACCGGAAGCCAAGAAAGTTTACGAGAAGGTGGGTATCCCGATCGGAACGCTCGCCGAGCGCGTCCA
Organism: Terriglobia bacterium; assembly: GCA_050008675.1. Taxonomy (GTDB): domain Bacteria; phylum Acidobacteriota; class Terriglobia; order UBA7540; family UBA7540; genus CAVROP01. The sequence goes on from JBEKME010000214.1 coordinate 2,736, forward strand.
TCACGTTGTCCAGAGCGCGTTTGATGGTCACCGCATCGTGATCTTCTCCGGCGGCGCCAAGAAGGATGACGACGAAGCGGTGTTCGATGAGGTTCGCGCCGTCCGCGACGGCGGCGGCTTCGGCTCCATCATCGGACGCAACTCCTTCCAGCGTCCCAAGGAACACGCCCTGAAGTTTCTCGAGACAATCATGAAGATCTACGCAGGGGAAGTGGATTAGCGCGCGTTTCTCACAACGCTCTGCCATTCCGGGTGGGGCGGCACGCTAGGCGCGAATGCTGTCATGCTTCGCTCCGCTCAGCATGACAGGGTTGAGCATTTGGGCGGACCTACGCCAGCTTATTTCAGCAGAATCTTTTCGCCCCCGTGCGGCGAAAACTTCGTCATCGTAGCGTCTAGCGCGCTGGCCGCTGCTGGAGGGGACACAGCGCCCTGGAAGAGAATATCCTTCGGAGCCACTTTGCGACCGTACAGGCGCTCGTTGGCGTCGTTGTCCTGCTTCACGATCTGCCCTTCAAGCGAGAGGCCCGCGAAGAGCCCGCGTGACCGGGAGTAGGTCAGGATCTCCGCCTGCAATTGCACGTCGGTGGCCCCTTCCGCCGTTCGGCCTACCGGGCCTCCTGCCACGGAGGCATCCGCGCCCAGCGTCGCTCTGCTTTGCAGCAGCTCTTGCGCCCCTTTGGCGTTCATTACCACGAGAACGAAGTCGGTAGCTTGCCCCCCCAGTTGAAATCCAAAATTCGCGCCCTCTACGGTGAACATTGAAGGCGCGGCCCAGGCGCCGGTCCCTCCCCGGCGACAAACCAGCACTCCTCGGCCAAAGCTGCCACCGAGTCCAACCGCCAGCTTCTTTTCGGAAGGAATCACGCCCACGCAAACCGCCTTATTGAGCAGATTCCTGGGGATCCCTTTTTCCGGCGTCCCCATGATTTCGTTGATCACCTCGGCGGCCTTCTCCAGTCGTTCGGCTTCCCGGCCTCCTTCAGCAGCCAGCGCAGACCCACTCAGGCTCACACACAGAAACGCCGCAATGAGATTTCGCATCTTCAGCTCCCTTGCTGCGGGGGAGGCAGAAAGCACAAAGACAACCCGGCATGCCCCGCTTTGTGAAGATTGCCGTAAAACAGTTCACTCTGCCACACTTCGTAATCAGTTAGACGGTCCTCATGGTTCAGCGCTTTCTTTGGGCTTGCGTCGCGAAGTCGCCTTGTGCTGAGGCCTTCTTGGGGAGCGCTTCGCAGGACGGAGCTTTCGCATCCTCTTCTCTGAAGCCGCTTCCACCGGAGCGGGCGGTTCGCTCGGGGGTGGCGCGGCCTCGGGCGCCTCGATCACGGTGGTTTCTTCTGGACTCTCCACCGCCTCCCAGAGGACGTCGGTTTCCGGTGGTGCGGTTTCAGTATCGGCTACAATAGCGAGTTCGGGAACCGCTTCGGCTGCCACGGGTGTGGGTATGGCTTCCGTCGAGGTGGGGAAGATTCTCCAGATTCCTTTGCGATCTCGGTGCAGACGCAACCAACCTTCGCGTTGCGCTTGGTGGAGAAGGTCGAGCAACCCGCGAAAACCAGCCCGCCGCTCATCA
>JBEKME010000215.1:0-4215 GCA_050008675.1 Terriglobia bacterium
GAGTGTTCGAGGCCGGCTGGCCGCTAACGATGGTGGGCCTCAATGTGACTGAGAAGACACTGTTCACACGGGCTGACCTGAATCGGCTTGCCAGAACACGGGGGCGCGAGAACGACTTCGCCGTCGGTGTACTGAGTTTCTTGGTCGACTTGGCGAGCAAGCTGGGCGCCGACGGGACGCCCATGCACGACCCGCTGGCCGTGGGTGCGGTGATCGAGCGCAGCCTGATTACCACGCAGGACATGCGGGTCGAAGTCGAGACGCGGGGTGAGTTCACGCGGGGCGAAACGGTGGCGAGCCGGCACAATTCCTCCGACCGCACGGTCTTGCGCGGCGAACGCTATGTCATCGATGGCGTCGAGAGAGTGCATCCTAACGTCCACGTCGCTGTGGAATCGGACTTCAAGCGGTTCATTGAGCTCTTCATTTCGCGCCTCGCAGGAAAATAGTGATGACCAATGAAAAGACTCCGGGTTATCCCGAGGCGGTGCGAGCTGTGAAATACATCGCGGCTCGATGGCCTGCAGCCCCACGCGTGGGAATCGTGCTCGGCTCAGGTTTGGGCGAAGTCGTGCGAGGTCTACGCAGGGCGCGAAGAATTCCCTTGGCCTCTATTCCGGGATTCCCCCGGCCCTCTGTTGCAGGTCAGGGCGGCGCGTTGCATCTCGGTTTCTGGGGGGAGGTGCCGGTGGCGGTCCTTGCCGGGCGCGTTCATCTCTACGAAGGTTATGGGCCCGGGGAGGTTATTTTCCCTGTTAGGGTACTGGCACTGGCTGGCATTCGCTCTTTCACCGCCACGTGCGCCGCCGGCGGCATTGCGCCGCGCGCCACGCCCGGCAGTTTGATGGTTTTTTCCGACCATCTCAACTTTCAAGGAGCAAATCCGCTGGCCGGATTTCATGACCAACGTTGGGGTGAAAGATTTGTGGACATGACCCAGGCCTACGATCCAAGTTTACGGCTCTGCACCCTGAAGGCCGCCCGCGCCATGCGGCTGAAGTGCTTCGAGGGCGTTTATGCTTCGCTCCTGGGCCCCACCTATGAGACGCCGGCGGAGATCCGCGCCCTAAGAACACTTGGCGCCGACGCTGTGGGCATGTCCACCGTGCCGGAAGTTATCGCCGTGCATCAGATGGGCGTGCGCGCGCTGGCGCTGGCCATAATCACCAACCGCGCGGCCGGGCTCAGCCGAAACCCCCTAAGCCACGAAGAAGTGCTGCAAACCGGCCAAGCCGCCTCGCGGGACTTGGCGCGCCTCATCGACGCCGTCATGCCGGCCCTGGCGCAGGAAGGGGGATGAGTCTGCGATCATCGCTTGGCCGAAGTTGGTTGGAGTTGCCGATCTTCGAAACTCGAAACTAGAAATTCGAAACTCGCAAAAAGCGCCGCTGCAACCCGGCGGAGCCGAGTTTCGATTTTCGAATTTCGATTTTCTGCTCCCACGATCAGCAATCGTCAATGAAAACCCGGTCTTTGGTTGTGGCCGTGCCGCGCTCTTAATGCTTGCCCGGGAGCTTCGGCTTGTTGGCCTATTCCTTCCGCTTGATGAACTTGTTGGCCGTAGTGCGGATGACGTCACTAACATTTCGGTTGAGCGCCAGCCACTTCAGATCGCGATCGTTGATGTGATGGAGTAGCGGGAGGCCCACGTCGATGGGTGTTCGAGGGTTGTTGAGCAGCGTCCGGACCACCGCATAGCTCTTCATGAACTTGCGGCTCAGGGCGATGCGCCGCAGGACTTCCTCGCTGACGTCTTTCATGGAGGCGAAGTTTTCGGCTTCGTGGTCCGAGAGTTTGGGTGATTGCAAAACGGCGCGCACCACCAGTTTGTTGGGATCGCGGACCAGGATCATCCGCTCCTCCTGGCTCCCGGTGAGAGCGGCCTTGACCTTCTGGACAGCGGACATGCAGCGGATTCTTTGCAGGGCCGTTGCTTTCTTCTGCGGTCCCTCCTCACAGCTTGAATTTCCATCTTCGTCGGCGGACTGAAGGGGGACGGGGGCTTCGGAAGATTCGCTGCATTCAGCCTCTGCGAAAAGGGCCGCAGTGTTCTCGATCCACTCACGAAGCTGGCCAGGCAAACTTGGGTTTCGGAGGAGAGCGTCCCCCAATTCCTTGCGCCCGGGCGCAAGGTTATATGCCACAAATTCCAGCACTGCGACGGGAGTGGAGGGGTTTGAGAGCACTTGCTGAAGTTCCTCTGGGGGCCAGGATTCCAAGGTGTGAAAAGCGCTATTCCGGCTTTCTTCGTCCCTGTCGACGGCGAGGAGCACGAGGATTTCAATCTTCTCCGGCAAGGAAACAGGCAGTTCGCCTCGGCACGCCTTGTGGCGCACCACTTCGGGGATAGCTCCTCCACGAATTGTCTCGACCAGTCGCTCGGAAATAGTCTATCTCTCGGGGGCAGTGTTTTTCAGATCCTCGCGCGTAAGGTGAATCGACTTCACCTCGTCGCGCCGTCCCAGGGGTTTCAGGGTCTCTCCGTTCAGAGTCAGGACGACGCCCTGAGCGTGTCCGATGGTGACATCAAAGGAGTCGTGTGCCTTCAGGTTTTCGACCTCGTTGGGGTTCAGCACTTTTTGCAGCACGGTCTTCCCATCGGCGTCAACGGCCACCCATGTGCGCTCGGTCGCGGCCACTTGCAGGACCAAATCAGTGTGGGCCTCAACCGCGCTGGTAGCCGCAGAGGTCGCACTCTGATTTGGTGGGTTCGCCTTGGCACCTGGAGAAGGCGGACCGCCCTCGAGTGTTCCGGGGGCAGTTGCGGCGCCGGCGGTGGGTGAGCCGGAAGTAGCCGATAGCGACGGGTTGTTTTCCGGCTGGGCCGGTGCAGAGGGTTGTACGGGTGCGGCGCTAGGGGGCGGGTTCGTGACGGGTGAGGTGATAGTAGGTGGGTTCGTGCCGCCTGCGGTAGTGCTCGGCGGAATGACCATCGGCGTGCTGCTTTGCTGTTCCATGATTCGGCGCGAGTAACGGAAAAGGGCATAACCACTGGCCAGCAGCACACCCGCCACCAGGAGAGCGATGATCCGAGTCCGTGAGGCAGAGCCGTTCGGTCGTGCCCGGTTCGCCGTAATGCGGCGGATGTCAACTTCTGGCTTCTGCTGGCCTGCAAGCTGGCAATCCGCCAAGACGCGTTCCTCGTCCAAACCCAGGTATCGCGCATAGGTCCGTACGAAGCTGCGGGTGAAAATTCCTCCGGGGAGTTTTGAGAGTTCCTCGTTCTCGATGGCTTGAAGAAAGCGAATGCTGATCTTCGTGGCGATAGATATCTCCTCCAGAGATACGCCTCGCATTTCGCGTTCCCGCCGTAGATACTCGCCGAATCCCGCCATCGGAATGGTTTCTTCGCTTCGGCTCACCAAGGTTGCACCTAATTTATCTTATTGGGCCTCCTGAAGGGTGTCAATTGATTTGGGAGGGTCAAACAAATCGCACCAGAGGATAAGGCGGAATGAAGGGTACTTGCGTACCATTGAGGTCGATACGGGAGCCCTAATAATCTAAGAGTGGCATAAGACGAGATTGGAAGCCTAGGGATACTTATGGGTCCGCAGGAAGAGGTCGCCGAACTCAAGCACCAGATCGAACGCCTTTCCCTGTTCCATGAGGTCGGGAAGGCCCTTTTTTCTACCCTCGACCTGCAGAAAATCCTCCAGACCATCATGGAGAAGATCAGTGAGCTGCTGCAGCCGGACACTTGGTCCCTGTTGATGGTGGATGAGAAGGCGCAGGAATTGTATTTTGAGATTGCCATTGGACATGGCGCTGAGAAGCTGAAGGACGTTCGCCTCAAGCTGGGAGAAGGCATCGCAGGATGGGTGGCCAAGCATGAAGAGCCCGTGCTGGTGGAAGACGTCTGGAGCGACATCCGCTTCAGCCCCAGGATCGATGAATTCACCCAGCCCAATACCCATTCCGTGCTCTGCGTCCCTATTAAAGGCCGCGAACAGGTTCTGGGCGTTATTGAGCTCGCGAACTGCCTTGGGAAGCAGAGTTTTTCGGAAGAGCACATACCCACTTTAAAGAGCCTCGCAGACTACGCAGCCATCGCCCTGGAAAACGCGCGCTACGTGCAGCGCATGCATGAACTCACCATTATGGATGACTGCACCGCCCTCTATAACGCCAGGCACCTCAATTTCGTTCTGGATGCGGAAATCTACCGCTCCACCCGTTACGGTTACGAGTTCTCCGTGATCTTCTTTGACCTCG
>JBEKME010000216.1:0-4061 GCA_050008675.1 Terriglobia bacterium
CGATAGCAAGCAGAAGTCCAATGAACACGATGCACCCCCAATACTTGAGCGTTTTAGAAAACAATCTAATTGAATTGCGGCAAATAAGGGGCCTGAGTCCGAAGCAGGTCCTCCGTGAGGCGCTCGGCCGTCCTGTAATCCGGCACACTTGCGTCAAGAATCAGCGCTTCCGTCATTAGTTTGCGTTCGCCCGTGACAGCCGCCTCCACCGTGGCTTCAACAGCAGCTAGTCGGCGTAACAGAATGGCTACCAGGCGAGGAGAGAGTTTTCCAAGGGTCAAAGGCAGCCATCCGTCCGCACTGGCCACAGCAGGCAACTCCAGGATGGCGTCTTTGGGCAAATTCGAAACGGCAGAACTGTTCGGCAGGTTCACCGAATACCACCGCCGCCGGTCGTGCTGAATGCTGTCCAGAATTTCCATGAGCTGCATGTGTTCGCCGGCGGTTGTTCGAGTTGTTCCCGGCCGACCGGGCCCTCGCTTTTCCCCAGGCGAAGCGTGGAGTCGTAGACCCTGTCCCATAAGCGATTGTCAGCTCAAACGAATAGGCTTCCACGCCAAGCGTCTGTCCGTAGTAACGTCCCCCCGGGAAGCGCTCGGGGAAGAACTCAATCACATGCCTGTCCAAAAGCGCAGGGAAAGCGCCAAACTCCTCATACAGTTCCCAACTGAAAAGCGTGTCGTGGAAATTGTGTCCTGCATCGGACGCCCCTTCGGCCCAACCCATACGTCCAACCAATTTGGGATCGATGCCCCTGCGCCGATAGTCAGCGATTTTTTGCTTGAGCACAGGCCACAGACTCGAACCGGATTCACGAACGTCCAGTATCCACGTCAGGTGATTTATGCCCGTCCATGTTGCTGTGATCCGGTCGTAAGGAACTTCCGCCAATTTCGACAGCAAGTGCAAGGACTCATCAACCCCGATACAAAGGCCGAAAATCCCCAGCGACGTTTCCCGGCGAACAGCTCGGACAATAGCCGTCATCGGGTTCGCATAATTCAGGAAGAGTGTATCCGGACACAGGCGCTCAACGTCCTTGGCAATCCCGAGGACCGCAGGTATCATACGCATCGCTCGCGATACTCCCCCCGGCATCACCGCGTCCCCAACCGGTTGGAAGATGCCGTACTTCCTGGGAACAAATACGTCTTGCTCCCAGGCTCGCCGGCCGCCGACTCCGATGGTGCAAACTACGACAGTCGCACCTTCCAGCACATCCTTGCGTTCCGTGGTCGCCAAAATTTTGAATGGGTTTTGGGCTGACAGGGCCAGACGCCGGACCATCTTCTCAGTGGCCTCGAGAATCCCGCCGTCGATATCCACCAACGCAATCTCCCAATCCCCCTCTGGTTCCTGACGTAGCCAGTCCAGCACAATTCCCTGTGTGAACATGGCACTGCCCGCTCCAATGATGACCATTTTGTGCCGCATCGTGATCTCTCCTTCTGACCCAATTTTCTGACTCGGGGTCCTCAGTTCCAACTGAACCCCTCGTACCTCGTCATGGCTCGGTCTATCGCATTGAAAGTCTTCTCAAACTCACCCAGTGGAAATTCCTCAGTGCACCCCATTATGAGGCGTCCACCCGGCACCCCGATGCGCAACAGATCCAACGTATATTCCTCGGACTGCTCTTCGGTCATACGCACACCCTCATATACTTTCCGGAAGATCTTGCGAGTACCCATCAAGGTCAGGCCCTTGCTCTGGAGGAAGTGGGCGGCAGCAGTGTTTGGCAAGACCCAATCATAGATGTTCCAGGGAATACGGTCGGGCTGCCCACCACGCTGAGTGGTCAATAAGCGCTCGCGTAAGGTCATCTCATACACCCATCCTCTCAAGCTCATTCAGAATTAGGTTGGCGGGACCGTTGTCGTGCTCGGCATCACGGAGAGCAAATCGAGGATCCGAGCATGCCCCCGGCGGAGAGTTTTCTGCTTCAGCGAATGCGCGCCATTGTCAAACCGCCTTCTTGTTCGATAATGTATGGACAGAGTAGAAAAGCATCACAGTCTTCACCCTGCAGGCGAGACAGGCGCTCAGCGGCGAGTTGTGCCGGGATGATATCAATTGGGAACTGCCATGCTGCAGGGATGCCTAGCAGATTGATAACTAGCTCAGCGGCATCGCATCCGGCGCTCTGGCCGATCAGAAAGACCCTCGTGCCGTTATGGCGAAGGTCTGCAGCCAAGGCCAGATCCTCAGTCCGCAGTTTCTCCCGGTCGAGCCACATTACAATTCGCAGGCCGTTACGGACTATCTCCTGCGGACCATGCCGAAATCCTCCGCTGGACATGGCACTGGCGGGAGCTTTGGCCGCCTCCTCCCAAAGGAGCCGGCCTTCATGACAACTGGCCAGACTTCCCCCTCGAGCAAGAAAATAGGTAGCAGCCTCCCGCTCGAACCAGGTGCTCGCGTCGATTCGCTCCTTCCAGGAAGCCATCGCTCGCTGCGTCGCGGTCAAAGATGCTGCGAGATGTTCGACCAATTCCTCAGATAACTGGTCTACGGCGCGGCTTGCCAGCAAGCCTCCCACGAGGGCCAGCGCCGAGTACACGGAGATAGAGACATGATGATCAAATCGCACCGCCAGCTTGAGACAAACGTCGGCCTCCTTCGCAAGCGCGCTGTCCGCTGTATTGGTAACCGCGATTATTCTCGTCCCGCAGGACCGGAGCACTTCGAGCATGCGAACCACCTCGATGCTGCGCCCGCTCCTCGAAAGGATGATCACCACGGACTGGCGCGGGACTACCGTGAAATGAACCATCTCCGAGGCGTCCAATAAGAGTGCTGGGCGCCCTGCCGCGTTGAAGAGGGAAAGGATGGCCATAGCGGCATGCCAACTGCTGCCGATGCCCACGACGTACAGGTGCTTAGCACCCCTGACCAGCACAGCCGCCTTTTCCAGGTCCTCGCTTCCTTCGCCACAGCTATACGCAAGCGACTTGGACAACTGTTCCGGTTCCTCGAGGATGTCATTGAGTAGTTTGGTCAAAGTGTTCTTCCAGAACTCGATTTCTGCCACTCATTACTTTCCACCGCCCTGAAAGCGCAACCTAGCGAACCACCTCCCGCAACTGTTCCTGAATCCCTCCCGCTTTGGTCAAGCTTGCTACGCCACAGCGATGGCCGAGTAACAGGCACTCCCGGATATCTCGGCCCAATAGCCAGCCGCGAATAAAACCTGCGTCAAAGTTGTCTCCAGCACCCACGGTGTCTACTACCCGCACAGGCTGTAAGCCCATGTCCCCGGGGCAGATTTCCCATGTCTGCTCCCCCCGGACCGCCAATGCTCCTTCTGCGCCTCGCTTTACCACGACCAGGGGACCATCCCCTGTAAGCCGCCGTGCCGCCCTAAAGATGCTGTCCTCTCGAGGGACGGCTAACGCTTCATTCTCGTTGGGAAGAAAAACGTCCGTGAAGGGGAGGAGTTCCCTGACTCCCTCCCATCGGCTTTCCGGGTCCCAGTTCGTGTCGAGGGATACTGTCAATCCGGCCGCCTTGCAACGTTGGGCCCATTCAACCCAAAACCCTCGAAGGCTCTTCAGCAGAAAGTAACTGGCTATGTGCCAGTGATGACATGCTCTTAGCAAATCGTCTGAAAGATGGGATGGCTGCAAGGCATCAATGGTCCCTAAGTAAGTCAGGATCGCCCGGTCCTCTCTTTCGGCTAATGCCACGCCGAGTCCTGTCTTAAGCCCGGGATGAACCCCGATCCGCGACGCATCGATGCCAAGGTCGTTTATCCGGCTGAGACAAAACTCACCGAAGGCGTCCTTCCCCACACATCCGATTGCCCCCACGCGCGCGCCCAGCTTTGCCAGTTGGCTGGCAAAAATATTGGCCGAGCCAGCTAACTATTTGCGCTTGAAGGATTTGCCAAGCGGCAATAGACTGCAGGCGTCTGGCTACAGTGATTGACCCGGCAGGGTGCACGACAAAAATGTGGTGGAATTCATGCAACCTTCCTTCTATAGGATCGTTGCTCCCAGAAGCCCTCGAACCGACCGCTGAGTTTGCAGCAGCGCAAGGCGATGATGGCGTCGGCACCACGG
>JBEKME010000217.1:0-3987 GCA_050008675.1 Terriglobia bacterium
GATCCGTGCGCCTCCCGCGCCCCTTGAGGGTCAGGCCCGGAATCCCGGCTGAAGACCCTCCGCCCGCCATCGCCTCCACTCCGCCATCCCCTCCCATCCCCACAAGACCGACTTTGACGCGACCCTAGCCCGCTGCGTCACCGGCTTGGCTATGGGTCTTCGTGTCGCGTATAATCACTTCCAAGGAAGGGCGAGGGAGACAACCGATGTTGAGAAGACTTGCTATTCACAGCTTGAGGATACAGAACCTGTTCTCGTTCGGGGAGAGGGGAGCGCAAGTTGAGCTGGGGCCACTCAACCTTCTTATCGGCCCCAATGCCTCGGGGAAATCGAATTTCATCGAAGCCATCGGCCTCCTGAAGGGCCTCCCGGACGACTTCGCCGAGGCGGTGGCTGCGGCGGGTGGAATCTCGGACTGCTTGTGGAAGGGTGCCTCCAACCCAACCGCCCGAATCGAGGTCACAGCGAACCCCCGCAAGCTGAAGAAGTCGATTCACTACCAAGTGAGCTTTAAGGGACAAAAAGGAAAAGCTCTCATAACGGATGAATCAGTCACTTCCGCGACGCTCGAAGGGGCGACTCAGGCCTTTCTTGCATACAAGAAAGGGCAGCCAACTATTTACTCAGATGGGTCGGAGTTGACCCTGTCAGACGAGGAGAGGGACCCTCAGCAATCGGTGCTGTCGCAGCGAAAAGATTCCAAGAACTACCCCGAGATTACCTACCTGGGTCGCCTATTTCGTTCCATTCGGATCTACTCTGATTGGGAGTTCGGTCCCGGCTCGACGATGCGGGACTTGTACGGGGCAGAGGAAAAAAACGATTACCTGGAAGAGGACATCCACAATCTTGGCTTAATGCTGAACAGATTCCTATCAGACGCTAACGTCAAGCCGGATCTGCTGAAGTACCTGAGCGCGTTGTACGACGGCGCCCTTGATGTTCACACACTGATTCAAAGTGGGCTCGTTGACACTCGGGTTGAGGAGAGGAACAGAATCACGATTCCTGCTTCCCGGCTTTCCGACGGCACGCTTCGGTGGCTTGCGCTGCTTACCATCCTACTTCATCCGTCGCCCCCGCCGCTCGTGTGCCTTGAAGAACCAGAACTTGGATTGCACCCGGACGCGATCCGCACACTCGCAGAACTATTGACCCTGGCCTCGGAACGCATGCAGTTGATTGTAACGACGCACTCTGACGCTCTGGTCGATCAGTTCACCGAAGCTCCTGATTCGGTGATAGTGTTCGAGAAGGAAGAGGGCGAAACAGAAATGAGACGGTTGAAGAAGGAGCGGCTTGCCGCATGGCTTAAGCGCTATACTCTTGGCCAACTGTGGCGAACTGGCGAGATTGGAGGGAACCGCTGGTGAGGGTCCGGGTTTACGTCGAGGGGGTGGTGATTCTGGAAGTTCCAAGGCAGCCTGCAGGGAGGCTTTCCTTAAGTTCTTCCAGAAACTCAGCGACTTGGAACGCAACCCAAGGGTAATAGCTTCGGGCGGGCGGTTGAAGGCGTTTCAGAACTTTTGCGACGCGCTCGCGAGTGGCAGGGATGAGGTAATACTTCTCCTCGTTGATGCTGAGCGGCCAGTGGCAGCGAGCGTGTGGATCCACCTCAGTGCGCCTCCGGACAACTGGAGGAAGCCCCAGGTTGCATCCGCCGAACAGGCTCACTTAATGGTACAAAGCATGGAGGCTTGGTTTATCGCAGACAGGGAGGCTGTAACTAGATACTATGGTCGGGGGTTCCGCGTAAACTCCTTGCCGCGACGCCAGGACATCGAGAACATTCCCAAAGATGACCTGGTGCCTGCTCTGGAGCGTGCCTCGGGAAACACAAAGAAGGGCAGGTACCATAAGACGCGGCATGCGTATGAGATTCTCGCCCTCATCAGTCCTGCAAAAGTTCGACAAAGCTCTCCGCACGCGCACCGTTTCTTCCGGGTGCTCGAGCAGGCAACTCAGAGCGATGGGCTCCGGGATCGATAGCACAGAGTCTCTGGGAAGCGACACTGTGTGCGCTACCCGTCGTTTCGGAAAGACGTTCTCTCTTTGGAGGGCAAAGTGGCGCACCACAAACCATGCGGTCTATGCACGCTAATCTCGTCCAGTAGCAAGCGTAGCGCAGACCTCCGCCTTTGAGGTCTGTCATGATGGGCCTACGGCCCACGAAAGTTCATGAAAAACGTACTGGGTTATGATAGTAGCGGTCGAGAGCGGTGAGATCGTAACCGCAGTGGAGCCGTCGAGGCCGTAGGTCTGTCTGATCCGGAGCGTGCGTGTTGAACGAATAATTGGGCGTCGTTGTCTCCCTCCGTGGGAGCGGCGATAGCCCGCGACCCTGCGTAAGGTAACTTCAGGCACGCTCTCCGCTCCCGCCAGAAGGAGCATGTATATGAGTTACAGGATAGCAGGAATCGACGTCCATAAGAGGATGATCGTGGTGGTGGTGGCCGACGTGGACGTGGCCGGCGACTACGAGTTTGAGCGGCGGCAGTATGGCAGCAGCCCTGCGCAGTTGCGCTTGCTAGCCGCTTGGCTGGTTGAGCAAGGCGTTGAAGAAGTGGTGATGGAGTCCACCGCGCAGTATTGGAAACCCGTCTGGGCAAGCCTAGAGCGGTATTGGAAGCCGATCTGCGAGAAGCGGGAAGGCGCTGGCCCGATGTCAGGAAGTCTGCATCTGGCGCAGGCGCAGTCGAACCGTGGAGCCCGAGGGCGCAAGAACGATTTCGCTGACGCCGAACGTCTGGTCAGACGGCTGGTGGCCGAGGAGCTGACCTTGAGTTTTGTGCCCGATGCCGAGCAGCGTCTATGGCGCACCGTGATGCGCACCAGGTACCAATTGAGGTGCAACCAAGTGCAGTTACAGAACCGGCTGGAGGCTCTGCTGGAAGAGGCGCACCTGAAGTTGTCCAGCCTGGTTTCCGACCTGCTGGGCCTGAGTGGGCGGCGCATGCTGCAGGCCATGGCGGAGGGGGAAACGGACCCGGCGGTGGTGGCGGCACGGGCTGATTGCCGCTTGCGCGCCACGCAGGAGCAGTTGTGCGATGCGCTGGGTGCCTGTCGGGAACTGCATCCCGTCTACCGCCGATTGTTGAAGGCAGCGCTGGAGGAGTGGGAACGAATCGAGGCGCAGATTGCGCAACTGGGGCAAGAGATGGCCAGCCTGATCGGCCCCCAGCAGGAGCAGGTTCAGCGTTTGGCGGAGGTGCCCGGACTGGGGGTGGATTCGGGACAGCAGATCCTTGCCGAGGTGGGCGCCTCGGCAGCCACGTTTCCTTCGGGCCGCGCGCTCGCCTCCTGGGTAGGGGCATGCCCAGGCGAGGAGGAGACGGCGGGAGTGAACCGTAATCGCCGCTCCCCCAAGGGCAACCGACACCTGCGGCGCATTCTCAATCAGGCGGCCCACGCCGCCGTCAAGCTCAAGGGCAGCATCTTCGCTCTTCTCTACCGCCGCTATGTGGTGCGCTTCGGGCACAATCAAACCATCGCGGTGATCGCACACCGGCTTTGTCGCCTAATCTGGAAGATTTTGCATGAAGGAGTGCGTTACGAGGAACGCGGCCCAGCGGTCAGTCAGAGAGCCAAGCAAAGGCGCACAGCCAGAATGATCCGCCAACTCCGCAGCCTCGGCTACAGCGTCGAACTGCTCCATGCTGCAGCGGGAGTTCCAGCATAAGGAGGGTTTTTCGACCCTGCGGTTCTTCCTCGGATTCGCGCTTTTGAATCCAGGGGCAAACTGGTGATCGTCAACCCGCAGCAGCGCATTGCTTGCGCCGCGCTCATGCCGCAATACTCGTTCACGCGGGACCATTGCGGTGCTGTCCAAATATGGGGTGTAGGGCCGGGGCTTGCCCCTTAGGCGTTAACTTAAGAAAAGCCGTAGCGCGACCGGTTCCGGCTTGATTCTGCCAACTGCTCTGTGATCTCATCCCAGTCGCGAAAGGTCTCGGCCAGGCTGTGGGGTGGCTGAATAGCCGTGCAGAC
>JBEKME010000218.1:0-2920 GCA_050008675.1 Terriglobia bacterium
TTGGGAAGGGGGTAGGTCTACACTACAACGACCTGAAACAAGTGCGCATTCATCGCCAAGAACTTATCCGGCAGGAAAGCCAAAAGTCAGATGAAAATCGCTCCCAACTGCGAAAGTCGGGCTAGCGCACATCTTGTTGAATCTGGGCTTCCCGATACGAAGTTGGGGTCGCGCCACGGGGGTGAGCCCCGGAAGGGGCGAAAGAAGCTTCGACCGTGCAGACTCTTACGCCCCTGCCGGGGCTACGGGTTTATTGCGGTGGGCCGGGGTCCCAGGGTTGGAAGCTGTGAAATAATCCCTGCATGAGCAAAAGCATTTCACGCAAAGGCGCAAAGTCGTAAAAGGCGCAAAGAAAACAAAGCAGTTGTCCTTTGCGAGTCTTTGCGCCTTAGCGTCTTTGCGTGAGATTGTTTTTTTTCACAGCTTCTTGCGCCCCGGGCTATCCCGCAGCGCGGGAGCGGCCCTCCGGGCCTGAACAAACTGAGACCTTGTTACGCGGAATTCGGTGCGGGTGTCATTTGGAATGGGGATCCGCTCGAGCCGCCGGTCATTCCCGTCCCGCCATGGCGGGAGGAATCCAATCCGACGACAGGGCATTCCAAAGGTTTGCGGAGTGGATTCCCGCTTTCGCGGGAATGACTGCGCTCCAAATGACACCACTACGCGGAATTCGCGGGGGGCGGCGACATCGTTTTGCCACGTCGCCGCCTCATGGGGCGTCCTGTTGCCCGTGTCCAAGCAGGGCGCATACATACAAAACGATGTATGCGCCGCCCGCGGTCACCTTGCGCCTAGCGCACATCTTGTTGAATCTGGGCTTCCCAATTGGAAGGAACGGGCGTCCAATCGCGGGTAAACACGTCGCTGAGGGTCAAGCCGATGAGGATGGCGAGCCAGAGGAGTGAGGAGGCGACCACGATCCGCAGGAGGTTGGAACTCCAGCGAAGATGCATGAAGAAAAGGACCACGAGCGAGGCCTTGCAGACGGCAATCACCAGCGCCGCGACGGTGTTCCATTTGCCGAGGTTAATGAACGCGACACCTGTGGTGAGGCCGGTAAGCATGATCAGTACGGCGAAAACCAGGATATAGAGCTTGGTGGGAACAACGTGGCTCGACATCAGTAGCGCCCTCCGATCAAATACAGTAAAGGAAAGAGGAAAATCCAGATGATATCCACGAAGTGCCAGTAAAGGCCCGACATCTCAACGGTGTTGTAGCGCTGCGGTGAGAATTTCCCCCGCCAGGCCATGATGATGAGTACCGTGAGGACTCCGACGCCAATCACCATGTGCAGGGCGTGGACACTGGTCATGAAGAAGTAAAAACAGAAGAACAATTCCAGGTGTCGAGGGTCAGGCCCATCAAAAGTCCAGTTCAATCCTGGCACAAGTCCTTCGGCGAAGTCGTGCCGCCATTCGAAAGCGAGTTTGACGCCGACGAACGTCAGTCCCAAGAGCAAGGTAAGCAGCAAACAGGTTATGAGCGCCCCCTTTTTCCCCAGTTGGGCGGCGCGAACGGCCAGCGCCATGGTCAAGCTGCTGCACAGCAATACCGCTGTATTGAAGGCTCCAATGCGGACGTCCAGCAGACGGCTACCAGCTTCGAAGGCGGGCAAATAAAGGTTACGGAAAATGATATAGGCCGTGAACAAGCCGCCAAAAAACATGATCTCTGTGGCGAGGAAAACCCACATCCCAAGGCTGGAGGCTTCGTGCTGCTGTTCGAGATCGTCGAATTGTTCTGCCAGAGCGGTGTTGCTGCTATGCAACTCGAGGTTCCTCCGTTCCGTACGCGTAAGCTTCTTCCGTCACGATGGGTGTTTCCTCGAAGTTCTCGGTGGGAGGCGGAGAAGGCGTCTGCCATTCCAGACCTTTGGCGCCCCAGGGGTTAGGCCCGGCAACAGGTCCGTAGCGCAGCGACCAGACCAGGTAAACCAGCGGGATCAGGTAACCTACGCCCAGGACCGATGCGCCAGCGGAGGACATCACGTTCAGCACCTGGAACTCCGGCGCGTAGATAGCGTAGCGGCGCGGCATGCCAAGGTAGCCGAGCATGTACTGAGGGAAGAAAGTCAGGTTAAAGCCAATAAAAATGATTGCCGCCGCCAATCTTGCCCATCCATCCGGATACATGCGTCCGGAGATCTTGGGCCACCAATAATGAATGCCGCCCAGGTAACCCATCACGGCGCCACCCACCATGATGTAGTGGAAGTGGCCGACCACGAAATAAGTGGCGTGAACGTGCACGTCAACGGCCAGCGTGGCGAGGAACAGGCCGGTCAATCCACCCATGGTGAAGAGCCCGATGAAGCCAATGGCATAGAGCATGGGCGCCTGGTAGGAGACCGACCCTTTGTAAAGCGTGGCAGTCCAGTTGAAAACCTTGATGGCGGAGGGAATGGCGACCGCGAAGCTCAGCGCGGAGAATACAATCCCCGCGTAAACAGATTGTCCCGACACAAACATGTGGTGACCCCAAACCAGGAAGGAAATCGCGGCGATGGCCACGCTTGAAAAGGCGATGAACTTGTAACCGAAGATGCGTTTCTTGGAGAATGCGGTGACCAGCTCACTGATGACGCCCATCGAGGGCAGGATCATGATGTAGACCGCGGGGTGTGAGTAGAACCAGAACAAGTGCTGAAAGAGGATCGGATCCCCTCCCACGGCCGGATCGAAGACTCCCACATGGATGAGCCGCTCCAGGGCGACCAGTACGATACTGATCGCCAGGACCGGCGTCCCGAGGATCTGAATGACGCTGGTCGAGTAGATCGCCCATATAAACAGCGGCAGCCGGAACCATGTGAGCCCGGGGGCGCGCATCTTGTGGATGGTGACGATGAAGTTCAGCCCGGTCAGGATGGAGGAGAAGCCGGCGATAAACACGCCGAGTGCCGCAGAAATTACATTGG
>JBEKME010000022.1:0-63244 GCA_050008675.1 Terriglobia bacterium
TGCGCGGAGTGGGAGCGCGGCGGATTTCCCGACTGGGTGGCCACGATGCGGTTCCCTCTTCGCACCAACCATGCGGAGAGCATCAAGACATCGCAGCACTGGTACGACCAGGTTTTGCCGGTGATTCAGCGGCACCAGATCACCGTGGGCGGCCCCATCATCATGGTGCAGGTAGAGAACGAGTACGACTACAGCCCTCCCATGCCCGACGCGGACAAGCGCGAGTACGTCCGGGCCCTGGCCAACATGGTCTGGGCAGCGGGCATCGACGTGCCGGTCTTCACCTGTTGGACCAAGCAGGCGCGGGAGAACTCGGACCCCGACATGGCCAAGATCATGGATACGTGCAATTTCTACCCGCGCTGGAAAATCGTGGAACAGGTTGTTCCAAAGCTCTCTGAACTGCGCAAGCAAGAGCCTTTCTCCCCGCTTGGCATCAGCGAATTGCAAGGCGGTTGGTTCAGCCAGTTTGGCGGGAAACTATCCGTAGACCAGGAAGGGGTGAACGCGGAGCAGATCGACACGCTCACCAAGACCGTACTCGAGCAGGGAGTAACCTACTTCAACTACTACATGGGTTATGGAGGAACGAATTTCGATTGGGCCGCCAAGACCCTCACCACCACTTACGATTACGCTGCACCGATTGGCGAGCCGGGCGGCTTGTGGGACAAGTATTACGCGGCCCGTGGGATCTGCCAGTTCCTCCGCCTGCATGGGGATGTGCTGGCACGGGCTCAAGCGCTCGAAGGTGGCGCCGAGTCTACGAACCCCAACCTCAGCGCCACGGAGAGGGTAAACGGCCAGAGCGCGGTGGTCTTCGTGCGCGAAAACGCCAACGCCGAGCAACGCTATAAGATGACCTTCGTTGATCCTAACAGCCCCACGAAACGCAGGATTAGTGTGCCGCGCGAGGGCGAACTGGTCATCGGTCCCCGCGAAATGAAAATGCTGGCCGTGCAGGTGCCCATCCCTGGCAGCCAGCTCCGTTACTCGACGGCGGAGGTGCTGGCTCACGGCCTGAACCTCGACCGCCATTTCCTCATCCTCTACGACATGCCGGGGCGTGTGGCGGAGATCTCCCTGGCGACCCGAGACGAACCCCATGTGGAAGGCGAAACGACTTACAAGTACTGGGACCCGGAATATGAATCGGTGGTCTTTGGCGTTCGATTCGAGAAGACCGAGAAGGTCCTCTTGGTGAATGACCACCTTCTGGTTATCCTGTTACCGCGCGACCGTGCCCTGCGGACGTGGGTCAGTGAGTTCCCTTCCAAGGTTGTTCCCGGGTCGGAGGAGACCAAGCCCTTCGCTGTTCCCTTCATGGCGCACAGCTACATGTTTGCAGGTAGCGGTTCACATGCGAGTCGGATTTGGGCCGATTTGGATTTCCTGCCCGGCGAGCACGAACTGACCCTATTGCTTCCTTCCAAGCCTGGCAAGTGTTGGGTTGATGGCGCGCTGACGGAGTGTGCCTACGAACGCGAGCGGCGAACTGCGCATCTTCGTATCACAACGCCGGCCCTGCCCTATAAGCCGTTCGATTTGAGCGACGGGCAGGCCTGGGTGGAGAGATATGACACCGCCTCCGGCCATTGGCAGAGCAACGCGCCTGGCGCCCTGGAAGACACCGGTCCTGTCCCCTATGGTTACGTGAAGTATAAGGCTCAGTTCAATTACAGCAACGAACCGAGAATGTTCATTTCGACTTTCGCGGATGATGCCATAAAGGTCTTTATCAACGGGAAGCCGGTCGAAGAAGCATTGAAGCACATAAAAGCTATCGACTTCGAGCTGGCAAAATACGCCCAGGCGGGGACAAACACGCTGGAAATCGCTTATGAGGCCTTTGGGGCGTACAATGGCGGCGAAGAGATGGGCGATTTGAAGGGCATCGAATTCGTGCGCATGGGGAGCGACGCTCGCAGCGGCGTAGCCATCGACTCCTGGCAAATCCAGCGCTTTGCGGCGCCCATGCGAGGACGGGACGTAGACCCGGATTTTGCCGCCGCTGCCTGGAGTCCGGCGTCTTACCAGGCACCAGGTCCAGCGCACGAACTGGTTGCGGCATTCACGTGGTGCCGAACGGAATTTGCCTTGCCTGGAGTCGCACCGGGCTGGATGGCGCCCTGGAAACTGACCTTCGAGGCTGACCGCGACGCTCTGCTCTATCTCAATGGCAAGTTTGTTGGGCGCTACGTGACCGTTGGACCACAAAAGGAGTTCTATCTCCCAGAACCGTACTTTGCTCCCGCCGGAAGGGAAAACATCCTGACGTTCGTTCTGGCCTATACGGATCGCCCGGGACACGTCCGGACGTTACGCGTGGGGCCCTACGAGGAGTTCTCCGCCTGCCGCACGCGCGTGGAATTTCAGTGGTAGGAGTTCTCAGAAACAAGAGCACGAGATACCGCTCTAATTGTGTGTTGCTGGCGTCTCGTTCAGGTGGATTCACGCCAGCTTTCCGGCCTGTTATCCCGGTTCCCTTACGTTGATCATGTAGTAGTGTTCCGCCACCAAAATAGTAGCCTCAAGACTCAGGTACGGCCCTGCCAAATTCAGATCGTGGCTAGCTGGTCGGTCTCTGAACTTCGAGGAAAAATTATGTTCTGGGGAACCTTGGCCTGAAACTAATCTGCGGTGGGCGAGAAGGAAATAGCAATCTACTAGCTGACTCAATACCAGCTTTCTATCTATGATTTTCGACGGAGGGTGTGTAAGATTTATAGCGCTTTGGGATAACCGAAACGATCTCCGAGTAGGGGGGCGCTGGGAAAGCTGATTGAGCCTTGACTAAGAAACGCTTGACTCGAAGCCAAAATGGTACAATTGTTAAATGTTTAGGTGCGCATCGGGGAGGGAAGGTCCGTCGCTCCCCTCAAGATTAAACTAGATAGCAGACAATCAATGGTCAGAAAAAAAAGAAATAATGTAGACCAACTTCTCACTACGCAAGTTAGGCTCGACGCGAAGACGGATACTCCATTTTATTACGTCAATTACATGTCTGTGACCTTTGCAAGTTATGATTTCACCATAAGTGTTGCGAGGCTGCCTTCTGCCCTTTCCTTGGAGCAACAGGTGGATATCCAGAAGGGAAAAACTTTAACCTTTGAGCCAACCTTACAGCTTGTAGTCCCGCCCCGCGTCATTAGGGGCTTGATAGACGCGCTAACCGAACAAGTTGCGAAGTATGAAAGCCAATTCGGTAAGATAATCACTGAACGCCAAGGCAATGATAAAAACAAATAGCAGCACCACTTCGGATCATCCTCTGATTTTCTCCGGAGTTTCTGCGACTGGCACAATCGTAAATCCTTCGGAACATCTTGACCAGTGGAATCAACGGCCGCGAGTTGCCAGGCTCCCGAAGAAAGGTGGAATTGAAAAGGCCGTTTATGCTCATATCCGTGCCGTGCGCGCCCTTGGTCGCACGCGCATAAATACCGCCGATATCGCAGATGCCCTCTCTTTGTCGGTAAATGAAATAAACCGTGCGATTATCCGTCTCAAGAAAAAAGGCGTACGCGTCCTCTAAAAATGCGGCCCGGATGCATAAGAGTTCCCATACAAGTCTTCAACAATGAAAGCTGGGCACATCTAGGCGCCTTGGCAGAGAGGCATGAATTTTGCGCAGAGGATTTTCGCCTCAAGGAACAAAACTACTCATTCGTCGGTGGGCATCGCGTCCGACTTTACTCAGCAAAAAAGAATGTCCACTGGAAAATTCCACAGGGCATTCCAGTAGATATTTCTCAAGTCCAGCCCGCTGGTCAGCCTCCCCCTCGCAGACTTCCAAAGAGGTAGTTAGGCTACTCAATGCAGATTCTCACCTACCAACACACATTTAGGACACCACCGATCACGACGCCGGGTTGACGCACTAGGAAGAAGATGCAACAATCATCTTTTGGGGTGCTGCGGGACCGGACTGCTTGGGTTTCCCCCCTCGTTTAAGCCCCATCCCATTCCACTCGAAGGATTTCTCTCATGAATGCCAATGATATGCGGCCAGGCATGGTCATCCAACACAACGGCGAACTCTTCACCATTCACAAAGCTGAGCACCGCACGCCGGGTAACCTGCGTGCTTTCGTTCAAGCTCGCATGCGCAACCTGCGCACTGGCGCGCTCATCGATCACCGCTTCCGATCTGAGGACACAGTCGAGAAGGCCAATCTCGACGAAATTGAAATGCAGTACCTTTATTCCGACGGCGATTCTTTTTTCTTCATGAACACGCAAAACTACGAACAGATCGGCCTGCACAAGTCCGTTATCGAGGACCGCGCCTCCTACCTCGTTCCGGATGTGGTCATTAAGGTGCAGTTGTTCGAGGGAAGGCCGGTGGATATCGAGCTGCCGGCAACCGTGGACCTGAAAGTCGTGGAGACTGAACCCGGAATGAAAGGGGCCTCCGCCACCAACGTCACGAAAGCCGCCAAGCTCGAAACCGGCCTCATGGTACAGGTCCCGCCATTTATCGTGGAAGGCGAAGTCATCACCGTGGACACTTCAGAGGGAAAGTATCTCGAACGCGCTACCGGCTAAGTTCTCCGTTTCATAAATCTGCTTTTCACAGACGATCTTCCCATGGTTGATAACAGCGACACCTGCGCCCGTAACCTTTGCGGCGTGCATCAGGCGCGTAACCGTCTCATCTATTTTGGCTGACCTGATCGTGCTGCCGTCCAGGCGCCTGACAGTTGACTGCTCCCCTGCTGCCGGTAGCGCACCCATTGCGGCCCTCACTGCGAGTAACAGAAGTATCCCCCTCATTAGTTTCTCCTCTCGCCAAAGGGTAATACGAAACAGTCGGGAAAAGGTTCAAAACCTGCGCGCTTCTACTTCTCCACTCCCAGTTGCGTCAGCATGAAGGCATAATCATCGGCCTCAAGATACTCGGCCACTTCAGGATTCGACTTCTCGCGCAGCCACCCATAATCATCAGCCAGAGTGCCGCCATGAATGTGGTTCTCCGAATGGATTTTCTCGGCCACAGGCGGAGTAACCGTGCCCGCCGGATTCGACGGCGTTCTTTGTGCCGTCATAAGGCCCGTCGCCGCAACCACCAGAATCGAATAAATTGATAAGTCTCCTTCCCACCAGCGCGTGCCTAAATCCACTTCGGGGACCCCAACCCCGTTTCGGGACAACGGTCCGCCTTCGCTCCAAGATCACTCCTGAATCACTCCGGAAATTGCAGGGAACCGTCGAAGTGAAACGAACGCCCGGGTTCTCACATCTTAAGCAGGTTATCCGCCGCCGGGTTTGTAGGGACGCAATCGGCTCGCTACTAGGGCTGCGCTTTTGCGCCGTGGTGTTCGTAGCGCTCCAGAGCGCCCCGCAAGTCCTTCTCCAGTTGCTCGTCGTGTTCCTGCATGGCCAGATCGAGCGCCTGATGTGCGGATTGTATGGCCTCGGCAGAACGGCCAGTCTTGTCATAGGCATCAGCCAGTGCGGCGAGGCACCGCCTATCTTTGCCTTCGCTAAGCTCCACGCACTTCTGAAAAGCGCCCACGGCCCCAGCGAAGTCCCCGCGTAATCCCAAGACAAGACCAAGATTGAAGCGAGCCTCCACGGAAGCGGGGGAGAGGGCAATGGCCTTTTGCAGCTCGGCGACTGCCTCGTCCATTCGTCCCATCCCTGCCAGCGCCGTCCCGAGGTAAGTGTGGCCATCGGCGAAGTCGGGAGCCATGTCGACTGCTTTCCGCATGTGCTCGTATCCCTCCTGAGCTTGCCCGTTTTGGAAGAGCACTGCCCCCAGGTCCGCCTCCACCCCGGGATTGGAAGGATCGAGCGTCAGCGATTTCCGAAAGTTGACCACTGCCCCATCCAGATCGCCGGTTTGCGACAGCGACGCCGCGAGGTGGGCAAACCATCCCGGCTGGTGAGGGTCGAGATCGCAGGCCTTGCGGTACTCCTCCGCCGCTTCGCGCACCTGGTCGATTCCAGTCAGCGCTAAAGCGAGGTGGAAATGCGCATTGGCATCGTCCGGATCCAGTTGCACGGCCTTGCGCCACTCCTGAGCGGCTTCGGCCATCTTCCCCTTCTCCATCAACTCGAAGGCCCCATTGGCCACCCGGTAAATTTCCATCGCCTGCGGGTCGATCTTTTCCAGGCCATCCGGCGGCACATTCACAAATTCGGGGATATTCACCGCGCGATTGGCGGCGGTCGTGTTGTCCACGAGAATCGCAGGAGTGTCGTTGCCGTTGGCGTCGATGTGAGTCAGCATCAGATGCGTGTAGGGCGAGCGCGACTTCGACGAAAACGCCAGCCACCGCCCGTTCGGCGAAAACGAGTGCCACGAGTTCATCAGCGACGTGTTGCATTTCATCAGCCGGGCTCTGCCGCCCGCGAGAGGCACGATGTACAGCTTGCTGTCCGGGCGCTCCAGCAACCCGTTATGGTTCTGCACGAACACGATCCAGCGGCCGTCTGGGGACACCTTGGGGAAGTTGTTGCTCATGCCGTTGCCGGAAGCGCCGGCCACCGGCTCCGCTTTGCCGCCTCTGCCCTCCTTAAAAGGAATCCGGTAGAGGTCGTATTGGATCTGCGTTTCATTCGGGTCATTGGCGTGCTCGGGCTTCGCAGCCCCGGGCGGATAGGAATCGCGGGCCTCTGCCCTGCTGAAGATCAGGTACTTTCCATCCGGCGACCAAAATGCGCTGGTCTGCACGAACTGCGGGTCGTCCGCGCCGGGCAGGGGCCTCAGCCTCCTTTCCTTCCGGTCGTACCAGGCCAGGATGCCCCGAGTCGGATAAAATACCTGGGTGAAGCTCAAATCCTTATAGTTCATGCTGAAAAGGCGATCCGAGAGCCCTGGCGCGAACCCGGGGTTTTCGTTTTGATGGGTGTTACCCGCGGCGGGAGGCCCGATCGAGGTCACAACGTACCGGCCGTCCGGCGAGACCTGCGACATGAATCCGAACCGCTTCACGGCGGGCTCGGAGCTCCTGGCCTCCAGGTTCTCCTGAAAGGAACTCCAGCGGATGACATCCTGATTGCGGATGGCCATGTTTTTGGCCACCGGCACGAGGGCGTACAACCCCTTGTCGTTCCGGGGTCCATCGACATCCAGCCCCAGCGTCTTGCCGTCACGCGAGAACGAATGGCAGTTGGCGCAAGTGTAGACATTCTCCATTACCACTCGGCTCTGTAGCTCCCCAATGTTCCGCAACCGCCATTTGATGAGGGGAATGGCGGATGCCGGCAGCGGCTGTATCGAGCCTTTCTCCTCATTGGGCACCGATATCAGTGGGACATCGCGGTAGAAAACGGGGGCGCCGACGGGATCCCGTGACGTGGAAATTGTCACCCTGCCGCCCGACACCGGCAGTTTTGAACCGTCGTCTGCATACCCGGTGATCGCGATAGTTGCCGGCGATTTCACGGACCCCCGTTTGATCTTCGCCCACGTGGCCGCGTCCGGCTTCCACGTCCTCGCGGCCGCCTGCTCTGGAGTCAGTTGTGAGAGCTCACCTGCTTGTGGATCGATCTCGCCCATTTGCATGTGCTCGCCGGGCGCCTCCACGCGGATTCTACCGGAGTGGTCCGCAAAGGAAACCTCAACCACCCATCGTTTGGCGGTCTCGCTGGCATCGCGCCAGAGAAAAGTGGGAGGGGTGATCTCCGGAGGAAAAACAGAGCCGTCGAGTGGGTAGTCGATAGTGATCTTCGCCGGTGGGCTCGCGGGCGGCGCATGGTGCCTCTCGGCAGATCGCGACTGTCCGGCCCCGCCCACCAGGAAAACGGAACCTGCGCCGACAATCCCTACAAGCAGGATATTGGCGGAAAGTAACCTCATGCCCCTCCAGAGCGACTCTCACATAGAGTATTGGCCGCAGGACTAAACCAGGATTTCCATTTTGGCATCCCGAACCACGGCAGTATACACCCCACTGGCCCGTTCGCGACCGCAATTTTCCACTCCAGACGCCAGCGCGGCATCTGGCAGCCCGGTGGGCGCCTTCGGCATGGAGCCAAACGGCACCTTGCCCCGTTTCCCATGCGATTTCTTGGACACCTCTCCATTCCCCTTGCCTGCTTCCCCAAATTTTCTTCTGCCGGTTGCGGACTCTATCCCGCGGGCAAGGGCAACGAATCAATCCCCCCCACCATGGTCCCAAAGAGTCGCCGCGTCAGATGGCTCTCGGCCAGCAGCAGCCAGTAATACCGGGCGTGTTTCAGCAGCCGGCCGCCGGTCTTCACCAACCGCTGCTGCAAGCTCGTCAGGAACCAGTTGGAAATCCTGCGCGGCAACACCAAACGCCGCCAAAGGTTCCCCAGATTGTAGGCCAACACGCTCAGCCAGAGCCGTACCTCGTTCGACCGGAAATGATGGCAGCTCAGCCGCGTCATCTTCACCGCCTGCTTGCCTTCTTTTATCCATTGCTCCGCCGTGCCTAGCTTGTTGTAGAAACGGACCACAGCCCGATTGTTTGTCCCCAGGTTGGTCACGATGAATCCGACTCGGGGGAACAACTCCCCAAAGTGGAACTCCACCTTCGCCACCACCCGCCGTGCTGTCTTCCAACTCGCCGCTTGGTAGAGAAAGCCCCTGTACCAGACCACGGGTTTATGACTGGGCCTTCCGATCGACCGCGTCAACAACTCCGCGATGTCCCGCTCCAGGCTGTCGTTCGCCGGGATACGGATGGCATACTTCACGCCCCGCTGCTCCAGAGCCTCGTAGATCTCCGGCTTGGCAAACTAATACTTCAGTTTCGAACGACTGGAGCCGGGACGTGAGGGCTGCGCCACGCTCCCAGATCTTTTCTGAACTGATCATCCGCAGTGTGGGGTCTTGGGAGAGTCGCTCCCCGTCGTTCACGTCTTCGTATCCCGCCAGGCGGCTGTACACCGACTGGCGCAACAGGTCCGCGAGCGGCAACTGCGTGTTCTTCCCCCGAGAGTCGGTCAAATGTTGTTCGATAAGTTCGCTGAGTCCCAATCGCTCATCCAATTCCCGCACGAGAACCAGGCCACCGTCTGAAGTGACACGCGACCCTTGGAAATCGACCCTCAAAGATGCATTGAAAGAGAGCTGAAACGGCTGGCTTTGTTTCTCACCCATTGGGTACTGACCTCCGGAGCGTCGTCACTACGTCTAGGCCCGCATAAATACAGATGGCGATCTATATCCAAAGGTTCGTTTGGTGGAGCTCAAATTGGAAATCCGGGATAAATAAGTCTTTTCATATTGCCCTCGTCGTAGCTGACCCGCACTGTCGACTTGATCCGCTCCGCTGGCAGGGTTAGAAAAAAGCAGGCGGTTTTTCATGAACGGGAGGGACTCGCTGTATCGAATGAGGCTCGCCTAGACCGGCTCGATGAGCGTGGGATTGCTTGTGATCTTTGACCAGGCAAGCCCGCCGTCCTTGCTCGTCGAGACCCCCCCATGGCCCTTTTCTCGGTAGTTCCTTACTCGGGAGGCTCTGCGGTTTGTGCCGGGGTCTGTTGGCCAGTAACCTCTGACCGGATATCCTGCAGGTTTCGACGCGCGTTGTCGTTCGCCTTCCTGTAAGCCACGATTTCTTTGTCCGCCTCCTGGGTGCGCCCCGTGCGGCGATAGGCGAATGACAATTGATAATGCGCCACGGGATTCTCAGGCTGGAGCTTCACGGCATCCTCGAGGGGCGCAATGGCATCGGCATTGCGCCCGACAGAAACCAGCGACTTCCCTAAGCCGATGAACGCATCCCCCATCGTGGGATCAAGCTGGGAAGCGCGCGTGAAGTGTTCAATAGCCTGGGGAAAGTCGCGGGCCTGCCGCGCGATCTCGCCGAGCACGTATTCCGCCCCCGCGTTGCGGGGATTAATCTTCAACTCCTCTTCAAATTCCTGCTTGGCTTCTTCCTTCGCGGTCGCCGTCTTGGGCCCAGAGAGCAGCAATCGCCCGATGCGAAAATGCATTCCCAGCAGGTGAGGATCAATGGCCAGCACGCGGCGGTACTCAGCTTCTGCCTCGTCCCACTTCTCCTGCATTTCCAGAACTTCCGCGTAAAGCTCGTGGACCTGATAAGAAGCCGGGGCTGACATCAACAGGCGCTGCGAGGCGCGAGTCGAGAGATCCGAGTAGACGTGCACGGTCAGATAGAGAACCTCGGGGTCTTTGGGAAAATCCCGCTTCAGGAGACGAAGAAAATCCAAAGCGCCCCCCTCCTGATCAAGCGCCATGGCGCATTTTAGGCCGTCCGCTTCCGCGGTGCGCTTGAGCTGAGGATCGGAGATCTGCGGCGCGTCTTTCAGCAGCAGGGGAATCGCTTCCTGGCAGCGACCGCTTTCCGCCAGGCTTGCGCCAAAATAATTACGCGCCTCGTGGAGGCCTGGCTTCAGCTTCAGGGCGCGCTCCAGGGCCTGCGCGGCGTCAAGAGGCCGTCCGGAAGAGTAATAGGCAGTCCCGAGCTTCGCCTGGAACTCGGCTGAGCCAGGAACTATCTTCACCAGCTTCTCGTATCCGCGGATTGCACCCTCAAAGTCTTCTTTGCCGAGTGCGCTCTGCGCCTCGCCAGCGATGCGGGCAACCTCGGGCTGCTGGTCAGTCGCCGCGGCGCTCGAGGAGGACGGCTTGCGCGTGACTTGTAAAGCCAATCCCTCCGTGGCGCCGAAGGCTGCCAGCGTGGCGATGAGGATGATCGTGTTGACCGGTTTCTGCAAGGCCCCTCCCCTGCGCGCCCCGTTCACCTTAGCGTGCGCTCGGTTTCTCCTCCGTCACGCAAGCATAGGGAAATGGTCAGGCTTGGTCAAGCGTCAAAAAGCCATCCCTGCGAGCTAATACTACTTTCGGGTCTGTCATTCTGAGCCCGTTCGCTTCGCTCAGGGTAAACTCCGCGAAGAATCCCGGCATTTTTCGCACTGATTGAGCTTACAAATGCGGAGATTCTTCGCTTCGCTCAGAATGACAGGCGGTGACGTTTTCATCTACGAATGACGAACAATCCGTACAAAAGGCTTCGGCTTCATATTTACTGGGTTGGGTGTAATCTATGTAAGGATGCAGGCCGTCAAGGGAGTGCTGCGGCCGGCTCTGGGCGCCATGGGCTCGAGGGGATCTTGATGGCTGCGTGCAGATCGAAACCGGGACCGAGACAAAGCGGCGGAGCCGCAGCCAAAACTGGCGACGATTGCCGATTGCTGATTGCCGATTGTGGAGGCAGAAAATCGAAACTCGAAAATCGAAACTCGGCTCCACTGGGTTGCAGCAGCGTCTCTTGCGAGTTTCGAATTTCTAGTTTCGAGTTTCGAAGATCGGCAATCGGCAATCGACAGTCGGCAATTCCAGCCATCCTCGGCCAAACGGTGATCGTAGAGATTCTTCGCAAGCAGAGAAGAAGTCTCAGACTAGTGCTGCGGGGGGCGGGCAGTGGATGGCCAGCAGTCGTTATCTTCTTGCTGATCCTTGCGCTGCCAAGCCACGCCCAACAACCACCCCTTAGCTCCCTCCCGGTTTCAGAGCTGGTTGAGAAAAGCAGGGAATTCCTGCGCGACCACGATCCTCAGCAGGCCCGCCGGTTCCTCGAAGAGGCGGTAACGCGAGAGCCGAAGTCGGCAGTGGCTTGGTCGCTGCTGGCGGACTCCTACGCACAACTGGGTTGGGAAGAGAAGGCCATCCGCGGGTATCAAACCGCCCTCGAGCTTCGTCCAGACTCACCTAACCCACTTTACAACCTCGGGATCCTGCAATGGAAGCGTAAACGCTTCGATGACGCTCTCCGCTACCTTCAAGCATTCCGGCGACAACAACCCCGGGACTACGAGGTCCTCCTTCCGTTGGCGGATTGCCTGTTCGAACTAGGTCGAGCTACGGAAGGGCAACAGGTGCTCGCGGAGATGACCAACACCGCAAGAGATTCCCCCGAGGTAAATTTCCAGGCCGGCAAGCTGCTGCTTCACCATAGGCAAATCGAGGCAGCTCTCGCTCCACTGACGCAGGCCCTCGCGTTGAGGCCGGATTGGGGTGAGGCCCGGCTCCTGCTGGCCTTGGCTGAGAGCCGATTGAACCACCCAGCACGAGTCGCGGAACTTCTGCGCGATCACCCCATGCCCAGCGCTCCCCTTTATCCCCAGCTTCTCGGTGTCGCCCTTACTCAGCTCGGGTACTACCGGGAAGCTATCCCGCTGCTTGAGGGACTGGTTCGCGGGCAGAATGGGGAGAAGGTTACGTATCGGAGTCTGGCTTCGGCCTACGCCGCGTCTTCTCAGCATGACCAGGCGCTCGAAGTGCTTCAACAAGCTCGAAGCCTATGGCCCGATGATCAGGAGATCCGCTCAGCGCTGGTCAGGGAGTTGTCGCTTCAGAAGG
Source organism: Terriglobia bacterium (assembly GCA_050008675.1). Taxonomy (GTDB): domain Bacteria; phylum Acidobacteriota; class Terriglobia; order UBA7540; family UBA7540; genus CAVROP01. The sequence continues at coordinate 12,308 of JBEKME010000022.1, forward strand.
ACCCTGCCGGCGCCCTGACCTTGCTGAGGACGCGGGAAAATAAACGGCTGCTCCCTGAAGATTTGGAGCTGCTCGCCAGTTGTTACGTCACCATGAACCGTCTGGAGGAAGCCCAGCGGTTCGCAGAACGGGCTGTGACCGAGGGTGGCGGCGAGTCGGGTCTGCTGGCCCTCGCCAACATCCTTCAAATGCAAGACCGGAACTTGGAAGTCATCGGGCTGCTCGAACCGCACAGAAGTGAATTCTCCACTTCGGCCAAATACATATTCACCCTGGGGCTAAGTTACTACAACAACGGAAGCTACTCCCGTGCCAGCGACCTGTTCGACATAACCACCAGACTCGATCCTTCGCTGGCGCAAGCGCACTATCTCAAAGGGAACGCTTTAGCCAGACTGGGCAAGCCGGGGCCGGCGCTGGCCTATTACGAAGAAGCCATGCGCTTGGCGCCCGATAATGCTCTCTATCATTTTCAGCTCGGACAAGTCCTTTCAACGCTGGGAGAAAAACCTCGTGCGGAGGCGGAGTTGAAGCGCTCGGTGGAGCTTAACGGGGCTTATGCGCAAGCGCGCTACGAACTTGCTAGAATATACTTCGAGAGTTCTCGGGACGATTTGGCCCGCGCGCAATTGGAAGAGGCCATCAAGGCCGAACCGGGTTTTGAAGGCTCGTTCTACTTATTGGGTCAGGTCTACGCGCGCTTGGGCAGGCGTGAGGATGCCATGCGGATGCTGAAGCAGTTCCAGACGATAAAGCAGCAACGGGAGGAGCAGCAAAGGGCGTTGATCCAGTCAAGCTCCAAAGGGCACAGCCAGTGAGATACGCAACTGTAATCCTGATTTTAGGCATGGTGAGCTGGCTGGCTCTGAGCGGCGATGCTCCGCCAGGGCAAGGACACGTTGCAAAGTCGAAGGTACAGTTTGTGGATGTGAGTCGGAAGGCGGGTATCGACAGTTTCCATCACATCGCCGGTGGACCACAGAAGGACTATATCCCGGAAGCGAAGGGAGGCGGGGTTGCCGTTTTCGATTATGACGGTGACGGCTGGCCGGACATCTTTCTGGTCAGCGGCGCAACTTTTGAGGAGTTGGAGAATCCTCACGCCCCTCGTCCCCATCGAAACAAGCTCTATCGAAACAACCGAGATGGCACCTTCACGGATGTCACCGAGGCTGCCGGCCTGGGCTCCTGGGGCTGGGGAATGGGAGCCGCCGCCGCTGATTACGACAACGATGGTTGTGTGGACCTCTATGTGACCTACTTCGGCTATAACCGGCTCTATCACAACAACTGCGATGGGACCTTTACCGACGTAACCGCGAAAGCTGGGGTTGCGGCAGGAGGCTGGAGCACCGGAGCCGCTTGGGGGGACTACGATCACGATGGGTATTTGGACCTTTATGTGGCGCGGTACGTCGACTTCCGGCGGGAAGAAGTTCCTCATAAGGGGGACACGCCCTATTGCCAGTACGGGGGCGCTCCGGTTTTTTGTGGGCCGCGTGGGCTCAAGCCTCTGGCCGGCATCCTTTACCACAACAACGGGGACGGAACCTTCACGGATGTGACTCGAAAGGCCCTGGGCACCCAGGTGCCCGAGTGTTACGGCTTCACGCCGCTTTGGATGGATGCCGAAAACGATGGATGGCCGGACCTGTTCGTGGCATGTGACAGCACTCCGAACTTGTTTTTTCACAACCGCGGGAACGGTACCTTTGAGGAGATCGGGGCCACGGCGGGTTGTGCTTACAGCCGCGACGGACTGGAGCAGGCGGGGATGGGCGCCGATTTTGGCGATTACAACCACGATGGTTGGCTCGACATTTTTGTCGGACATTTCGCGGATGACTACAACACTCTCTACCGCAACATGGGCCATGGGGTTTTCACGGATGTGACTGAGGAGGCTCAAATACTCTGGACGAGCTGGCCGATGCTGAGTTGGGCCACTAAATTCATCGATTACGACCTGGATGGCTGGCCCGACCTCTTCATCACCAATGGTCATGTCTACCCGGAAGCCGACCAGTGGCACATGGACGCCGGATACAAGCAACACCCCCAAGTGCTCCAAAACCAGCGGGACGGAACGTTTCGAGACGTGACGGCCTCGCTCGGTGGCGACCTCCTCCGCGAAGGACTGGGGCGAGGAGCGGCCTTCGGAGTTTTGGACAACGATGGGGACATAGATGTGGTGGTGAACATTCTGGATGGAACCCCCTGGTTGCTGCGGTGTGATTCGCCCCCAGATGCCCAGTGGATTCTGGTGCGCTTGATAGGCACTCGCAGCAATCGCGACGGGCTCGGCGCAAGGGTTATAGTCCGCGCGGGCGGCCTCGAGCAAATGCAAGAGGTGCATCAGAGCGGGGGGTTTTGCTCGAGCAATGATCCGCGCGCACTTTTTGGATTGGGAAGCAGCGCCATGATCGACGAGCTGGAAGTCCGCTGGCCGTCGGGACTGGTGCAAAGGTTTGCCCACGTGAAATCTCGACAGATCGTAACCATCAAGGAAGGAGAAAGTAGCTTACATGTCTGGCCCCTGCATGCCGCAGGCTCGAAGAACTAACTCGCGATATGTGTCGCTTCTCCTCTTGCTCCTGATCCTCCTGGGGTGCTTCTCGAGGGGTGCTTTTTCTCAGGCTTCAGCCCCGACCCTTCAAAGCTTTCTCGACCGAGGCAGAGAGCTGGAGAAAAGTGAAGATTATGCAGCAGCGGAGAAGGTTTATGCGCAGGCCTTAACAGCGTTTCCCAGGGAGCCAGAGGTCCTCAAGCGTCTGGGGATCATCTATCAGACCGAACTCAAATTCCCGCAGTCCATCGATGCGTTCCAAGAAGCCTTACAGGCGTCCCCCCAATATCCGGAAGTGAATTTCTATCTGGGCCTTTCCTTTTTTGGACTCAACCAGTACGACAAGGCGCTGGAATACTTCAACACCGAATTGAAATTTCATCCGGACTATCGCCGGGCTCATTACTACGCAGCCCAGACTCTGTTGTCTCTCGGCCGCAAGGGGGAGGCCGTGCAACATTTCGAGATTCTGGTCGAGGAGAATCCTAACGATACGAAGGTCTGGTACGAGCTGGCGCGCCTCTGTAGATCGCTAGCTGTGCAGGCCTACAACCGGCTTGCCGTCATCGATCCCGATTCCGTCCTGGTTCACGCCCTGAATGCTGAATCCCAGGCCGAGGATCTCAAGTACTCCGAGGCTATCAAGGAGTACGAGGAGGTCCTGAAAAAGCAGCCCGACTTTCCTGGCGTCCACCTGGCACTCGGCCGGATCTATTACAGAATGTACAAGTCCGCCGAGGCCGAGCGGGAACTCAGGCTGGCCCTACAGGAGGACCCTAACAACCCGCCGGCGAATTACATGTTGGGCCAACTGCTCTTGCGCGACAAGCGAGCCACGGAGGCCCTCCCCTTGCTTCAGGTCGCGGCGGTCGGCGATCCGACATTCATGAAAGCTCACCTGGAGCTTGGCAAATGCTACCTGGAAATGGGGAGGCTTCAGGAAGCAGTGCAAGCCTTATCGCGAGCCGCGGAACTCGCGCCCCATTCCTGGGAGCCCCACGGGCTGCTGGCAGAGGCTTACACGCGCCTGAACGATGAAGAGAAGCGCAAGGCCGAACTGGCCATTATCGAAAAGCTGCGTCGGGAGCGAGACCAAAGCGTACAGGACGCCATGGAAAAAGTGGTCCACGGGGACACGTACCCCTAATTAACGGCTTGCTTTCATCCCGCGAGGATTGACTCCCAGACAAAACAGCAGGTAGATGAGGATGTCCGGAGGACCGCTGCCAGCCGTCCACACATCCAGGACGGCAGAGTTCTCTCCGCGAAGCCTCGTTTGCCTCCGAGGTCGTCACGCTGACACAATAAAATGCCGTGGAGCCACCCGGCTATCAGGCAGCTCCACGGCTGAGTCTAAGGCCTGAAGATTCAGCAACCGTTAGTAATAGATCTTCAGGCCGAACTGAATGTTGCGTTCTCCTTGTGAGCCGGTGATCTGACCAAACCCTGCACCAATCCACGCCGCCGGCGCATTGAGAATGGGCGTGTTGGTGAAGTTGATGAACTCCGATCGAAATTCGATACGTTTCGATTCGGTGATCGCGAAACTCTTCTGGACACTGAGATCAAAAGTTCGCAAACCGGGTCCCGTGTAACCAGCGGTACTGCACGTGCCGAAGGCGCCCGGGAGCTGCGGCCCAAAGGCGGAGGGATCGACCCACTGGATTCCCCCAGTCGAAACGGGCGTCTTGGGGTAGCTTGGCGGTCCGAGACAATCGGCCCGCGCGGTCCGTTCGCCTGTCCCCGAAGCATCACTGGCGAAAACCGTATTCGGGAAGCCGCCACGCAACTGGAGGATCCCGCTGACCTGCCAGTTGCCGAGCACGCCGTTGGCAACCGAGTTCCAATTGCTGCCGAAGTGCATCTTGTGTCCGAACGGCAACTCGTAGACGGCGTAAGACGATAGGAGGTTCCTGACGTCGGATTCGCAAGGCGCCCACTCGGATTGACCGTCATAAAGGTTCTGCCAGTAAGCAGCGGTGGGGGTAACCTGCCCCCCCCATGATCCGTAGTACCCGATCGAATTGGTCATGCACTTGGAGTAGGTGTACGCCACTTGATACTGGAGCCCCTGGGATAAGCGCTTCCGCAAGATTACCTGCAAGGCATGGTAGACCATGTTGGCGTTGGACTCGGTCCCGGAAATCTGGCTGATGATCGGATTGCTGTTAGTGCCCATAGCCGGATTCCCCGACAGGTACGGGCTCTGGCAGGTCGGTATGGTTCCGCCCGACAAAATGACGGCACCCGCCGTCGTACAACCGGCCTCCCCGACCAGCCGCCTCTGGAAGTAGGGCATGGGATTCATCAGGTGAGTGGCATGCTGTCCCAGATACATCAGCGTGAGGACCGTGTCCCGCGGGAACTGGTACTCGGTCGAGAAGTTCCACTGCTGTGCCAGCGAAGGTTTAATATCCGGGTTCCACAGCCGGATCGTGGCGTCCGAAAAATTGACTGGGGCAGTCGTACTCGTAGGGGTTGGGGCAAAAATCGAGAACCCCTGGTCTATCGTTGATGCCGGGTAGGTCAAGCTGTCGTATATGGCGTTGTGCTCTAAGTTGAAGGGCGGGTTGAGGGTGAGCCGCAGGTTCGTCCCGGTCCCCTCCAGATAGCTGGAGGTGGTGTAAGCCCCGCGAATCACGGCCTTCTTATTGAACGCGGACGGGGTCCACGCGAAACCGATGCGTGGCTGGAAGTCAAAGCCGCCGTTGTAACTGTTGTAGAGCGCGTTGCAGTCGCTGTAAGGGCACGACTGGCCCGAGAAGTACTCGGTGCCAGTAATCATCCCAAAGTTCGCCTGGCGATTATGCACTTCCCCCCAGGGGGTGTGGGTCTCATAGCGTAGGCCAATGTTCAGTGTGAGTTGGTCAGTGGCTCTCCAGTCGTCCTGGAGGTAAGCCGCCAAGACGCTGGAACGCTGTCCCCAGGTCCCTGTATCGACACCGCGTTGCACGTACTCGGGAAGCCCCAGCCAGAAGTCGGCTTCTGGGAACCCAGAGCCCCCGCCCGATGTCGCGTTGTCGGCCGGACCGGCTGACCACTGCCCGTCGAAGTTGATGATCCCGGTTCGGCCGTAGTTCCCGGCATAGAACGCGTCGATCCGCTGCCGGAAGAACTGGAAGCCGGTGTGGAAAACGTGACGGCCGTGGGTGATGACGAGCGTGTCTTCAGCTTGTAGCACGGTACTGGGAAAGAGTTCTTGGGTGCCTTCATTAGCGTTACCGATGGAGTTCGCATATGCGAAACCTTGAAGCGAAGGCAGACCCGGCCCGCGCTCGTTGGCGTCCGCAATGCCCAATTGCGTGCCCACACTACCCAGGCCGTTGGCTGAGCCGCCGGTATTGGCTTTGACGTAATTGCCACCCACCCGGACTTCGTTCACCAAGGCCGGACTAATCGTGCGCGTCCAGTCCAGCCCGAGGCTCTTAGTGGGAGAGTAAGAGAAGCTGTTGCCTGAGGAGAGGGGGAACGAGTTGGTGACCGGGTTATTCAGCCGACTCCAGGAAACCCGCCCAAAAATGCGGTCCTTCTCCGTCATGTTCGCATCGATCTTGACATCAAACTGGTCGCCGATGATCGCGCTGCGGCTGGTGTTGAGCTGGTTGTACCTGAGGCCAGGCCCGAGCGGCGCCGGATAGAGAGTCGACGAAGAGAAGAGGTTCTTAGCCACGGCGTCTTCGGTCAAACCCGCCGCTGCAAGGTTATTGAAAGGAACCAGCGCACGCTGGCCGCTGGCATTCACATGAGTAGGGTCGTAGAGCTGGATGCCATTAGTACACGCGCCAGCGGCACTGAACGAACTGCAAACTTCGGAGAAGTCGCCGGCCCGTTCCTTTGCGGTAAAAACATTGATGGCGCCCACGGACGGCGGAAAGTCAAAGCGTTCGCCCTGGTAATCGCCAAAGAAGAACAGCTTGTCCTTTTTGATGGGACCGCCGACGGTACCCCCGAACATGTTCCAACGCTCCTTGCCTTTGGGGCTGCCGGAGAGGTTGCCGCCCCAATTGGCGGCATTGAGGACGTCATTACGGAGGAATTCGAACCCGTCTCCGTGTAGGTGGTTCGTCCCGGATTTGATCGAGGCGCTGACAATCCCGCCCTGGAAATTCCCAAACTCGGCAGGCGCGTTGTTGGCAATCATGTTGAACTCTTGAATTGCGTCCACGCTGGGAGTGTACCCGACGAGGTTATCGGAGACTTGGTTGTTGTCAATGCCATCCAACATGAAGTTGTCGGATTGCTCGCGGTTGCCGTTCACATAAGGCCGGCCACCGCTGGCCGTCGTCATGCCACTGGTCATGCTGGAGGGATTGGGATTGGTGGTTCCCGGCGCCAGCATCGTCAACTCGATGTAGTTCCGTGTCGCCAAGGGGAGGTCTTCATTAATTTTACCGGTAATCACCGTGCCGACCTGCATGGTGTCGGTTTGCAGCAGGGGTGGCGCGGCAGAGACTTCGATTTGTTGCGTGACCGCGCCAATTTGGAGTTGGAAATCCACCCTCGCCTTTTGGTTCATTTCCAACGTGATGGCGCGGCGCACGGCCGTCGCGAAGCCCTTCGCCTCCACCGTGAGGTCAAACGTGCTGACCGGAAGGCGCGGCAAATCAAAGACACCCACGTTGTTGGTTTTCGTCGCGTACGGAACTCCTCGCAGAGTGTCTTGCGCAGTGACCGTCGCTTCGGGAATAGGTGCGCCGGACGGATCAGTGACGGTGCCCGCAAAACCTGCGGTCACTTCCTGCGCAGCCAGAGGTTGAACGAAAAAGGGTACAAATGCCCCCAGCAGCAAAGCTCCCACCAGGAAGATGGGAAGCTTGTATCTGGAGGCCCCTCTCAAACACTTGTTCGACATAGTTTCTCCTCCTTATCATTAGTTCAGGTCCAAACCCCATCGTTGCCGGCCGCTGTCGGCGACTCTGCACGATTGTAATGGAGAGCACTGCCTTCGCCCCTGGCGGGCATTTCGCGAGCAATTCCCGGACGAGGCGAACAGCCGTGGCTTAGCACGCGACCTCGAGTGCCCCCTTAGTCTTGCACACATCTTGCGCACCCCCAAGACCCAGCTTGGCGGCCAATTTGGCCGAAACATATAACTACCCTACGCTCGTTGGCAAACACTACATCCAAAATTTAGGCCTGTCAAGAGATTTTGCTTTCCTGTGTTTGCTTTCCTGTTGTTAGCACATCAAACATTCGGGTCAATGGGGCGGCTGCGGCGACACCTGCCCGCTTGCGGTGAAACTTGATTGTCCTCAGGCCTTGGGTTGAGCCAGGCAATTAGCGCTGAGCTCAATGAATGCTCCGTGGGGTTGATCCGTCTCTACGGTGCATCCGCGCCGTCGGTGAGCCATTCGAGGGAAAAGCGAGCAAAGGTGACTTTCTCAATAGTGGAATGCTCTCCCCGTTCGTAAAGACAACCTATCTTCATATCCGGAAGGACTGTTAAGCATGAGTAGCCTGCTGGGCCGACGTTAAGGAGTTTGGCAACGGGCCATGTCTTGCCCTCGTCGTAGCTTACCCGCATTGTCAACTTGATCCGCTCCGTTTCGCTGGCAGGATTAGAAAAAAGCAGGCGGTTCTTGATGAACTGCGGGGATTCGGTGTAACGAATGAAGCTCGCCTGGCAGACCGGCTCGATGAGCGTGGGATCGCTAGTAATCTTTGACCAAGTAAGCCCGCCGTCTTTGCTAATCGAGACTCCCCTATGGCCCTTATCTCGGTAGTTCCTTATATTGAGCATGAGCGAGCCGTCGGTCAGCTCCACGATTTGGTTCTCGTCCGTATTCCCCTCCGTTGACCCACCCAAGCGCCAATGTTTTCCGTGGTCATCGCTGTAGATCACGTGGTTAAACGCAATATTCGCTATCACGTGGTTGCAGGGAATCACCAGGCGTCCGCTTCGCAGTTGGATGCCGACCCCCGGGCCGGGAACGATGCGGTTCCAGTCCGAGCGATTCACCGAATGGGTGATATCGACAGGGCCGATCCATGTTGCACCCTCATCGTCACTGTGGAAAGTCCACATATCGCTGATCCGGCCCTGCGCTTTTGCGACTTCATCGTCACTCTTGAACTGCTTGGTCGACGTCCTTATCAGTACCAGCCAGACGGTCCCGGTTTCGCGATCAACTACGACGGTGGGGTTGTTTAGTGCGTTGCTCCCATCTCTCGCCACGAGTTGGACTGGAGTCCATGTCTTCCCTCCATCGAGACTCCGTCGCAAGAGTATCTCGTTGTGGCCATGGTCGGCCGCGCTGTCTTTGCGCCCCTCCACAAACGCCAGAACCGTGCCCTTCTTGCTCGTAACCAGGGCAGGGATGCGATAACTGTGATAGCCGCCCTGGGCGCCGGTGAAAAGATCTGTTTGTTCAGGTCCTGGTATTGCCGGCTTCAGTTGTTGTACCTTCGGGCCTGCGCCACAGCCGGACAGCAACAGCCCTAGAGCCAAGAGAGCAAGCAGAATTACGGGAGGACGAGAAATAGGCTTTTTCACACGCACGATCTTCCATACCTCCCTGTTGCAAGTCACTGGGCCCGCTCCCCAATTCTTCCTGCACTCCAGCGGATGGCGTCCTGGACGAGGGTGCGGTAACCGGGGTGCAGGTGCGCCGTTTCGCCGTGGCCGAGTTGAATGTACACCACGCGGGACTTTGGATAGGGACTGATCCAGGCCACAGGACCGTCGCTGGTGGGATTGTCGGTCCTGAGCAGCACTTTGACGTCGGGCGAAATCCACATTCCCTTGTAGGTTTCATCCCACAGGTGGAGCGTTCCCACCCGCGCTGTAATGGGGTGTTTCACAACCGCTTTGACGCACTGTTCTTCACCGTGCTTGTATGTCGACGCGGGCAGGGCGCCTTCCGGCTTCAGCAGGTATTTGCCGCCCACCACCTCCTTGTACCACCACTCCCAGGATTGGTAATCCGCAATGGCATGATGGAGAACCACAATCCCCTTGCCGCTCTCGACAAAGTCTCGCAAGTGGGTCTTCTCGGTTTCGCTTATTTCATTGGAGTAATCGTAGAGGACGAGCACGTCGTACCGGCTCCGAATGTCGTTCCGGAAGGCCTCGTGGTTGGAAACGGCATGGTCCCAATGCAGGTCATCCGCTCCATCGAAAACAGTATAGAAGGTGGTCGGATACTCGTGCCCTCCTGTGACGACGAGCAACTGTAGGGGCTTTGGTTCTTTCTTGGCGGCGCTGACATCGGCAGGAAGTGTGACGGCGCCGGTCGCGGCCCATTCGGTTCCGCGCAGAAACGTGTTCACGAAGCCGGTCTCCTGCATCGCGGCTACGTCGTGGCCAAGGGCTGTGTACATGACTCGGCCCTTCCCGTAGTCGACCGTCCAAATCATCGGCTCGTCCTTGCCCGTCCCGCCATTCGTGGGATCGTCGAAAGCTGTGGCCAGGATGTGAGCTTGGGGCGACATCTGGTGGCTGTGGTAAAGCTCGTCCGAGACCACAAACGATTCCTCCATGCCTTTGGCGATGGGGTGCTCTCGATCCACGAATTTCACCGTAAAGCAGTGCCTGGGCGCATGTGCGGTCTTCGGCGGCCCTTCGGTCCACCAGCCACCGAGCATCTTCAGATACTCCGGCCAGGGCGGCTCTTTGAATCCCATGGGCCGATGGTTGTCGCCGAGCACTTCGAGGCCTGTGAAAGCGTAACTAGCGGCATGAATAGCTACAAGCCCTTTGCCCGATTTCACGAAATTCTCGACGGCCTTCTCGGTCGCTTCCCCCCAGCGCGGGCCGTCGTAGTCGAGCACTAGAACGTCGTAAGCGGCCAGCGTCGCCTGCGTGATTCCCATCGGCTCTTCTTCCACCCGGACATCAAAGCGCCCGCTCTCGACAAGGGCCTTCCGCAGAAAGGGCGTGGTGGTCCGCCAATCGTGGTTGTTCCGCCCGGAGAAGATGAGGACGCGAATCGCCCCCGGCTTGAAGAAAGGAATCGTCACCTGCGCGAAGCTGCCCCTGGCACAAAAGAGAATTACTGCCAGTTGCAACAGGACTATCGGTTTGGTTAAGGAGTAAATCTTCATATGCATTCCTCGATGAAGCCTGAAGGCGGCGTTGTACAGCTTCCGGCCCTCCTCCGCCTTGGGGAACATAGCCCTCTCCCCCTTGAGGGAATAGCTAACCCTCTCCCCCTTGGGGGAGAGGGTGGACCGCCGCCGGCGTTTTCTTCAGCCGGGGCGGGCCGGGTGAGGGGGTCGCGAGCGCGGTCCAGTCGATTTGCGGATCACAACTGGCCGTTGAAAGCCTTAACCGACGACCATGCGTCACCCACCATTAACCTTGGGACAGCGGTGCTTGTTTCTGGTTTAGCGGCATCGACCCCCTCACCCCCGGCCCCTCTCCCCCAAGGGGGAGAGGGAAGAATGCAGAAACTCGAGGGCCTCTACGTAGCAAGCACGCTGTTCAAATGCGCCAGGCTGCGGCGGGCCTGTTCTTCGCTCCCGCACTCCACCGAAAGGACGCCGTTGAAACCTGACCCGCGCAGAATGCCGACCACCTTTTTCCAATCGATCACGCCGTCGCCGCAGGCGCATCCCACCGGCGTGCCGGTCACCTTTCCCCGTTCCGCTTCCGAATGCTCGAGGGCGATGTCCTTGGCGTGGACGTGCACTAGCAAGTGGCTGACAGCCCGCAGGCCCTCGTAAGGGTCTTCGCCCGCCAGGTAGGCGTTCCCGGTGTCGTAGTTCACACGCAGGTACGGCGACTCCACCAGGGTGGCGATGCGCAGCAGCCCTTGGGTAGACTTGGAAATGCTCTGGTGAGGTTCGATGCCGATGTAAATCCCGTATCGTTCGGCCGTTCGCAGGACCGTGGTGAGGGTGTATTTCATCACCGGAAACACCTCGTCCATACTCACCCAGGAGGGACGGATGCCCTCGTCGGTATTCACCACCGGCGCCCCTATGGCGGCAGCAAACCGGATGGCCTTTTGCAAGTAAGGCACGCTGATTTCCGGCCGCATCAGGGGACAGTGGGCGCTGAGGCCGGAAGCTCTGACGCCGTATTGCTCCAGGATATCCTTCATCTCGCCCGGATCATCGTCGAGAGAGAAAGAATGAAAGTAGCCGGCTTCGCTGAGCAATTCGCGCCCGTTGTGGACCATCGGCTCAACGAAGCGGTAGCCGAGCCGCGCGGCGCGCTCCACCCCTTCAGCAAAAGACTTGTCTTGCGACCGGATAAATTCCATGTTGACCCCGGCTTGAATGCTCATACCTCCCACTCCTTTCGCCAGACGGCCTGGCTTTTCTGTTTGTAAGCGATATTCCCCATGTGGCAGGCCACGGCGCCGTAATGTCCCGCGAGCACGTCGGCATTGGGTTGTTGGCGCGTGCGCATGCACTCCAGCCAGTTGCCCATGTGGGTATCGTTCGTCGGCCCGCTCGAGATTTCGCCCAGTTGGGCGTTTTCTTGGCTGGGGATGAATCGGTAGCCGTAGCGGAAGATGGAGAGCCTGCCACCCGTGCCCATGAAGACGATGTCAGCCGCGCCCACAGTGATCATGTCCGTGAGCGTTGCCTCGAAGGTCACGTTCAGCTTCTCAGGGTACTCGAGCGCGAAGTTGATGTTGTCCGCAGTGTCCCGCCCGTCATCGTAGAGGTAAATACCACCCATCGCCACCGCCGCCAGAGGACGCTCGATGTTCAAAAACCAATGCACCACATCCACCATGTGTACGAACAGCCCGCCGGTCTGCCCACCCGTGGAAAAGTCCCAGTAAGCAAAACGGTTGAAGTAGCGTTTCGCATCCCAGGGGATCTTGGGCAACCAGGCAAGGCAGGCGTCCCAATCGAGCCCGGCGGGTTTCCGCTCGAAACCCTTGGGCACCGGCGTCAAGTAACCGCCGTTGGCGTTCCAGATGGTGCGCACCATGTTCACTTTTCCAATCAGTCCACTGTCAAAAAACTTCTGCTTGGCCTCGCTAAAGTGCGGCGTGCTTCTCTGTTGGACGCCCACCTGGACGATTCGGTTGGTCTCTCGGACGGCCTTCACCACTTTCGGCCCCTGCTCCGGCAGGGACGTCATGGGCTTTTCCACGTACACGTCCTTGCCGGCTTTGCAGGCGTCAATGGTGATCTGCGCGTGGACATGGTCGAAAGTTGCCACGATGACGCCGTCAATATCCTTGCGGTCGAGCAGTTGATGGTAGTCGGGATACTTATCCACCTTTGTGCCTGCGGTATCTTCACTCTGGTCGCGCCTCACATCCCAGATGTCCGACACGGCAACCCAATCGAAATTGCCCACCTCGTTGGCACGCTTCATCAGGTAAGTCCCACGCTGGCCTGAGCCAATAATGCCCAAACGGATGCGGTCGTTGGCCCCCATCACGCGCAGGGCGGCAGCCACTGTGGCCGCGCCCACCATGAAACTTCGCCTCGATATTCTCGTTGACACGGTATTCCACCTCGCTTTGGATGAATGAGTCGTCAGCATACCAGAAAAATCCACGGTTGCAATAGTGGGGCTCAAGTGGCGTAGCGCCGACCTTTAGGTCGGCACGTGTCGGTTCCTCCCCCCGGGCCCGGCTACGTGCGTTGCCACCCCTGGCCCTTGCTTTTCCCCCACCAACCACCTGCCACCTACCAAGTACAGACTATCTCCTTTCTTTTCAACAACATTCCCTCCTTTAACTTGTAAGTGCCTTTGTTTTCTATAACATTCCCGCCTCTCCCCCAGTTTTCCACAGCGGTCCTTTGTTTTCATAGACATTCCCGCGTCGGTCCTTCATTTTTAAGAATTCTTTTTTTCTTCCCCTTTCAAGCTCAGACTTACTGTCCGTGGCAGAGCAGGAATCCTTCCGGGCTTTTCGTCGCGCTTGGCATGTCCTTGAGAGAGGCTTAGCATTTCTGGCCACGGGTCTGGAAGGGCGGGGCTTCAGCCCGGCCGTTACAAGGCCTCCCTGATTATTCCTGTGTCCCGTGCCCCGCGGTCGCCGCCGCGACCAGCCGCAAGCTGCGCGGGGCCCGGGACCAACAGAGGGCGGGAGCCGCGATTTCGGCAGGGCTGAAGCCCCGCCTTTCCGGCAGCCGCTGAAAAGCGTCCAAACGTCGTGAGAAATCCGGGCTAGCACCTAGCCCTTGCTTCCCCCCCCACCTACTACCTGCCACATACCACATACCATCTACCACCTACTTCCTTTCTTTTCAACAACATTCCCGCCTTGAACTTGTAAGTGCCTTTGTTTTCTATGACATTCCCGCCTCTCCCCCAGTTTTCCACAGCGGTCCTTTGTTTTCATAGACATTCCCGCGTCGGTCCTTCATTTTTAAGAATTCTTTTTTTCTTCCCCTTTCAAGCTCAGACTTACTGTCTGTGGCAGAGCAGGAATCCTTCCGGGCTTTTCGTCGCGCTTGGCATGTCATTGAGAGAGGCTTAGCATTTCTCGCCACGGGTCTGGAAGGGCGGGGCTTCAGCCCCGCCCTTACAAGGCCTCCCTGGTCATTCCTCTGTCCCGTGCCCCGCGGTCGCCGCGGCGACCGGCCGCATGCTGCGCGGTCCGGCGGAGTGCTGGGCATTCTGGCGCGTGGCGGCGAGCAATTGGGGCGTGAGTTGGGGTGATTTGCGTAAGGACATGGTTCCTCCTGGGACGGGATGTTAGGATAGCGAAGAAAGGACTTCCCCGCGGGTCAAGCATTCCACAATGGTAGGCTACCACGGGGTCGGGGCGTTGTCAAGAGAAATCGTGTCCAGATGTCTAGTCCAGGACTTCTTCAAAGCCTTTCACCACCAAGACACCAAGGCACCAAGAAATCATAGGGCAATTCGCTGAATGCCTTGCTTTGGCCTCTCTTGGTGCCTTAGTGTCTTGGTGGTTCATAGTGTTCTTCGGAATGGGCTCTCTTGGTGTCTTGGTGGTTCGCGGGTGGCGCATACGTCCCGAGGTTTTTTTGTCGGGATGTATGCGCCACCCGCGATGATCTGGACTCGGAGTCTTGATACGAGCTTCGTGAGACTCTGGCTCTTTCGGAGCCCATCCCTTTCCTAGGTGGTTCGCGCGGCTCCATTCCTGATAGTCTTCGACAGAAGGTAAGCTATTCGAGTGTTTTTCGACATCAATCAATGGATTTCGACCATCGACTATGCTATAGTAGTTTTCGACTGCTAATGTAGTTTTGAGGCTTTTTTCGACCAGATAAAAGGGTTTTCGACGCATGAGACTTGCACCGACACCTTTCGCCGTCTTCCAGGAAAAGACCATCCCAGACGGCACCAGACTGGCCGGCTGGGCCGCGCTTGTTCAAGCGCTCGCCCTTCCGGGGCCGGTCCGGCGACCAAGTTGCGTCTCGGAGCAGCATGTTCGCGGCAGCCATCGGGAAGAGGGAGCCTGGACCGTCTTTGATAAACGGTACTGGCCCGGTGATACCTTCGCCGATCACCTGACGTTTGCGCTCCGCCATGAAGACATCGATCTTCTGATCCTGAAGCGAGTCTTTGAAGCCGTGCCCCAAGCCGAGGTCGAGGCCATCGTCCGAGCCGCCCCCACGGGCATTCCTGCGCGGCGCGTGTGGTATCTCTACGAAATCCTGACCGGCCGTACTCTCGACGTGGATGACGCGCCCGGCGCAGCGGCTATCGACCTGCTCGAACCAGACGCGTACTTCACCGGCAAACCGCGCCTTTCGAAGCGCCATCGCGTGCGCGACAATCTCTTGGGTACCGGCCGTTTCTGTCCGGTCATCCGGCGCACCAAAGCGCTCACGGAATTCCTGGCACTCGACCTTGCCGCCAAGGCACGGGACACCGTGGGGCGCACAGGAGCCCATCTGGTTGCGCGCGCCGCCAGCTTCATGCTGCTGGCCGACAGCCGGGCCAGCTTCGAGATCGAGGGGGAGCGTCCGCCGCGCAACCGGCTGGAGAGATGGGGCCGCGCAGTCCTGCAAGCCGGCAAGAACCCGCTCACGCTTGATGAAATCATTCGCCTTCAGCGCGTCCTCATTGAGGACACGCGATTCATACGCTCAGGCCTGCGTCCCGACGGGGTCTTTTTAGGCGAACGGGACCACTATGGCGATCCGCTCCCGGAATTCATCGGAGCACGCCCTGATAATCTGGACGATCTCATGGGCGGCTTGCTGGAGGCGAACGACCGCATGCGCGACGATGGCGTCGACCCGGTACTGAAGGCAGCCGCAACCGCCTTCGGGTTTGTCTATGTCCATCCTTTCCAGGATGGGAACGGCCGTATGCACCGTTGCCTGATCCATCACGTCCTCGCCGAACGAAAGTTTACGCCGCCGGGCATGGTCTTCCCGGTTTCGTCCGTGATGCTGGACCGCATTGATGATTACGGCGCAACTTTGCAGGCCCATTCCGGCCCGCTGATGCCCTTCATCGAGTGGCGGTCCACACCTGAGCGCAACGTTGAGGTACTCAACGAGACCGCCGATCTCTACCGCTATTTCGATTGTACGGAGGCGGCGGAGTTTCTGTATGCGTGCGTTAGACGCACCGTTGAGCAGGATCTGCCGCGCGAGATCGACTATCTGCGCCGTCACGACGAAGCGATCCGCCGCATCATGGATGCGGTCGAAATGCCGGACAGGGTTGCTGAAAACCTGGTGATGTTCATCAGACAGAACAATGGAATTCTGTCCAAAAATCGCCGTGAGGGCGAGTTCAAGAAACTGCGCGATGAAGAAGTGACCTTGATCGAGGGCGTCGTCAACGATGAGTTTGCAGGCTTCTGAATTACTACGGGTTCCAGAGTGGGGAAAACATGAACGCCAAAATCGGTGAACAAGAAAGACGCTATTGGGTGGTATCGCCAAATGTCAACTACAACGCGGGTGGCGCATACGTCCCGAGGGTTTTTGTCGTGACGTATGCGCCACCCGCCGAGCAGCTTGGAATTGGCAGTCCGATGCCATACAGCGCGTCAGTGTTCCTAGAGGCCACTCGGTAGCGCCGCTCCCCGAGCCCCGGCCTCGGTGCCCACGGCAGCGATTCCTATCTTGCCATCGAAAACGAGATTGCGGCTCATGCACGGTGCTGAGTTGCGCCATTCCTTTACACGCCGTCGCTCTTACCCGGTGTATAGGGGGGGCGGGCTCTGGCCCTTGTCTTTCGAGAGCGATTTCGAACCGTATTGTGGTTTTGAGAAAGATTTCATAGCATAAAGTGTGATTTTGTTGTCTAATGTGGTCTGGAGAATGATTTCACATACAATAACCTATAGGAGAAGATTTTCACATGGCCGAGAAGATTCTCACACCCAAGGACGCACCCAAAGTTGTAGGCCTTCATGGTCTGATAGAGGAGTTTAACCTCAAGGTACCTTTGCCCATAGTCCGGTCCGAGGTCATTTCAGGGGCAAGAAGAACAACCGTCACAGATGGCACGGTTCTCGAACAATACCCCAAAGGCTACCTCCCCATCGGTGTAACTGGTAATCTCCGATTTGCCATGCGATATGAACCCATTGACCTTTCGACGCTTGCCGCTGTCTTTGACGCACTCAACATCAGCGAGTTCGAAAACTGGATTCGCTCTGAACCGACCGGCATATTCACGCGCCGCGCTTGGTACCTGTTCGAGTTGCTGACCGGGAAGACGCTCGACATCCCAGAGATAGGCCCCGCATCCTATATAGACCTGCTCGATTCCGATTTGCACGTCACCGGAGCAAAAGTTCAGGTCCGTCGCCAGAGGGTCAACGACAACTTGTTAGGAAATCGTTTCTACTGTCCATTGGTCCGCCGGACGGAAACCTTGAAGAGTTTTATGGCGAAAGACCTGGCAAAAGAGGCACGCAGTATCGTCGAGGAGTGCGACCCGGCAATCCTTACTCGGGCCGTCCACTACCTGTTCGCAAAAGAAACGAAATCCTCTTTCGCAATCGAAGGCGAGGTACCGAACAGGGACCGTACTGCACGCTTCGTCGCCGCCTTGGAAAATGCTTCAGCGTTCGACGCCGGTAGCAAGGAAGCATTCGTGCGCCTCCAGAACGCTATCGTAGACCCTCGCTACGCACAGAGCGATTGGCGCACAACGCAAAACTATGTTTCTCAAACGCTTTCCGACTACACGGAGGACGTGCATTTTGTTTGCCCGAAGGCCGAAGATATTCCCGGTCTGATGGCTGCATGGATGCAGATGACCCACCGCCTTGAGACGGCTGATGTGACTGACGCAGTTGTCGCCGCCGCCGCCGCTGCCTTCGGGTTTGTATTTCTCCATCCCTTTGATGACGGAAATGGCCGGATTCATCGTTTCCTCGTACACCATATCCTGACAAAGCTGGGATTCACTCCGCCAAGAGTTCTTTTCCCGGTCTCGGCAGCAATGCTCCGAGAACGGGAAGCCTACGACCGAGTCCTGGAGCGATACTCATCTTCAGTGCTCCCATTTATCAGCTATGATTTGGACGCGGAAGGTCGCATGGCCGTTCATAACGAAACGGCAAGCCTGTATCGCTTCTTCGACGCTACTCCTCACGCCGAATATCTCTATCACTGCATCGAGGAGACGATTCGGCGAGACCTTGGAGAGGAAATAGGATTCCTAGTTGTATTCGACGCTGCCATGCGAAAAGCCCTTGAAATTGTGGACATGCCGGACCGCCGTGCATCCTTACTCGTTCGCCTCATTCTGCAAAACCACGGAAAGCTGTCGCGTGGGAAAAGGCCGACATTCGCTGAAATCAAAGACGATGAACTCCATCGAATTGAAGACGCGGTGTGGCACACATGGGAGAAAGAACGAGAGAAACTGTCCGCACCGGTCTAAAAGAGCATCAGTTCTGCCGGTTTAGCGGTCAGCAGTCGTCATTGTTTTTGGAGGCCGGACACACATCATGGTTAGCTGCGGAGGACAATGCGCAGTCTCGCAGGGTCGAGTTCTCGCCTTACGACTTTGGTCAGGCCAAGAGATGAGCCTCCCGCGCCGTCAACGGGAACTGGAAGAAGAGGGGATAGTATCTCCAGCGTTCGTCGCGATGCTCGTGTGCCTTGGCGGCTCTCTATCGGACCGGCCAAGTCATCTCGATAGGCCAAGCCAAGTGAAGCTCGCAGGGCGAAAGCCTCGGACAGTTCTCTCCACGGACATGAACCGAGCAACGAGTGGCGCTCACAACGCGAACAAGAAAAAGCGAGAATAGCAAAGAATTTAGAAACTTCTATAGAGTTTTTTACCGCGTCCCCGCCCATGGGGCTGCTGCTCATCAAACCGGCAGAACTGCTGCTCTTTCTCACCGGCGCGGACAGAGCAGGAATCCTTCCGGGCTTTTCGCCGCACTTGGCATGTCCTCCAGAGCGGCTTAGGGCATCCGGGCAGCACGGCAACAAAGTGTTCCCTGGCGGCCATGACCCCCGGCATAACCTCAACTCACTACTCTAGCCTATCTTGTTGCGTTTGTCAAGAGACATGAAGTCTGGGTAGTGGGTCAGTTTGAAAAGATTTGCGCCTCGGTGAGGGTCATTAGCTTCACGGTGCGAGCCTACACCGCCCTGTCGGCAGCGTCGAGCAATTGAACTCGCAGGGCATTCTTGGTGTCTCCGACGCGGGCAGATCACGGAGCGCCATTCCGTGGTCTATTCTCGTGGCTCGCGCCTGGCCGGAGGGGTTGAAGTCTGAACGGACTTTCGCAATGCTGCGGCGAGCCCGGCCGCGCACGGTTTCCCGAAGATCCCTTCGCCCCTGCCGGGCACCGTCACCAGTTCGACGCCCTCGCTGGCGAGTTGCCCCCAGAAGCTCGCTGGCTCCGCGCGCGGGTCGTCCTGGCCCTGAAAGTACGTGATGCGACCTCGGAAAGCGCGCGACTGCCAGGCCAGACCAGCGCGGTGGTTGATCCCCTGGACTCGCTGCCGCAACAAGACCTGCGGCAGGGGGCGCCCGCAAGCCAGCCATAGCGGGCACAGCAGATCCGCGCCTGTCTGGAGGACGCGCTGCCAGCGGTATCGAAGGCGCTCCGCAAAATACGGCCCGCTGAGTCTCGGCCAGTGGTATTGAAGATGCTCGTGCAGGGATCGCGGCTCGGGGGCCGCCCCTTCGGTACTGACAATCCCGAGGAAGGCGACCGCGTCTCGGCGCTCCTGAAGTTGCACCGCCATCTCCAGGGCGATGGACCCGCCCAGGCAGTATCCCAGCAGTAAATAGGGTCCTTCAGGCCGCGCGGCTTTGATCGCTTCGACATAGTGCGCGGCCATTTGTGTCACGGTGGTGAGCGGAGCTTGCTGGCCGTCGAGGCCCGCGGACTGAAGGCCGTAGACCGGTTGGTCGGGAGCGAGTTGTCGGGCGAGTTCGCGGTACAGCAACGCCGTCCCGGCAGAGGCCGGGACACAGAACAGCGGGCACCGTTCACCGGAGGGCTGTAGCTCCACCAGGGAAGACTCGCTCGCCGTTCCTTTGTCCTCGGCAAGGCTCCGGGCCAGCCCTTCGATGGTGGGATTTTGGAGGAATGCGGCCAGCGGCAACCTCTTTCCAAACGCTGCCTCGATCTGGGCCAGAAGCACCACAACCCCAAGTGAATCCCCGCCGACGGCGAAGAAATCTTCACACACGCCGACCCGTCCGCATCTCAGCACGGAACTCCAAATCTGGGCCAGCCGCTTTTCGGCTTCGGTGCGTGGCGGCGGGCTGGCGGCGTCGCCTTGCGCAACTCCCAGGCCGAGCCGCTCCGCGAGACCGATGCGCTGAGGCTTGCCCGTCGGCCCCTTGGGGATCTCATCGAGCAGCACGACTGTTCGCGGGACCTTGAAATCCGCCAGCCGTTGTGCCGCAAAAGCCCGCAGCTCCGGCTGGCTCGCCACCCTGCCTTCGCGAAGCACGACCGCCGCCCCGACGTCTTCCCCCAGCGTAGGATGCGAAATCGCAAAGGCCAGCGCCTGGGCCACCGCGGGATGATCGAGCAGCGCTTCGTCGATCTCCCTTGGCGAGATTTTCTCTCCCCCTCGGTTAATGATCTCTTTCAACCGTCCGGTCAGGGAGAGATAACCCTCCTCGTCGACGTAGCCCTGGTCGCCGGTGCGAAACCAGCCGCCAGCGAAGGCCGCTGCGTTGGCTTCCGGGTTGTTTTCATAGCCCGGAGTGACGTTGGGCCCGCGAACCGCGACTTCTCCGCACGTGCCTACCGGCAGGACACTCCAATCGGGGCCCAGGATCACCACCTCGGGGCCGGCGGCTATGCCCACCGATCCCGGTTTGCGTTTTCGCGGCGGCAGCGGATTGCTGGTCATCTGGTGCGACGCCTCGGTCATCCCGTAGGACTCGATGACCGGCGCGTTGAACACCCGCTCCAGCTCCGCCATCACCTGCGGCGGGAGCGGTGCCGAACAGGAGCGGATCAGCCGGAGCGGCGCGGCGGCAAGGGTTTCTAAATGCCGCGCGGCCTCGCTCAACAGCGCCTGGTGCATGGTCGGCACCGCGGTGTACCAGGTGGGGCGAAACCGCGCCAGCCATTCGAAGAACCTCGCCGCCTCGAAGCCGGGCGTGCACACCACGCTAGCGCCGCAGGCGAGCGAAGAAAGCAGCGCGCCCGCCAGCCCGTGAATGTGAAACAGCGGCATCACGTTCAGGCACCGGTCGGCAGGCGTGAGTTGCAGCGCGATTTGGATGTGGAACGCCGAGGCGCACAAGTTGGCTTGAGTGAGCGGAACGATCTTGGGACGAGACGTTGTCCCCGAAGTGTGGAGGAGCAGCGCGATGTCGTCGGGCTGGGAAAAACCGTCGGCTGGGCAAGCTGAAGCTTGGCCTACGGGGAGTTCCAGAATGGGGATACCGCGTTCCAAGGCGCACCTGCGCGCGGGCGATTCGACGCTTGCGGGCAGGACCAAAGCCCTGGCATTGAGATCGGAGAGGTAGAAGCCGTACTCCTCGAGACGATAGCCCGGGTTGAGCGGCGCGCAGGCTGCCCCGGCGGCAATCGCGAGGAAGGCGGCAGCCATCTCGGCGCCATTGGGGAGGACGACGGCGACCCGGTCTCCCCGGCAGATCCCGAACTGGCGGAGGGCGCCCACCGTGCAATCGACCTGGGTGAGCAATTGCGCATACGACAGAGGAACCCGGCCGGGCCCCAGCAGCGCCGGGGCGTCCGGCCGCTCGCGGGCTTGCGTTTCGATCAAGCCTCTCAGCGTATCGCTCATGTTCGCCACGGCACTGAGCCGATCTTCCGGTGGGCCGTCTCCTCCAGAAGCTCGAAGTACCTGTTCAGATGAGCCTCTGCGCTCCAGCGCTCGCGCCAGGCGGCCAGCCCGTTCTCCGCGAATTCCCGCCGCAGTTCGGACGACGATGCGAGCCGTCGCAGCGAAAGGACCAGATCCTCGTCGGTTCGGAACAAGAGACCGGCATGGCTCTGCTCGACGACTTCAGCCATGCCGCCAATGTCGCGCGCAATTACGGGCGTGCCGTGAGAGAATGCCTCGACGATCACCGTGCCGAACATTTCGTAAGTGGCGGTGGGGACGACCAGGGCCAGCGCCTGACGGTACCACGGAGACAGTCCCTGAAACGGCAGACGGCCAAGAAACCGCACTCTCGGGTTGCCCTCCGCCATGCTCCGCAAGCGGCGCTCGTCGCTTCCGATCCCGGCCAGGACCAAGTCGGCATCCTCGAAGTCGCGCCAAACGCGCAACAACGATTCCACGCCCTTCAGTGGTTCCAGCCGACCGACGAACAGGAAATACGGTCGTGGATGCAGGGGCGGACTTGCTTGGGAGGCGACCGGTGGATCGTCGGAGAACAACGGCAGATCGGCAAAAGGCCGGGGAAAACCCCTCTGCTGGTGCAGTCGTGTGACGAACCGGGTGGGGGCGATGAACAGGTCCACCTCCCGGCAGCAATCCTCAAGCAGGCGGGTATAGCGCCACCACTGCGGCGGACGCTTGGCCCAGAGCTGGCAGGCCAGGCACGACGGCCTCACGCAAGGGCCGGCGTTGTACTTGTATAGGCTGTGCGTGGGACAGACCAGCCAGTACTCGTGAGCCGAGTAGACCTTCAAGGTGTGCCCGTCCCCGACGCTCAACCGCAGGACCGCTGGGCCGAACAGCGAGATGTTGTGGAAATGGACGACGTCAAAGCGGCGGCCCGCCACGACGCGCTCCAGGGCGCGGCGCTTCAGCAGCGGTAAACCCGTCTGCTGCGAGAGCAAGGGCGAGACCCACTTCCATCCGCTACGCAGGGAGTGAACCGTAACTCCTTCGCGTGGCTCGAGCGCCAGCGGCGGGGCGCCCGAACGAAGCAGGTCAGACGAGTCCAGGCAGTGGACTATCTCGACGTGGTGGCCCCGGGCGGCCAGGGCGTTGCACAACCGCGACACGTACACTGCGTCGCCCCCAATAATGTGCGGCGAATAGAAAGTCGAAATGTGCAGGAAGCTCAGTGGACGCACTGTGTCATCCCGCTACGCCACCCGCGCAGGAACCGCCGCAGCAGAAGGTAACCGCGGGCCCGCCCGGACACAAACTTCCGGAACCGATCAGTCTCGCACAGATAGAACGAGTCGATGCGCGGCAGATCGCAGGCGTCTTCCACCTCGGACAAGAAGCGCAACGTGGTTCCGCAGGCCATCCGGAAACCGTTGCGGACTTGCCCGCGCACCGCGGCATTGGAGGCGCCGTAGGGGTAGGCGAAGAAGGGGACGGCTCTCCCTGTACGGTCCTCCAGCGCGGCGCGCGAGCCGTGGATTTCCTCGGCTGCGTGTGGGCCTGCAAGCGTTGTTAGATTGAGATGCGAAATGGTATGCGCTCCCAAGCTCACCAAGTCCCCCGGCAAGCCGGAAAGCGTCTTCCAGCTCATCATCTTCAGACTGGGAAACGGCGGCTGCGACCAGGCGTTGCTACCGCCGCAGTGCCCGCTGACTACGAACACGGTGGCCGGAAACTGGTACCGCAGCAGCAGAGGCACGGCCAGTTCGGCGAAGCTCGCATAGCCATCGTCGAAGGTGAGGGCGAGCGAGGGGCGAACCTCCGTCACGCGATCGAGGGGCACCACCGGAACCCCGCATGCCGCCAGCGCCTCCATCTGGCGCTCGAAGACCGCTGGAGACGTGGAAATGACGCTGCCCGAATGGTCGATCGAATGGTAGGTGAGAATGGCCGAGACCTTGAACATGTCGCAGTCGCCCTCGGAACGCGAGTCCATTCATTATAGCGGCGCGTCTGCTTTTTGCAACCCTGCCGGAGCGTCTCGGAATCCGCACGCGACGTTGGCGAACAATCAATAGATCAACTTCAGCGAGAACTGAATCTGGCGGGAAGTCCCAGCGGTATGGTTGATGACCCCGAAGCCCGACCCGCGCAAGATGTTCACGGGCAGTCCGAAGGTGGTCAGGTTGAAGGCGTTAAAGAACTCGGCGCGGAACTCCAGGGTTGCGGGCTCCGAGTTCGCGCGGCTGCCAAAGGCGGTGTCTTTGATCAAAGCCATGTCGAGGTTGTAAAAGCTCGGGCCCCGGAAAGTGTCTCGTCCCAAGGTTCCGAAGCGGCCCCGGTTGGGCCCGGTGCCGCCAGGAACGTCAATGGGGATGGAAAAGAAAGAGGGGTTGTTGTCGCCCCGGCCAAAGTAGTCTTCCCGAACCGTGCGGCGGGTGGAGAAATGCGGCGCCGCGATCTGATCAGGTCGGTCACCGCCCGCCGAGCCCACGCCGGTCTGTTGAATCCCGGAATAAACCGTAAACGGCGAGCCGCTGGTGAGGGTGGTGATGTTCAGTACCTGCCAGCCCGAGGTGAGCCTCGTTCCCAGGGGGTGGAGAAAGCTCACACGGTCGAAAGGCAGCGCCTGGATGGCGCTCGTCGTGAATACCTGTGCGATGTCAAAGGTTGAGGGACCTTTGTCAGCCCCAGGGTTCCACGGGTCTTGATAAGAAGCCTGGATAACAGTTCCCGTAGGCGCTCCGCCGGTATTCACCGCGACGGCACTCGTATCGTCGAGCCCTTTGCCGAGAGTGTAGCTGGATTGAAAACCCAGCCCCAGGCGCGAGGAGCTCTTGGTGGCGGAAATCTGCAAGGCGTGATAGGTAGAGTGGGAAGGCGTCCCTATGAGGAACTCCGGACCGTACCCGCCCGTGATCTGGCCGGAGGAATTGAAGTCCGTGAAGCGTGCGAACTGGGGAGAGGCGCCGGCATAACTGTTGGGGCTGATGATGCTGGCAAGATGTACACCCACGGTTGCCACATAGGCGGCGCTGAGAACCACATCCTTAAACGTTTGTTCAAACCCCGCCGTATAGTTGCCCATGTAACCGTTGCGAAAAGTCCGGGCCATCCCAAACACGGAGAGTGGCTGCGGCTGGTCGCCGGGGGTGAGTGCAGAGAAATCAGCCTGGTAGCGCGGCACGTCGATCTGGGTGTTTGGCGCGACATCGCTCGTGCGGCCCGTGGGATACACCAACTGGCCCGAGGTGGTGTAGAGGGGTGGTATTTGAAAGCTCGTAACAGCATTATGAAAGGGCACCGGAACGCCCGGCAGGGCGGTGAGATCGGGATTGATCAAGAAAGGGAACCCGCCGGTGAGGAAATTATCAAACCAGAGATTGGGGAGGATGGTGGTGATTCCGCCGCCCGCGCGCAGCACCGTGTGGTCTGTGGCCCGCCACTCCGCGGAAACTCGTGGCCCCCACCCACCCAGGTCTAACGGGTAAGGCGACTTCGGATCCACGCGGTAAATCTCCCGGGCGCCGGGTTCCCAGGCCGGCGCCGGCTGGCCACTCTGACCTACGATTTCGAAGCCCCCTGTGCGCTTGTGGGCTTCGTGAATGAGGCTGTTCACTTCGTAACGCAAGCCGTAAGTGAGGGCGAATCGCGGCGTGACCTTCCAGGCGTCCTGGAAATAAAAGTTATAAGCCTCGCGGCGGATGCTGACCTCGTCAAAGTGATCGCCGATCGGGGTGAAGGCTGCCGCCAACGACGTGTTGTACGAGAACGGGGAGGCGGTGAGGAATCCGGTCAGGGAGTCGGGGAGTAGTTCGCCCGCCTGGATATCGTGCCGGCCACTTGCCGAGGGAATATCGACCGGGGCATACGCGGGCCCACCACCAAAGGTGTACGTGCCGTCAGGATTCACTCCAAAGATGGTCGCATCGCGGTTAAGGCGAATCTCCACGCCGAATTTCAGCGTGTGAGTCCTCCGCGCGTAGGTGAAATTCTGCCGAAGCTGATAGAGATTTCCGTAAGGGCCCGTGGCGGTCCCGGCAGCCGAGTTGAAAGGCTCGTAAAGACTGTCGGCAAACACCATGGCAGGCTGGGTGTGATTGGGAGAGATAAAGGTCGGCGTGCTGCGAATGTACCCGAGTGAGGTCTCGGAAGTGAAGTGCGGCGAGATGGTGCGGGTGTAGCTCAGCGCCGCGTTGCGCTGGTGGTCATGGAAAGAGACCGCAAAACTCGGATCGATGGCCGACTGGTCGGGATTGGTCAGCGGACCGGTTGTGTTGTCGAGGTTGAAGCGCACAAAAAGCTGGCCCTGGTCGGAAATGCGATGGTCAATGCGTACGGAAAACTGGTTGGTGTCCGTCGAAACCTTGGAGGAGGTGGCGTAGGTCCGCGGTCCAAAGGACCCTTGAGGATTGTTGGGCAATGGATAGCCCGCCAGAATGGGTGCGATTTGCGGATTTACAGGTACGAAGAGCGTGTCACCGGGGAACGCCGTCGTGTCCTCGCCCTGCCGCTCAGCCTGGGTAGGCATGGAGAGCACCTGCGTGGTCCCCAACACCTGGCGGAAACCTTGATACTGCCCGAAGAAAAAGGTGCGATCGCGGCCCTGGTAAATTCCCGGCAGCGTGACCGGCCCACCCAGCGTGAAGCCGAATTCATTACGCCGGAAGGGGGGGATGCGGCCAGGGTCGGCCAAGGTTCGCTCATCGAAGAAATTACGCGCATCCAAGTCCGAGTTGCGCACGAATTCAAAAACCGAGCCGTGAAGCAGATTCGTCCCTGCCTTGGTTTTGATGTTGGTGAAGCCGGCAGCACCGTGGCCAATTTCCGCAGGCATCACCCCCGAAAGCGACTGGATTTCCTGCACCGCGTCCACGTTGAAGTTTGTAAAGGTGGCGCCACCCAATTCCGGGTCGGTCGTGTCCACCCCGTCCATGGCAAAGATGGCGGTGACACCGCGCTGGCCGTTCACGGCGAATTGCTGGGTGAAATTCGCCGACCCGTTGGTATCGGTCATGGTGCCGGCAGCCAACAGCAGTAGTTGACTGAAGTCGCGCTTGTTCAGGGGCAACTCCGAAACTTCGCGGCTGGAGAGTTTTTCCCCACCGCTCGCCTTCGGCTGCTCTCCCGCTGCCGCCGTTTGGAGAACCAGCCATCCACCCGCCACGGCAACCTGCACGGAGGAATTCGGGTGGTCCCCCGGCTGGATTTTCAGCAACTCACGCGACGTGGTCGTCTTGTTATGCCAGTGGATGCGCACGGTATAATTCCCGGCAAGCAATTCGGGGAAACTGAAAGCGCCTTGCGCGTCTGTAGTGGTGGCGAAGGTGCGACCCGATGTGGCTTCATGCAGTTCGACCTGCGCCCCGGCCATGACGTTTCCCCGGGCGTCGCGCGCGGTGCCTTGCCAGGAAGCGGGAGCGACCTGCGCGGCAGCGGAGACGGAGAGTGCCCACAAAACCACACCAAGACAAATGAAGAGGGATTTGTATTTTGAAAGTCTCAAAAGATTTGAACCGGAATTTCCATTTTAGCTCCCAACAGCCCCACACTATACACCCCTCGAGGGGTTCCAGCGCACGATTTTTCTTTGGATGGGTCCAGGGGCTCGGTATTGGTCTCGGCAGCGCGCTGGGGTAGAATCACCCACCCTGGGAGGTGGCGCGATATGAAGCGGTTCACGGAGAGGCAGTACGAGGAACTCATGGGGGCGCTCAGCGAGGCTGGGGCGGCTCAGAGAGTGACTACCTTGATGAAGAGGAGGGAGTATTCCGGCAGGATTGGGCTCTGCCTGGGGGCCCTCTTGGTCTGGCTGATATGCTATTCGGCAGCATGGGCGGCAGAGGAATGGCCCCGGCCTCAACTTGTCCCCCTTCCCGTGCAAGTCGAGGGAGTGTCGAATGCCGTGCTGAGCTTGAACGGGACCTGGAAGTTCACCCTTTCTCCGCCCACGGAATTCTGGTTGAACAGTTCCGACCCCGCTGCCTGGCCAGAGATCAGCGTGCCAGGGGAACTGGTGATGCAGGGTTTCAGGATCAGCCGGGACGTGGAATACCCTTATAAGCGGTCGGTTTTGATTCCCCCCGACTTCCAGGGCAAACGAATTATCTTGCGCTTCGATGGCGTTTACAGTTGCGCCCGGGTGTGGGTGAACGGAGTCTTGGTGCGCGAACACCATGGAGGCTTCACTTCCTGGGATTGCGATATAACAAAGCATGTGACGCCCGGCCAAGCCGCGTGGGTCACCGTAGGGGTTACGGACCGGTCGGATGAAATCTCTTACGGCAGCAATTACGCCAAGCACTATATGGGCGGGATTTTGCGGGATGTGAAGCTCCTCGCCCTGCCCTCGACCCAGGCCACCCGCTTGCAACTCGAAACCGACCTGGACCCAACCTATAGCGATGCAACGCTCCAGGTGACTGCCGCGCTCGCCTTTCATGGAGCCCCAAGGGCCACCCTGAAACTTCAATTGAAAGATCCTGATAACCATGAGGTAGGCTTGCGGCCCGGCTCGATTGACTTTACAGCGCAGAAAACCGAAGCCCGTCTGGACATTCCGGTGCCTGCCCCCAGGAAATGGGACGCCGAGCATCCAAACCTTTACACGCTCGAAGCCAGGGTGGTGGTGGATGGCGTGGCGGTTGAGACCGTGGAAAGGAAGATCGGCTTCCGCAAGCTCGAGATTCGCGGGAACAAGCTCTACGTCAACGGCAAGGAAGTGAAACTGCGCGGCGCCTGCCGGCACGACGTCCACCCGCTGCGAGGAAGGTCGACTACTCCCGAGCTTGACGAGCGGGACGCCTTGCTGTTCCGCGATGCGAACCTGAATTTCGTCAGGACTTCCCACTACCCGCCCTCGGAGAAGTTTCTGGAGGCCTGTGATCGCTATGGCGTGTACGTGGAGGAAGAGACTGCCGTCTGCTTCGTGGATGCTGAATGGAACGTGTCGCGCCCAGGGAGCCAGTCCGACCCCGATTTTCTTTCGCGCTACATGGCCCAGTTCTCAGAGATGATTGAACGGGACAGGAGTCACCCCTCGGTGCTCATGTGGTCGCTGGGGAATGAAAGCCGGTGGGGAACAAACATCGCGAAAGAGTACGCCTATGCGAAGCGCGAGGACCCAAGCCGGCCGGTGATTTTCAGTTATCCGGGAACGGTCCCCTCGGGAACCGCCGGCTACGACATCTGGAGTGAACACTATCCCAAAGTCGATGGCGATTTGAAGAGCCCCGGTGTCCCCAAACTGAACGATGAGTATGGACACGTCTCCTGCTACAACATTGAGACCTTGAAGCGAGACCCCGGCGTGCGGGATTTCTGGGGCGAGAGCCTCCGACGCTTTTGGGATAACTGTTTCGCCTCGGAGGGCTGCCTGGGTGGCGCCATCTGGGGGTCGATTGACGAGGTTTTCATGCTGCCGGACTCACCCGTGGGTTACGGGGAATGGGGCATTGTGGACGGATGGAGGAGGCCCAAGCCGGAATACTGGCTCACCAAAAAGGCCTACTCTCCCATCCATATCAGTGATAGTCCGGTCGCCAATCCTGGGACAGGGAAGCCGCTGAGCCTGCCAATTCAGAACCGGTTTGACCATACGGATTTCAACGAGCTCACCATCAACTGGAGCGTCGGGCCTGATTCCGGGACAGTCACCCACTTCAGCCTCCCGCCCCACGCGCCAGGAACGCTCTCCATCCCCGCGCGCGCCTGGCAGAATGGTGACGTGCTGAATTTGAAGTTCTATCGCCCGAGCAGGATCCTGGTTGATGAATTCAATCTGACGCTGGGCAGGCCGACCCCGGTTTTCCCCAAAGTTCAGGGTCCCGCCCCGGCGGTGATCGCGGATACCAACACCCTCCGCGTCGCGGGCCCGGACTTCACCATTACCTTCAGCAGGCAGACCGGACTGATCACGGAGGGAATCTTCCGTGGAAGCAGACTTCTGGAAGGCGGGCCGTATCTGAACTTGGGCGCTTCGAGTCTCCCCACTTGGTGGCTGAGCAAGCTCAGTTATTCCACCGCCCCCGACGAGGCCGTGGTTGATATCAGCGGACGGTACATGGCCGTCCGCGGCGGTGAAGAGCGGGGGAAGACCGAGTTTCAAGTCAGAATAGATGGCGCGGGGCTAATCACCACCCACTACACGGTCTTTGATTTGCCGGAAGACGCCAGTGAAGTTGGCGTGTCCTATGAGCTCTCGAATGATGTGGACCGCCTCGCCTGGCGGAGAAACTCCCTTTGGTCGGTCTACCCGGCCGACCACATCGGCAGGCCCCAAGGCGTTGCCATGAAGGTGAACGGCCCCACTGAGAGATACCGCGCGCAGCCTGCGCATCCCTGGGCGGAAGACTTGAGCGATTTCTTCCTTTTTGGAAGCAACGACGTAGGCGGGCGTGGGACCAACGATTTCAGAAGCCTGAAGACCGATGTCTTCTACGCTTCGTGTGTCTTGTCCGGAACAAATCTCCGCCTGAGAGCGGAATCCGAGGGCACGGTTGCGGTGCGCGCCGGGGTGCGGGCAGGGGGCAAGGTCATCTTCAGTGTTGATAACCTCTGGGGCTACCCTGATTTGGGCTGGGGAAACCTTGCGCCTCCCCTCGGCCTTCCAAAGAGCTATACCAATTCGGTGCGAATGAGACTGACAGATAATGATGACGTCCCCATGACTTTCGGGAACGTTGTGCCTGAAAGCGCTCAGTGAGCGGATGATTTTACTGGTTCATGGCAAGCCACTGGTTTAACCAGTGCGACATAGATGCGCTACCTTGCTCTACCGCTGTCCCACAGCTTTCAAGTCGTTGTAGAACTCTCGGAAATATTGACAGGAGTTGTAGACGGGCTGGAACTCCATAGCTTTAAAGAGAGGGGTACCGTCACGTTTCTTGTTGTAGCGCCGTTTTTTGATTCGTAGGAAGAGTTCGTTCAGACGTTGGGAAGGAGGATTTTGGAAGTTCTTCAACTCTGCAATGGAATGTGGCCTGATATTGGGGTCTCCTAGTCGCACCGCGAGTGCATGCCCCTCGGCTAGAATCCACGCCTCTGTCTGGTGGACACAAACATGTGGGAAGAGCCAGTTCGCACGGGCATGATTGACCTGCGCATGCAGCCAATCCCGAAAACCTGGGACCCGATCAATTGAGAGTTGAAGCAACCCATCCCTGATCCGTCAAGACCTGCCACGCCAGACGAATTTGCCTTTCCTCAAACATCCGCTTTCGCTCGTTCCAGCTATACGTGGCTGCAATGGTATCATCAGCAGAACGTGCCCCCTCATGCGTAAGCACCCAATGCACAGTCGCCAAAAGCTCCATCCCATATGGAGTTTCAAATCCGTGTATCAGACGGGCCACTCGGTCAAAGCGGGCTCGCGTATCCGGAAGCGACGCGATGAAGCCCCGCGCCATTCCCGCGGCCCCTGGCAGGAGTTCAATGGCCCTTTCAGGATTGTCCTGGGCGTCGCCGTATCCAACAATCAAGTGCCCTTCAATCAGACTCAGCACATGACGCAGGTTCTTCGCATACGGTCCGTATGTCCCCTTCTCATAATTGAGTTTAAGAGGCTCACCAGTCTCCTGCATGAAGTACATCAATTTGTGGATCTCAAGGAGGGAAACAAATGGGTCCAAGACTGCTGCAAGATACCTGACCATCAGCTCAATAAGAACCGCCCTTCCCGGGGTCATGCGCGGCGCACGGCGCTCTCTGATCATCTTCTCCGCTGTCGGAGCCCCTGCTGGTTCAAAAAGGAGGACCCGGACGTCAGGTAACTCGAGGAATGCTCGGATGATCCTGGGCCGGACCACATTCCAATCCAGCCCACCCAGTCCACAACCCAAAGGGGGTACGGCCACCGACCGAATCCCGCGGTCCCTGATTTCCTTCACGAGTCCAAGCAGGCCGGCGTCGATATCCTCGATACGGCTCCTTCCCTTCCAGTGCCGTTTCGAAGGAAAGTTGATCACGTAGCGCGGCCCGGTCAGCAGGCCGGTCTCGAACACCAGCATCTTTCCTGGCGACACTTCCTGCCGCTTGCAGGCTGCTTCGTAAACTTTGAAGTTCTCGGGAAACGCCTTGCGAAATTGAAGGGCAATACCTCTACCCATGACACCGACGCAGTTCACGCTATTGACAAGAGCATCGGCTTTTGCCTGCAAAATGTCGCCCTGCATTGGCTCAATCATCATGTGCGGTCCTCCTCAATAATACCATGCAGGCTTTACCGCCACGTCAGGTTGGTGACCCGCCTTGTTGATGATATTCACTACCCGTTGCGCAACCTCAGCATTGATGACACCAATGAGCTCGATCAATTCCCATGGAAAACATTCTTCGACCAAGAACTCGGCTTGTTTGCCTTCCTTGACGTCGGGATCTCGCCAGTCTGTTTTCGCGATTGCTTCCCAGTCCAGTTTGTCGAGCTGTGCCGTGTCATTGTAAAAATCCGCGTAGCGAGCGCCGGCGTTGCCTTTGGTGAAAGCCCAGCGTCTGCCCGCAGCATCGGCCCACTCCTGCGCTGTGTAGAGGTCAGCCTGAAGGTGCACAATCGGTCGCTGGCCTCCATGATATGCCAGGTCGGGGTGATTGTCTTTATGCAAGAGGTAGAGCATGACGGAGCGAGGGCAAAAGTAAAAGGGAACATAGTGGCCAACTCGCGTTCCAGGGTGGCAATCTACCTCCAATTCTTCAAGCCGACGACGTTTGATTTCACTCATACCGACAGCTGTGCACTCCAGCGCCCGGCGGATCCGCTCGGCGTCCGACCATAGGACGTGATCAACGACCTTTATTAGATTCTCCACATGCGTGATGTGGTAAATCTTCGGGCGCTGTGGGGGTGACGACATGGTTTTTCGTTTTCGGGAAACAGGAGCAGCAGGGTCTGCGAAGCCCAAATTCAGCCCGAACGAGCCGGATTCCCACTGGTAATATAGCTCCGGCCTGCCTGAGCACGCAAGGCGCTGCCTCTCCCAAACCCGTAGGTGGTGCGGCAGCCAAACTATTTGCCGCCTGGGGGCGGAAACTTTTTCTTTATCGTCCTCCCCCGGCCTGGCTGCTGCTGGATTTGCCGAACCACACTTTGACCGTCACGATCTCGTAAGGATGGACAGTTACCGTTGTTTCCTTCCCGCCGTCCTGGAGTGAGAGCGGAGCATCCTGCTTTTCCATCAGGTTCACTTGTGCGGCTTGGGTCGCGGCTTCGGGGAAGTGCAGATGAACTTCGCTGGTTTTTCCTTCGAACTCGAAGAACCGGAATATCAGCGCGGCGTTGTCTTCAGCCTTCTTCACGGCCGTTAGAATCACGTTGCCAGGTTCGATCTGCCCGAAGGAGTGGGAAGCGGGAAGCACGCCCTGGCGGGGCTCGGTGGTGACCGGAATCAGTGGGAAGTTGAGCTCGAAGCCGCGCCGTTCAGTTTCCGCGGCTTTCCAGTCGCCGGTGTGGGGATAAAGGGCATAGGTAAATTCGTGGAAGCCCTCGTCGGCGTGCGCGTCAGGCCAGGCGGGAGATCTCAACAAGGACAGGCGGATGACGTTTCCCTTGGCATCGTAACCATACTTGCTCGCATTCAGCAAGCTGAGCCCGTGGCTGGTGTCGGAGAGGTCGCCCCAGCGAAGAGCCGGCACCTCAAACATGGCTTTTTCCTCGGGAGTGTTCCTGGTGGTCGGCCGCTGGATGTTTCCGTAAGGAATTTCATAGGTGGCGTAATTGCTTTGCACGCTCACCGGGAATGCGACCTTCAGCAGGATATGCTTTTCATGCCAGTCGGCCTGCATGTTGACGTCTACACGGGGCACCCCTGGGTACATGCAGATGTCCTGGACAAACGCCGAGTTCTGAAACTTCTTCTTCACTCGAATCACCGCTCGCACCGGCGTATTCTCAATCAGTTTTACCTCCTCCGCATCCTTCAGATCCCACATGTGGTCCTCGAAATTGGCATCGATGTTCCATGCATCGTATTCCTTCGGCAAGTCCACGAAGGTCTGGAGGAGGTTGCCACAGGCTCCTGGCGCCAGGGCTTCGTGGCCGTCGTGCTTGTTGAGCAAGCTCGTGATGCACCCGGTCTGGGAGTCCACTTTGAGGCGCACAAATTCATTTTCCATCCCCTCCGCGCTGGCTTTCAAAGTGGTGCTGGCGGAAGCTGCCTGCGCGACGGGCACGAGATGGAAGACCGCATATCCCATGGCGGGCACCGACTTGGCCAGGAACCTGATCTTCACGGTATGTGTTATGTCGTCTCGGGAGAAAACGGATGAGGGAAGAACGGTCCCGGCCGAGTCGCGCACCTCGATCCCGCCCCCCGGGAGGAGTTTCGACGGGAACTGTGCCTCGGCTTCCGTGACGTCCGTGCGAGCCCAACTGAGTGGATTGAAGAGAACCACAGGAACGCCCTCTCCCTCAGTATTGACGCGCGCCGTGAGAGTTTTCAGCGAGCTGTGGAGGATCTTGTCCCCGGATAATCTCACCACGCCCAGATCGCGGGCTGCGTCAACGTAGTTGATGGCAATTCCTGAACCCGGCATGACGTCGTGGAACTGGTCGAACAAAACCTTCTTCCAGTCGTTTTGCAACTCTTCCTGGGCATAAGGCTGCCCATCCAGCATGGCCAGAGAAGAAAACTTTTCAGCATTCAGCAGGAGTTCTTCGCTTTGGCGGATCCTTTTCTTGGTTTCAGACTGAGTGGTCATAACCCCGCGGTGGTACTGGAAGTAGAGTTCGTTGTTCCACACCGGAATCTCGAGGTGCGCGGCATTCTTCTCCACATCATCGAAAAAGGACTGTGCGGTACCGAAGGTCAATTGGGGAAAAATGTTGGACCCGTTCTGCCAGCGCTGGGCGGAGTCAAGCATGGTGCGGGTGGGGCCCCCTCCGTGGTCGCCGATCCCATAAAGATGCATGATTTCAGGCAAGCCCGTCTTGGGAACGTACGCAGCCACATCTTGTGAGATCCGCAGCGGCTGAATTTCATTCACGTAGTCGTGCGGGAAATAGGTAAGGATCCGGCTGCCATCCGGGGATTCCCACCAGAAGAGCTTGTAGGGGAACTTGGTGGTGTCGTTCCAATCCATCTTTTGCGTAACGAAGTAATCAAGACCAGAGCGCTTGTAGATTTGCGGGAGCTGCCAATTGTAGCCAAACGAATCGGGATTCCAGCCGATTCTCACCTCAACTCCAAACTTCTGCTGGAAGTAACGCTTGCCGACCAGGATTTGCCGTACCAGCGACTCTCCCGACGGCATGTTGAGGTCAGGCTCGACCCACATGCCTCCCACAATCTCCCACCGGCCCTCCTTCACCCGTTGCTGAATCTCCTTGAACAGGTCGGGATACTTCTCCTCCATCCAGACATAGTCCTGCGCCGCGGACTGCGCATAGATGAAGCCCGGATATTGACGCATCAATTGCAGTACCGTACCGAAGGTGTTCCGTACCACCTCGACCGTCTCGGTCCAGGGCCAGAGCCAGGCCATGTCAATGTGCGAGTTGGCCACCGCGCGGACCGAAAACTGCTTTGCCCAGTCACCGAGGGGGCGCAGTTTTTCCTGCGCCGCCTTCAGTGAATTCTCAAAAGCCTGCTGATCCCCACGCTGGAGCGAAGCGAAGTCGAGGGTTTTGACGGCGTCGTCGAGCTGTTTCGCTCTCTCCGGTTGGCCACGAGAGAGCCCTGCGATCATTGCCTGCGCTGACCGGATCTCATCGAACATGAGGGCTGGATCGGGCCGGCCAGGGGGATAGTCAACCAGGAGATCGGCACTCGCGATGTGCAC
This sequence comes from Terriglobia bacterium, assembly GCA_050008675.1. GTDB lineage: Bacteria > Acidobacteriota > Terriglobia > UBA7540 > UBA7540 > CAVROP01. The sequence goes on from JBEKME010000022.1 coordinate 47,742, forward strand.
CGGAGCTGTTGCAGCGGGAACATTGATGGCCACCAGGACCTTCTGGCCGGGCTCGGCCTTTTCGGTGAGCAGAATGGGCTGCTGGGTGTCCTCATCCGCCATCTCCGCGAGTGCGCCATTGAAGAAGACGCGCATCTGCGAGGAGCCCTCCGAACTCACGCCCAGATCGAGTCGAACACGCAGGCCCCGAATGTTGTACCCTCCCATCGACTGTGGAATCTCCACCCAGCGCCGGAACCACACAGGGCCGTTTTGCCACGGTTCAGAGATACGGAAGGGCGACCAATCAGCATCGTTTAAGCTCGGGTCTTCGCCATGGGCAAGGTTGTCCTGGTGCGCCTTCCAATCGGGAAGCGTCTGCGCGAACATAGCATGTAACCGCGACAGTTCGCTTTGATAAGGGTTCTTCTGTTGGCCCTCCTGAGCCTGGGCGGGCGGAAGACAAAACAGCAAGCCGCACAAGGCAACCATCAAAGCCCACGTTCGAGACACTCTGCTCCCAGGCCGACTACACTCCCATAAAGAACTCGCCGCGGAGAGCGGCCGTTTGTTCATAACTTCTCCTGCTGTACGGATCTCTGCCATTTGATTGCATCCTTATCGATAAATGTGTAAGACATCCACCCAAGGTAAATACGGCGGACAGCCTGCTGTAGGAACGATATGGCTGCTCATACGGGTTGTTCGTCATTCGTAGAAGAAAAGGCCACCGCCTGTCATTCTGAGCCCTTCGCTGTCATCCTGAGCGGGCAGAGCGAGATGCTTCGCTTCGCTCAGCATGACAGCGAACGGGCTCAGAATGACAGACAATGGGGTTATCCTCTACGAATGACGGACATTGCGTATCAGCTTCCAGAGCCGGGATTTCCAATTTGCGCATCTCGGGCGGCAGCAAGTATACACCTGGCGGATGTGTTGCAGAGGCCCAAGGAGTTTGCTTATATCAAACCGACCCAGGGTAAAAAAAGGCTAAAAAAGGCTTGACAAGCAAACTCTACATATATAGACTTTGAGCCGTGAAGATTCCACGCATATCGCCCGAGACTCTCCTGGTGCTGGAAAGGTTCGTGGAGCGTCCAACCGACTGGCGCTATGGTTACGAGCTGAGCCGTGAAACTGGGGTGAAGTCCGGGACGCTCTACCCCATTCTCATGCGTCTCGAAAAGCACTCGTTGCTGGAAGCATGTTGGGTGGCGACCGAAGACGGCGTACCGCCCCGGCACACGTACCGGTTGACGCCGAATGGATTGGAATTGGCCAGGACCCAGTTGACCGCAGCGCGCCAGCGCTCGATGGTCCGGCAACCCGCCTTCTGTAGTGGGTGAGAATGATGCTGGAAACGCATCTCCGTCAAGCTGCGACGGTGCTCCTGGAATCCGCGATTCGCATCGCGCCGCCGGACACGCGCGACTGGGGCCAAGCGATGCGCAGCGAGCTCATCCACGTGGAAGGCCCTTGGGCGGCGGTGATGTGGGCGCTCGGCGGTGCGAGTGTTCTCGCCAAACGCGCCCTCGCCTCCCTCTTTATTCCGGGCCGCCGCGGGCAGGGCATCCCCTCCGACGCAGGGCTTTTCGCCAAGGATGTTTCCATACGCAAGGCGGTGTTGGTCACCGGTGCGGGATGCATTCTGGCGGCACTTTTGTTTTTCGCTGCCCCGCCCTTCCGGCAGGGAATCCGAGTTTCCCTTGCGGTCTGGCACGAGGTATTCCGCGTGACGGCATCGGATGGCCAGCCGGGGCTCACAGCTCTCTCCAAACAGGCGGAAAAACAGCATGACCCCGAGGGGCTGGCCTTCGCAGCGGCAAGACTTTGGGATGGCCGCCAATGCGCGCGACTGGCAGAGGAAGCCGTCTGGCTTGACCCGACCCTGATTTGGATTTACCCAGTTGTGGCAGTGCGTCATCCCGACCTTCCGGAGATTAGCCAGTGGGTGCCAAAACTTGAGCGTTGGGACCCGCAGAATGCGCTTATTCACTTGATCGCGGCCCAATCGATTGAAGTCGATCACATGGGCGAAGCATCTAAGCTGCCCCCGAAGGAATTCCGAAAGAAAATGGAAGAGGACCCGGCTTGGCAGAGCGCCATGGCGGCGGCATTCGCATCTCCGAAGTTCGACGATTATCTGGACCGTCTGAAGGAACTCGACCAATGGGTGGTGTCGCGGTACCGCTTCAACGATCCGTATGAACTGCTGTCCGGAGAGGAGGCTGACCTACCGGCCTACGCATTCTTGGATTCCCAGCGGTTCGCGGAATCCCTTCTCCAATCGGGGCAGAAGGCCGAAGCCCGAGGCGACAGGAAGGGAGCGGCTGAAAAATACTGGGCGGTGGCGCGCTTCGGCTTGGTCATCGATTCCCAGGGACACACCGATTTTGAACACCATATGGGCTCAAGTCTTCAGGCAGGAGCCTACAAGCAACTCCAAGCGCTTTCCCAGAAGGAAGGGAGTCCTGACGAGGCCGCACTTTTCGGCTACCTCGCAGGAAGGTTCACCCCTGCCGTGGGAGAGGACTCAAGGCTGGGCGGGCAATGGGTCTTCGGGCGGTATGTCTCCAGGCGGAACGCCGCAGTTTTGCAGATCTCGGGCCTAATGATGCTCATCTTCTCCGGGCTCGTGGTGGTCGCCGGGTCGGTCGTGGTTGTCGGCAGTCGCCGGGGCGCAGGGCTCGCCGCTCAGCGCGCCAAGCCCGTGGCGACGGTGGTTACCTTAGCCGGGGCGGTGGGTTTGTTGCTCTCCTCCGCCACAATCTACCTGACCTATCGGCCCTACTGGTATATTTTCCAGCGCGCCATCCTGAACGGTGACCGGAGCCAGACCCGCGACTTTCGCGACTTTCTAATGGCCACCCACGTGCTACCCGGCGTTGCACCCCACTCTTACCTGTCGGTGAACTTTCAGTTTTATTTCTGGGCAGGCGTGATCTTGCTCGGGGTAGCCGGACTGGTCCTCATTCTTCTGCGACACTTCCTGGGGCGTCCGCGAGCTAACGCGACGTTGGAGCGCTGAGCTTTAGCTCGGCACGCGCCGACTTATTAGGTACTACGCAACGACATAGTTTTCGAGTTGTGCCAGGGCCTTCGCCTGGCGCTAGCCAGGATCGGGCCTGTGCCAACCGGGGGTACGTGTGTGCATTTTGAAAGCTGATGACCTCCTGGAGGGCCAAAAAGGAAACTCCGGCCTGGGATCTCCCGCAGGATCGATCCCACCGGAGGAGGTGAAACATGGAAAAACTCATCGCGGCAGTAGCTTTGTTGCTCACGGTGCCGGCATTGGCGTCGGCACAGAACGCTGACGATCCGAATCATGGACAGGGGTATCTCTTTGTTGCCCCGATCGTGACGAGTTATGGCCCGCAGAGGGGCGGGCTAAACATCGGGTTTGGCGGAGAGTTGCTCGTTCCGCAGTGGCTGGGCGTGGGCGCTGAGCTTGCATACGCAAACAGCACCGATGGAGCAAATATGGGAATGGGGTCAATCAATTTTTCCTACCACTTCCTCAAGAAGGGCAGGGTCGAACCTTTCGCCACCGCAGGCCCCAGCCTGTACTTCGGGCAGCGAAGCATAAAGAGTGGGTTCAACCTCGGGGGCGGCGTCAACTACTGGGCGGCAAAACACCTTGCGCTTCGCTTCGAGGTCCGGGACAACTTTGGCATCGGGAACGAAGAGTTTCTCGGAATAACCCATTTCGTCGCCTTTCGCTTCGGTATGACGTTCAGGTAGAACCGGGCGGCACATGCCAAAACGCTCAGCGCGCGCCGCTGTGCATTGTGCGCCAGCTCGCGTGTCGGTCCGATAGGCGGCCAAGAATGGGAGTTCGAGCTTGCGACATTCCTTCGAAAACAGTCTCTCCGAAGGGTGAAACATGAAAAAACTCATTGCAAGAGTGGCTTTATTACTTTTGGTTCCTATGTTGGCGTCGGCCCAGGATGCTGACCATCAGTACCACGGCCAGGGTTATGGCTTCTTTGGTTTGGGTACCTCGTGGGGCAATCCTTTGTATAGTCCCGGCTATCCCTATCATCCCGCCATTGAGCAGGTGGGCTTCGGCGGAGAAGGGTTTTTGTACAAGGGACTTGGCTTGGGCGCCGAGCTCGGATGGGCGTATTGGGGGTCGGTTGAGAACCAGGCGTGGATGCCTTCAGGGGATATGTCTTATCACTTTCGAGGTAACAGGGCGCGTGCGCGGGTCGATCCATTTGTGCTCGGTGGCGCCACGATGTACGCCCCAGGTGATGGTGGTCGTGGCGCGCCCGCGGGCAACTTCGGAGGCGGCATCAACCTGTGGTTCAAGGAGCATGCCGCGTTCCGCTTGGAGGTTCGAGACTACGTCAGGACCTATGGTTCTTTTGGCCCCGGGAATCACTACCTCTCATTTCGCATCGGCATCACGTTCAGGTAGGACCCGGGGCTGGCGTAAGCAAAAGCTTTCAGCGGGTGGCGCAGTATAGCAGAGCGGAGTGCGCTCGAAGGAAGCACAGTTTCGGCTGGTCTGGTCATACCATCCGGGTGATGAGCGGAACGCTACTCCAGCTCTTCGTCCCACTCGCGTTGCGGTATATTTCATATTCCAACGTCAAATCCCAGGCACGCCTCTTGCGGTCTTCTTCTTTTTCGAGAACTATCTCAACATCGCGACCTATATGGCAGAGGCCCGGCGGCAGGAGCTGCCTTTGCTCACGGTGGGCGACGCCGATTAAGTCGAACACGACTGGACTTTCACGTTTGGAAAACTTGGAGTGCTCGACCATGACACGTCAATCGCAGCCGTATTAAGGCTCCTGGGGTGGTTGGGAATGATGGGTGTGGTGGTTTGGCTGTGGTGGAAGTCGCGAGCCTCTATGAGGACGGCAACAACACAAAAAGCCAAGCAATGAGGCCTTTAGCGATATGCTTCGCGGCGATGCCGGACGGAGAGGATCTGAAGAGTGTCCCCGAGATCGTGAAAACGGATGCGGTAGTCGCCGACACGCAGCCGGTACTCTCTGGGATCGGATCCCTTCAGCAGCTTCACGTCGCCTTCCTCCGTGAAGAGGAAGCGCGCCAAGCCCTCCAGAATCCGCATGGCCGCCTCGCGGTCAATGCGGCGCAGATCGGCACGGGCCGCATCAGTCCACTCAATCTTTTTTGCCATGCGCCATGTGGTGGAAATCTTCCGTCGTCAGACCGAAGTCCTGGAGTATTTCAGTGTGAGGGATGCCTTTGCCGCCGCGCTGGCGCAGCCACTCTTTCGACCGCTCGACTGCCCGGCGTTCCTCTTCGGTCTCCGGCTCATCGTCGATGGGCGCTGCGGCCAGCTTGCGCGAGACGGGATCGAGAATCGCTTCCAGTAGTCCAACCACGGCGGAGAGCTGGTACGAGGGCAACTGGTCGACTAACTCGTGAGCGTGCTGCTTTTCGTCCACCATCGGCAATCTCCTTACTCCGCTTCCGGCCCGTAACAACTCCAGGGTAGCACAAAAGCCACCGAGGCAGCATTCACTATTGCGTTCAGGCAACCGATAGCTACCGTTCCTCGAGGTGGGTCTTGAGGAAGAAGAGCGTCCTCTGGATGATGGCGCGAGACCTCGCGTCGTCATCCAGTATGTCGAAGCCATGGTGTCCGCCAGGATGCGTGATGATTTCAAGTGCCGCATTCCTGGCGATTGCCTCATGTATGAATCGGTCCACCGTGGCGTTCAACCACGGGTTGTCCAGCCCAGCCCGCGCAATGAAAATCGGGGGGATCTTGAGCGGGTTCACCGCGAGGTGAAACAAAGGAGAGAATTCCTTTCGGGTTTCTTCACTAATTTCGCTTTCCTTGCCCGGAGGTGGCAACTGGATGTCCAAGATGGCGTAGTACGACACCAAACACCGGACGAACTCGGGTGGGTCGCGCATGGGCAGACTGAGGAAAACACCTCCACCAGAGAACGCCCACACACCCACGCGATCTTTGTCCACATGCAGCGAGCCAGCATTGCCGCGCACGTAATCGATCGCGTGGGCGACGTCGCTGGCCGCCTCATGAAGATTCGAGGGGCTATAGAAACGATGGTTGAAAGTGACGGCGACAAGTCCCGACGCCGAGAGCAACTCCCCGTAAGATATGAAAATCCCCCAATCTTTGGGGCTCATTGGCATGCCAATGGGTCCCCCGTGGACCAGCATCACTACGGGCGCGCGCGAACCTTCCCGCATGCCGGCGGGACAATAAACGTCCATCTTGAGTTCCGTCTGGCCGGCAGTCCTGTAAACAAGATCACGATGCGCCGTAACCGCCTCCATCCCCGGGACGGTGTAAACAATCCGCATTTTGAACATTTCTTCTGGCGCAGGCATGTGAACCTCGAGGGATCCGTCTGAACGACCACCCAAGAACGCTCGATCCCAAAACTTATATCGACGCCGATACGGCGAGCCTACCACAACCAAATCGTTTTCGTAATAGGGACCACACTGATGAGCTTGTCCGCACCAGCGATTGCAAGAGCAGAAGTCAGGAGTCAGAAGTCAGGAGTCAGAATGCAAAGCGTCTGGCGCGCTCTCTCTGTTCTCTGTTTCGTGCTTTACGCTTTCTGCTCACCACCTTCGTCTTCGTGCTCGATCAAACGCCGCAGAGTCTCTGGAAAGCGAGACTCTGATGGGCTACCTGCTGAAGCGATACATGACGAGGCCGCAGGGTGTACAATCCCAGCCTGCCGGGATTCCAAAATGAAGATTCCGGTACTGGTGTCATTTGGAATGGGGATCCACTCGATCCGCCGGTCATTCCCGCGAAAGCGGGAATCCAGTCCGACGACAGCACATTTCAAAAGGTTTGCGGAGTGGATTCCCGCTTTCGCGGGAATGACTGCGCTCCAAATGACACCAGTGCCAAAATTCGAGCCGAATGATCTCTCGTCTATTACAAACCTGGAAATCCAGATGGAATTTCCGCAGTAGGCGCATTTAAGGAGGCAGCCAATGAAAATGGTTCTAGTCATCCTAGCCATCGTCCTCTTTTTTATCGTGGCAGGGATACTACTCTTCTTCTACTTTACGGGGAAGCCCATGTACGAACCCGGAATGGTTCGGCGCGGCGAAGGGCTTCGTAGTTCCATAGTGCCGCCGGCGCAGTCGGGCGTCGACAGCCTCTGGAACGTTGAGAAGGACATCAAGCTTTATCATTTCTCAGAGGGAACTGGGAAGAATGTGTTGATCGTTCACGGCGGGCCAGGGTACCCAATCCGCCATCCTTGGGCGGGGCTGCAGCCATTGGCAGGCAGCTACAAGTTCAATTACTACGACCAGCGCGGATGCGGGAAGTCAACAAGGCCCATTGACAGGTTCTCTTCTCCCAACTTCTACGCGAACATGAAAACGCTGGACAAGACGCTCGGCCTGGGTGCACAGATCGCGGATATCGAGCGCATTCGCCAGATCCTCGGGGAAGAAAAGCTCGTGCTGATCGGGCATTCCTTCGGTGGCTTTTTGGCCTCTCTTTATGCCGCAGAATTTCCTCAAAGGGTAAACGCCCTCGTTCTGGTGGCGCCGGCTAACTTGGTGGTGATGCCGTCCGAGGACGGCGACCTGTTCGAGCAGGTGGGCAATCTGCTGCCGGCCAACCTGAAGAATGACTATGCGGATTTCCGAAAGCGGTACTTCGACTTCAGCCATATCTTCGCAAAAAGCGAGGCAGACCTGGTGGCACTCAACAGCGAATTCCCCAAGTATTACGGAGCTGCTCTGCGCGCCAGGAATCTCACCCTGCCTGCCGCGAGCGCGATGAACGAGAACGGCGGGTGGATGGTCTACGCCATGTACATGAGCATGGGAAAGCGGCATGATTATCGCCAAGCCCTCGAGAGCGTGAAGGCTCCCGTGCTGGTGGTGCATGGCGATAATGATTTGCAGCCGGAAAAAGCCGACCGACTCTATGCTGAATACTTCCCGAACTCCTCGTTTGAAGTGGTTAAGGGCGCGGGACATTTCATGTATGATGAGCAGCCACGGGCATTCTCGGAGATCGTGGAAAGGTTTTTGAACGGGCTTCGTTAGGCTGTTCGTGATTCGCGCCCGCGCAAAGACAGAACGAAAATCCCCGATAGACTCTTAACCTGTTATTGAAGTAAGCGGAGGTGGAATTATGAAAAGGCGAGAATTCATAAAAGGTATGCTGGTGACCGGAGGGGCGCTGGCCTGCAAGCCAGTCTTGGCACATGGCCTGCCAGCGCAGACGCCGGCGGGCGAGATCAAGCGAGTGCTGGTGATGTTCAAGTGTCATTTGGACGTGGGGTTTACGGACACCCAAGCCGGCGTGATGCGTGAGTACTTCGACCACTATTTTCCCCACGCCATTCAAGTCGCAACCAGCATGCGTCAGTCCGGCGAAGACCGCTACCTCTGGACGACGGGATCGTGGCTTCTTTACGAATACCTCGAACAAGCAACGAGCGAACAACGCAAGGCCGTGGAGCAGGCGGTGGCCAGAGGAGATCTGGCTTGGCATGCCTTGCCTTTTTCCTGGGAGACGGAAATGCTGGATCGCTCCATGATCGTGGGCGCATTAGGTCTATCACAGTGGCTGGACCGGCGGTTTGGCCGGACCACCACGGCCGCCAAGATGAGCGACGTGCCGGGTCACTCCCGAGGAATAGTCGGGCCGCTCGCCGAAAATGGTGTCAAGCTTTTGAACATCGGAGTCAATGGGGCCAGCACTCCACCCGATGTGCCGTCGTTGTTTGTGTGGAAGGATCCGGATGGCGCCTCCATCATGATGATGTATCACCACAAAGGCTACGGCGGAGTCGTGCCGGTGCCCGGCTCAGATCTTGCCGTGGCCGTAGAGATGCGCGGGGACAACGGCGGTCCCCATTCGGTGGATGAAATCAAGGAGATTTACGCGGAGCTGGGAAAACAATTCCCCAATGCGAAGGTGACCGCCTCGAACCTCAGCCAGATCGCCACAGCGGTCGAACCATACCGCAGCAAGCTGCCCGTAGTGACACAGGAAATTGGCGATACATGGATCTACGGAGTGCCCAGCGACCCGGTGAAGGTAGCCCGCTACCGAGAAGTGTCGCGGTTGCGCCGGGAATGGATCGCCCAAGCAAAGTTCCGTGTGGGGGATACAACCGATCTGGGGTTGTTACGGCGACTCCTCTTGGCACCGGAGCATACCTGGGGCGTTGATACGAAGCGGCTTGAAGACTATGACCATTACACCCCCAAAGACCTGGCGGCAGCGCGCGATAAGCCAAAGTTCCAGTGGGCGGAAACCAGTTGGGCCGAGAAGCGCCAGGATATCGACGAGGGGATTGCGAACCTTCCCGAACCTTTGCGTACCCAGGCCGCCCAAGGCATTCGCGCCTTGCAGCCAGCCGAGCCCGAACACGCGGGCCTCGCGCCGCACCAGGCTGGGTCAGAGATTGAAGCAGCCCACTTCACGCTCGCACTCGATTCGAAAACCGGCGCCATCTGCCGGCTGCGCGCCAAGAGCACAGGGCGCGACTGGGCTTCACCTGAACGCCCGCTGGCGTTGTTCACTTACCAGACGCTCTCGCAGGCGGACTATGATCGCTTTATTGCCAGCTACATCGTCGCCAAGACTTGGTGGGCGCCGATGGACTTCGGAAAGCCCCACATCGAACAATTCGGCGCGCAAAGCCGGGTGTGGTTGCCGACGCTCGCCGATTGCTGGGCAGGCAAAGTCGCAAAGGGGCATCGGATTGTCGCCCAGTTGCATATCGATGATGCCGAGGCTGAGCGCTCCGGCCTTGTCGCCTGGCCGCAGAAGATGTACCTCGAGCTGCTTTTGGCGGATGCAGAGCCGGCGGTGGAGGTGAATTTCCTTTGGTTCGGAAAATCAGCCAACCGGCTCCCCGAAGCAATGTGGCTCAGCTTCCTGCCCCAGGCGCCGGACCCGCAAGGGTGGATGCTTGAAAAAGTGGACCGTCTTGTTTCTCCGTTCGATGTTGTTCGTGGGGGAAACCGGCAGATGCATGCGGTTTCAAACGGGATCCACTACAAAGACGAGCAAGGGAGCTTCGCGATCGAAACCTTGGATGCGCCCGTCGCGGCACTTGGGGAAAAGTCGCCCATTTACTACTCCGAAGCGCAGCCCGACATGGCCAAAGGCATTCACTTCAGCCTCTTCAACAACGCCTGGGGCACAAATTACATTCAATGGTTTGGCGAAGACATGCGCTTTCGCTTCATTTTGCGGGTGTGACGTCTGTTTGTGGGAGCCACGACGCTCTTATCCGAAGCTGCGTTGATTCGGTGACTAGGGCGTTGTCATGGAGTAACTGTTCCATGCCCCACCGGACGACCCCCTCACCCTGTCCCCTCCCCCAAGGGGGGAGAGAGGAGACTTAATCCGATCCGAATCTCGAAGCTCCCCAAAGTCAGGCTGCGGCGACGTCGGAATGTGGCACGCTTAGCTGCTTAACGTTCCTCTGAGCGTCAACTACGGCTATGGCGGCCACATCGATGATTTCTTCCACTGTCGAGCCGCGTTGCAGCACGTGGACCGGTTTCGAGAGCCCCATCAGGATGGGCCCGAGAGCTTCCGCACCGCCGACGCGCAGCATCAGCTTGTAGGCGATGTTGCCGGCTTCGAGGCTTGGGAAGACAAGGATATTGGCCCTCTGCCGGAGCGTCGAGAAGGGGTACTCCGCCAAAAGTTCGGGGACCAGCGCCGTATCCGCCATCATCTCGCCGTCCACCATAAGCTCGGGATTCCGCTGCTTGACGAGTTCGGTTGCACGGCGGACCTTTTCGGTCAAGGGATGGCGCGTGCTGCCGAAGTTCGAGAAGGAGAGCATCGCCACGTGCGGCTCCATGCCGAAGCTTTCGGCCACTTCCGCCGAAAGCAGGGCGACCTCCGCCAAATCCTCGGCGGTGGGCTCAATGTTGACGGTGGTGTCGGCAAAGAGAAACACGTCTTTCTTGGTTACGATAACGTAGAGGCCGGAGACTTTGTGGACGTCGGGGCGAGTGGCGATGATTTGAAGTGCCGGCCGGATGGTGTCGGGGTAATGTTGGGAGACGCCCGCGACGAAGCCGTCCGCATCGCCCATGTGGACCATCATGGCGCCAAAGTAGTTGTTGTTGGCCATCAGCTCGCGCGCCTCGCTGCGCGTGACGCCGCGGCGCTGGCGAAGCCGGTAGAGTTCCTCGGCGTAGGCGTCGAGCCTGGGCGAGCGATCCGGTTCGATGATGTCGGCGCTCAGCTTCCCGAGCTCCAGCTCGTGCAACTTGTCCTCGATGACCATCGGCCGTCCCAGCAGCACCGGATAAGCGATTTTCAGGTGGGCAAGCTGGTAGCAGGCGCGGATGATCTTCTCGTGCTCGCCTTCGGAAAAGACGATGCGCTTGGGCGCAGCCTTCGCCCTGTGACGTACGTCACACATGACTTCTTGGGTGCGCCCAAGCCGGCGCGAGAGTTGGTCGCGGTACTCTTCAATGTCAACTTGCACCTGCGCCACTCCACTCTCCATGGCCGCCTGGGCAACCGCGGAGGCCTCAGAAAGGAGCACGCGCGGGTCGAAAGGCTTGGGAATGATGTAGTCCGGACCGAAGTGCAGCCGGCCAAGTCCGTAGGCGCGCAACACCATGTCGGGGACATCTTCCTTCGCTAGAGCTGCGAGGGCGCGAGTCGCCGCAATCTTCATTTCCTCGTTGATGGCGCGGGCTCGAACATCCAGGGCGCCGCGGAATATAAAGGGGAAACCAAGAACATTATTGACCTGATTGGGACAGTCGGACCGCCCCGTCGCCATGATGGCGTCCGGCCTGGCCGCCTTCGCGGCCTCATAACTGATCTCCGCCACCGGATTAGCCAGGGCGAAAACAATGGGCCGGTCAGCCATCGAGCGTACCATTTCCGGCGTCACACAATTGGGGCCGGAGAGTCCTGCGAAGACGTCCGCGTCCTTCATGGCCTCAGCCAGGGTTCTGGCCGTGGTCTTGGAGGCGAGGCGGGCCCTGTAAGGGTTCATGCCCTCGGTGAGCCCTTCGTAGATGACACCCATGATGTCGCAAATGATGAGGTTTTCTCGCTTTACCCCCAATCGAATATAGTACTGTGCGCAGGTAAGTCCGGCCGCCCCGGCGCCATTGATAACCACCTTGATCTTCTCGATATCCTTCCCCACGATCTCGAGGGCGTTCAACAGGGCAGCGCCGGAGATAATAGCCGTTCCGTGCTGGTCGTCATGGAAGACCGGAATAGACATTGTCCGGCGCAGCGTTTCTTCAACGTAGAAGCACTCTGGGGCCTTGATGTCTTCGAGGTTGATGCCCCCGAACGTGGGCTCGATCAGTTGGCACACCTTGATGACATCTTCAGGGTTCTCCGAACCCACCTCAAGGTCAAAGACGTCGATGTCCGCGAAGCGCTTGAACAGCACACCCTTGCCTTCCATGACAGGCTTTCCCGCCAGTGCGCCGATATTCCCGAGGCCCAGCACCGCCGTGCCGTTCGACACCACGGCGACGAGGTTTCCCTTAGCCGTGTAATCGAATGCCCGCTCGGGGTTCTTTTGGATTTCGAGGCAGGGTTCGGCCACCCCCGGTGTATAGGCGAGGCTCAAATCCCACTGGGTTAAGCAAGGCTTGGTCGGCGTGACTTCAATCTTCCCCTTGCGACCTTGGCTGTGATAATTCAAAGCATCTTGTTTGTGAATCTGCATGACACCACCCCCAGCCCTGCCGCGAATTAGGAGGACAGGATTCCGCAGCACACGCGACCTATCGGTCCTGATAAACGTTGATGAGTTGTAACCGCGTCGCCTCGAGAGCACGCTCGACAACGGGCGCCCAGCGGTTCAGAAGATCGTAACCGAGATCGTGGTCTTGTTCAGCTTTGGCGCGCAAGCACTGCCCGTCGATAGCAAAAGCCCGCGTCGGCTCGAGGGTCCGTGCAGAAAACTTGTATCGGTGAGATGGGAACAGCCACGACCATCCCAGAATCTCACCTTCTCCAAGGGTCAGTAGAGTAAGGGGGCCACGGCGTTCGGAGAATATCTGTAGCGCCACCTTCCCCTGGCGGATGAGATAGAAGGTGTTGGCCTCTTCACCCTCATGGAAAATGAACTGTCCGGTCTCAAAGCGGACGTTGGAGGCACATCCGACTATGAGTCCAAGGTGGTGCTCTGGAAAATCATCGAAAAACGGGTGCTCATTCAAAATCTTCTCTAGTGATTCCATTGTCTTCTCTCCCCAGTGCAGCTTTCCCGGAGGTACTTAATTCCCCCCTTTGTTGCACATGGCGTGAATTCTCGGAGTTGGAAATCCAACCCCACACAATTTACGTGCCGCCCGCCGGCTTGCAATGCTCGAGCAATTCCTCCGCCGCAACGGCCTTCACGATTTGCGGCAGTCTGGCAGTCAGTTCAGCGCTAAGATTCTCAGAAAAGGTCTCGGGTTCCTTGATCGCGATGCCGTACACCACAATCGTACTTGGAACTTCGAGGCCAACCATCCGCGCCAAGGTTAGGATATCGTGGAAGCCCGCTGTGTGGAAGCTCAAAAAAGAACAACTGGAGGGTTCCTGAATTTCCACCTGATTAACCGTCCCCACCTCTGCCTGCACACCGATGAGGGCGTCAACGATCACCGCTCGCTGATAGCCAACCAGCCGTTCAACCAGACTAAAAGCGGAAGCAGCATGCTCGAGGAAATCGACGTTCGCCTTGCCGCGAAGGAGATCGCACACATGCCGGGCCACCACAGGTCCGACCCCATCATCCCCGTGAGATGGGTTGCCCAGACCCACGATGGCAGTTTTTCCAGACTTATACGGACTCGCGTCGGCGCGAGTTAAGCAAGTTTCCATGCGAGTCAAAAACCTGTACTTCCAGCGGCATCTTGCCGGGCAGAGAGTGCGTGGCGCAGCCGAAGCAGGGGTCATAAGCGCGGAAAGCCATCTCGATCCGGTTGAGCACCCCATCCGTGATCTCCACTCCTCGCCGAATCACGCCATGAGCGGCCTTGCGGATCGACATTGCAATCGCCGCATGGTTGTTCGTTGTGCCCACGATCAAATTGACTTTTTGCAGGATGCCCCGTTCGTCGGTGATGTAATGATGGTAAAGGGTCCCACGGGGCGCCTCGACGCAACCTACGCCCTCCGAGGGAGTGGCCGTGGGGATGGTTCGTATTTTGTCGCTGAGGATCTCGTCGTCCCGCGCCAGCTCGGCGGCCCGCTCCGCTGCGTAGAGCAGCTCAATGACCCGAGCCCAGTGTGTGGCCAGCGTCTGGTGCGCCGGTTTGCCCAGCCTCTGGTACATCACCTCGTACTGTTCCTGCGCTAGGGGGGTAGCCATACCATCGGCGGCGTTGAGCCGGGAAAGAGGCGTGGCGCGGTAAACGCCGGAGTCCTTGCCTTCCGCAAAACCCTTCCAGCCCACCTGCTTCAAGAAAGGGAACTTCAGGTACGTCCAAGGCTCGACGTGCTCTGCCAGGACCTGGAGATAATCGCGGGGAGGAAATTTCACGAATTCGTTCCCGTCGGGGTCCACCACGCGGATTTTCCCGTCGTAGAAGTTCCCCTTGTTGTTCTCGTCCACGGTCCCCATGGAGTAGAGGCGGTGGGTATAGCTGTCGCTCCGGATCATGTCCACGTAGGCTTGGTTGCCGCGTACCACCTGATCGAAAACGCCGATCGTGAACTTCGCGAACTCCAGGAAATAAGCCGTGTGTCCCACAATCTCGTCGCGCTCTTCAGCTTTGAGCGGTTTGACCACGCCGCCGGGGACGCCCGTAACCGGATGAATAGCTTTCCCGCCAATCAGGGAGACGACGCGCTGGGCTCTCTTGCGAAGCTCGATCACCTTTTGTCCGGCTTCGAGACCTACTTTTCTCACCACGCCCAAAATATTTCGCTCGGCCGGGGGCGCGTCGGGACCCACAACGAAATCCGGTCCGCCCAGGGCGTAGAAGTGCAGGGTGTGGTCGCCCACAAAGAAGGCCGAATAGAGGAGTTCGCGAAGCTTCTTGGCGGCGGTCGGAGGCTCCACGTGGAATACGGCGTCGCAAGCCTTGACACTGGCCATGTGGTGCGCCTCCGGGCAAACGCCGCAGATTCGAGTCGTGATGCGCGGCATTTCCTCCACCGGGCGCCCCACACAGAACTGCTCGAAACCCCTCAGCTCCGGCACCTGAAAATAGGTGTTCGCGACCTCGCCGTCGTCATCGAGGAAGATAGCAATCTTCCCGTGGCCTTCCAGCCGCGTCACTGGATCTATCAGGATTTTTCGCATCTCTCCCTCCACTCTAGGCACTTGGCTGCTTGCGATGCAGTATCGAATTGGGCACGCTGAACCGGTAGAAGGTTCCGACCGGGTCGGCGATCTGATCCAAGATCGACTCAATTTCAGCCGGATCTTGGGAGTCAATCACAC
Source organism: Terriglobia bacterium (assembly GCA_050008675.1). Taxonomy (GTDB): domain Bacteria; phylum Acidobacteriota; class Terriglobia; order UBA7540; family UBA7540; genus CAVROP01. The sequence continues at coordinate 63,107 of JBEKME010000022.1, forward strand.
TGCTGATGGCGCTGACCATTTTCACCCCCTGGTCGATGACGTTGGGCGCCGCTCCGTAACATCCCCGGCAGGGCATGTTCGCCTTTACGCACAGGGCACCACAGCCGCTGCGCGTGGCCGGTCCCATGCAAATGACCC
>JBEKME010000023.1:0-62918 GCA_050008675.1 Terriglobia bacterium
CTTCGGCCCGGTCCGGCCCGTCGCCGGCCTAAGCCGCTTGTCAGCTACCAGACTTACCGACGACTATCTGGGTGGGACTTCCACCCACTGGCGATCCGCGCCGTTGGGGCGCACATAACATTCCCGCCTTATGCTCGCATCTCCTTTGTTTTCATACACATTCCCGCTTAACCCCAGAGCTTTCCACACTCTTCCTTTGTTTTCAATAACATTCCCGCGTCGATCCGTAAAAAAAAGAATTCTTCCTCCAAGGAAGCAGACTTCCTGTCCAATTGAATAAGAGGACTCTTCTGGTCGATCCTGTGTCGAAACCTGGCAGCTTGCTGTAGCGCCGAGCCCGCCCTGCGGGACCTCCCTTCCGTCTGCCGCCAAAAGTGTCCCAACGTGGTGGGAAATCACGGCTAACACCCTTTCTTTTCAATAATATTCCCGCCTTATGCTCGCATCTCCTTTGTTTTCACATGCATTCCCGCTTCGGCGCAAAGTTTTCCACGGCCGTCCTTTGTTTTCAACAACATTCCCGCGTCGCTCCGTCAAAAAAAAGAATTCTTCCTCCGAGGAAGCAGACTTCCTGTCCAATTGAATAAGAGGACTCTTCTGCTGGTTTCATACCTCCTGGGTTACGTTTGAGGACTGATTTGCGTCGTCGCATCGAAAAGACCGTCCACCAATGCCCCAGGGTACCCGCAGGGCGGACACGCACTATACTAGCCTATCTTGCTTCGCCTGTCAAGAGAAAAAATGCAGCAGTCAGGGTTCAGGAGTCTGAAGCCGCTAGGACGCACGCCGGACGATTATGAGCCCCAACGGGGCGACCCAGCCCAGCCCAGGGCAACGAAGCTGTGAAAAAACCGCGTTGTAGGGGCGGCCCTTGTGGCCGCCCTCGGGCAACCATCCCGCGCCTGCGGGACCCCCACGACGCGCCGCCACAACGCGATTTTTTCACACCTTCAACGCCCTGGGAATCAAGGAGCGGTCACAACCTCAAGCCCTGAAGGGGCGCCCCAATTAAAACCTACGCCACAATCGGTATCGAGGGGAGCACCATCGAGTGGTAAGTTTTCAGGAGGAGCAGCGAAACTTTTTGGAGGCGTACGGGGTTGATTGCGGCGAACGATATGTGTGGGATTGGAGCAAGATCGTGGGTCGCCCCTTCAGGGCTCACGCGTTGAAACGGGTTGGGCCGCGTAACCCAGGCCGATGGCCTGGTCCCGCAGGGCGGGATGGGTCGCCCCCTTGGGGCTCAACAACCGGAATAGTTGAATCTCGTGCGGAAAGAGCGGGGGATTAGGGGTTGGGGGCTCGGGATTCCCGGCCCGGGACTAGCCGTCAGCTTTCGCCTTACCACCCGTTGTTACTGATAACTGAAAACTGATAACTGAAGACTCATTTTCAGCGGCGTGCCCCATCCCGATTGATTACGTTCGGTTGCTGGGGCATCGCGCACGAGAAAAGCCCACGGTCAGAACCGCACTGGCCGTGGCTGGGGTGGGATGTGGGAAGGTCAACCGATGCGATCAGGTTGGATCTTGAGCTTCTTACCTGCGATCACCTCGATCTGTTCCTTATAGTACGATTGCCCCTTGGCATCACGGAATTCGATGGTATGCATGCCGGTTCGCAATGGGAACTTTTTTAGTTGTCCCGTGCGGCCTGCGAATCCGCCATCGACAAAAATTTGATTACCCTTTTGCTTCGTCGAAATCTGGACTTCGCCCACCGGTGAGACGGGGTAATAACGCGATCCGTAGTAGGGGCCGTACCCATAATACCCCCCCGGATAAAACCCCGGACCGAAGCCACCGCCCATGTAGCCCCCTCCGAAATAGCCTCTTTGTGCGGACGCTGCCGGCACAAAGGTTAAAAACGCCAAAAGGGCAATCGCTGAATACTTCAAAAACCGTGTCATGGCTGCTGCCTTCTTTCCAACGCCGGCCTTCAAAACCTGCTCGCTCTTGGCCTGCATATTCTGTTAGATGCAAGAAATGACAATTTGATACGTTGAATAAGTTAATTAATATTAAATATCTAGAAAAAGCAATAGGGCAATCCTTCGTTCTGAGCGTTCACAGCCTTTCGGCTGCCCTTATTTCGCAGTAACTCGGCGCGTCGCCAGAGGGGAGCATGTACTGAATCTAACTGACTTACGAGTCGAGTCGCAGCAGAGCAGGGTCCCCGGCATGTAGCTCGGTTAATGCTTACCAAATAGTTGGGGACTCGGGATTCGGGCCTCGGGTCTAGCTGTCATCTGTCAGCGTTTGCCTTGCCACCCGTTCTTACTGATAACTGAAAACTGAGAACTGAAGACTTCCTAACCGAACCGCTTCCGTAGCCTTCAAGACCTCACGTCATTCCTCGAGGAACTGAAGATCGATCCTGCGGCACAAAGACTTGCCATCGCGGACCTCGAGCGGACCGAGACAGCCACTATTCCCGATATCCTCCTGACAATGGCCGAGCTTCACGAGCTCTGGCCAATTCAATTCTCTGAGAAGTCTCGTGGGGGGCCGTAATCAGAACCCACTAGTGTCATGCGACACCCTATTGTTGACAATGGTACCACTCGACCGTTTGTATGGCCAGGGCTTGTCCCGGCCTCATCCGATCCCGCATAAACAGGTGGACCTCGCGAGGCCGCAGCTTCCGCACGCCGCAACGGTCATCCGAGCGTCGTGACAGCTTACGAATCCGGTCAGGGCAACCCACAGTGTGCGCTGGGGGCGCAGAATTACCCAAGTGTGCCCCCATGCCCCGAAGAAAAATCGAGCCAAAACGGCCGATTGCGGAAAGTCTGAGGTATAATTCTGGACGCCGGAGGGCCACGATGGCAATTCAGGACCCTACCCATCTCAGGCATCGCGGGCGCGCGTTCGGCCCCAGTCGTACCGCTCAGTTTGGAAGTTCAGAGCCCACGGGGCAGTGTACCTTGCCCTCGGATGTTCAGACTCTCATCCGCGAATTCATGCAGGCCCTCGTGGAGGAAATTCAAGCCATTAAGAAGGGACGTGGTGGCTCGATCATCACGGTTCACAATGGCATATTTGTGCGGCGGGAGGGACCTTTCTTCGTTTACGTTTTTAGTACGGAGAGCCCACTGATTGTAATGGATGACGCTCCTGCAGAGGTCGAAGTCGGTGGCCAAAAGTTTCCTGGGCAGATCATTTCTGTCCAGGGGAGTGACGTAGCAGTTGGGATTGAGAACGACTTTGGAAAGACCATCGCCCAGGCTCGGCTCATCACGGATCTTTCGTATCTGCTTGAGGCGCTCCGGAAGCGCTACGAGGAGGTGTTGAAGGGAGAGCGCACGTTAGATACCGCCCTTAGTCAGCGGGTTTTCGGCCTCGCCCCCGTTTCGACTCAAACCGATGGCACAGAGCTGAATCTTCCGCCCTCTTCCCACCCGCCGAACGCTGAACAGGAAACCGCAATACGTACTGTTTGCGGTAGCGATGTCCAGTTCATATGGGGACCGCCCGGTACAGGAAAGACTCAAACGATTGGGTTCCTGATTGCAGCCCTGCTCCGCCGCAACCTGCGCGTTCTTGTTGTTTCTCATACCAACATCGCCACCGACAACGCGATCGAGAAAGCTGCAAGACTCTTGGAGGCAACCGAGGATTATCAGAGCGGCAAGCTGGTTCGCTACGGCACCTCTAGCCCCAATTCAGATCTGCCGGCGATGGTCCGCCTGGATAAAATTACCGAGTTCCTGGGACGGCGCCTCAAAGATCAGCTTGCAGAGCTCCAAGCAAAGCTCCAAAAGGTCAATTCTGAATTGAAGAGCCTGCGGGAAGTCCAAACATTGCTAGCCGCAGAGAAGGAAGTACTCCGAAAGCTGACCGAATTGGAAATCAATGTTCAGCAGTGCATCCGAGAACACGAGACTGCTCGGTCTCGCGGGGGAAATCTCAGGGCGCAGCTACAGGAAATCAGCGCAAAGATTGCCACGGCAGAGGCCGCTGGAAGGCTAAAGCGGTTTTTTCTTGGCCTGGATCCGGCGAAGCTACGAGTCGCGGCAGCTCAGACCCAGAGTGAACTGGATGTGGCCGTTAAGGTTAGCTCTGCGCTGACAGCCAAGCGGGATGACCTTCGAGCTGCCGTGGAACTCGCCCGAAGCGACCAAGAGCGTCACGCGCGGGAGGCTCGGGTCCTTCTGTCTCGAAATGGGCTCGACGCTGATGGACTCACCGCGCGCCTCGGCGAGCGCGCCAAACAATCTGAGGAATTGACCGCAGCAATTCGCACAGTGGAAACGGAGCTTGAGGCTCTGCGATCGAAGATTCTACGCGAAGCGAAGGTGATCGCGACCAGTTTGACCAAAGCGACCATTTCGAAGCAGATGGATGACCAGAAGTTTGACGCTATCGTGGTGGACGAAGCGAGCATGGCTCCGATGCCAAGCCTTTACTTTGCTGTAGGAAGAGCAGCGAAGAAAGCAATCATTGTGGGCGACTTCCGCCAGTTGCCACCGATTTGTCTCGCCGATACCCAAATCGCTCAGAAGTGGCTCGGCCGGGATATCTTCAATGAAGCCGGCGTTCAGAGCGCGGTCGACAAGCAGAAACAAGAGCCCCGTCTGAAAATGCTGTGCCGGCAATATCGGATGCATCCGGAGATTTCGGCAACTTCCAATGGCATCTTCTACAAAGGGCAGCTCATTGACTGTTTGAGTAATGATACACTCCATGATATCAATGTGCTTCTGGAGAAGTCGCCGTTCGGCCACAATCCGCTGCTACTCTACGACGTTTCATCGACAAACCCCTGGAGCAGCCACCTCGAACGACGCGGGCGCTACAACCTGTATAGCGCGGTGCTTTCGGCGGAACTCGCCAAGCAGGCCACCCAAGCGGGGATCGAAAGCGTTGGAGTCATTTCGCCGTACTCAGTACACGCACGCCTGATCAAAATGATTCTGGAAGACTCCGGCGATCCACAACTCCGTCGCCTCCAAGTTTCCACCGTTCATAAGTTTCAAGGCTTGGAACAGGATATGATCATCTTTGATATCGCCGAAGGTCCGATGCCTCGTTACGGGCCATCCGGTCTGGTTGATGGCGTGGATTTGGGGAGCCAGGCCGCCAAGCTTATCAATGTTTCCATTACCCGGCCAAAGGCGCAGATCGCCGTAGTCGCCAACGTAAAGTACCTAGTCTCGAAGCTTCCTCGTGGTGCTATTCTCCTTCAACTCTTAGGGCAACTGCAAGGGCGAGGCACCGTTGTGGATTCGAAAAGGGTGGTTGACGATTATTTCTGCTCGGAGTTCGAGCGCTGGGCGAGGCTGCTTGATCCGCGCGATGACGGAATTAATCCGAACGACGGAACCCTCTACACGGAACGCAATTTCTACGCGGTTTTTTTCGCGGACCTGCGCAAGTCGACCAAGGAAATCATCATTGTCTCGCCCTTCCTGACCGCCACCCGGGCGCAGCAGTTTTTCAACTTGTTCCGTTCAAAACTCGCTGACGGGTTAGAACTCCGAGTCTTTACACGTACTCTCCGCGAACAGCAAGGCGACATGTTCAGACAGGCAGAGATGGTGTTCGAGGAACTCAAGCGAATTGGGGTACAGGTTGTCGAACGGAGAGGGCTGCACGAGAAGTTCGCGTTCATCGACCGGAAGTATGCGTGGGAGGGCAGCCTCAATATCCTTTCGCAAAGCGAGGGCAGAAGCACCGAGCACATGCGGCGGCTACCATATGCCAGCACGTGCGAGGAGCTGATCAAGCTCCATAACTTTGGGAGCGACACAGAGGTTGCCCCCGGATCACGCGAACCTGTCCGGACCGACCGCAAGTGTGATAAGGATGGCTCCGTGGTGCTCTTGGTGCCCGGCCCACACGGCTTTTTCCTTGGTTGCGATCGCTATCCTGCGTGTGATGGCCCGACATGCAAGTCCATTGGATGGGGTGAGCGCGTCGGCACAGATGTAAAATGCGCCGCTTGCGGCAAACCCATGGTCGCTTTGCGAGGCCGTTTCGGCGTCTATCTCAGGTGCTCTGACCCGAACTGCAAGGGGACGGGGAGCATGAAAAAGTAGTCGGGCCGCGCGGGGATTGGCGGACACCTTTCTGATTCTCCGGCAGTGCTGAATCTGCGCGAAAGTAGAAGGACGGGACATCCACTAGTTCGTGGCTGGCGCAGAGCGAAGCTCTGCGGTGTTGAAGCACGGCAACTGCCCAAACGCAGAGCTAGCGCTCTGCGCCAGCCGGCGTCCCTCGTTTTCCGAAGACGGCTCACAGGACCGTGAAATGTGGCAAAGGATGCAGGATAGCCTGAACCGGATCGTCGGCACCAGCAGTTCTATAAAATGAAAGGCAAGCCATGAGTGACCGATTGAAAACCATTTCTTACACCGATGAAAGAGCAAAGGAGATCGTCGAGAGGTTTTGTGGTCATGTCCACTGGCTGGTAAGAGTGCGACACACCTACAGAGTCCTTTTTGAGGACAAGCAGCCGTCCTGCCAGACTCTTATGGAAAAAACAGCATCGTGGTTCTTCGCTGATCTAAACAGGATATTGCAGGAATACCTGCTCTTAGAATGCGCCAAGATTACTGACCCCGCAACGACCGGCAACCACGAAAACTTCACGGTCGATTGCCTTGTTCGAAACATCTGCTGGCCAAATGATAAGGCGATTCTAAGAAAACTGACGTCGTTGCCTGATGATGATAAGAACATTCTGAAGGAATTGGAGTCATTGCGGGCCATTACAGAGGAGTTTAGGAGCTATATAGGGCCCGCGAGGAACAAGTTCTTGCCCACATGGACAGGACAGCCGTTCTATCCGGCAAGCCTCTTGGTGCATTCCCCGAGGGCGAGGACATCAAATTTTTTGGCGCGTTACAGGAAATTTGCAAGATTACCCACGAAGCCTGTTTCCGTAAGATCTACGGTGACATGTCACCGATCCCATGGGGGGGTGGAGATGTAATCAGTTTGAGAAAAACACTTGCATTCGCAGTCGCATTCGAGAAGGCGCTATCAGAGAGTTCGGACCAAAACAAGACATGGCTATACTCATGTCTGGAGAAGGCGCGGCATGAACCGAAGTCTTAGAGGGGAAGGAGCAAGGCAGCAAGTAGCGCGGTCATGCCCCCCAATGTCCGCGGTCCTCGTCCCCGTTTCACACCGCATCGGCGGGCATGACACGGCGAGATTCGACGCGCGCCCGCGTCGCGGCGCCCAACCCCGAAGCCGCGGACATTGGAAATCATGACCGCGCCGCGACGCTCGGATGATAGGAGACTTCGAGAATGAGCACATGCTTGAAGGCACTCGACACGAGCGAAGGGCAAGTTTTTGTCCTCACCAAGACGCGCTGGATGGGTTATGTCCCCATGCCGCACACGAGCGTCACACCACACAGTGCGGCTAACTTGACGCGTCTGGGCGTGTTCATTAAGTGGACCACCAACGACCCTCCGACGCTTGCCAGACTACACGACGCCATCGTTCGTTTAGTCGAGGGGGTCGGTATTTCCGGCTTGGCTGGGTTCGCGAATGACATGACGAGGACAGAGCAGCGAGTTGCGAAGATTTCCGGCGTAAGGTGGCATGATGTAGTTAACCATATAGTTAAGGAGATGGCCCAAGAGGGCGTTGCTTTTCCAGTGCCAGACGACGTTCTCAGGTATATAAAGGCATTCGGGTGATGATCTCAGATCAAGGTCGTCACCTAACCGGGCGCTGCAGCCAATCCCACATACGCGGCTTTGGGTGAAGTGTAGGCTTTTCTCGGTGCAGCGGTAGGCTGGTAGTCCGTGCGTGTCAACCTTATTACGGGAACTGATAGGAGGTACTACAGATGGCGGCGCTCGGCATCCCCGGTACCGTAACCGAGGAGCAGTTCGCATACTTAACGGGGCAAATTTCTCAAAAGCCCGTGTCCGCTCTGGTGGCGACTGTAGTACTCTTTCTCGTTGTATCACTTCTAACGGAGTTTGATCTAAGTCGGATTCTCGTCATCCTCGCCGCTCTTCTCTCGCCGCCAATCCTTTTTCTGTATGCGCGGCTGACACTTCAGCGCCGGCGTGGTATTTTTCGAGCACTCGTAGCTTTCGGTGGCTTCATCACGTATGGTCTTGGCTGCTATCTCACATTTTATGAGGGTCTTTGGGGCCTTGTACGCCTCTTCAGGGTGTTCGCCCTCTCTTCTCTTTTTTGGTCTATCGGCTGTTGCATCCTGGGGCTCGCAATCGTTTACGGGATGTATCCGCCCACCGAACTGTGTCGCGCCGTCGACGAAGGACGCATCGTTGTGCGCCGCTCAGTATAACTACAAACAAAATTACTCCCCGCTCATGGCGAGCTGGCGCAGACGCTCGCTTTCTAGCGTCTGCGATCTCCCGAGGGGACGTTCTTGCGCCTGCGGGGGCAACGCTACAAGCCTGCTGCTGGCGGTCGGGCTGCTTCAGAACCCTGCGGTAAATCGCAGACCCAAACCACAGGGTCTGCGCCAGCCCGCCTACTTCCTTGGCGCACCATCTTGCGCGGCGCTCTCCCCCCAACTGTATGGCCACGGGGCCCTGACGCCGAACCGCGAGGCGTAGTTCCGATTCCAGAATGCCACGGCCGCGTCTCGTTCGGACAAATGTCGGTCAGGCGGCAGTATCCGCCGCTTCGCGTTGAGCGGCGGCTGAGCTATTTCGCAGATGAGCGACTCGAGGATCTTGGCGTACGATCGCGACGGCGAAATGGCAAGCACTTCCATTACCCGTCGGTCGTCCGGGGAAGAAAAGCCGTACCCGCACACGTCGGTCGTGCCGCTCCTGTTGCTGTGGTGCCTGGCAAAGGGCCGACGCCAGCCGCCGCTGCCCACGTACAGGATTTTGTCGCGGCTCGTGCGCGTGATGTACGTTGCCCCGCCCGTGCGAAAGCAGGATTGCCTCATGGTCTCGCGGTACCACTGCCAGCCACGCTCGTTAGGCCCGCAAACGGGCTCGGGCGGCATGATGTAGTCGCCCTGCACGATTTCCTGCGGGTGCACCCTCGCCACTGCGGGACCCTCGAATCGTCCGGGCGCAGCAGTCGCCGCAGGGCAGGGCGGCGAAGAGTCTAGCTCTAGGCCCGCAGTCCTCCGGCGGCTTTCGGTGCCGCAGGCGCTAGGAGGCGGCCCCCCTCTGCCGAGATTGTCAAGCAGCGCCCTGAGGTACCGATACGAATCCAGGAGTGACCCCCTGTTACCCCAGTTGTTACCCTCATCCTCCACGCCGGGTTCTACGAACGTCCCCCGGTCGGAAATGAGGAATTCGGAGTTTCGGATGTTCGCCCGCGTCACTTCCCAGTCTGCGTCGAAGACGAGCTCGAAGTGCTCAACAAAATCGGCCACCGCGTCCAGCAACCCCCGGTTCATTTGCCACCTCCCTGTGTTCGGTGTTTGCTTCTTGCCCCTCTGGATGCGGGTCGGCGCAGCCGCGCCCGAGGTCGCGAAGAAAACCAATGAGGCTAGAGTTGTTCGGCTGCCTTTTCGGCAGACTCGACAGCCTTGAGGAGCGACTTAGCGCGCTCCTTCAGCAACGCGATCAGGTGGGGAACGAGAGCCATGGCCTCGCTCCGAGCTTGGCGTGAAGCGTCCAGCAGAGGCCAGGGGGCAACCGGGCGTGGCTCCAGGAGATTGTTGGCAGGGTCTGGGTACTCGAGATCGTCGACTGTCTCGCCGGTGTCCTTCATAATTGCACCCTTGACTGCGAGCTGCCACTTGCGGGCGACCCTTGCGTAACCGAGCAGCTTGACCCGCCGACGGCCGCCGAGGGGCCTGCCGTCAAAATCTGTCGTCTCATAATACTCACCAAGCTCGAGCGGCGGATTTTCGAGCCACACCTCGATGCCAAGCTTAAGCTTGCCCAGCTTCTCATTCACTGTGCAGATGCCCGAATTCAATTTGTCAGATTTCTGATTTAACTTGTCGGAAAGGCGAGAAAGCTCACTGATATCGTAATCCATGGATTCCTCCGGGCGGTCAGCCCGTTTGAGTTCCGCCAGCTTCCGCGTGGCGGCGGTCACTTCCGTGACCTGCCATTAGAATACGTGATGCCCGCCCAGCCGTCAACAATAAACCGCGGCGGCGGCATCCTCCTGCCACGCTGCTTTGTCGAAATCGGCGGCCAGGAAGAAACAGGTTTCGTCCAGCAGCATCGGATAAACGCCCATGACGAAACCACGACCCTGGTCGTCCCGACCCGATAGATGCCAGCGTATTACCTCGTCAGTTGCGGGAAGAAAACGCTGGTGGGGACATTCGGAACATTTGATTCGCGGTTTTTCGCAGATTCCCGCGACCCATTCATTTGCGCAAGCGGGTAGACTCTCACTTCTCAGAGAGTCTGCGGCTCTTTATGTCAGATAATACCTATATGATGGCTATTACTGTACTGACAGGCGGGCTGGCGCAGACGCTCGCTTTCTAGCGTCTGCGATCTTCAAAAGGGACGTTCTTCCGCCTGCAGGAGGGAACGCTACAAGCCTGCTGCCGACGGTCGTTCCCGGTCGTCACCAACACTTCAAAGCCTGCGGCCTCGGCCTCGTTCAGCAATTCGCCGTTATCCAAGCCCTCCCACCCACGGGCGCGGGCTTCCGTGACTGCATGGTGGTCGATCAGGTAGCGGGAAAGAGTGCGAGGCGTGCCGTTGTCAAACAAAATGAGCATTTACGGACGGGGACTTGGCGTTTTTGCGCTCTGCGCCGCGAATTCCAGAACCGCCTGAACCTGCTCCCGCGTCACGCCGAATTCTTCCACCAACTCGTCAACGCCCATATCCTGAAGGTTTTCGAACACAGTGGCCAAAGGCGTCCGGGTACCCTTAAGAACCCATGCGCCGCTGCGCTTACCGGGGATGCTCTCCACGGCAGGGCATTGCGACCAGTCGAGAGTTGCCATGTTCTTATCCTCCTTCCATAGTAGCTTTTTACCACAATTCGGCGGCGCCGTCACGCACGGCATTGATAGCGGCCATGTTCACGGCTGTCATGAGGGCCTGAATAATCGCGTAAATCAAAACCCCATGACCCGAAGAATGCTTCAGCAACCCTTTGCCCGGCAAATTACCAACTGCTGCAGAGCATCTTCTCTTGATAATTTGCGGTTGTTCATGGGCCACCACCGCTCTCTAGGCTGCGAGCAGATCGTCGCTGGACAGAGCCTACCCTTCCTCAATGCGAGCCCTGCTGTGCCTGCCCTTACGGGTATACTGCGACTGCCGGGTTCTCAACGGCCAGTCCCATCTGCCGGGCCGCGGCCAAAAGTTCTTCATCCGGGGCAATTAAGAGCAGCCTCGAACCGCCGCATCACCCAGCCACTGCCCGACTCCTGGAAATAGCGTTTCAGTCAAGCGCTGGAGTCCAAATAGAGGAGGGTCACCGGCGCTCTCGCACCAGCCGTTCGGAAGGCAACTCACCTTCAACCTCGAGCGGCTCGAGGGGTTTAAATTGGGGTGGCCAATGGGCAGGCAGCTTAACGCCAGGCAGGCTCTTAAGCCGTTCCCGGAGGGAATCATTTGCCGCATCACTTTTCCGGCCGTCGGCCAGTGCTTGCTCGAGGATTTCTGCAGCGGTGCTTCCAGGATTCCGAGCCATAGGAGCGCGCAACAACTGTTCAGCCTGCGGTGTGAGGGTAACCTGCATGAATCGAGTATACCCCAGGCCGGGGTGGAACGCACTAGAGGCTAGGTCCGCGCAAACTGGCCAAAGCCACGCGCCGGCAGCAGCGCCAGTACAAAGGGACCAACCACGTAAAGAACCGTCCCGTAAAGCGCTGGCTGGCGCAGACTCCTTGTTTTTTCGAGTCTGCGATTTCCCGAAGGGACCGAAAAGGCAGTGACAAGTGACGAGTGACCAGTGACGAGAAACAGGCAAAATCAGTCGGCTTGTAGTACGGCACGCTGGCGGGTGTCAGGTGCCGGGTGTCAGGTGTCAGGTGCTAGGTGTCAGGTGCTGCTGCGAGGGCCGGCCGCTACGAAAAGCTGTCCGCCTCCCGCTTTCTGCCTACTCCCCACTGCCTACTGCCCTAATGCGACCGTCTGCGCCAGCCCGCCCGGCCACCACAATCGCAGCGCGGTTCAAAAGCCGCAAGGCTGGAAAGCGAGCCTTGCGCTACATTCTCTTCCGGCGGCACCCGCCGGGACTTTTATACCTAGGCCAGCATGAGACGTTCGCCCTTCGGTTCCGGAATGGAATCCCCGAATTCCTGGGCGGTGTCGATCCACAATTGAATGGCCTGACTGGCGTGTGCGAGCGCCGCTTCCTGAGTGTTGCCATGGGCCATGCAACCCGGCAATTCCGGGACTTCGGCAACGAAGACTTGGTCCTCGTTGCTCCAATAGATGATGACCTCATACTTGTGCATGTTTACTCCTTTTCGCCTTCCAGCCCATAGCGCACGACGACCTGGCGCACCTGACGCACTTGATAAACCTTGGCCTTGCTGCCCTCCCGCTGCAAATTGATCAGCTCCCTGACGCCGTCCCTCCTGAAAATGTGGTGGCTGCCGCGGGTGCGCTCTTCAAACCCCAACCATTGGAGGAAGTGGCGCAGCTCGTCGAAATTGACGTTCGCATCCGACTTGCCTTACAGAATCCGAAGATGAAGTTCCTCATACTTGCCCACAGCCCCTAATCTACCACATGTCAAGCGCGGGCGGCACGTACACCCCCTTTGCGGGACGTGTTCGGTTAAGGAAGGTGACGCGTCAGCGTGAGGAGCGGGTAGCGCCGGCGTCTTGGAGAGCGCCCGCTCACTGTGATGCCGATCCCGCCGTGCGGGACAAGCATCTCGCCCTGCTGTTTCTCGGCAGACAAGTCCAGAGCGAGATTCTTCGCTCCGCTCCGCTGCGCTCAGAATGACAGCATGGCAGGCGAGTACACGGATGCCAGGCTGAGCAGCGCAATCGAGCCGCGGGCTGGCGCAGACCCCTGTTCTTTGGGGTCGGCGATTTCCCGAAGGGACTTATGGGAGTCCTCGACCGACAACAAAAAGCCGCGGACCTAACGAACAGGTCCGCGCTACGATTGCTCACCTCGGTCGGCTTGTAGAACGGCACGCTGGCAGGTGTCAGGTGCCAGGTGTCAGGTGCCAGGTGTCAGGTGCCAGGTGTCAGGTGCCGGGTGTCAGGTATCAGGTGCCAGGCGCTGGTGCGGGGGCCGGACGCTACGAAAGGCTGTCCGCCACCCGCGTTCTGCCTACTGCCTACTGCCCCAAAGCGACTGTCTGCGCCAGCCCTCAGAAAGCAGTAGGCAGTTGGCAGGACGCGGTAGGCAGTTGGCAGGACGCGGCTGACAGCCGACAGCTAATAGCTCACAGTTGCCCTTGTTCTACCCGCGTTTCAATTCATACCAAGTGATCTCTGGAGTGGAGCCGAAGCGCACCGGGGAAAAGATGGTTCCGATGAGTTCTTTCTCTGCAGTTGATGTCAATACGACGCGGTAGCTAGCCACGCAGTTTTCCGCTTTTAATGAGGTCGGCCTTCACTCTCTCGAGCGGGATACGTTTTTCGTGCTGCCGCGACCGGGAAACCAGCACGTCCTCGATATCTTCCCAGAGCGCGCGGTGCTTCTTGAGGTCGATGATTGCCGCCGTCTTGCGGCCTTTTTCGTCGGTGATGAATTGGATTCCGGCCATGCGCCGTCTCTCCCTTGGGTGCGTTGAACCTGTCCTTAACCCTAATTCCGCCGTCTCGTTCTGTCAACTCAGATAGTAGGACAAGAGTACGAGAATAGGTGGACACGATGAGGGAGCATTACGACTTCTCGAAAGCCAAACGCAATCCCTATGCGCGACGTTTGGGGCAGCAAGTGACCATTCGGCTTGACCATGACACGGTAAAGTACAGAACATCCCCACCCGGCCCCAGCCCCGTCAGGGGCGAAAGAAATCACGACCAAATTCAATGCTCGTCGTAGGCGATGTCATTCTTCCTGAGAAAGGCGATGAATTCCTCCTGGAAGGTCACGCAGCAGTGATGCTTTTCCTGGTCGCGAATGTATTGCACCACGGCAGGCGCCAGGGATTGGCTGACGCTGAACGCTCCGTAGCCGGTTTGCCAGTCGAAGCCGGGATAGTGCCGACCGCGGTGCACACAGCGCGACGAATTGGTCTTCACCACCCGCAGAGCGTCGGCCGTCGCCACCGTCGGCGGCAACGAGCAGAGTAGGTGAACGTGGTCGGCTCTGGCGTTTGCAGCTCTTAGGGCACCGCCAAGCTGGCGCACGATGCCGCCCAGGTAGGCGAGAAGATCGTCGTGAAGCGAGGCGGTGACAAGGGGCTCGCGGTCCTTGGTGCTGAAAATCACGTGTGTAAGCAGGTTCGTGTAGGTGTGTGCCATGTTCTTTCGCCTCTCCGGGGCTTGTGGGGAATTCGACTCGAATATTTTACCCACCGCTTGCGAAGCTGTGAAAAAATTGGATTTCGTTTTTCTGGCCCTTGTGTTTTCAGTTAGTTACAGGCGCGAAAAACCGGATTTTTCAATTTTTTCACAGCTTCTTGCGCAGTGGGCTACGGTCTTTCGCCCGCTGCTGTACGTTTTCGCGGATGGGAAAGTTGAAATCGGAAATTCCAGTTAACAGGTTAGGAGACTCCGTAATTTCTTGCATAATGGGGTTCAAACTCCGGCCTGTGAGTGCCCCCGCCTTTACATCCTCATCAGATCTGCCACGCTCCGCTTAAGGAAGCCATTCCTTCCGTTCTCGCCTAACCTTTCATTTTCCGCCTTTAAAGGAGAACTGGGACTTAGCCGATAACCTAGCAGTGGGTCATTTTGAGTCGAGGCGCTTTGCGTCGGGAATTCGCCATCATGAGGATCAATCTAATCATTGTTACCCCTGCGTCAATTGGAGAGAACCGCAAATAGTGAGAAGGCGAGGTGATGTCGAATGATGGACTCAGGTTCAGGGCAGACAATGGACACCGCCTTTGCGGGTGCAATTGAGATCGAGTACAGAGCCGCCGACATCTATGGTCAATTCTCAAGACTCTTCTCACATGTGCAGGAACTTTCCGATTTCTGGCAGGGATTATCTAACGATGAGGTGCGGCATGCGACTACACTGCGGGCTGTCCGGGAATCGCTGGCTCCCCAACAGCTCCTAAACCCATGCGATAAGCAGGTCTGGGATAAGGTTATGCGAACGCAACGAATGCTCAAGAAGGATTTGGTAGGGGCCATCAACACGTTGGATGACGCCTACGAGGCGGCACACGATCTGGAGTTCTCTGAAGTCAATGTCATTTTCAAATTCCTAGCAGCAGAGGTCGTTCCTTCTGATGAGCGAAAGCAATTCATCCATTCCGAAATAACGCAGCATCAAAGCAAGCTCGCGGATTTTAATTTGAATTTCGGAGACAAAGCCTGGAGAAAAGGCATCTGTGTTCAACGTATCGCAAGTGGTCAGGTTGCCGCCTGAGAGTTCTTTCTTGTCCAAGCTGCCCGGCTAAAGCCGGCCGCTACGAAGAGCTGTCCGCCTCCCGCTTTCTGCCTACTGCCTAGCCAAAAATATTTGAAATTCATCAAGTCGACAGTCGACAGTTAACAGTCGACAGTGGGCAGTCGAAATTGATTCCATCGGTCATCTGTCCGATCATCTTGTTTTCCCAAATCAAGCGAGCGGAGGGAGACGACCGATGGAAACTCTTGGCAAACTCTTCGGCTCTCTTCTGGTCTTTTTCTATCACTGTTTCGACCGCCTTGTCATCCACGGCTATCTGCGGGGATTACCTCGCCCCGGCAATGTGGTCTTTTACTTTCGGGATGTGCTCGGTCTCTCCCCCATCACCCCGGAGGTTTTGGCCCGCCCCACCCGCCAATATCAAGCCTGGGTAGAGGCCTATGCCCGCCAGCACCGTCTCCCTTTTCAATGGGCCCCGAAGGGGGTGCGCAAGGAAGACTTCGTCCGCCCTTGGCGGCTTCCCGTGGGTTTCACCCACGGCTAATGACCTTCGGCCCCTTCGGGGCCGGCCCGCCGACGGGACTTTGACGCGACCCTGGTCCTCCAGTTGCTTGCAGCCTGACCTATCTAAGAGGTAAATTCTCACATCTCCGGACGAAGTTATCTACTGCCTACTGCTTACTGCCTACTGCTTACTGCCTACTGCGTACTGCCTACTGCGTACTGCCCTAATGCGACCGTCTGTGCCAGCCCGCAAAGGCACAGGGTGCTGGAGCGGGTCCAGGCAAGGGTCAATTCCCCGTCCGCGGTGGTCTGCGGAGGGATGCCGAATTCCAGGGGAGCCGGCGGCTGCGGTTTGCTGATGAGAGGATGAATCTCCGGTCCGCCTTCGCAAACCAATCGGATTTTCACCCGCGCACGGCAGTCCTCCGCCTATCGCTGCCAGCCACCACCCAGGGCACTGTAAATCTGCACCAGGGAGAGCATCTCATTCAGCCTCGCCTGGGAAAGGTTCAGCTCGGCGGCCAGGTAATTGGTTTCGTTGGTCAGGACTTCGAGGTAAGCAGACGCGCCACCATTGTAGCGCACGTGCGCCAGCCGGGCGGAGTCCTGCGCGGCGGCGGCCAAGAGTTCTTGTTGTTCCCGCGCCTCGCGGGTCTTTTGGTAGGCCACCAAAGCGTCGGAAACATCCCGGAACGCATTCTGGATCGTCTGCTGGTAGGCCAGCAGGGTTTGTTGCTGTTGTGCTTCCGCCAGCCGGACATTGGCCTGCAACTTACCAGCGGTGAAGAGCGGCTGGGTGACGGAAGCGGCGACATCCCAAACGCCTGAAGACTTCGTGAACAGATCGGTCAAAGCTGAGCTCATGAATCCGCCCGTTCCGGTCAGGGAGATGGACGGGAAGTAAGCGGCCCGCGCCACACCGATCTGGGCATTGGCAGCGATCAACTGCTGCTCGGCCTCGTGAATGTCCGGACGGCGTTCGAGCAATTGGGAGGGCAGCCCCGCGGGAACGACGGGCGGCCGCACCTGTTCGGTCAGGCTGCGCCCCCGAGTGATGGGCCCGGGGTTTTGAGCAAGCAGGAACCTGATGTAGTTTTCCTCCTGTTCGATCTGTCGTTGCAGATCCGGGAGGGTGGCAGAGGCCACATAGACAAGCTGCTCCGCCTGCCGCACGTCCAGCATCGAAACAGCTCCGTGATCCGCGAGGAGCTTGGTCAGCCGCAAGGATTCCTGCCGGGAGGCGAGGGTGCGCTGGGTGATTTCGAGCTCCAGGTCGAGCGCCGTAAGCCGGAAGTAGGCGCCGGCAACATTCGCAACCAGGGTGCTGACCACGGCGCGCTTTCCCCACTCGGTCTGGGCCAGATTGGCGCGAGCAGCCTCGGTGGCCCTTCGGTACTTCCCCCAGAAGTCGATGTCCCACGACGCGCTTCCCCCCACCTGCAAATAATCCCAGCGATAGGAAGGGGAAAACGGGCTGGCGGGCTCGCGTTCGGTCGTGCCGCCCACCCCAGCCCCAGCCGACGGGTACTGATCGGAACGCGTGATTCGGAGTTGCGCTTGCGCCGCCAGCACGCGCTCGGCGGCGATGCGCACGTCGTAGTTCTGTTTAAGCGCCGTCCGAATGAGCGACTGAAGCTGCTCATCCTGGAAAACCGTCCACCACTGGGCATCCCCCAGCGATTCGGAGGAAGCAGCCCCCGGAACGGTGGCCGGCACTCCCCGATATCCCCCCGGAATATCAGTTTTGGGACGCTGGTAATTCGGCCCCACCGTGCAGGCAGCCAACAGAAACACCGGAAGCAAGATAAGAAAACAGCTGGACAGAGTGGAGAGCGAGATTCCCCGCTGCGCTCCGTCGAAAGTCACGTCATTCCCGCGAAAGCGGGAATCTAGCTCGTTGGGACGTGGACCCCCGCTTGCGCGGGGGTGACGAAGCCCATTGCTTTCATTTCTGCGGGTAGGCCGCCGGCCCATGAGCACCCGGAACAGTAGGTTCGGCCTCATGCCAGTTGCCCCCCCTTTGGGTCAGCGGCTGCCGGTTGCGGTTTGGGGTGGCGGCTCAGTCGGGAAGAGAGGCCCTCGACCACCGCAAAAGTAACCGGAATCAGGAAAATTGCAATCAAGGAGGCGGCAGACATACCACCGATTACCACGGTTCCCAGAATGCGGCGCCCCACCGCCCCGGACCCTTGTGCCGTCCAGAGCGGGACGCAACCCAGGATGAAGGCGAAAGACGTCATCAGGATGGGACGCAGGCGGAGCCGAGCCCCGTCCAAGGCGGCCTGCACCGTGCTCTTCCCCTTTGCGTGTTCGAGTTTGGCAAACTCCACAATGAGGATGGCATTCTTGGCCGTCAGGCCTATGAGCATCACCAAGCCGATTTGGGTGTAGACATCGTTCTCAAAGTGTCGCGCCATGAGCGCCAGAAACGCTCCGGCCACGGCAATGGGCGTGCCCAGCAAGACGCTGAAAGGCAGGGACCAGCTTTCGTACAAGGCGGCAAGGATCAGGAAGACAAACAGGAGCGAAAGGCCGAAAACCGCAATTGCCGGAACCCCCTTCGCGGCCAACTGTTCCTGAAACGACATGCCCATGTAGTCAAAGCCCATCTCGCGCGGCATGGTCTGAGCGAACACTTCTTCCATGGCTTTCATGGCCTGTCCCGAGCTGATCCCCGGAGCGGCGGTGGCGTTGACCTGCGCCGCGTTGTATTCGTCGTAGCGCATCAGGAACTCGGGACCGGTGATGCTTCGAAGGTTGGCCAAGGTGCTTAGCGGCACCCTGTCCCCGTGGGGATTGGTCACATAGAACTGTCCGATGTTACTGGCATTGATGCGGTAGTCGCCTTCCGCTTCCAAGTAGACCTGCCATTGGCGGCCGAAGCGGTTGAAGTAGTTCACCAGGTAGCCGCCCATGAACGTCTCCAGGGTTTGGTACACTTCGGCAATGTCAACCTGTTGGCGCAGCACTTTTTCCCGGTCCACATCCACGTAGACTTGCGGCGCGTGGGCGGTGTAGGTGGCGATGACGCGCGCCAGTTCCGGCCGCCGCTGCGCCGCCGCCACAAACCGGTCCAGGTTGTCGGCAAAGAAATCCCCGCCCGCCCCCGACCGGTCCTCGAGCACAAAGTTCACGCCCCCCGCAGCACCGATGCCCGGGATGGCAGGCGGCGAGAAAGCAAAGCAAGTGCCTTCGCTCACCTGCGAGAGGTCCTGATTGAGGCGCATCTGTATGGCCTGGGCCTGCTGTTCCGGCGACCGGCGCTCGTCCCAGTCTTTGAAGCGCACGAAAAAGATTGCGTCATAGGAACTCTGGGTTCCGCTCAGGATGCTGAACCCCATGATGGAAGTAATGTTTTGCACTCCAGGTACTTTCTGGACGATGTCTTCGACCTTCCGCACAGCCGCTGACGTGCGTTGCAATGACGCGCCTTTAGGCAACGTCAGTGTGATCATCAGGTAGCCCTGGTCTTCTTCAGGAAGGAAGGAAGTGGGCAGCTTTTTTCCCATGCCCACGCCGAGAACGGCGACGAGCGCCAGGAAAAGCAGGCTGAAAGCGGACTTGTGGATGAGCACGCGGGAGAAACTGATGTACCCCTCCCGGGAGCGCCTGAACACGCGGTTAAACCCGTTGAAAAACCAGCCAAGTGGACCGCGGGTGTGGCGGCGTGGCTTCAGAATCAGCGCGCAGAGGGCGGGGCTCAAGGTGAGCGCGTTGAAGGCGGAGAAAATCACCGAAATCGCGATGGTGACCGCAAACTGCTGGTAGAGCCTGCCGGTGATTCCCGGAATGAACGCCGTCGGGACAAAGACCGAAGCGAGGACCAACGCAATAGCGATCACCGGCCCTGAGACTTGTTGCATTGCCAGCAGAGTGGCATCACGCGGCGTCATCCCCTCTTCAATATGGTGCTCAACCGCTTCCACCACCACAATAGCGTCGTCCACCACCAAGCCAATGGCCAGCACCAACCCGAACAGCGAGAGCGTATTGATCGAGAATCCCAGCACCGGAAAGACGACGAAGGTCCCAATCAGCGAAACCGGCACCGCCAACAAAGGGATCAGTGTAGGACGCCAGCCCTGGAGGAAGATGTAAACGACGAGGATGACCAGCAACAGGGCCTCAATCAGCGTACGCAGGATTTCATGAATCCCGGCGGTGACCGCTTTGGTGGTGTCCACACCGATTTCGTACTCGACGTCTTTGGGCAGCCGCGGGGCCAGTTCCTCCAGCTTGGCACGCACGCCCGCAGCCGCCTCGAGCGCATTCGAGCCGGGCAATTGATAGATGCCGATGGCGGCGGCGGGCACGCCATGGAATCGCGCATCGAAGCTGTAGGTTTGGGCGCCCAATTCGAGGCGCGCCACATTCTTCAGCCGCAAAGTCGAGCCGTCCGGATTGGCGCGCACCACGATTTCGCCGAAATCCTCCGGCGTCACCAGGCGTCCCAGGGCCCGCACCGTGTAAGTGAATTCCTGCCCCTTGGGCACTGGTTCGCCGCCGATTTGCCCCACCGGGTTGACGGTGTTCTGCGCCTCGACCGCCGCCACAATCTGCGGAACCGAGACGCCCAGCTTGGCCAATTGATCGGGTTTCACCCAAATGCGCATCGCGTATTGGCCGCCAAACACCTGCACGCGCCCCACCCCCGGCACTCGCGAAAGCTCATCCACGTAATTGATGTAGGCGTAATTGGTCAGGAAGTTCCGGTCGTACGTGGCGTGGGGGGAATAGAACGAGATGACCATCATCGCGGCCGCCCGGGACTTCTGCACGATGACGCCGGTGGTATTCACCATGGCCGGCAACTGCGGGGCAGCCTGCGACTCGCGAAGTTGGGTCAGAATCTGATCGATATTGGGGCTGGTGGTGACATCGAAATTCACCGTCAAAGTGGTGTTGCCCCAGTTGTCGTTGGTGGAATACATGTAATTCATGTAGTCCACGCCATTCATCAGGCTCTCGATGGGCGTGGCGACGGACTCCATCATGGTTCTTGCGTCGGCCCCGGGATACGTAGCGCGCACCTGGATTTCGGGCGGAATAATCTCCGGGAACTGTGCAATCGGAAGGGTGGCCATGGCCACCGCTCCCACGATGACCATCAAAATCGAGATCACCATCGCGACGATGGGACGGTTGATAAAGAACTTAAACATTAGCGGCTACCCTCCGCCGCGGACGTCTCGAGGGTCGGCGCCACCGTCATGCCCTCGCGCACTTTCGAGGTGCCCTCCGTAACCACTTCTTCGCCCGCAGCCAAGCCGTCGTCGATGACCCACAACGTACCGACGCGATCTCCGACCTTCACCTTCCGAATGGAAATGGAGTTCTGCGCAGCCACCACGGCCACTTCGTAGGTTCCCTGCAGTTCCGTCACGCAGCGTTGCGGAACGAGAACCGCTCCCCGGCGTAGGCCAACCAGGGCGCGAACGCGTCCGAACTGCCCGGGGCGGAGGATGTTCCCAGGATTGGGAAAAGCTCCGACCACCCGGATCGTTCCGGTCTGCGGATCCACCTGCCGATCGGTGAAGATAACCTGCCCCTTGTGCGGATAAGTCGAACCATCCGAGAGGATCAGATCAAGCACCCTGGAATCTGAGGCCCGCAGTAAATCGCTGGCCGAGGTCTTCTTCAGCAGCTTGGAAGTGAATTGGAGGTACTCCTGCTCGCTGATGGGAAAATAGACTTTGATGGGGTCGAGCTGGGAAACCGTTGTGAGGACCGTCGCCGGTCCAACCAGATTACCCATCTGCGTGCTGGCGATTCCCGCGATCCCGTCCACCAGCGAGCGGACGCTGGTGAATCCGAGGTTGAGTTGCGCCTGCTCGACGGCGGCCTGAGCAGCCTGAATAGCGGCTTGAGCCTGCATTTGCGCAGCCGTTTCGGTGTCAAGTTGGCTCTGCGCGATGGCCCGTTCCTTGACCAGGGGCGTGTCGCGCTTCACATTGACGTCGGCCAAATAGAGTTGCGCCCGAGCCTGGGCCAGTTGCCCTTTTGCCTGGTCGAGCGCCGCCTGGAACGGTCGCGGGTCGATTTCAAACAGCACATCACCCTTGTGGACGTAGGAGCCTTCCTTGTAGTTCTGGCTGATGAGATACCCGCTCACCTGGGGCTGAATCTGGGCGTTGACGTAGCCCTCCAGGGTCGCAACCCATTCGGCGTGGACGGGCACGTCCATCTGGATTGCCTTCACCACCCCCACCGGTGTGGGCGGACTTGCGGCGGCAAGCTGCGGCTTCGGACCGCCGCAACTCGGGCCCGTCAACACCACGGCCGTCAGCGCGGCCAGGATCAGGCCAACGCGTAGCCCGGCGGACGCCCCATCGAAGGCCTGGGATATTGTCGGACAAGAGGCCGGTGGCAACACACGAGAACTGGATTGTTCTGGCTGGCGCCAAAAAACAACATCTATGCTCATCAAATTCAGCACCCTTTCTTGACAACACCTGGGACATCCGACACCCTGACCGCCCTTGCCGTGCCGGCATGAACCTGCTCGCCGGTGTCCAGTGGTCTTACTGCCACCCCATGGCCGTTTCAGCCAAGCCTCTATTTATAAATCATTTGATTGATACAATTCAATCCCTGTTTTATAATCGATGGCGTGCGGCGGGGGAGCCCCGTGAAACCGAGCCGACTAATATCCACCAGAACCCGGCCTACCAGTGACCGCGGCGAGGCCACGCGGCAACGCCTCCTCGAGGTGGCTATTCGGGTCTTCGCGGCGCACGGCTTCGATGGCGCCCGCACCCGGGATATCGCCGAGGCGGCTAAGACGAACCCTATCTCGATTGCGTACTATTTTGGGAACAAGCAGGGACTTTACCATGCTGCGGCACTGCACGTGGCAGCCCGCTGGGCTGCCCATGAGAAGCCCCTGGTCCAGCAGGCACGGACGTCAATGGCTCGCCCCGGAATCACGCACCGCGAATTGGTGGGGATACTCTGCACTTTGTTGTGCGACTTTGTCCGGCTTATCTTGGGCAACTTCCTACCCGACTGCTACGGAAAGTTTCTCAGTCAGGCGGCATCTGGACCGGCCCGAGAATTTTCCGTCATAGACCGGGGTCTTGCACCGCTGCGGGGCACGTTGGCCGAAGCCATCGCCGCGCTTACCGGAGAATCCGCAACCTCGTCTGCCACTCGAGTGCGGGCACTGTCCATTATCGGGTCTTGTATTTGCTTCCGCCGCGACCGCCCCGCCGTGCTGCGCGCGCTGAAATGGAAGCAGATCGGCGCGAAGGAGCTCGAGGTGATCGAAAAGGCCATTGAGGCGAATATTCGGGCCATGTTCTCCCGATGAGGGACAGATTCAGTTCGTCCCTCCCTTGGCTGGCTTGGGCACCGCTTCCCTCGTCGCCTTGCTCGGCCTACCATGCTACTGCTTATACATGTAGCGGATGGCGCTCTTCATGACCAGCAAGTTCGGTTCGCCAATGCGACTAATTTTGATACATCGCTTGTCGTACCACTCGATCACACCGTACAAGACCTCTCCAGAGTCCAGAACCACCACCATGGGAGTCCGGGCCGGCATTTGCTTGAGGTAATAAAAGCTTTCCGTTGCGGAGCGAGCACTCTCGGGTCCGGCCCCCGATGACCGGGCTGCGCGTACTTCCTGGCCAACATGATACAGGCCAGGGAATCGCACAAGGGGTCCGCCGGTTGTCACTGTTCAACACACTCAAGTCCGGGCGCTCAATTGGCTCTTGACGAACCGCAGAAGCTCTTGCGGCGGCAGCGGCTTTTCAAGATAGTCCAAAGCGCCCAATTGATAGGAAGCCGGCTGAGGATCGTCTCCCCGTGTAACGGCAGCTCGAATGCCCCACCTTGTGCGAGCTCCTCGAACTCCGCGCCAAAGACGTAGTCCACGCGGAGTTGCCGCGCGATCTTTTCCGGAAGATCCTGGTAACCCGAACGCCGGGTGCACCGGTCAACTTCCTGCAGCGCGTATAGATCGGCTTTCAGGGGGCCTTGCAGCGCTTCCACGATTGCTTCCACCTTGGTTCCGCCCTGCTCGACATTCCACGTCAGGATCGTGAGGGCCGAAGTGGATTCTCCGCGGAGATGACCGAAGGCACGCAGGCGGGGCTCGTGCATGTAATCCTCGCGTGGGGTTTTCATATTCCTCCTTGCGAGAGTCCTAATCTCGCGGCCTACTCTGTGCTCCGCGTCTCTCTCCGGATTGAGATTGCCAGCATTCCAGAATGGCTTCAGCAGCGTCATGAGCAGCGCGCGGCAGTGCCATAGCCTGCGCGTTTTCGCGAAGGCGGAGGCGTTCTCCGGGGCTCGAGAGAAGGTGATTCACAATCGCTGAGATGTCCTCAGTGTGGCGCGCCCAGCAGCCTACCTGCCATTTTTCGATGCAATCGCAGAGACGACGCTCATTGCCGGGCAGGGGGTCAAAAGCCACCAGCGGCAGCCCGGCGTTGATGGCTTCGTTCACGGTGGAAGCCCCCGGCTTGCTTAACAGCAAATCTGCTGCCGCCATCCATTCATGGATATTGTTCACCCAGCCCTGCACTCTGGAATAGGGCTGGCCTTGGCAACGCCGCTCCAACTCTCTTACCAACCGCGCGTTCCTGCCCGCGATGAAAACCACTTGCACAGGATGTTGGATCCTCTGGAGTTGAGGGAGAATCTCGGTTGGGTCTCCAAAACCTGCCCCGCCGAAGAGAACCAAAAGCACGGGCAGATCGTGGCGGAGTCCAAGCTTATTGCGTGCTGTTTGACAGCTTGGAAGGGTGGCAAAGGCCGGATCGATAGGCATACCAATAGCGTGGACTTTCGACGTGGGTGCGCCCGCTGCAGAGATCTGACCGGCAGCATCGCCCGGTGGGATGATGAACACGTCCACCTGCGGCTGGACCCAGGCGCGATCTACGTCCATTCCGCAGCAAGCCGCCAGGAGAAAACCCATCCTGTAATTGTGTTTGATCAGGACGGCCAGCTCGCACATACCAACTTCCGTGGTAATGACGATATCCGGTCTTTCGTTGCGCACAAAACGAAGAAGAGGCTGAGCGCCGCAGCGATAGAGCCAGCCCGGTCCGGTCGCTTGTGACTTGTGCTGAATACCTTCGATCCAATCCCAGAGTCTTGGCCAGCGTCTTAGGAGAATCAGGTAAGAATCGTAGTAGGCGCGAAACCAGCGGGCACACAGGCTCAGCGCATCCAACACTTCTGTCCGCGCCGCTGGAGCAATAGCGGCGAACGCCGCCTGCAGGGCCTTTGCAGTTCGCGTGTGTGAGGCGCCGTGTGAGACCGTCAGAATCAGGATATTGGCTTGTGCAGCCTGTGAGGTCGTCTTGATTTGGAAAGAGTCCAGTCCCTGTTCTCGCAAGTACTTCTCCTTTTCGAACGGCCCCAATGCTGCCCAGCGACTATGCGCAGTTCAATGCGGGGGGATCGTTCCTGACTGTCCTTTTGGCGGCCGCTTCGTCAGGGCGATCAGGGGAATCAGAACGAGAGCCAGCACTCCCAGATACTGAAAAATCCGGATCAACGCAATCATCGCAGCTTCGCGCTGCACCAGACCAAAAAGGGTGGCGTAAGCTTGCTGGTCGGCCCAGACCGGGCCGGAACCCGCAAACAAACCCCGCAGTCCGCCGAACAGCCTCAGCGCCGAAGGTGAGAGCGGTGTGATATTGGCGACCAGTAAGTTGGTGTGCTCCTGCCCCAGGCGCGTCAGCATCGTAGCGACCATGGAAATGCCCACTCCCCCGCCGATGTTCCGCATCATATTGAATAGACCGGTGGCGTTCCCCATTCTTTCTTTAGGAGTGAAAGCCATGGTCAAAACCATGAGCGGCACAAACACTAACCCCATCGAGGCACCTTGAATGAACTCCGCCCAGAACACATCCCAGTAACCGACGTTCAAGTTGAACCCCATCAACCGATAGAACGAAAAGCTGAACGTCAATACTCCGCAGACGAATACCTTGCGAGGATCGAACCTGCTCACCAGGGACGACGCGACAGGCATGGAGAGAGCCGCCCCTAACCCCATGGCTAGCATGGCTACGCCCGCTTGCACCGACGGATAACCAAGCACTGTCTGGAGCCAAATAGAGATGGTGACTTGGCTGCCATACATCACGAAGCTTGCGATTGCCATCGCCGCAGTGCCGGCGGCAAACGGCGCCTGTCCGAACACGCGAAGCTCGGCAACCGGATCTCGTGTAGTTAATTCGCGTGTCACCCAGGCCAGGAGCCCTATCGCAAAGGCCACTGCCAGGACCACGATGAACCTTGAATCGAACCAGTCCTCTTCCTGCCCCTTGTCCAACATGATCTGGAGCGCGGCCACCCAAAGAACCAGTGTTGCCAGTCCCCAGGAATCGACCGGCGCCGAGGAACGCCGAATGTACGGGGGGTCCTTCACAAACGCTTTGATCATGAGGACGGAGATCACACCCACCGGCAGGTTGATGTAAAAGACCCAACGCCAGGAGTAGTTGTCGGTGAGCCAACCACCCAACACAGGTCCGAGTACAGGCGCCACAATGACCCCGAGCGCGAAGATCGCCATGGCTTTGCCGTGTTGCTCACGAGGAAACGCTTCCAGCAATACAGCCTGAGATAGCGGTTGCAGTGAACCACCACAAGCGCCCTGAATAACGCGGAAGGTCACCAGCAGACCCATGCTGGGAGCGATGCCACAGAGCAAAGAGGCAACGGTGAAGCCTGTGGTGGAGATAAGGAGCAGATTTTTCCGTCCAAAGTGATTGGCCAGCCATCCTGAAATCGGAATGACAATACCGTTGGCCACCAGATACGACGTGAGCGCCCAAGTAGCTTCGTTGGGTGTCGCCGAGAGGCTCCCTGCAATGTGCGTCAAGGAGACGTTGACGACGGTGGTATCCAGCACTTCCATGAAGGTGGCGAGCATTACGGCCGCGGTGATGAGCCACGGACCCTCGGCAAGACTCGCGGCGCGCCTGGTTACCGCCGGCTGCCTACCCTGCTCAACTTGGCTAAGGGCGGTCATCGGCTGTCCCCCTCGACGGGAATTCCCAAACCTTCGCAGAGTGCTCGCGCGAAAAGGGAGGTGCACACGAAACGCCGATGGGCTCGCCAGAGGGAGAGAAGGGCTTGTCCACCGGCGCGGTCCGCACAGGTGATACGATCCAGATCGATCTCAACAGGATCTCGGGGTGAGCAACACTGGGCGACTGCTTTGGGTAGACATTCTGCCCATTCCGCCACCAGTTGCCCGCTTAGGACAACCTTGGTTCGATCTCGCAGATAGAGGATCGTGGTTCGCAGCACGCCCAGGATAAATGCAGCTTCCTTACCAAGCGTCGTCAGCGCGTAATCCTTTGTGATTTCGATACTTACCGGTATTCACGGGGTATTGGGGGATGCCGCGAGTGCCCAAATGTTGGCAGGCTGCCCGATAGTTGGCAATGGTCAGGATGGTTCGGAAGGGCGATGAGACAGTCTAATGTTTAGGAGGCGCATTCGATATTGGAGTGTTGTCCGCTTGAGACCTAACAGTGCTGCTGCGCCTCCCGGGCCACCGATCCGCCCGTTTGTTTTCCGTAGAGCTTCCAGGATCGCCTCGCGCTCGACTTCCCGGAGGTTGAGACTCCTGGCTGCGCTTGTAGAGGTTCGTCCTGCTCGGGGCGGCTTCAGTTCCTCGAGCGGCACTTCGAGGCACTCCCCCGTGGTAAGAATCACCGCCCGCTCGATGATGTTCTGCAATTCCCGGATGTTCCCAGGCCACGTCCACTCGGTCATGGCCTGCAACGCCTGGGTGGGAATCTCCTTGATCCTTTTCTTCATGCGGCTGGCGTATCGGGCGACGAAGTACTCAACCAGAACGGGTATGTCTTCCCGTCTTTCGCGTAGGGGTGGCAACTGGATGGGGAAAACCGCTAGCCGGTAGTAGAGGTCTTCACGGAACTCTCCGCTTGCGACCATTTTGGCGAGATCCCGGTTGGTGGCGGCAACCAGGCGGGCGTCGACCTTCAGCGTGCGTGTGCTCCCCAGCCGTTCGAATTCCTTTTCCTGCAAGACCCGGAGCAGCTTGGGCTGAAGGTCGAGCGCGATGTCGCCAACCTCGTCGAGAAAGAGGCTCCCCTGGTGCGCCAACTCGAAACGCCCAACTTTCGTCGCCACCGCGCCCGTGAAGGCGCCCCGCTCGTGCCCGAAGAGCTCACTCTCCATGAGGCCGGAGGGAACTGCCGCGCAATTCAACTTCACGAACGTACGATCTCGCCGCGAACTCTTGTTGTGAATCAATCGCGCGATAAGTTCTTTTCCGGTTCCGGTTTCACCCGTGAGCAGGACGGTGGCGTCGGTCTTGGCGACGACCTCCGCTTTGCTCAGGGTCTCGCGTAAGGCGCGGCTCTTGCCTACGATGTCTTCAAGGTTATGGTCATAGCGAATCTCATCTTCCAGGTAGGTTTTCTCGGTGTTCAGTTGGTTCCGCGCCTCCGCCACCTTCTCATAGGCCAGGGCATTTTCGATCGCCAGGGCCACCTGGTCGCCGACCTGCAGAAGTAAGCCGAGTTCTTCTTGCGCGAACGTGGATTCTCCCGTGCTTCCGAGTGTCAAGATGCCGAGCGGCTTGGAGCCTAAGACCAAGGGAATGGAGACCCCGGAGTGGATGTTTTCCGCCTGCGCCGGCGAAGCGAACTTGGGAGGCAGTTGCGCGATCTCCTCGCGGTTTACGAGGCGAGGTGAGCGAGACCGGATCTCCTCAACCTCGGCAGGTGTCAAATCCAATGATTGTATTTTCTGTATGAATCCCCGATTGCTGGGGAAATCCATACCCACGCAACGTAGCCGTGGCGAGCCCTCTTCAAACAACCACAGGCCCGTGTACTCGTGGTGAAAGCAATCGCGCAGCGCGGAGGATACGGCCAGGAAAAGATCACTTAGCTCCAAGTGAGAAATGACGCTGTTGTTCACCTGCAACAATAGCCGCAACCGGTCGCGTTCACGCGTCAAGAGTTGTTGATAGGAACGAGCCGCCTCGAAATTCAGCGCATTTTCCACGGCGACCGCCACATGGGCGGCGACCGTCGACATCAGCTTCAAGTCCTCTCCGTCATAGTCCTTCTGGCGACTGGACCCGAAAACCAGGAGGCCGAGCCGCCGCCGTGGAGACGTTAGCGGGAGGAGGCATAACGACCGAACACCGTATGGCCGCGCCCGTTCGACGATATCGGCAAACCGCGTCTCTTTTTCGATATCATTCAAAATGATCGGTTTCTGCTCTTCCAGGATCACCGTTGCCGAGGATCCAGCCTCAGGGATTTCGATCTCAGCCTCTGAGATGGCGGGCAACCTACTCTCGAATGCGTGTAACCGAAACACTTGGCGTTTGGCATCGTGAAGAACCACGCCGAGGAACTCGAAATTGACCACCAAGGGAAGAAAGCGGGCGAGGTTCTCCAGCACCCCATTTAGGTCTGCCTGCGAGGCAATAACGCCAGATACCTGTCGCAGTGCCTCGTAGCGCGTCTGCTGATCTGCCCCTCCGTCAGGGTCCTTGAATTCCATGCGACCCTCCTGCGGCTGCCAAGAGTGCCTTTACTCTAACATGGGAATAAGCGAGCGCAGACCTAAAAAGCAGGTCTGGGCTACTCGCTCATCATCCCTCTCTTGAAAAGCCGCAGACCTTGGGAAGCAGGTCTGCCACCCGCCGGGGGAACCGCGTGATTTGAGGGAACGGTGAATTAGGTGTAGGCCCACTGGATGATCGGTCGCTTTGAATGTGGCATTGCGGGCCGAGTGCTGCGTTCCTCTGGAACTTCCTAGTTGAACGGTTGCCGTTCCACCAATGGTATTCTGACCTGTCAATTACATCATCCTAAACAACCTGAAACGACTTCCCCATGGGTTGAAATTCACCAGTCTGCTGGCGCTCGAGTTTATCTCTGATCTCCTCGAATCGCCGGATCGTATCCCGTGCGTACAAGCGCTCTCCGCAATGCAGGCAGACTTCCGCGCGGGCACGGAGAACCGCGGTGTGTACTCCTCCCCGGAGCAGTTTTTCGACTTCCTTCTCCACCAGTTCGCCGCCGCAAACCGGGCATTCTGGGAATGGCGTCACGAAGGCTTTCTCCTCTCGCGCCGGTTGACCCATCGCTGTGGGTCGGGGCGATACACGGTGATCAGAACTGCCCACCTATTCTTCATGTTATACGCCCAAACGCTGTGGACGGCAATACCGCTCGCAGCTTGACCCAGTATCAAGCAACTCGGATACGGCACGTCAGCAAGGTAATCCTCGATAATCTCTCCGTGCCGCACCGAATAGAGAACGTCGTCCAACGTCAGATGGTCAGCCTGTGCTTCCTCATCCGCGTGATCCGTAACTCGGAGCCTACCGGATTGGATCGCTCCTACGATGTCTGCAATGTTCATCAACTTCGAGCCTAGCGAGCGAGTAACTCTTCTGTCACGATGATGTATCGGTCATAAAGAAACGGGCGTCGCAATCGCAACATGCAGCGAGTGTAGCTGACCTTGGATCGGTGAGCAACACCAAACGTTCTCACCAAACGTTCTCAACCTTGAGAGCCGCACACCTCTGGAAGCAGGTCTGCGCTTCCTGCGGATTAGTCGCGCGGGTCTGCGGGGGGAATGAGAACACGCGAATCTAAAAAGCCGCAGACCTTGGGAAGCAGGTCTGCCACTTGCTCCAGGCAGGACCGGCGCCCAGGTCGGATGTACTTCATCTACTCATCGTCACCACGCCGGCATCGCCGTCCGCCGTGATGTGTTGCCCGCTGCGGACACGCTCAGTCGCCACGCCCGTCCCCAGCACCGCCGGGATGTGATATTCGCGGGCGACGATGGAGCTGTGACTGAGCAGGCCGCCCACGTCCGTGACGACGCCTGAGGCCAGCGCAAACAGCGGCGTCCAGGCCGGGGTGGTGATCTTGGCGACGAGGATATCGCCCGGTTGCATCAGGTCGAACTCTTCAGGACCGTGGATCACGCGCGCCACGCCCACCACGCGCCCTGGACTCGCGCCAACCCCTTTGATGATGTCCCCCGCCGCTTGGCCAGTGCGCGCGGGCATCAAGCGGCTGACGTCGATGCCCAGCACGCGGAAGCTGCCCTTGCTCGGCAGCGACACGGGCGGCGTCACCTTGCGCTCACGCTCCCAGGTCGCGCGCCGCGCGGCCGCCACGCCACCATAATGTTCAGCGGGCTGACCGGCATCGAGGGCGCGTGCCGCCGCCTCCACCTCGTCCCACTTCACCCAAAACACGTCGTCGCGCTCCGCGATAGCGCCTGCCGCGACCATCCGCCGTCCGACTTCACGCAACATGCGGCGCAGCAGCGGCCACCCCAGTCCGACATCGGCGAGCGCGTCTTCTCGCAGCGGCGCATAGCGCTGAGCGGATTGAACCAAAGACCGGAAGAGCCGTAATCGGACGCCTTTCAGCCGGGCGAGAACCGCTTGAGTGGCTTGCTCCCGCGCCAACGCAGCCGCCGCCTGCCGCTCATGAGGACTGCGCGCGGGCCCGTGCAGAAAGAATTTCAGCGTCTCAAGGAGCGGCGCGGGATCGTCAGCCGGGACGCCCTTGGCGAAATCCAGATCGTAGATGGCGTGTCCGAAGCGTTTCAGATGCTCCCCGAATCGGCCGGTGAACCCGCGCCAGCTTTCCGCATCGGCGAGGGGCGCAGATTGTGATTCGCAGGCCACCGCAATGTCCTTGCTCCTCGTGCGCTCCAGATACGCGCAAAGCTCCGCTTGCGTACGTGCCCAGCTCGCCAGATCATGGAGCGATTTCTCCGCCTGGATTGGCGCGCTATCGAAACCGAGCACGAAAGTCAGCGCCGGAGGGTCGCTCTGGCGCTTGATGAGGCGGTTATAGACGACCGTGAACGCGGCCTCGCTCAAATTCGCAACCGGCAGAATTCCCGTCTGGATGGTCCGGTAGTGGCTGGCCGCTGCCTTTACAATCTCGCGCGCCCCGGCGAGCAATTCCGTCGAGGGCGTGGTGGCCAGAGCGCGCGCCGCCCACGCGCCCACGACGTTGGCATAGTGCGGGCGTGCTTCCTCGGCCCAGCGCGCCTGCGCCGAACGCAGCAGACGGACCATCCTGGGGAGGAGCCTGGGCAAGGCGACGAGCAGCCGCGCCGATTGCCACGCACTTAGCCCGAATTCGATATAGGCGTACTCATTGATGGTCAGCAGAAGGAAATTACCACCGGCCATCAGGCGCCCGAATCCCAGCGATTGCATGAAAGCCTGCAGCGTTTCGTTCCACGGGGGCAGCGCGAGCGTCGCGAAGAGCGGCGAGAGCGGATCGCGGGCAGCAGTTCGATCACGCTGCTGCGCGCGTAGCGCACCCCCGCCCGCGGCAGCTTCCACTCCAGCGTCGGGCGCGGCTCAGGCAGCGTGGTGATGGGACGAGCCTGCACGATGAAGATGCGCTTCTCGCCCATCGCCCATTCGATGTCCATTGGCTGTCCATAGAGTTGCTCGATCTCGACCCCGAGGCGGACCAGTTCAGCGGCTTGCGCCGGTGGCAGGGCGGCCTGCCGGCGTTTTTCCGCAGGCACCGGCTCTTCGCGTGTGCCTTCGGGCAGGCGCACCGTCATCACGTCTTTGTCGGCGATATCCAGCGATTGAATCGCGCCTGTTTGCTTGTCGACGATGATGGTGTCGGGCGTAACCTGCCCGCCTACCATCGCCTCGCCCAAACCCCACGCCGCGTTGATCGTCATCTGGTCGCGCGCGCCCGTCACGGGATTCGCCGTGAAGAGGACACCCGCCACATCGGCCGGAACGAGCTTCTGCACCACGACGGCGATGCTAAGGTCTTCGGGACGCATGCCCTGCCGGGCGCGGTAGCCGAGGGCGCGCCCCGTCCATAGCGAACCCCAGCAACGTTTGACGGCAGCCAACACATCGTCAGCGCCGCATACGTTGAGATAAGTTTCCAGTTGGCCTGCGAATGACATCTCGGGCAAATCCTCCGCGGTGGCTGAGGAGCGCACCGCCACGGGCGGATCGCCCGCGCCCAGTTCGCCGTACGACTGGTGAATCAGCGCGGCGATGTCATCGGGCAGCGTGCTCTGCGCGACGAGCGACTGGATTTGCGCCGAAGCACGGTCGAGTGTGGCTGGGTCGTCCGCTCGGGCTTGTGCCGCGGCGGACAGAATCGCCTCGGCGAGACAGTTCGCGCTTACAAAGCGGCGATAGGCGTGGGTGGTGATTACAAAACCCGGCGGCACGGGCAGACCGGCCAGCGCCATGCGCGCCAGCGATGCGCCCTTGCCGCCCACCAGTTCGGGCGTCGCGTCGGGGCTGGACAGTTTGAGAATAAACGGACTGGCTTGAGGTGAACTCATTGCCGTTTTCCCCGGTCACGAGCATTTATGACAGCTTCCTAACCTTACTAAGCTATAGTTAATTACTTTTCATTGCCTCCTGTCAAGCAGAATTTTCTTTTCCCGTTCAACGCTCCAGGATGATAGGTCCGCTCGTCGCGTCTTTCTTCACTCATCTGCGTCATCTGCGCAATCTGCGGATTTGTTTTTGCCCGCTTGTTATAATCCGCAGATTCCGCAGATGACACAGATTACTATTAGCAGTCGGGGTCTTTGTGGTCTGCGCTTCTTGATATACCGCCTCTAGGAGCCCCGTCCCCAGCTCGCGGTGCACCTCCATCGCCGCCCCGATGACGGCGTGGGTCCTCTCGTCGCATCGTTCTTCACTCATCTGCGTCATCTGCGCAATCTGCGGATTTGTTCTTGCCCGCCAAAGCCCGTCTCTTACCGGCGAATTGGGGGATATGATACATCTTGCCTCGAAAAGCTCCTGCTCATTGCTAGCCGGTGGGATTTCTAGTAGTATGCTCGCGCCTAAACGAACACGTTTTATTTCTAGCAGTGATCCGAGTCGTCTTTCAATGCGCCGATCGGTTTTCCATCCTCCGGACTGAGGTTTGCGGCTTATGAGGCAGATTATCAAGCGCCTGCTCATTTCCTTGCTGATTCTACTCCTGCTCATCATCGTCGGCGGGGGCGGCTGGCTGTACTGGCGCGCCCGCGCGAGCCTTCCCCAACTCGAGGGAGCGATTCAAGTTGCCGGGTTATCAGCGCCCGTCGAGGTCTTACGCGACGCACGCGGCGTTCCTCACCTTCGTGCCTCCTCGCTCCAGGACCTGTTCTTCGCACAAGGCTACGTGACGGCGCAAGACCGCCTGTGGCAGATGGACTTGAGCCGGCGGTTGACGGAAGGAGAACTCTCAGAAGTTTTTGGCGAACGGACGCTCCGGCTTGACCTCGACAACCGAACCTTGGGGTTCCGGCAAGTTTCTCAGCGCGCCCTCGAAGAGCTCAGCCCTGAGGCGCGCGCTCCACTCACGGCGTATGCCAACGGGGTCAACGCTTTCATCGCCAGCCACAGGGACCGCCTGCCCCTGGAATTCCACTTGCTCAATTACCAGCCTCGGCCATGGGGCGAGATCGATTCCCTTGGCGTGGCACTGAATATGGTCAAGACGCTCAACACAACTTGGCGGACGGATTTGATGTGCGAACGCATCCGGGCAAAGCTTGGCTCGGAACTTTCCGCCGATCTCTTCCCGGACCACTCGCCGCTGGATGAGCCGGTGGCTGAAGTGCCCCCTGGAAGCAAAGTGTCGCCCCAAAAGAAACAAGCGGATCCACCGCCGAACTCCGGCGACCTCGACCCCAGCTTGCTGGATGAGCCGGAGGCTGGACTGCCTCCTGGAAATCCGGCTATACCCCAAAGGAAACAAGCGATTCCACTGCCGGGCTCCGGCGACCTTGACCCCACCTTGGCGGCGCTCCTTTCCGCAGGTGGCGACAGGAATCCAGGACTGGGAAGCAACAACTGGGTTGTGAGCGGCGCTCACACTCAGTCGGGCAAGCCGTTACTGGCTAATGACCCTCACCTCGATCACAGCGTTCCCAGTGTCTGGTACATGATCCACTTGAAGGCGCCGGGCCTGAACGTGATTGGGGTTAGTTTGCCTGGCTTGCCGCTGTTGATTATTGGCCACAATGAGAAGATTGCCTGGGGTGTGACCAATACGGGTCCGGACGTCCAGGATCTGTACACGGAAAGCTTCAACTCCGGCGCTCCCAACAGGTACCTCCACAACGGGGCATGGGTTGACGCCGAAGTCCGGGACGAGGTGGTCAAGGTCCGCGGGAAGCGGGATTACCGATTCACTGTGAAGGTAACACGCCATGGCCCTATCGTTGCCCACCCTGGTGGCCGGGACCTGGCCTTACGCTGGACGGCGTTGGAACCACACGCCCTCTCGGCTCTGTTCAACGGCGTTTCCAAAATCATCCTGGCGCAGAATTGGGAGCTGTTCACGGCCGCCTTACGCGACTATACGGGACCGATGCAAAACTTTGTGTATGCCGATTTGGATGGAAATATCGGCTACTACGCAGCGGCATGGGTGCCCATCCGGAAACAGGGCACCGGCGCTGTGCCCATGCCTGGCAGTACGGACGATTACGACTGGACAGGCTACATTCCGTTCGAGGACCTTCCGCATTCCTACAACCCTTCAAGTGGCATGATCGCCACGGCCAATGGCCGCGTGGTGCCTGACGATTACCCCTATTTCATTACCAGCGACTGGGATCCCCCTTTTCGCACCGCGCGCATCTTTCAACTACTCCGTGCCGGCAAGGCGTTCACCGTCGACGACATGCTGCGCATTCAGACCGACATTGTCACTCTGGAAGACAGTTGGCTGGCCGGGCAACTTCTGAAAGCGGACTTCCACCATCACCCGCAGGACCCCGACGCCCAGTACGCCATCAGCCTCCTGAGGCATTGGGATGGCGAGGCCAGGATGGATTCTGGCGCTACCTTGGTCTGCGAAGTCACCCGCCGAGCCCTGCTCGAACGCATCCTCAAACCCAAACTGGGCGACGACTTCTCGGGCTACCACTGGGGAATGAGCACCACATTCCTTGCGAACGTGTTGGCGAACAACTGGACGCGCTGGCTCCCGCGCGGCGATTCCTCTTTCGAGGAAACCTTGATAGAGAGTCTTGAAGAGGGTGTAAAGCAAATCCCCAGCCGGGTGGGCAGTCGAAGCCACGACGCCTGGAAGTGGGGCAATACCATCCCCCTGACTTTTTACCATCCGTTGGGCCAAGGTGTTCCCCTTTTGGGCAGGCTGCTGGATGTCGGCCCTTTTCCGCAGGCAGGGACTGCCACCACTGTAAAAGCGACAACCAGCCGTCACGGTCCTTCCATGCGCATGGTCGTAGATCTCTCAACCCTCGAGCATTCGGTCCAGAACATTACTCTCGGCGAATCCGGCCAAGTGTTCAGCCCTTACTACCAGGACCAGTTCGAGGCTTGGTACAACGGCCGTAGCTTTCCCATGTCCTTCAGCGATGCGGCGGTTGAGCAGGCCACCGTCCACAAACTGGTTCTCGGACCCGAGAGGAAATAATCAGGATGTTTCTTGCCATGCAGACTCTTACGCCCCTACCCGGGCTACGGGTTTGTTGCGGCGGGCCTTGGTCCCAGGACTTGGAAGCTGTGAGTGAATTATGAAACAAACTTCTCACCACAGAGACACAGAGGCACAGAGAACTGAAAAGGAAGGGCCTTTTCTCTGTGCCTCTGTGTCTCTACTGAAGCACTACTCATCAAAGAGAGCAAGCGAAGGTGGGCCCGGATTGCGCCGGGTGGCTCTGCTCATCATCTTCCTGCTGGCCAGTGCGGCTGGCGCGCTGGGGGCGGCTGAAGAAACCGCCTCCCCGGCATTGCAACTGGAATATCACCTCGTCCTGACGCATCCCAACTTGCACCTTGTGACCGTCGAGATCACAGCCGGCAAGGTCTCGGGCGATTCCCTCGATTTCGTCATGCCTGCCTGGTCGCCAGGCCGTTACGCTATTTACGACTTCGCCAAAAACGTGCAGGAATTCGAGGCCACCGGCGCGCAAGGCCAAGCGCTGGCTTGGACGGACCTCGACAAGCAAACCTGGCACGTGGACGTGCGCCAGGCGGGCGGAATCGTCAAGGCGCGCTACCGCGTTTTCGCCAACGACCTGAACGGTTCCTTCTCGCAGTTTGACAACACGCACGCCAACTTGAATGGCCCTTCGATCTTCATGTATATCGCCGGGCGCAAGTCCAACCCGCTCACGCTCACCGTGGACGTACCGAAGGACTGGCAGTTGATCAGCGGCTTTTCCGAGTCCACAAGCGAGCGGACCTTCCAGGCGCCTAATTACGACCGCTTGGTTGACACTCCCATCGAAGCTTCCGCCCAAACGAAGCTGGCGCAATTCCAGGAGCAGGGGAAGACGATCCGCGTCGCGGTGCACGCTTATGACGAGGATGGCACCGACACGTCGAAGCTCCTCGAGGGCCTCAAGAAGATTGTGCACGCGGAAATGGCACTGATGCCCACCCCGGATTTCGAGCGCTACACTTTTATTTTCCACTTCGCCCCTGACATTTCGATGGGTGACGGGATGGAGCATCTAAACTCCACCCAGATCATCGTGCAGGGAAGGCTTAGCAGCAGCCTTGAAGAGGCGCTCGAGACCGCGGCGCACGAGTTCTTTCATCTCTGGAACGTCAAACGCCTGAGGCCAGCCGAACTCGGACCCTTTGATTACAGCCGCGAAGTCTACACACCATCTCTCTGGTTTGCCGAGGGGGTGACCACCTATGTTAGTTATCTCAGCCTGTTGCGTTCAGGCCTGTGGACGCGGGAGAAGTTCCTCGGCCGCCTGGGCGATGAGATCAGTGTCCTGGAAGAAGAACCGGGACGGGCGCTGATGTCCGCCGAGAGCTCCAGCTTCCACGCCTGGTTCTACGACCGCTCGCCGCAAATGCAGGAGACCAACTTCGCCAATTCCACCATCTCCTATTACAACAAGGGTGCGCTTCTCGGCATGCTTCTGGACCTGGAGATGCTGTCCCGGACACAGGGCGCAAAATCCCTGCTGGATGTGTTGTCGTCGCTTTACCACAAGTTCTACGAGACGCCGCCCGCAACTTATTACGGCCCGGGCCACGGTTACAACGAGCAAGACATCCTCGAAGCAGTGAATGAAGTTGCGGGGAGCGACTTCACACCCTTCTTCGATAGCTACGTTCGAGGGACTGCGCCGCTTCCCTACGGCAGGGCGCTCGGTGTGGCCGGATTTACTTTGCGGAGCAGTGTTCCCGAAGGCTCGCCGCCGGGAATCGGCATAACTGCCCTACCGGACAACCGCGGCGTCAGAGTCTTCGCCGTCCGTCCGGGCGGCGCTGCTGACCGCGCCGGGCTCGGTCGCGATGACCTCTTGATTGCAGTCGATAACCAATCTCTGGCTACGGCGGATTTGAGTGAACGCTTGAAAGCCTATCCGCCGCGGGCAAGCGTCCCCTTTACGGTCGAGCGCCACGGACGACAGGAAATCATCAATCTGACTCTCGAGCCGCCGATTCCGAACTCGTACTCGATCCAGGAACTGCCCGCCGCCACGCCTACGCAGACCGCGCTCCGCGTTCGGTGGCTCAAGGGAGAATGAATTTTGGATTTTAGATTTTGGATTTTGGATTAACTGCCACAGAGAGCGAGCGATGAAACTAGCGATTGGACATCAGAAGCTAAGAGATATGGATTTTGGATTTTAGATTTTGGATTTTGGATTAAGTGCCACAGCGCGGCTGGTGGCCGCAACCAAAACGAGGCTCTCTGCGTCCTCCGTGCCTCTCATGCTTTAACACGGAGCACACTGAGCCTCTCAGTGGCCTCCGTGTTGGAGCTCTTCTGGCCACGGAGGACACGGAGACACTACGCACAGCAGGAAAAATCTTCGCGGCGCGAGAAGAAGATGAAAACTAGCGGTACAGCGCGGCATAGCCGCAAGCAACACGTAGGCCGAACGGCGTTCGGCCCTGGGGCGAGCGCCGCTCGCCCCTACGCGACGCGCAAAATCTTCGCGCCACAACAACGTCCCAGGAACTAGTGCTACAGAGAGGGAGAGATGAAACTAGCAATTAGACATCAGAAACTAAAAGAGATGGCTGCCAATTTCCAGTTTCTAATTTCTGGTTTCTGCTTTCTGCTTTCTAGTTTCTGCTTTCTGCTTTGCTTGATTTTGGTCTCGACAATGACCCTCAAGGCCGGCGCTCCCGATCCGGACTCTGCCGAAGCGTTGGTAGAAGCCGGCCACTGGAAACGGGCGCGCGCAATTGTGGAGCCGCGCCTCGCCGCCAACCCGCGCGATGCCCAGGCGGCTTGCCTGCTCTCACGAATCAAGCTGGCTTTTGGCGATTTGGATGGCGCACTGAAATCCGCCCAGCAGGCTGTGGCGCTCGAGGACGGAAACTCGAACTATCACTTCCAGCTTGCGGAAGTTTACGGGGAGATGGCGGCAAGCGCCAGCATGTTTGCGGCCGCAGGTTTGGCCAAAAAGTTCAAGGGCGAGTTGGACGCTTCCCTGGCCCGCGACCCCAAAAACCTGGAGGCGCTGGATGCTTTGATGCAGTACAGCTTTCAGGCGCCCGGAATCATGGGGGGCGACAAGGGAAAGGCCCACGCCATTGCTGAAAAATTGGTGCAACTCAGCCCCGTGCGCGGATACCTGGCGCAGGCTGAGCTGGCCCGAGAAGCAAAAGATTTTGCCAAAGTCGAAGAGTGTTTTCTCAAAGCCGTCGAAGCTGATCCGAAGAACTACGAGGCGCAGACCGCGCTCGCAGGCTTTTACACGCAACCCTCTTACAAGAAGACCGAATGGGCGGAAAGGCATGCGCGGGAAGCCGTGCAGCTCGATCCCTTGCGGGCGAAGGGCTATTCCATCCTGGCGAAGGTTCTTGCCCTCGAGCAGCGCTGGGGTGAACTCGAAGCAGCTCTTTCCGCCTCCGAAAAAA
The DNA here is from genome assembly GCA_050008675.1 of Terriglobia bacterium. Lineage (GTDB taxonomy): Bacteria > Acidobacteriota > Terriglobia > UBA7540 > UBA7540 > CAVROP01. The sequence continues at coordinate 39,747 of JBEKME010000023.1, forward strand.
ACGTCCCCGATGACCCCGCCCCATATTTTGAAGCTGCGGACGCCTTGCTTGAATCAGCCGCTGACCTCAAACGAGGCGAGACCTATGTGCGGAAATACCTTGCGCAGGAACCTGAAGGAGAGGAGCCGGACGCAGCTCATGCTCACCGGCTGCTGGGGCTGATTCTGGAAAAGCAGGGCCGAAGTACGGAAGCCGTTTCCGAGCTCGGGACCGCGGTTCAGATGAATCCCCGCTTCAAAGCGGCGCGAGAAGATCTGAAGAGAATAAGGGGCGACTTGCGATGAGGCTAGCCACTTCTTGCGCGCCGCTTCAAATAGACGATCAATCCCACCAAGGCGAGCACCGCAACCAGGCCCAGCGTGACGCGGTGGAAATCCTTGATGACGTGAACCAGGGCGTCCCAACTGTTTCCAAAAAGAAAACCTACGCAACCAATCGCCGTAGCCCAAATCACCGCTCCCGTGAAATTGAAGAGGAGGAAGCGCAGGTAGGGCATCTTGAAAAGCCCGGCGAGCGGTCCCGCGAATACCCGCAGCCCGGTAATGAAGCGACCGGTAAACACTGCCCAGTGACCGTGCCTCAAAAAGAGCGCCTTGGCGTTCTCAAACCGGCGCGCCAGGAACTTGAAGCGCTTGACGTAGCGATCGAAGAAGGCGTTCCCTCCATAACGACCCAGCGTGTAGCCGAGGCTGTCGCCGAGCGTCGCTCCGGCAATCGCTGTCCCGATGGCCCAAACGAGTTGAATTTGGCCTTGGTAAGCGAGGAACCCCGCAAACAGCAGCACGGTTTCACCCGGCAAGGGCAGGCCACCGTTCTCCAGCATCACGCCGAAGAACACCACCCAGTACCCGTACCGGGCGAAGAAGTCCGTTAAGGTCTGAAAGATTGATTCAATCACCGGTTATGGAATTATGCACGAATGTCTGCTCTTTGGGGATACTTTTAAAGGGTAAAGAGTAGAGGGTAAAGGCTGGCCCTGTAGCAATAGTTCGTGCGACGCTGTTGTGCCGCGAAGGGTTTTCCTTCTCCGTGTTCTCTGTGGCCAAAGAAAGACTAAACACAAAGGTCACTGAGACCCTCCGTGTTCTCCGCGTGGAGGCTTTCGAGGCACAGAGGACACGGAGAAGTTCGCTTTGGTTGCGGTTCCGCCGCGTCGTAAGACTAAGGTAACTGTTTATCATTTAGCCTTTACCCTTTAGCCTTTAACCTTTGGCGGTTCGTCGTGGTAAACTAAGCGAGGAATGCGCGAACCTTTCCTGGACAAAATCGAAAGCCGGCCCATGGTCTGCGACGGAGCTATGGGAACGATGCTTTACTCCAAAGGCATCTCCTTGACACGTTGCTTCGATGAGTTGAATCTGAGCTCGCCGCAGCTCGTGAAGGAGGTCCACCTCGCCTACGTGAAGGCCGGAGCGGAAATCCTCGAAACCAACACCTTTGGGGCCTCGCGGCCGCGCCTGGAAAAACACAATCAGGCCGAGAAGGTCCGCGAAATCAACCTGGCCGGCGCGCGCCTGGCCCGCGAAGTGGCGGGAGAGGATCTCTATGTCGCGGGCTCCGTCGGACCGTTGGGAATCCGTCTGGAACCCCTGGGGCCGACTTCCCTCAAAGAAGCGAGGGAGGCGTTTCGCGAGCAAATCGCGGCACTGGCGGAGGGCGGCGCAGACCTGCTCATGGTCGAAACCATGAGCGACCCGAACGAGGCCCACCAGGCCTTGCTGGCCGCTCGAGACGTGTGCTCCCTGCCCGTGGTTGTGCAAATGACGGTGCAGGATGACGGCAGCACGCCCATCGGGGCATTGCCCGAGGATTTTGCCCGCAAACTGGACGAGTGGGGCACGGACATCATTGGGCTCAATTGCAGCGTAGGTCCGGCGGCCATCCTGGAGGCGCTCGAGATCATAGCAGCAGTGACGGGCAGAAAGCTCTCCGCGCAGCCCAATGCGGGAATGCCTCGCACGGTCGAAGGCCGGAACATTTACCTCAGCTCGCCGGAATACCTGGCCAGTTACGCTCGCCGTTTCATCCAGAGCGGAGCACGGCTTGTGGGTGGTTGCTGTGGGACGACACCGGAGCATATCAAGGCGATCAAGGCGGCAGTGCGCTCCCTGAGCCCGCAGCGCGCGCGCGTTGCGATTGAGGTCTTGGAGCGGCCGGGGCGCACCCTGGAATCCATTCCGCTCGAGAGGCGCTCGCGGCTGTCTGAAAAGCTGGCGCGCGGTGAGTTTCCAATTCTAGCGGAGGTTGTTCCTCCCAAGGGCTGCGACGCCACCAAGGAGGTGGAAGGCGCGCAGTTTCTCCTGGCGAGGGGAGTGGACGCAATCAACATTCCCGACGGCACGGGGGTAACGGGCCGCATGAGCCCGCTCACGCTCGCCGCCCTCTTGCAGCAGCAAGTGGGCATCGACGTCCTCCTCCACTACAGCGCCCGCGATCGTAATGTGCTGAGCATTCAAGCCGACGCACTGGGAGCGCATGCGCTGGGCCTCCGGAATATCCTGGCCATCACCAGGGACACTGGTCAGTTCTCCACGCTTCTGGAACCCGCCGTCTTCGAAGTCGATTCCATTGGGCTGGTCAACATCCTGAATAACCTGAACCAAGGGCTGGATGTGGGGGGCAACCCCTTGAGCAAGCAAACGGGATTCCTGATCGGCGTGGGGTTGAATCCTTACGCCGTGAATACTGATGAAGAACTTCACCGCTTCGATCTGAAATTGAAAGCGGGCGCAAATTTCGCGGTCACACCACCCGTTTTCGACGTGAAGCAATTGGAGACCTTCCTGAAGCGGATGGAGTCCACCGCGGGCCGTATTCCGGTGGTCGCAGGGATCTGCCCACTCACCAGTTACCGCAACGCCGAATTCATGAACAATGAAGTGCCGGGAATTTCTGTCCCGCAGGCCGTCATGGACCGGATGAGGGAGGTGGATACAGGAGACCGCGCTCGGGCGGAAGGTGTTACAATCGCCCAGGAGACGCTGCTCTCAATCCGCGACTTGGTCCAGGGCGTGCAGATCACCGCTCCCTTCGGTCGCTACGCCATGGCGGTGGAGGTAGCGGAAGTCCTGGGAAGTCAGGCTGCGAGCAAGAATACTTAGGAGGGGCCGTCAGTTGTCCGTTGTCAGTGGTCCGTTGCAAACTAATCAGGCTGGCTTTTCCAAAACGGATTAGCCGTGATTCGGTTTAGCAGCTAGAGAACCCCCGACTACTGACGACGGACAACGGACAAATTCCAATGACTCCAACACCAAAACCCGCTAAATCCGACTCCTTTGAAAAGAACCTGGAACGCCTGGATGGAATCGTGCGCGAGCTCGAGGACGCAGACTTGCCGCTCGAAAAGGCCTTGCAGCTTTACGAGGAAGGAATGAAACTCTCCGAGATTTGCCATAAGCAACTGGAAGAAGCTGAAGGCAAAGTGGAGATCCTCACAAAAAAGGCCGGGGGCAAGGTGGTCGCTGAACCCTTCGAGCCAGGCGAATCGGAGCCCGGGTAGGAAGTAGGCAGTAAGCAGTAGGCAGTAAGCAGTAGGCAGTAAGCAGCAAACGGTCGGCGGCAGGCGGTGTATTCCCCACCTACCACCTACCACCTACCGATCACAGTAAGCGGTGGGCAGCAGGCAGAGGGCGGTGTTTTCCCCACCTACCGCCTACGACCTACCGCCTACCGTTATAATGCTTCCCCTTCGAGCCAATTCAGGTCACAATTAAGGTTGTCAGGCGGTGAGCGCGAGGGGGCATTGGCCACCAAACAAAGGACCTTGAACACGGTTTCTACAGAAACCATCCAACAGTATCTCGAGACGGTGAGGGTCGCCATCGATAAGGAACTGGCCTGCCTGCTCCCGGTCGCTGACCACTTCCCGCCGAGCATCCATCAGGCGATGCGCTATTCGGTCTTTGCGGGAGGGAAGCGACTGCGGCCGATCCTGTGCCTGGAAGCGGGACGCTTGCTGGGCGGTGACGAGCGGATGCTGGTGCGCCTCGGGAGCGCGCTGGAGTTAATCCACACCTACTCTCTGATCCACGACGATTTGCCGGCTCTCGATAACGACGACTTGCGGCGGGGCAAGCCTACTTCGCATCGCGCCTTCGGCGAGTCAACTGCCATCCTGGCAGGCGACGCACTTCTGACCCTGGCTTTCGAAGTCCTTTCCTCTCCGGGTCCGCCCCCTGAGGCGTGCAAGCTGCGGGTGATCCATGAACTGGCTCACGCCCTCGGGACAGAAAGAGGCATGATTGGTGGCCAGGTGATCGATCTCCAGATGGCCGGGCAGAAGGTTGACAACTGCACACTGGAATATATTCACTCCGCCAAGACGGGTGCTTTTATCCGCGCTGCGCTAAGGTCCGGAGCTCTTTACACGCAGGGCGGGGAAGAAGACTTGGCCCGCCTCACCACCTACGGTGAGAAAGTAGGACTGGCTTTCCAAATTGTGGACGACCTGCTGGACGTGCTGGGCTCCCAGGAATCATTGGGCAAGAGGGTGGGCAAGGACGACCAACAACACAAGGCCACTTATCCCGCCCTCCACGGAATCGAAGCGTCTCAGCGCATGGCTTTCCAGCTTGTCGAAGAAGCCTGCGAAGTTCTCGAACCCTATGGAGACCGTGCCCACACCCTGCAAGGCATCGCTCGATACCTGCTCGTGAGGAAGAACTGATGGAATACAAATACCTTCCCCGCATTGATTCACCGGCCGACCTAAGAAAAATCCCGCGCGAAGAACTGCCCCTGGTGGTGGATGAACTGCGGGATTACATGGTTTCCGTGATCTCGAAAATAGGCGGCCACCTCGCCTCCAGTCTCGGCGCCGCCGAGCTGACGGTGGCGCTCCACTACACCTTCGACACGCCCAAGGACAAAATCGTCTGGGACGTTGGCCACCAGGCTTACGGACACAAAATCCTGACCGGACGGCGCGACCGCTTCCCCACCATCCGCCAATACGGAGGAATCTCCGGCTTCCCGTCGCGCGAGGAAAGTCCTTACGATACCTTCAACGTGGCTCACGCCGGCACGGCCATCTCCGGCGCCTTGGGCATGGCCGTAGCTCGCGACCTGAAGGGCGAGGATTACCATGTCGTCGCCGTGGTGGGAGACGGAGGTCTGACCGTAGGTGAAGAGCTCGAGGGAATCAACAACCTGGGCACCCTGCAAAAGAAAGTCCTGGTCATTCTCAATGACAATAAGATGTCGATTTCGCCCAACGTGGGCGCGCTGGCCGGGTATCTGAACCGCATCGTCCATGGCCAGGCCTATCACCGATTGCGGGAAGAGGTTGAGAAGTTGATGTTGTCGGTTCCACGCGTGGGACCGCGCCTCTTGAGGATGTCCAAGGACATGGTGGAGTCCATGAAAACGGTGCTGATTCCCGGCTTGGTATTCGAAGAGCTCGGTTTCGAGTACATTGGGCCCATTCACGGCCACGACATCCATGAACTTCTGGCCGTACTCGCCAAGGTCAAGAACCACTCCAAGCCCACGCTGGTTCACATCGTTACACAGAAAGGCAAGGGTTACCCCATCGCCGAAAAGTTGCCGGTGAAATATCACGGGGTGACGCAGTTTGACGTCTCCACCGGCGCTTTCCACAAAGCCCCCGGCACCGCTCCCTCGTACACCGAGGTCTTTGGCAAGGCCCTGTGCGAGCTGGCGGAAAAAGACTCCCGCATCGTCGCCATTACCGCCGCCATGAGCGAGGGCACAGGCCTTGATGAATTCTCCAAGCGCTTTCCAGAACGCTTCTTCGACGTGGGCATCGCGGAACAGCACGCTGTGACCTTCGCCACCGGCCTGGCCTGCGAAGGGATGCGGCCCGTCGTAGCCATGTATTCCACCTTCCTCCAGCGCGCCTTCGACCAAGTGATGCACGATGCCTGCCTGATGCGAGCTCCGGTCACCTTTGCCCTCGATCGCGGCGGCATCGTGGGCGCCGATGGACCAACTCACCATGGGCTCTATGATCTGGTCTTCCTCTCCGCGTTGCCCGGTATCGTGGTGATGGCTCCCAAGGACGAAAACGAACTGCGCCACATGCTCTACACCGCGCTCACGGTCGCTGGCCCCACCGCGCTGCGCTACCCGCGAGGCAGTGGCATCGGCATTCCCATCGACCCGGAGTTCAAGAAGCTGGAGATCGGCAAGAGTGAGATACTGCGGGAAGGAGGAGATATCGGCATTCTCGCCCTCGGCAGCATGGTCTATCCTTGCCTTGAGGCCGCCACGCGGCTGGAGGCGATGGGCATCTGCGCCACCGTCATCAACGCGCGCTTTATGAAGCCGCTCGATCAGGATTTGATCTGCTGCCTGGCGGCGGAGAAGCAATTCTTGGTGACGGCCGAGGAAGGGACGGAAACGGGTGGCTTTGGCGCGCAGGTCGCTGCCTTGCTTCAAGACCGCAGAGTTCCAGCCAGCCTCTTGCGGATCGCGGTGCCCGACCGCATCATTCCCCACGGCGCGTCCGACTTGCTGCACGCCAAATACGGGTTGGATGTTGACGGCATCGTAAACCGCATCAAGGCTTTCGCGGAAGAGTGGCCCGGACGCGCGCCCATGAAGTATCGCTCGGTCCTGCGCGCTTAGCTGTGTCCCCAGGAACTTTGAATTTTGACTTTTGCGTTTTGCCATTTGACCTGTTCTTTCGACCGTCGACTGTTGACTGCCTTCTATGTCCCTGCCGAATGCCATATTGCTTTTTGTAGCTGCAGGACTGGCAGGCGTGCTGAATTCGGTCGCCGGCGGTGGCAGCTTCATATCGTTCCCCGCTCTGATTTTTACGCGCGTGCTTCCCATCCCAGCCAATGCCACTTCAACGGTGGCGCTATGGCCGGGCACCGTAGCCAGCGTGGGCGCATATCGGAAGCGCTTTCCCAAAGACTTTCGAATTCTCCTGGAGATGATCGCAACCAGCCTGGCCGGCGGAACGCTGGGTGCCCTGGTCCTGCTTCGAACCCCGCAGAACACCTTCATGCGCTTCGTGCCCTATCTCTTTCTGTTGGCCACGCTGTTGCTCATCTTTGGCAAGCAGCTCGCGACGTGGATGGAGGCCACTTTCAGGACCTCCAAACAGCCGCGATGGCTGATAGTGCTCGCGACGAATTTCTTCCAGTTCTTGATTGCCCTTTACGGCGGCTTCTTTGGCGCGGGCATCGGAATCATGATGCTCGCCTTGCTGACCATGTTGCAGATGGAAGATATTCACGCCATGAATGCCTTGAAAACACTCCTCAATGCCGCGATCAATGGCGCTGCCGTGGTTACCTTCATCGCGGCAGGCGTAGTGCTGTGGCCACAGGCCCTGGTGATGCTCCTGGGCGCCGTCCTGGGCGGATATGGCGGGGCCCATTACGCCCAGAAACTCGATCCCCAAATCGTCCGTCGCTTCGTCATCGTCGTCGGCATTTCTATGTCGGTGTACTTCTTCCTGAGACATTAGCCCTTATTAATTTTAACACTTCGTGTAACATTCTGCACATGAGGCAGTTAGCTAGTTTAACGTCATGTTTTTTACATAACAAACTTGACACCAGGGGCGAGTCATGGTATTCATTCTACATGCATGTTTCGGCAGATTCCGTCAATGCCAAGGTGCTCCACCGAATAGACAGAGGGGGAAGCGACAGGGTGTGGACTTTCGCCGATTTTCCCTCTTTACCCACAATGGCCCTGGCGGCCGCATTGAGCCGTGCCGCAAAAAAGGGGATATTACGGCGCGTGCGCAAGGGCGTTTATTATGTACCCCGGCACACGCGATTTGGAGAAACGCGCCCGGAGCCACTGAAACTGGCGGCGGCGATCCTCAAGGCTCGCGGAATTGCCTGGACGCCCAGTGGTCCTGCCGCCTATAACGGGTTAGGGCTAACGACCCAAGTATCACCTACCGCAACCCTGGCCGTGAACAGCGGCACTCGTTCGTTACGACTAGGGCTGACGACAAAGCTAAGGCTTCGACCGGCCGCCAGAGTTCGCGGCTTGGCGCCGCAAGAGAGAGCTGTACTTGATGCACTGCGGGATTTGCGCTGCATACCTGGCACTTCTCCAGCGCAGGCCCTGAAACGGATTCTGAGTATCTTTGAGTCGGGGCGGATGCCATTTGAGCGGGTGGCGCGCCTTGCAAGAAAGGAACCCCCTCGCGTACGTGCTCTCTTGGGCGCAGTTGGGAGTATGCTCGGGCGTGACCCGACCGTTCTTTCTGAACTTAGGAGATCGCTTAACCCAACTACGACATTCCGTTTAGGAATAGCGGATGCACTCCCTACAGCGCGCACCTGGAATATTCGATGAATCAATTTGCAAGTGAGCTTCCTGACTTTTCAGATCTGCTGCGGGCGGTGGCGGCATGGAAAGGCATTCCAGCCGCGATCGTCGAGAAGGACTACTACCTAACAAGGGCGCTGCATACCATACAGCGCGCTCACCCCGGCTACTTTGTTCTCAAAGGCGGCACGAGTCTGACAAAAGGGTGGGGATTATTGGAGCGGTTCTCTGAGGATATCGACTTGCTCCTCAGGGTCAAAATCGATGACACCGAAATCTCCAAGGGTGAGCGCGAACGACGGCTGAAGCGTGCGCGCGATTCCGTGAGCGAAACTCGGGGGTTTTCACTCGAAGGGGGACAATCCTCGGCAGAAAGAGGCGTGCACAGAACAGCAGAATTCAAATACGAGAGCTCTGTCGAAGACCTTTCCGGACTCAGCAAGACGATTAACCTTGAAATGGGAACACGCGGGGGAACGCATCCATCGATATTTCGCCCCACCCAGTCAATAGTTGCGGAATATGCGGGCGATCAGCGGCTTTCCGGACTCGCCGAAGATCTGGCATCACTCCAAGTCGAGATGCTTGATATTCGACGCACTTTTGTGGAGAAACTCTTTACGATACATGCCGCGTTTATCGAAAACTACGCTGAGAATAAGACACGTCATTACTATGATCTGTACAGATTGTGCGGCTTGCAGGAGATTCTGAACTTTGCTGGAAGCGAAGAATACCGGGCAATTCTTAAAGAGGTGAAAGCACACTCCAAGGAATTCTTTCCCAAGGCGGAAGTGCCCGAAGGCGACTCGTTTTGTGAAAGTCCGGCATTGAAACTTACTCGAGAAAACCTGGAGAAGTTGCAATTGAATTACCGCCGGGAAAGGCACCTGTTCTTTGCTGAGCCCCCCAAGCTAAGTGAGATCGTCGGGAGGATGGAACAACTGTTGCCGGAGCTGTAAATTGGTTATCCTTCAATTTCCCCAATAGCCCGGCGTGTATCATGAATGAAAGCGTGGTATGCGACGGCGCCGATTTCTGCAACTGACGCCACGAAACCTTGGCGGGTATCCCGCTCTCGCCCTCCGCGCCTGCGACTTCCATTCCCGGCCTTTTGGCGCTACTCTCTCTGCGATGGAGAAAACGGACCACAGCAAGATTCGCCTGGACCGGCTATTGGTTGAGCGAGGGCTGGCAGACTCGCGCCAGAAGGCCCAGGCCATGATCCTTGCGGGTCAAGTGCTGGTGGACGAGCAGAAGGTGGAGAAATGCGGCGTATTGACGAGCGCGAGGGCAAAGCTTCGCCTGGTTGGCGAACCGCTCAAATACGTGAGCCGTGGGGGCCTGAAACTGGAAGGCGCGCTGGCGCATTTCCGCATCAATCCTGAGGCGAAAATCTGCCTGGACATCGGCGCCTCAACGGGCGGCTTCACGGACTGCCTTTTGCAGCACGGCGCCGCCCGGGTGTTCGCCGTCGATGTTGGCACCCATCAACTGGATTGGAAACTCCGCCGCGACTCCCGCGTGCTCTCGCTGGAGAAAACCAACGCGCGCCACCTGAAGTTTGACATGATCGGAACCCGTGTGGAACTGGTGACGATGGATGTCTCTTTCATCTCGGCAACGCTGATTCTTCCCGTGCTGCCGCCTTTGCTTGAAAGGCCTGCGAATGTGCTGGTGCTGGTCAAGCCGCAATTCGAGGTGGGGAAAGGGCAGGTGGGCAAAGGCGGCATCGTACGTGAGCCGGCGCTGCGCCAGGAAGCGGTGGCCAAGGTCGCACGCAAGCTGCTGGAGCTGGGCTTTAGCGATCTTGCCCAGGCTGAAAGCATCCTGCCAGGCGCGGAGGGAAACCTCGAATATTTCCTGCATGCAGTTTGGCGAAAATCCGGCTAGAATAGCTTCCCGTTGATTGCTGATTGTCGATTGTCGATTTTCGAAACTCGAAACTGGAAATTCGAAACTCGGAAAACACACCGCCGTGACCCAATGGAGGCGAATTTCGATTTTCGAATTTCGATTTTCCACTCCTACAATCGGCAATCGAAAATCGGCAATTCCCATGCCGGCCGCTGAGGACCCCGACGCCAATGAGCATCAAGAAGATTGGGATTATTTCAAAGCCGAAGAAGCTCGAGATCCGTGAAATTGTGCCACCGCTCCTCGAGTGGCTATGCGATCGCGACATCGAAGTGTGTATCGACAAGGAAACGGGAGCCATCATCAACACCTCCGAACCCTGCCTGACGCGCAACGAAATGCCCGGCAAGGTGGACTTGCTGATGGTCCTGGGAGGCGACGGAACGCTTCTGGCTACGGCGCGGGCGCTGAAAGGCAAGCCGGTACCCATCCTGGCGGTCAATCTCGGAGGCCTGGGGTTCCTGACGGTGATTACCCAGGAGGAGCTTTACCCAACCCTGGAAGGGGTGTTGCGGGGTGAGCACCGCAGCGAGCGGCGCGTGCAGCTCGAAGGCTCATTGATCCGCGCCGATGAAGTGATCACCTCTTTCCTGGCGCTCAACGACGCGGTGTTGAACAAGGGCGCCATCTCCCGCATCCTGGATTTTGAGCTGCGTGTCAATGGCCAGTTCGTTTCCTCGTATAAATCGGACGGGTTGATCGTCTCCACGCCTACCGGCTCAACCGCTTATTCCCTTGCCGCAGGCGGTCCCATCACCGTGCCGAACGTGCAGGCGTTTATCGTAACTCCCATCTGCGCGCACACGCTGACACACCGCCCCCTGGTCCTTCCCGACACCGCCAGCATTGAAATAGCCGTGACAACTCAGCGCGAAGCGGCCTACCTCACCGTGGACGGCCAGGTCGGAATCGCAACTCATAGCGAAGACCGGGTGCGCCTGAAGAAAGCGGACTCTTACGTGGAACTCATCCAGTCCCCAGACAAAGACTACTTCAGAATTCTTCAACAAAAGCTCAAGTGGGGGGAACGGTGAATCCTTAGTCCGTTGTGCGTTGCTGCTCTGTCATTCTGAGCGAAGCGAAGAATCTCTGTAGTTGTAAGGTCCAAAACGAACTGCCGAGATTCTTCGCTTCGCTCAGAATGACAGCAAAGGAGGTGTGGATATGGCGTCGGTTGCAAACAAGATGCGGGAAGTGCTCGCGGCCACGCGGCTGGCGCACGTTCGTTACGCCATCCGCGACCTGGCGGTGCTGGCCGACGAGGTTGCGCGTCAAGGCAAGGAAATCCTGCCGCTCAACATCGGCGACCCGCTTCAATTCGACTTTTTAACGCCGCCCCACCTGATCGAGGCTGTGGTGAAGGCGATGCGAGATGGGCTGGATGGGTACGCGCCCTCACAGGGAGTGCCGGAAGCGGTGGCCGCCGCCCGCGCGGAGGCCGAGCGCAAAGGCATCCGCAACATTCAAAGCGTCTTCATGACCGCAGGCGTGAGCGAGGCCGTGGATGTTTGCCTCGCGGCGCTCCTCAACCCGGGCGAAAACGTTCTGACGCCCAGCCCCGAGTATCCGCTCTACTCGGCGGTGCTGGCGAAGGTCGGCGCCTCGCTCAACCCCTACATGCTGGACGAAGCGAGCGGTTGGGAACCTGACCTGCAACACATCTCCACCCGGATTTTTTCCGGGACGCGCGCCCTCGTCGTCATCAATCCCAACAACCCCACCGGAGCGGTTTACTCGCGGAAGACCCTCGAGGCGGTCGCGGAACTTGCCCGGCAGAACAACCTGCTGATTTTCGCCGACGAGATTTATGACAAGTTAATCCTGGACGACGGCCGGCCGCACACTTCGATTGCCGCGCTGGCCCCCGACGTTCCGGTGGTGACGTTCAATGGCCTTTCCAAGGCTTATCTGGCTCCCGGCTGGCGCGTGGGTTGGGCGGTGGTGAGCGGCCCCGCCGCGGCGCTGAAGCCTTATGTCGAGGGGGTCCACAAGCTGCTGCGGGCGCGGCTTTGTTCGAACCATCCGCAACAGTATGCGGTGCGGCCGGCGCTCGAGGGTCCGCAAGACCATTTAATCGAGGTGCGGCGGAAACTGCGTGCCCGCCGCGACCTCACCATGGAATGGTGCAACACCACTCCACGGGTAAACTGCGTGAAACCTCTGGGGGCTTTCTACGCCTTTCCGCGGCTGGAAATCCCGGACAGCGATGAGGACTTCGTGCGCAACCTCCTGGTTGCCAAGCAGGTTCTTGTGGTGCATGGCAGCGGGTTTGGGCAGGCCCCAGAGACACGTCATTTCCGCATTGTCTTCCTGCCGGACGAGCCGACGCTCGCGCGCGCTTACGCAGCTATCGCTGACTTCATTCGTGAACGCTACCCTTCGATTGGCCCATTGATCCATTGAATCATTGATTCATTGAAAAAGACGAGGCAAGGCCCTTCAATGACGGTAGGTGGTATGTCGTAGGTGGTAGGTGGTAGGTGGGGAAGAACCTCCCCCTCCCCCCACATACCACCTACTACCTACCACATAGAAGCTGTGAAAAAATTGGATTTCGTTTTTCTGGCCCTTGTGTTTTCAGTTACTTACAGGCGCGAAAAACCAGATTTTTCAATTTTTTCACAGCTTCATACCGGCGGGTAGAATGGGCGCGCTGCGAGACGCACCCACGTTTGTTCCGGGGGATCCCTACGTTTTTTGTGATAGTTTCCAAGGAAGAAAAGTGGTATCTTTCATTCGCAAGTTAATATGGGAATCCCAGCGAGTCCAATAGTAGCCAAAGGCGATCACATCGCGATGGCTCTTCAAGAATGTGACCCGCGGCGTTAGAGCGGTTCGTCGGGTGTGCCCCGCCGGTGCCGCCCTCTAATCAATCTGGCAAAGAGGCTGTGAGAAAGACATCGTAGTTGCTAAAGGGTCAAGGAGCAGGGTGAAGGTTCAAAGCTGGGAAGCTTGGCAGGGTCGTTCAGTACCCACTTGCGGTCCAAGAACTGTTTCAATCCTTAGCCATTCAGGTTTTGGGCAATTGCTCCTTGGCATGGGGTGCAAGGGAGAGTCGTGAGGTTCGCAAGGATCTCAGAAGCCTCTTCCTGGCCCGGCTCGAAGCAAGTGTGTGTGAACAGGCTGCCGTTACGGGCTGCCCAAAATCTGGAGGAGCAAATGGCTCAGAGATTATTCGTGGGGAACCTTCCCCGCAGTGTGACCGATAGTGTGCTCAGCGAATTTGTGGCCAACGCTGGGTTTCAAGTTGTTTCCGCCGCGGTCATTCGCGACAAGATGACAGGCGAATCTAGAGGGTTTGGCTTCGTCGAGCTTGCCGATGAAGAAGACATGCAGCGGGCCATCCAGGGACTTAACGGACAATCCCTGGAGGGGCGGCCCCTCACCGTGAATGAAGCCCGGCCACAGCGCGCGGGATTCACCGGCGGCCCCCATCGGGGCGGCGGTGGTCAGCGGGGTGGCGGCGGTCGCTTTGGCCGCAAGCGTGATTATTAGGGAGATTCTCCTGGTCTGCCGGATCACCGCACACCCTTCCTGATCGACACCTGTCGGCCAGGCATAGCAACCCCCATTTGCGACAGGCGCTTGTCCAGCCTGAACTCTGCCTGGGGAGCCGGGGTGTGGCGACGGGGCTCATTCTTTTTCAACGAGCCAAACAGCACTGCCGGCACTTCCCTCACAAGGAAGACCTCGACTGGACGATTATCGATCAACAATGCTGCATTTTAATTGCAGATCATATCCACCAGGGTGTGTCTTTGGCGGGTGGGCCGCGGGCTGGCGGCGCTCGGGTTCCTGGATATGACTGATTGCCACATCCTGACCGAGGGAGGTTTCGGCGGGAAGCAACACCGCTAAACTGACTACAGGTGAAGTGGTTGGTAAGGTTAAGGAGAAAGTGAGGCATGGAGTCTCGCACCATCGATCATTCAGAAAGTCATGCGCGCCGGACTCGCTCCGGGGTTCTAGAGCCGGCTGTGCAACCTTTGGCCGCCACACTGTCGGTGTGCAATCACTGCGATGCTCTTTTGGCCTGGCGAGGGGGATGCCACCCTAACACTTGGCGCGTCATTGCGGCTGTTTTGTTGGGGCTTTGTGTGTTCTGGTGGACGGGGTGCTCGAGCAAGAAAGCAGAGTCACAAGGCATGCCCTCCGGCTACTCAGTTCCTGTGACGACCGCGACCGCAACCCTGAAGACCGTGCCCATCCAGGTCCACACCATCGGCAATGTGGAGGCGTTTTCAACGGTCTCGGTCAAGGCGCAGGTGGCGGCGAGAGTTGAGAAGGCCTATTTCACCGAAGGCCAGGACGTCAAGAAGGGCGATCTTCTCTTTACGTTGGATCGCCGCCCTTCTGACACCGCACTCCAACAGGCGGAAGCTAATCTGGCGAAAGATCAAGCCCAGTTAGAGAACGCCAAGGCAGAGGCGGAACGCTACACGAAGCTCTTCCAGGAAGGCATTGTCTCGAAAGAGCAATACGATTCCATGCGCACGAACGCTGATGCCCTCGCCGCGTCTGTGCGCGCGGATGAAGCGGCCATTGAAAAAGCCAGGATCGATTTGAGCTATTGCGCCATCCAAGCGCCGATTGACGGCCGGACGGGCGCCCTGCTGGTCCATCCCGGAAATCTCGTGAAGGACAACGATGCAACGCTGGTAGTGGTGAATCAGATTCACCCCATCTATGTCACGTTTTCCGTTCCCGAGCAGCACCTGGCAGATATCAAGAGATACCGCGGCGAAGGCCGCCTTAAAGTTGAAGCCATCATTCCAACTCAGGAGCAGAACCCCGCCAAAGGCGTATTGACCTTTATCGACAACGCCGTTGACAACACCACAGGTACCATCAAGCTGAAGGGGACATTTGAAAACCCGGACAACCGGCTCTGGCCCGGTCAGTTCGTGAATGTCGCGCTCACGCTCACCACTCAACCCAATGCTGTCGTCGTCCCCTCACAGGCGGTTCAGACCGGGCAGGTGGGCCAATACGTTTTTGTGGTGAAACAGGACATGACGGCGGAATACCGGCCTGTGGTTGCAGGTAACAATATCGCCGGCGAAACGGTCATCCAAAAGGGTATACAGGCAGGAGAAACACTGGTGACCGACGGCCAACTGCGGCTCGTCCCGGGCATGAAGGTGGTGATCAAGAAGCAGTGACGAAGAGCAGGTGTCAGGTGCCAGGTGTCAGGGGGAGGAGGCGGGAAGTTTGCAAGAACCGACTTCTGACTCCTTACTTCTGACTCCTGACTTCTGACTCTTGACTGGCACCTGGCACCTGACACCCGGCACCTGACACCTGGCACCTGCATTTCCATGAATCTTGCGGAACCTTTTATTCGGCGGCCTGTCATGACGACTCTGGTCATGCTGGGCATTCTGCTCTTCGGAGCGATGGCTTACAGGTATCTGCCGGTGAACGACCTGCCCAACGTGGACTACCCGACCATCCAGGTCAGCGCCAGCCTTCCGGGCGCAAGCCCTGAGACGATGGCCTCGGCGGTGGCCACACCGCTGGAGCGGCAGTTTTCCACGATCGCGGGCCTTGAAACAATGACCTCCGCGAGCACCCAAGGAGGCACGCAGATCACCCTGCAATTCGCCAGCAGCCGCAACATTGACGCCGCCGCACAGGACGTCCAGGCGATGATTGTCAAGGCCCAGGGCCAGCTTCCTACCGGCATGCCAACCCCGCCCTCGTATCAGAAGGTAAACCCCGCCGATCAGCCGATTCTTTATATGGCGGTGTACTCCGACACGCTTCCCTTCTCCACCGTAAATGAATACGCGGACACGCTCATGGCCCAGCGCATCTCCATGATCAGCGGGGTGGCGCAAGTCCAGGTTTTCGGCGCACAGAAATACGCCGTACGTGTGCAATTCGATCCGAAGGCGCTGGCCACACGCAAAATCGGCATTGACGAGGCCATGGCCGCTGTCCAGCAGGCCAACGTCAACCTTCCCACGGGAACGCTCTACGGGACCCACAAAGCTTTCGTCGTACAGGCCAGCGGGCAGCTCATGGAGGCCGCAGCTTACCGGCCGCTTATCGTGGCCTACCGCAATGGCTCGCCCGTGCGCCTGGAGGCGCTGGGCCGGGTGATTGACAGCGTTCAGAACGACAAGGTGTTGAATTGGTATAACGGCAAGCCATCCCAGGTGATCGCCATCCAACGCCAGCCCGGCACGAATACGGTTGAGGTGGTCAACAACATCATGGCCCTGCTGCCCACCTTCCGCGCCGAGATTCCTGCTTCCATTCAACTGGCCACCCTTTACGATCGCTCGATATCGATTCGCGATTCCATCAACGACGTGAAATTCACTTTGTGGCTGACCCTGGGCCTGGTGGTTTTGGTCATCTTCATCTTCTTGCGGAATATCTCCGCCACCACCATCCCCAGCCTTGCACTGCCCATGTCCATCATCGGTACCTTCGGGGTGATGTACCTGCTCGGTTACACCGTGGATAACCTCTCCATGATGGCCTTGGTGCTCTCCGTGGGATTCGTGGTGGACGACGCCATCGTCATGCTGGAAAACATCGTTCGCCACATGGAGATGGGCGAAGGAGCGTTTGCAGCGGCCCTCAACGGCTCCCGCGAAATCAGTTTCACCATTCTCTCCATGACCCTCTCGCTGGCTGCCGTCTTTATCCCCGTTCTGTTCATGGGAGGGTTGCTAGGCCGCCTGCTTCACGAATTCTCGGTGACGATCATGTGCGCGGTGATCGTCTCCGGCGTCGTCTCGCTCACGCTCACGCCAATGCTCTCCAGCCGTTTCCTGCGCCCCCCGAGAGAGCAAAGACATGGCCACCTCTATTTCCTTTTCGAGCGCGGTTTCCAGTTGATTCAACGGGTTTACGATTGGAGCCTGAGGGGTGTCCTCCGCCATCGCCTCGTCACCTTGATGGCCTCGCTGGTTATCGTTGTCTTCACGGTGCAGCTCTTCCTGCAGATTCCCAAGGGCTTTCTTCCCAGCGAAGACTCCGGAGGGATGTTCGGCATCACCCAGGCAGCGCAGGGGATTTCCTTCGACTCCATGAAGCAGCACCAGCTCGAGGTGACGGAGATCATCCGGGACGATCCAAATATTTCGGACGTGATGTCATTCGCCGGCGCGGGTCTCCCGGGTTATGGCGGCAACTCGGGTTTTTTCTTCGTCCATTTGAAGGATCGCCCCTCGGCGAGCCAGGAAATGATCGATTCGATCAGACATCTTCTGCGCCTTCCTGGCGGCAAGCGCGATCCCAACCTTCGCTACATCAGCACGGATGACGTGATCAACGAACTGCGCCCGAAAATGATGTCGCTCCCCGGCGTCATGGCCTTCATGCAGAATCCCCCGCCCATTCAGATTGGCGGTCGCATGACGAAGAGCCTTTATCAGTTCACTGTTGAGGGCCCGGATACCAAAGAGCTTTACAAAGACGCCGCGGATCTTGAAATGAAGATGCGCCAATTGCCTGGGCTCCAGGACGTGAACAGCGATTTGCAGGTCAGCAACCCGCAGGTAAACGTCGTGATCGACCGAAACAAAGCCCTGGCGCTGGGTGTTTCGGCCTACCAGATCGAGGATGCGCTATCGACGGCCTACAGTTCCCGGCTGGTTTCCACCATCTACGCCCCCAACAACGAATACTGGGTGATCGCCGAACTCATGCCCCAGTATCAGATGGACCCCCAGGCCCTCTCGATGCTCTATATCAAGTCGAATACCGGCCAACTCATCCCGCTGGATTCCGTCTCCAAGCTGACGCAGGACTTGGGCCCCCTGGCGGTGAACCATTCCGGCCAGCTTCCCTCGGTCACACTTTCTTTCGACCTCAAGCCGGGTGTCGCGCTAGGAGAGGCCGTGACGCGCGTCGAAGAACTGGCGCGCAACACGCTGCCCGCAAGCATCAGTGCCACATTTCAGGGCACTGCGCAGCAGTATGAGTCATCGCTCACCGGTCTCGGGATTCTGCTTCTGGCAACTCTCCTGGTGATTTACTTGGTGCTGGGCATTCTCTACGAAAGCTTCATCCACCCGCTCACCATTCTTTCCGGTTTGCCGTCGGC
This sequence comes from Terriglobia bacterium, assembly GCA_050008675.1. GTDB lineage: Bacteria > Acidobacteriota > Terriglobia > UBA7540 > UBA7540 > CAVROP01. Next base: position 57,988 of record JBEKME010000023.1, read on the forward strand.
GGCGCTAGGAGCATTAATCACCTTGCGACTTTTCCACTTGGAGCTGAACCTCTACGGCTTCGTCGGCATCATCATGCTCATCGGCATCGTGAAGAAGAACGCCATCATGATGATTGACTTCGCCATCGTGGCGGAGCGCAAGGGGGGAAAGAGCCCGCTCGAATCAATCTACCAAGGCTGCCTGATCCGCTTCCGCCCCATCATGATGACCACTATGGCAGCGCTCATGGGCACCCTGCCCATCGCGCTGGGGTTCGGCGCCGGAGGCCAGTCCCGCCGCCCGCTTGGTCTCGCTGTAGTGGGCGGACTGATGGTCTCCCAACTCATCACGCTCTACATCACGCCGGTCTACTACACCTACCTGGATTCCTTCCAGAAGTGGTTGACCGCTTCCGAACGCAAGGCCGAAGCCAAAGAACTCCCCACCATGGCAAGGATTTTTGCAGAACAGAACGGCAACGGCGCAACAGTGTCGGTCGATCCAAAAAGGCTTTAACGGCAAAGGCGCGGCTCGCTTTGCGCGACTGACAGTAGCCAGTTACAAATTCAATGCCCGTCCGCCTGTTGGCAATCACTCGAAATGCATCTTGTCGCACCTCTCCCCAGCTATTCAAGCAGTGTAATAACCCGCAGATTTCTGCCGAAATGACCCGATCCTTACACCTCAGGCGACGCTAGCACACGGGAAATGAACAAGTTACGCGTTTAGACCGGCGAATTTTGTGGGCTTGGCCCACCTCTTGCTTCATGCTGGATGGCATGGGCGAGACTGGCACGGCGCCATGAGTCGCCTGGAAAAGCAAGGCTCGCCTGAGGAGAAAACAGAAGAAAGGACTTCGCCATGCGCAGACTCAAGGTTGTAACCCAGGGCGATAAGGAGACTTCACCCCTTTTACGGCCCTCCACACTGCCGCATCGGCACGTGATTTCCTTACATGACCTGGCTCCCGCAGAGATTGAGTTCCTGCTCAAACTGGGCCAGCGCGTGAAGGCCCAGCCGAGCCGGTTCAGGAGCGCTTTGGATGGCAAGACCCTGGCCATGCTTTTCGAGAAGCCCAGCCTGCGGACGCGCGTGACCTTCGAGGTTGGCATGGAGCAACTGGGAGGCAAGGCCCTTTACCTTGGCCCGCAGGAAGTCGGGCTCGGGAAGCGAGAGTCAGTGAAGGATGTGGCGCGTAACCTCTCGCGTTGGGTGGATGCGGTGATGGTCCGCGTGTTCGCTCATCAGACCGTGATGGAGCTGGCCGAGAACGCTTCGGTTCCGGTCATCAACGGTCTCTCGAATTTTGAGCATCCGTGCCAGGCGCTGGGAGATTACCTGACGCTGCTCGAGCACAAGGGCCCGTTGGCCGGGAAAACACTCGCCTGGGTAGGCGACGGCAACAACGTTGCCCATTCCCTCATTTATGGCGCTGCCAGGCTGGGAGTGCGCATGCGCATCGCTACCCCTGCGGGCTACGAGCCGGACCGCTCCGTTGTGGCGGAGGCCCAACGCGAAGGCGGAGACATCGCGCTCACTCACGATGCCAACCAAGCCGTTGCCGGCGCGGACGCAGTTTACACTGACGTTTGGATCAGCATGGGCCAGGAGGATGAGGCGGACACTCGCCTGCGCGTCTTCCGCCCCTACCAAGTGAACTGCCAACTGTTGCGCAACGCGGGACCTCAAGCTCTGTTCATGCACTGCCTGCCGGCGCGGCGCGGCCAGGAAGTGACGGACGAGGTCATGGACTCACCGCGTTCTATTGTTTATGACCAGGCGGAGAACCGCTTGCACATCCAGAAGGCGATTCTCCTGGCGCTCCTGTCTTGAGGGACGGCCATGCCCACCGCTGTTTTTTGGGTAGTGGGTCAATTTGATGCTGTAGCGGCGAGTTCATCTCGCCAAATGGCGGCGTAAAGCCGCCTCTACATCAAATTGACCCACTACTGTTTTTTGTCGTGACAATCCCTGCCAAAGAATGCTAGGCTGGATTTGCAGTTTGTTGTTGTAATTCCGACGAGTCTCGAAAGAGCTACGAGGGGCGACCCAACTACCTTCGGGCCTTGCGACTAGTGGTGTTACAGCGGATCGTCGGGTGTTCCCGCCGTTGCCGTCTCCACAAATTGCAATTCCAATCCAACAAGGACACAAGGCAGTATGAAGGAACAAGGTACAGTCAAGTGGTTTAACTCCGCAAAAGGTTACGGGTTCATCCAGCGCGAAAGCGGGGAGGACGTATTCGTCCATTTCTCAGCTATTATTGGCGACGGATACCGGTCGTTAGAAGAAGGCGCAAAAGTCAGCTTTGAAGTGAAAACCGGCCCGAAAGGGTTGCAAGCCGCAGACGTCGAGCGAGTGTAACTCCGCAAGGCGGCCGCTCCCGGCGGATTGCAGACTGCGGGGAGCATTCTCACCTGAAGACCCGGGCACTAAATAGGCTCGCCAAGGGAAGAGATTCTCGGTCTTGAGGGTGAAGTGTGCGCATTAATCCCCAGCCGCTCACAGACAACTGCTGGTGGGTAGCCCTCAGGACCTATGGTGAGGGCTGGCATAACAATCATCACGCATTTCCCACTTCCGCGCGCCACGGCCTGCGGCCCTGGGAATTGGACCTCTCCTAGGGCTTCATCCGCATGCTCAAAGCCCTGGGGTTGGCCTGGGACGTGCGCACTCCATCTCCCGAAAGGCTCAGGTCCGCATTGGCCAAAGTCGCCCCCTCTTCGTGACAACGGGCGGGTGCGGGATAAGGAGCGCCCGTCCACCTGTCCAGCTTATCTGCATTTCTGCATTGCTGCCTCGAACAGATCCCCGATTGAGCTCATCAGGGGATTGCGAGCCCGGGGTACCTTCTGCCCCCTTCGGAGTGTGCCTGAAAACTCCAATCAAGAACAGAACCACCAGGTCGGAAACAAATCAGCTCATTGCCGGTTGCGAACGAGCAATCACTATGCCACCATAAGAGAGTAATTCATTGATGGGCCTGTAGCTCAGACGGATAGAGCAACGGTTTCCTAAACCGTGGGTCGGGGGTTCGAATCCCTCCAGGCCTACCATCTTTTCAAGGACTTACAGCGAACCCCCGTTTCCCGGCTACTTTTTCCGGCTACTTTAAGCGGCAGCGCGCTGGTGATTACGTTCTGAACCCGCCGCTTTTAGTTTTTGCCAAACCGCTTCCGAAGCCTCCAACTGAGCCTCATCTCCGGCGTGCGAATACAGGATGTTCACACGATCGTGCGTGTGTCCCAGTCGGTCCATGCGAGTCCTCATATCCACGCCCTCATTCAGCATGAGCGAATTGTTCAGGTGTCGTAGGGCATGCCAGTGAAGTTCCGGAATACCGAGCTTACGCGCGAGTGGTTTGATGTGCTTTGACATCAGCCAGCCCAGATCGATTGGCCTGCCACGTTTGCCAGGGAGCACCCAATCGGTGGGCTGAGCACCCGGAAAGTTCTGCGCTTTGTACTCTCTCAGGACTTGCATCTGTTCGTCGGTAAGCACGACCTTCCGATAACCCTTCTTGGTTTTGGGCAGCGTGCTTTTCCCTTCCCAGATCGATTCTCGGATCAAGATGGTATTGTGTTCCCAGACGATTGACTCCCAGCGTAGTCCGCGCAGTTCCCCGCTCCTGTTCCCCAACCAGACCGCCAGTTGCCAGGCCATCTTATGACGGGGGTCTTTCAACCCGCCCAGGATGGCGACAACCTGCTCAGCGGTCGGCATGACGTAGGGCTTCTCTGGGCCCTCGGCAGGTAGTTTGACAAAGCGGGCGGGGTTGTATGTCAACCCGTGCCCGAGCCGGATGGCTGATGAAAAAACACTCGACAGGTAGGTGCGGTACTTCGCTGCGGTCCTTCTGTTGAGGTTGAGGCTGTCAAGGTATTTCTGGACCTCCGCGGTGCCCAAACCATCGAGCAGGCGTGCGCCAAACCGTGGAAGCCATATCTGTTTCATCACCCATTTCATGTCACGAACCGTACTGGGTCTTTTATCTTTCAGTTCGTGCTTTGCTTCCTTCTTCTCTTCGTCGTAGAAGTGCTCGCACCAAAAGCCCGCTAAGGTGCGCGAGTTTCCGGCGACTTCACGACGATCATTTAGTTTCCTCATCCATTCGCGTTTGAGTTTTTGTGCTTCGCTCTTCGTGAGGTCTTTCACCCGTCCCAGACTGTGTGAAGGACGGTGGTTTGCTTCTGTCCACTGAACGCACCAGCTTCCGTCTTTAGCACGGAGGCTGCCTTGCCGATCCCGGCGTCGAGTCATTTTCACTCCTCCTCGAATCGCCGAGTCCAACTTAGGAACTGTACTGTTTTCCTGTGGTGCTAGCAAGTCAGGAACAATCCGGCCATCAAACCTGACATCGGTTGGCGTAAGGCGTATATGCGGGATGTGCCGCGGGTGGCTCGGGTTGAGTCTGCGGTAAATAAAACTGCGGCTACACTTGAGGCGTGCCGCTAGCTCGACAACGGTGAGCAGTTCTGTTTGTTGCAAAGGACATGGAACCTCCGCGACGATTGGGCGCCTCCGCCTTGCGCCCGGATGTCGCCATTGCAGCCTCTCCCCCGCGTTGTTGCCAGCCAGCGGAACGCGCAGGGTTAAGGTGTCTTAAGCAGCACACGTAAATAATGTTTGTGCGCCGCTCAGCCCACGCAAGTGGGCTTTCAAGCCCGCTACTTACTCGGGAACTAGCACCGAAGGCGCGGAACATCGTAGCTTACGAGGAACGGCCACTCTCCATTTCACGCTGAACACCTCACTGATAAGCTGGCCAGTTTGGCAATCCGGTTTACGGACGGGCGAACGACGGGCCAGTGAGCGCATAACGCCACTAGCGGGAGTTTACAAGATATAGCTGCCTTCTAGGAATGGCGCCGTCTCTTGGTCCGCCTGTCCAGGCGTATCACCTTGAATCTCAAGAAGTTAGGTGCGCGGGTGTCCCCTTGTCTCATGGTTC
>JBEKME010000024.1:0-62465 GCA_050008675.1 Terriglobia bacterium
ACGGCCAGTCTTGCCGCCAGAAAGGCGAGCGTAAGTCAACTCTCAAAGGCTGCATGACCAAAAAATCTTCGCGGCCCGACAAGAAATTCGGCGTTAGTAGTACAGAGACCACAGAGAAAAGTACTTCGGCTCGCGCCAGCAGGGATTACAAGGTTGCGGTTCCTTGTTTGTTGACCCACAGTCCTTGCCTGCATTTCTTCTCCGTGACCTCTGTGGCCTCTGTGGTGAAAAGCTTTTACCACAGAGGTCACTGAGAACACGGAGCGCCGGCACCGAGGCGCAAAGGGCGGAAACCCCAAAGGGCTTTTCCAGGCTTAAGTGTCTCGGCGGCGAGCCTCGTCTTTGGCTGCGGCCTCCAAGCCGCGCTGTGTCTCTGCGCCTAGGGGTTCAGTCTTGACGGCCTACGCACCCCCGGAGCAAATCCGCAATCGGAAAACGTAAAATGTCCAGAATGCCAGCCGCGAGGGGTTTTTCCGCAGGCTGCTGGACGAACGATCGGCAATCCTGGCCCTACAGAAAAATGGGGTGGCCCTTCCGGGCCACCCCATGGTGGATGCTAGACTCCAAGTCCGACGCAATCTAGAACTAGAAGCTGTACTTGACTCCCATTTCCATAATCCGGTGCCCGAACATATATTTGGCAACGCCGAAGTTGGGATTCGACAGTTGGCCCTGGGCATTGAAAGTGGCATAGAGGTTGGTGTCGCCACTGGTGAACGACCTCAGGTCATGGTTCATGAAGTTGAACGCTGCGAAACGGAACTGCAGGTTCTGGTGTTCGGTGATCTTGAAGTTCTTCATCAGCGAGAGGTCGCTTTGCCAGAACATCGGACCCGGCAGATAAGGCATTCCACCGGTCCCGTAGCCGTTTGCCGGCGCCGGCGCAAAGCAATTCGGATTCAGGTACTGGTGCGGCCCCAGGCCGTGTTTGGGGTTGCAGGTAATCAGCGGCTGGAGGGTAAAATCGGGAGTCCCCAACAGATGGACGTTGTCGTAATAGGCGAGAGTCGTGGTGGTTTTGCCCACCGTCTGGGTCAGGTTGGCTCTCGAGTAGTTCAGGTCCCAATTCTGGGAGGTCAGGTTAGCACCGCTTTGCAGGGTCGTGATACCTGAAATCTGCCAGCCGTTCACCGCACCTCTCACCAGCTTGTTGCCTTGGTGAGTGCGTGGAATGTTGAAGACGTAGGCCAGGTTCAAAACCTGCGCGCGATTGTTGGGCGAGACGCCATAGTAGTAGTTCTGGCCATAGTCAGCCATCGTGCCGGTAGGGAAGTTGCCGAAATCGCCCAGCGCTTTAGACCAAGTGTAATTGGCGTTCAAGGTGAGGAAGCCGACGTAGCGGAGCACGCTCACCTGAAGAGAATCGTACCGTGCAATGCCCGCGGTCAAGGTCTGGTCCACGGTGCCGAAATTCTGGTAAGGGCGGGCGGTGTTCTGGCAGGCGGTGGCCGTGATGTCGCAGGTTAGCTTGAACAGTCCACCCAACGGGACCGCGTTGATGTTGGGACCGATTTGCATGAAGTCCGTGTGGTTGCCGACGTAGGACGCTTCGAGCAGGAATTTGCCTGGCAGCCTTTGGTCGATGGACACGACGTAATTGGTCACCAGCGGCTGCTCATGGTCGTTCGGACTATACACCGAGATGCCGGCCCCAGCCCCAATTTTCGCGACGCCAAGGGTAGGCGCGGACATGGCGTGGGTGTCGATCGCCTCCCAAGTGGGGCAGTTGGGATCGTTTTGGCCGCATGACCAACTAAAGGAACCCAGGGCAGTGTCCACCGGATTGGTGTAATTGCCGCTTTGCACCGAATCGTAAGCGCGGTACTTGCCCCAGCCGCCCCGGATCACCGTTTTGCCTGTCCCGAACACGTCATAAGCAGCGCCCAAGCGGGGCGAGAAGAAGAGGGGCTGGCTGGTGGCGCCGGAGAGGGGAATCGACTTGTCCATCTTGTTCCACAATACGCCGGTATTGGTTTCATTCAGAGCAAACTGGGCGGGATTACTCTGGTACAAGCTGGGATTGAAGACGGCCATACCAATGCCGTCCCCGTCGTACGGTTTGGCGTAATGCTCGAACCTCATACCGTACTGGATCGTAAGCCGGCGGTTCACCTTCCAGTCGTCCTGGGCGTAGAAGTCAAGAATGTTCTGCGCGAGGGTGGAGGGAGGTGGCAGGGCCGCCTCAGTGTAATTGCCTTGGCCTATGCCCATCAGGGCATCGGCATAGTTGTTGCCCGTCGGAGTGCCCCAGTTATCGTAAATGAACAGCCCATTGTACTCCCCCCAGTTGTCCTGCCGGTTGTAGACGTGCTCGAAATAGAAGCCGTACTTGGTGGTGTGCGTCCCGATCACCTTGGTCAGGTTCTCCGACACGCTGGGGATACCCTTGTAGCAGATCATGGTGGGGTGATAGTCGTCGCCTACGGCTCCGAGCGTGGGCGGGCCGCCGCCCCAAGTCTCGAGCCCCGGCGCCTCGGCATTGTCGTAGATCCCCTTCAAGCTGAAATTGGGGATGTCCGCGCGCAGCATCTTCGTGGGATCTGCCGGCGCGTTGGGGAAGTTGATTTTGGTGTAGCCGTATCGGGTTTCACTGGTCATGGTCGGCGAAAAGATGCGCACCAGGCTGACCGCGACAAAATCCGAGCCATTGGCTCCGATGATGTCGGTCGGCGACGGAACCGACCAGTCCGAACCCGACCCTGCCCACAGACCCAGCGGTTGATTCTGGACCTCGCGTTGCCGGCTCCAAGTGACATACGCCCGGGTGTTGGTGCTAATATTCCAATCGCCGCGGACCACGTTCTGCCAGGAGTTCTGGGGCACCGAGAACGATTGGATGTAGTTAAAGCCGTCGTGGTCCTGTGGATCGTTGTTGGTAGGCGCAGGCATGTACGCCTTCAACATGGCCTGCGCGCTCGGGGAAATGCACTGTGACGACAGCACGCCCACGGCACTAATCGTGCAGCCAGCCGAGGCCCTCTGATTAAACCCCAGCCAGGAGCTCCCGCCTGTCAAGGGGGGCGATGTGGGAACAGTCCCCAGGTTTGCCCGTGCAATCGAGCTGCCATAGGTGGACAGCGCACTGAAGTCGCCGTTCAGCATGGCCGGGGTCATTACGAAGGCGCGGTCCACGCCGCCATCTTGCAACTGGTGGTAGTTCTCGTAAGCCTCGAAGAAGAAGACTTTCTGCCGGCTCTTGTTGAAACCCGTTCCAGGAATAATCAGCGGACCGCCGATGTTGCCACCCGGATAGTAGTAGGAACTCGGGGGCTTGGCCACCCCAACGCTGTTGTTGAACGCGTCGTTGGCATTCATCGCCGAGTTGCGAGCATACATGTAAGCCGCACCGTGGAAGCCGCTGCCGCCGCCCTTGGTAACCGTGTTGACCACCACCGGCCCCTTGGCGTTCTCGGCCGAAAAGCTCGCATTCAGGACCTTTACTTCCGAAATCATGTCCGGATTCGCGTTGACCGGAGTCGCAGAACCCGAAGCACCGGGATCAAAGACGTGCTGTCCGTCCTGGGTGATGTCGACCGATTGCCCGTTGATGGTGACCGAGCTGAGGCCACCGGTATTCCCGCTGATGGAGCTGTTGTTGATGCCGATGGTCTCACCGACGTAGGATGCCCTGTTTACACCCCCGTTGGCTTGCATCGCCGCGCCGGGCAGAATCTTAATAAACTCGGTGGCGTTCCGGCTCACCAGCGACAGGTCCTGAAGGTCACTGGAGGAGATCACGGCACTCTTGTCGCCGTTGTCCACCGTCGCCACTCCCGCGACCTTCTCCGTCACCTGAACCGTCGTGGTGGTCGACGCCACTTTGAGGGTTATGTTCATCGTCCGGCTGTCACCGCCGTTCAAGACGATGCCCGTGCCCACCCATTTGTCGAAGCCCTTCAAAGAAGTGGAAACCTCGTAGGTGCCGGCCGGTACCTCCGTCACGGAGAAATAGCCGTCTTGGTTCGTTTTAACGATTCGAGTTGTTCCGGAGTTCGAGTTCTTGATCGTGACCTCTACTCCGGGTATTACCGCGCCGCTGCTGTCCACAACCGTTCCCGAAAGGCTTGCGAAGAACGTTTGCGCTGGCGCCGGTCGGGCGATTAGAAAGCAAATCGCCGTGACCCCTAAGAATTGAAATAACCCTTTCATCAAAATGCCTCCTTGGCGTGTGCCAACTCTCGTTGGACTACACGTATGAAATATTAGCGAATCTTCGACTTGCTTAAAGTCAAAGTCAAGGCTACACCCGTTAGCTAAGAGTTACGTCGAGAGGTTCGCAGTGTTACCACGTTACCTCAGACCTTAATTCGCCAATAAGAGGCGGGGTCCGGTGGGGAAAATAGTGTCAGAGGCGCTGAATGCGTTGGCAGAGAGGGAGTTAGACAAGATTTTGCAGGGAGTGAGAAAATTTCACCCCTCAGGTGTGGAATCCCGTTACACTGGCAACAGGGAGAAACCCGGAAGACGCTCACCCACGGAATTGCCGATGCTTTTTGAGATTAACCCCAAGCCGTTAGCAGAAGAGTCGACGCAATGGTTCTCGGCCCCTTTTTGGTGACACGGTCTTGGTGATGAACCCAATGACGCAACTCATGGCCCCCAATCCAGAGATGCCCGACAACCGTAGGCCAGCCGCCACGATGGTCGTACCGGCTTGGGTTCGGGGAGTACCCAGCCGGCGGCTAATGTTGATTCTCCGCTCGCCTGGCTGCACCTATGATCGGAAGCCTGGAGGAGGCTGTAGTTTCTGTGGCCCCCGGCACTTGACTACAGAAGGTGCCAAGGTAACAACCGACGAATACATCACGCAGATGGAAGCAGCCTTGGCTGCCCATGAAGCAGATCTTCCACAGATTCGGCGGGTGGCGCAGACGTCGGTTTGTGATGTCTGCGCGATGCTGATGCCGCTTGAGGCTGAGGTAGAATCTTTGCATGCCTCGGCTGCGGCGTTCTTACGGCCTCAACCATCTTCATTACAGACGGTAGGCGGTATGTCGTAGGTCGTAGGTGGGGAAGAACAGGATTCGGGATTCAGGATTCGGGATTGAAAGAGCAGGATTCAGGAGTCAGGAGTCAGGAGTCAGAATGAAGGGCATCTGCTTTTCGCCAACTGCCTTCTGCTTACTGCCGACTGCCTACTGCATTCAGGATTCGGGATTCAGGAAGTGAAAGACCAGGATTCAGGATTCAGGATTCAGGAGTCAGGAGTCGGAATGAAGGGCATCTGCTTTTCGCCAACTGCCTTCTGCTTCCTGCCCTCCGCTTTCTGCCTTCTGCTTACTGCCTACTGCCTACTGCAGTGGCAGGCGGTAGGTGGGGAAGAGCACTGGGAATCGCGCCCGCCTCTTAGACTCGGAGCGGTTTAAGCGCAAATTCGTCACCACGCTCGCCGACCTGCGAGGCCGGCTGGGCTTCCGCATCGTCGGATACCTTCTCATCCGTCAACTGACGGACGTGTCAATCGGTGAGGCTGCGTGACTTGGCCTGACTGAAGTTGCTTACGTCTGTCTTCTAGCCCACTCGGGCGAGGAGGACAGATGATTGCCAATGAGTTTCCGGACATTCCCCATAACATGCGGAAGGTTTACCGACGTCTCAAACGGTGGCGAAGTGCGCACAGGGGTCGCTTGCCGATTCCGGAGCCTTTGTGGGCGGCGGCAGAACTGGCTCGGGAGCACGGGATTTACCCCACCGCGAAGGCTCTGCATATGGAGTATGGCAAGCCCAAGCAGAGGGCGGAAGCGATGGGGCCGGCAGTGAAGGGACCAGTGGTGAAGGCCCCGACGGCACTTCGACAAACTCAGGGCGGTGAGCGCCGTCGAGCCGCGGTCTCGCGTCACACCCGATCACGGCCTCGACCGGCGGCGTTCGTGGAACTGATTGCGCCGCGGTCCGGCAGTTCCCCAGAATGTCGAGTGGAGTTGGAAGTCCGCGCGCCGGCGCGGTATCTCAGCATTCCCCATATGTACGTCCTCTGCCACTTATAGTAAGCTGACATTTCGCCATGGAAAGTATTGAAGCAAGGTATGCTCGTGACCTTCACGACGGCTTGGTGGCTCGCTTTGCCCCTCTTTCTGCCCAAATCGAGATCACCATGAGCGGTAATGGCGTGCAATGGATGTGTTCCGCAAAACGTGGGCAAAGGGCCTGCCTGATCCATTGTTTTGCTGTTCGAGGGCCTGAGTTTTTGACACTTTTTAAACAAGAGGGGAAGGAAGTTGCGGCTGGAAGGACACCTTCGCAGGCCGAAACCATCGACGCGGTCTGGCGCTGGCTTGACGATACACAGCTCGATGCTTTGTATGGGCAATTCGGATTTGTCGACTGGCAGAAGCGGGAGCTTGTCCGCATCCGAGACTTTCTCTTGGAAAATATTCCCGACCTGAGCCTTGCTGCGCCATGGGAACTAGCGTACAGCGGCTCCGCTCTCTACCACCTTTGGTTCCGGAGTGAAACCCGCTCGGCTCAGCTCTATTACTATGGCAAGGACGAGTTCCCAGAAGCCCTTTTTCATTGGGACCGTTGTGAGTTGTTTCGTTTCAAAGGCAATGATTGCCCCGCGCTAGGCGCTGTGCTGAAACGATGGCTCTGTGATAACGCGCTGCCGTCAACAATGCGAAAGGAGTTTCCTTGGCTGAACATCGGCGAACTCGCCGACTACTACGAGAATGGTAATCCAGTGGAAGGTGAGTTCGTCCAGAGTTGGGAGTCGATTGAGCGATTCTACGACAACGAATATTTTCCACTGAAAGATTTCGTGTTGCCATTCATTGCCGAACTCCGCCGAGCCGGCTATGACCGGAAGCTGCGCGCCGGACAATCCCTGTGGACACTTATTGTTTCGCGCTCTCGCCGTCAAGGACTCCGCGCCGAACAACCCTATATTCAGTTTCAGTTTCGGGAAGGCACTATGGATGTTTTCTCGAAGAGCCAAGAAGACGAACGTATCCCTGGAATTTCCATTGCATTGTCCGATCGGGTTGAGAAAGTATTAGGACGACTAGTCAGCCAACCAATCACATGAGCAAGGTGTCGTTTCGGCAAGGCTGGCCGTGCGTGGAGACTCGCGCGTAGAGGCCCGCACGCACCGTTTTCGGTGATTTGGGCCCCTGGCCAAAAACCCTGCCGAATTTGGATCGCGAAATTGCACGTTTTTGGCTCATTTCGAAGCGGCTCATCCTTCAAATTCGTCACCACGCTCGCCAACCTGCGAGGCGAGTTGGGCTTCTGCATCGTCGGATACGTTCTCACCCGCTGTCACCTACCCGGCTTGCTGAAGCAGCGGGGAGACCGGCCGTGGTCCCGCCGCGGCGCACGAAGCATCTAGCCCTGCTATTTGTCGGCGGAAAAGTCCAGAGCGAGATTCTTCGCTCCGCTCAGAATGACAGCAAAATGACCCCGCAATGCAATATCGCGTGATTAAGCCGTCGCTTCGTGCGCGACCGTTTCAGCGCGCCGCACCCGAACTTTCACCTCGACGCGCGAGCCGAGCCGGTTGATGATCGACATGAGGCGATCGACGGTGAACCGCCCGAGGTCCGCATGGCGGATACGCGAGAAGTCGGCCGCCGCAATGCCGGTTCGGCCGTGCGCCGCGCGCAGGGTCAGGCGTTCCCGGTCGAGCGCCTTGATGATTTCGGCGGCCAGAATGGCCTTGAACTGTTCAGCATCGGCGTTTTCATGCCCGAGGTCGCGGAACACATTGCCGCTTCCCCGCATCACTTCCAGTTTTTCGCCTTTCATCCCAACATCTCCTTCAATCTCTTCAAACGCTCCTCTATGAGATCGATCTCGCGTTTGGGCGTCTTGATGCCCTGCGTCGACTTCTTCTCAACGGCATGCACGACCCAGATTTCATCGGCGAGCTGCACCGCGTAGACCACACGGAACGCGTCGCCCTTAAACGGCAGGGCAATCTCGAACACGCCCGACCCCAAGCCATGCACCGGCTTCGCAATATCGGCCTTTCCACCCTCGGCCGCGATCGTCAACGCCGCCAGGCAGACCGACCTGGCCCCTTCCGGGAACGTCTCGAATTCCTTCAGTGCCGCCCTGATCCATGAAACAGGCCGTGTTTTCCGAGTCATCTGTCGTCCGTTAGCAGATACCACTCATAGCGTTATCTTGTCATAATTGACAACATCTGTCAAGCCATGAAGTTCCCTTCGAACGTATGTTGGCGCGCGGCCCCTCAGCGCTGCTACGATGACGCCATGCCCGAGGAGGGCCGGCTCGACCTGGGCGACAGGATCGTGTGGTACAAAAACGGCAACATCCACCGCGAGGACGGCCCGGCCATCGGATTCAAGGACGGCCGGAAGCTCTGGGCACTGAACGGCCAGGAAGCGACCGAACAGGAATCCGCCGCGCACCGCCAGGCGCGCGAGCGTTCAGGTGGCGGGTGGCGCAGACGTCGGTTTGTGATCTCCGCAACATGCTGATGCCGCTTGAGGCTGAGGCAGAATCTTTGCGTGGCTCGGCTGCGGCATTTTTACGGCCTCAACCATCTTCATTACCTGACCACCAGCATCCCGCAGGGCCGGATCGCGCCCGCCTCTACACTCCAGTTCTTGTGAATCCGCCGTTTTTGCTCTTGACACGAGGCTAGGGATGTGATAGACGGTAGGTGGTAGGTGGGGGAAGAACAGGATTCAGGATTCAGGATTCAGGATTCAGGATTCAGGATTCAGGAGTCAGAAGTCAGAAGTCAGAAGTCAGGAGTCAGAAGTCAGGAGTCAGGAGTCAGGAGTCAGAAGTCAGAAGTCAGAAGTCAGGAGTCAGGAGTCAGGAGTCAGAAGTCAGGAGTCAGAAGTCAGGAGTCAGAAGTCAGGAGTCAGAAGTCAGAAGTCAGGAGTCAGGAGTCAGGAGTCAGAAGTCAGGAGTCAGAATGAAGAGCATCTGCTTTCTGCCTTCTGCCTTCTGCTTTCTGCCTTCCGCCTGAGGACCGCAAGTTTTTCCCTGAATCCCGAATCCTGTTCTTCTGCATCCTGAATTTCGGCCCTTGACACGAGGCTAGGGATGTGATAGGCTACCGTGGTTGAGCCATGGAGAACGCCCGCACAGAGCGCGCGCCTGAATTGAGAATTATGAATTGTGAATTATGAATTGCTTTGCTCATTGTTGGCACCGCTTGTGGCCTGCTGGTCCGTTTGAGACAGGCCGGAGGTGGCAGGGCTTTTTACACGGATGGGAGTGACACAATGTCTTGACCCTCAGTGATAAAGGAAACCATAGTAATTTCAAAAAGTGAAGGAGCGATGCGGCAATGTCTATGAAAACAAAGGGGCGGCTTTCCACAGGCAGCAGTGAACAGGGAATGTTGTAGAAAACAAAGGTAGTTACGCGTTGAAAGCGGGAATGTTATTGAAAACACAGGTGGTTGCGTGGTAGGTGATAGGTGGGGAAGAGCAGGTTCCAGGTCTCAGGTGACAGGGAAAGGGGCCAATTCTGAATTGTGAATTATGAATTGCTTTGCTCCTTGTTGGCGCTGCCTAGCCCCTGCGGCTTGCCCGCTGCCCCGTTTGAGAGTAGCCGGAGCTGGCAGGACTTTTTACACAGACGACTGTAAGGGACAACATGTCGTCCGCTTCAGTGAGAGAAGAGGCTGTCGTAATCTCAAAAAGTGAAGGAGCGATGCGGGAATGTCTATGAAAACAAAGGAGCGGCTTTCCACAGGCAGCAGCGAACAGGGAATGTTACAGAAAACACAGGTAGTTGCGTGGTAGGTGATAGGTGAGGAAGAGCAGGTTCCAGGTCTCAGGTGACAGGGAAAGGGGCCAATTCCGAATTGTGAATTATGAATTGCTTTGCTCCTTGTTGGCGCTGCCTAGCCCCTGCGGCTTGCCCGCTGCCCCGTTTGAGAGTAGCCGGAGCTGGCAGGACTTTTTACACAGACGACTACAAGGGACAACATGTCGTCCGCCTCAGTGAGAGAAGAGGCTGTCGTAATCTCAAAAAGTGAAGGAGCGATGCGGGAATGTCTATGAAAACAAAGGAGCGGCTCTCCACAGGCAACAGCGAACAGGGAATGTTACAGAAAACACAGGTAGTTGCGTGGTAGGTGATAGGTGAGGAAGAGCAGGTTCCAGGTGTCAGGTGACAGGGAAAGGGGCCAATTCTGAATTGTGAATTATGAATTGCTTTGCTCCTTGTTGGCGCTGCCCAGCCCCTGCGGCTTGCCCGCTGCCCCGTTTGAGAGTAGCCGGAGCTGGCAGGACTTTTTACACAGACGACTGCAAGGGACAACATGTCGTCCGCTTCAGTGAGAGAAGAGGCTGTCGTAATCTCAAAAAGTGAAGGAGCGATGCGGGAATGTCTATGAAAACAAAGGAGCGGCTTTCCACAGGCAGCAGCGAACCGGGAATGTTACAGAAAACAAAGGTAGTTACGCGTTAAAAGCGGGAATGTTGTTGAAAAGAAAGGGGGTTAATCGGTAGGCGGTAGGTCGTAGGTGGCAGGTGGGGGAAGAACAGGATTCAGGATTCAGGAGTCAGGGGGCGTAGCGCAGGTCCCGCCCTCTGGACCTGCGGCTCTTCAAAGGCAGGATTCGGAAGAGCAGGTTCCAGGTGTCAGGGGCGAAACCAGGATTCAGGGTTCAGGATTCAGGAGTCAGGGGCGTAGCGCAGCTCCCGCCCTCTGGACCTGCGGCTCTTCAAAGGCAGGAGTCGGAAGAGCAGGTTCCAGGTGTCAGGGGCGAAACCAGGATTCAGGGTTCAGGATTCAGGAGTCAGGGGCGTAGCGCAGGCCCCGCCCTCTGGACCTGCGGCTCTTCAAAGGCAGGAGTCGGAAGTCAGGAGTCAGAATGAAGAGCATCTGCTTTCTGCTTTCTGCTTTCTGCTTTCTGCTTTCTGCCTTCTGCCTTCTGCCTTCTGCTTTCCGCTTTCTGCTTTCTGCCTTCTGCTTTCTGCCTTTTGCTCATCGCCCGGGTGGTGTCAGATGCCGCGATTCGTTCGCGGCCAGTCGATCCGCCAGCGCGCGCCTCGCACTCGGACCCAGAACAACCGCTTCATTGGCGTTCCGCGCGCGTGGTGGTAAAGCGCGGCAGTGCGGGCGTAGAAGCCACGCGTGTGCGGAGAGTCACGAAACCCGAACCGTTGAGAGTCGAGGTGGTGGCAGAACTCGTGGCAGAGGGTGCTTAGAAACGTGCCGAACGAAGTGACTTGCTTGCGGACCGCCGTTCGCATCCAGACGCGGATCAGCGTCTTTTCCGGAGCGTAGTCCCCAAAAAGCTCGGTGGCCCAGCCGCCCTCGCGCACCCGGACCGGGCGGGCCGCAAGGACACGGACCAGGGGCTTGGGTACCTTGTAGAAGTCGGATGCCACGGTGAGAAACTCGGCGCACGCCTCCAGGACGGCTGCGCTCTTCCCGGTTCTCATTGCCGAGTCGATGGACTCTGCCGGCGTGCGCAAGCGGTCATCCTGCGGCACTTCGAGGATACCGAGCCGGTCGCTCTCCAGGAACTGTGCCAGGAGCGCCGCATTGTGTGGGGGACGGTCCGTAAGCATCGTAGCCAATCTTTAACCGACGGTCATGAATGAGGGCCAAGTTTCCGGACCGCGTTGATAAAAGCCTCCACGTTCTCGAGGGGAGTTTCCGCCTGAATGATATGAGCTGGGGCTACCATATAGCCGCCCCCGCGACCCAGGACTTCAATCTTCGCCTTGACATCAGCCTCGATCTCCCCCGGCGTACCAAAGGGTAAAAGGTTTTGCTGATCGATGGCTCCCCAGAACGAAAGCCGGTCACCAAATTTGCTTTTCAATTCTTCCGGCGTGTGTCCCGGAACGTTCGGCTGAACGGGGTTGAAAACTTCCATCCCGACTTCAATCCAGTCCCCGAGGATGGGGGCAACGGCGCCGTCCGAGTGCTGCATGAGCATGACGTCCGGATTCACGGCTTTGAGTTCGGCGTACACTTGGCGATAGCGTTCTTTGAAGTATCTGCGCCACATAGGTGGGGAGATCAGCATGCCGTTCTGACTTCCGAAGTCATCACCCGCCCAGATGCCATCCACGCCCATCGCGAGCAGCTTCTTTCCCACGGCCAAAGCGAACTGCTTGGTCCTCTCGATCAGGACTTCGACGTAGGCTTCACCCATGGCCATATCCAGCAAGAGCTTTTCCATGCCGACCAGTTGCGCCATCATGTCGAACATCGTCAGTTCCATGTCGCCGACAAGGAAGTGGCTTTGCTGGTATTTTTCAATATCCTTGGCGGCATCGTCATAACGGCCCTCGGCAAGAGGATCCGGAAACGCGAAGTCCTCCACCTGCTGGGGTTCTCGAAGGTTCGCCAGGGGATGCTCGACAACCTCCATATAGATTGGCCCTTGCCGCATCTTCATCCCGAATTCATTGACGATGCAACCGGACGGGTCAATGGGATGTTCGTAGCCGCGAGGCAGGCTGGCGCCCACCACCACGCAGTCGCTCCCCATCGCCACGCGCAGATCATTGGCTGAGATGCGATACGTGACATCCTCATAATAGGCAGTGGTAAAGCGAGCTGGGATGGCGTACTTTTGGGCGAATTTTTCTACCAGCGAACGGGACAGGTCAAATTGCAGCGGCACCCGGTCCGGCAGACCTTGTCGTTTCAATGCAGTCCTCACACGCTGTTTGGAATTCATTCTGTGTCCTCCGGCTGGTGCTCCCTTGCATACCGAACCATGGCGCGGAGGTTGTCAGGTGAGGTCATGGGCGATACCTCACAACCACAGCCCACAATGTGGAACCGCCCGCAAGTTCTATGGCACCGTCGCGAGGCTTCGTACACCTCCTGCGGTGCTCCTTCCAGCATTTCCGTAATCGTCGAAACGTTGCCCAGAATCACCCGGTCCGGGCCCAAGCTGGCGCGCGCCGCCTCGAGGTTGGTCGGCGAATCCAGTTCGAAGATTTGAACCGGCAACTGCCGCATCTGCGGAATCAAAGGGGCGGTGTTTCCGCACATGTGAAGGCGTACAATGACGTCGGGGTGCGCCTTGCGGATAGATTCCACCACGCGCATTTGCCTGGGAAGCAGGAACTGAGCATAGTAACGAGGCCCGATCATGCAGGCAGCCGCATCGCTCATGCCAATAGTATCCGCGCCAGCCTGGATCTGTGCTTCCGCGTAAAGCATCGCAACTTCGGCATTGAAATCCATTAGATCGCTTACAAAGGCTGGATCGTCCAGGAAATCCGTCATAACGTGCGTTAAACCACGCAATTCGCCAGCTAACGCCAAAGGCCCTTCGACCCATCCGACAATCGATACTTCCCCTCCGAACTCCTGGTGCATGATTTCGATCGCCTTGATCCTATCGTGCATCCGTCCCTTTCCGAGCGGGTCCGGGATTCGGAAGGTCTTCAAACGTGACTTATCGAGAAGCGCTGCCCTGGCTTCGAAAATCGCAGGTCCTTGATCCTCATACCAGTTAATGCTTCCTTCTCCGGCAATGTCAAACACTTCCCGGGCGGGATCAGAGCAAGTCAGCAGACAGTCGATGCCAAAATCCTGCACCACCCGGCTCTGCGCTTCGGCCATCTTCCTTCCATCCTTGGTGTATTCGATGTATGGCATCCCTGCATGTTTAGCGGCGAACATCATAATCACGGGTTGCACTGGCAAATGATCAACCGGCTTCCCCGCGACCAAGCCGCGGACTCTTTCTAAGGAGCGCATATGAACCCTCCCAGATTCAGTAGGCCGAAAGCCCAGTATACACCGCCCCGCAGGCCAGTCATTCCCGCGAAAAGCTTGCCCTGAGCTTGCCGAAGGGCGGGAATCCACTCCGCAACTGTTCGGAAATAGGCTGTCTACAGACTGGATTCCTCCCGCCGTGGCGGGACGGAAATGACTGGCCTTTCGAAATGGATCCCATTCCAAATGACACCACCACCCGGCTGCGGCCTGCCGTTGACGAAAGGGCCCGCTGGTGCTACAAGTAGGGGTCGGGAGTAATTTTGTCTGTTGACTTCTGGTTTCACATATCTTCGACGGAGGCGTGTCATGGACAGGCGAGATTTTCTGATGAAGGGAACCACAGCCGCGGCAGGTCTGGCGGCCTCGAACCAGCTTCTCGAGCCGCTCGCCAAGGCGGATGAAACAGCGGGAAGTCAAAAGCCCATTCCGAAGCGGAAGCTGGGTAAGACAGGCGAAGAGCTTTCCATCGTTGGGTTCGCCGGCATTGTGGTGATGAACAACAGCCAGTCGTTTGCCAACAATATCGTGGCGGAAGCGGTGGACCGGGGCATCAATTACTTTGACGTGGCGCCAACCTACGGCGACGCGCAGGCCCGCCTGGGACCG
Organism: Terriglobia bacterium; assembly: GCA_050008675.1. Classification (GTDB taxonomy): domain Bacteria; phylum Acidobacteriota; class Terriglobia; order UBA7540; family UBA7540; genus CAVROP01. The sequence goes on from JBEKME010000024.1 coordinate 14,290, forward strand.
GCGCTCGAACCTTACCGCAAGAACGTCTTCCTGGCTTGCAAGGAAGAGGATTGGACCAAGGATGGCTGCGCCAAACTGCTTGATGAGTCTCTGCGCTTGCTGCGCACAGACCACGTGGACCTCTACCAGTTTCACGCTCTGTCGAAGATGTCAGACCTCGAGCAGATCTTCGGCCCCAACGGCGCCCTGGAAACCTTCGAAGCGGCCAGGAAGGCTGGCAAGGTGCGGTTCGTCGGCTTCTCGGCACATTCGGTGGAAGTGGCACTCGCCGCAATGGACAGGTACAACTTTGATACCATCCTGTTCCCGATTAATTTTGTACTCTTCTCCCAGGCCAACTTCGGACCACAGGTCATCGAGCACGCCCGGGAAAAGGGAATGGGCATCATGGCCCTGAAGGGTATGGCCAAGACGACCTGGCCTGCGTCCTTGAGGAAGGACCACCCTCACGATAAATGTTGGTATCAGCCCGCCGATTTTCCCCATGAGGCCGCTCTCGGCTATCGCTGGACACTGTCGCGGCAGATCACGGCGGCTGTCCCTCCAGGCGACGAAAGATACTTCCGGCTGGGGATGGACATCGGCCAGCATTTCGAACCCGTCAGCGAGGAAGAGCATCAGAAGCTGATGGCCAGCGCTGCGGGAGTCAATCCCATTTTCCATCTTGGAACCGCATAGTCCGGGCCAAATTCCCGGGTGGGAAGCGTCCGCTTTGTGGAAGAGGTCAAAGAGGATGGGCATGTCAGCAACTTATCGCGCGGTGATGTTGACGAAGAAGGGCGGACCTGAAGTGCTCCAGACCGTCGAGTTGCCGGTTGAGCATCCCGGCCCAGGGCAACTGCGCGTGCGCGTGCGGGCGGCCGGCGTGGGCGCAACCGATTTGATCATGTTGGCAGGCAACTATCTGTACGCGCCGAAGATTCCCTTCGTGCCTGGCTATGAGGCCGCCGGCGTGGTTGACGCGATTGGCGCTGGCGTCACCGGTTTCGATTTGGGCCAGCGCGTGGCCGCGCTCACAGTTTATGGCGGCTTTGCAGAACTTCTCGTGCGTGAGGCCGAACACTTCCTGCCGGTTCCCGTCGGCGTCTCCGATCGCGATGCGGCCGCCGTGATCCTGAACTACGTTACTTCGTGGCAAATGATTCATCGCGTCGCAAAGGTGCGGCCCGGCCAAACCGCGCTGGTCACCGGCGCAGCAGGGGGCGTAGGCACGGCGGCTCTGCAATTGTTAAGGCTGGCGGGAGTGAAGACTTACGGCGCCGCGTCTGCGTCGAAGCAGGCCATCTTGCGTTCACTGGGCGCAACGCCAATCGACTACCGGGCAGGCCCGCTCGACCGCCTCACGCGTGCTCTCGAACCTAAAGGTGTCGATTACGTCTTCGACGCGGTCGGCGGGACCAATATCGGTCCCTGCATTGGCGCGCTACGGCGGGGCGGCACGGTGGTCGGATTTGGTTTCATGGGCGCTGCGGGAATGCTTTCCAAGCTGGCCATGTTCGGCAGTCTTTTCATCGGTGCGCGCCTGCGCGGGCGGCGCGGCACCTTCTACGGCATCACCGCGCTGTACCGGAAGGACCCCAAGCCATTGCGTGAGGATCTGCCCAAGATCTTCGCACTCCTCGCAGAAAAGAAGATCGACCCGCTCGTCACCCGCACCTTCGCGCTCCTTGAAGCGAGACAGGCCCTCGAACTCCTGGCGACGGGTTCCGTGGAAGGCAAGATCGTTCTCGAGAATAGCTGAGCAAGAAGGACGGTTCGGGGAAATCCGACAACCGGCTTCGGAACTGTGATATCCGGCGTCTCGCCTATATCTGTGAGTAGGGCGCCGGCTTCAGGATAACGTTCGTAATGTTGGAGACGATTTCCTCAAAGGCGTACCTGGGCGTACTGGAGAGCTTCTTCCATTCCGGGGCTGACCGGAAAGCCTCCCACTTCTTGTTTCGGTCCGCGAGGTCTTCGAAGCTGAGCATGTAGGTCAAGTTCGGCAAGCGTGACCCGATGAGCGTGTCGCCGTAGAAGACCTGCCAGAATCCGGCCTTTTCGAAAACGTCGAATTCCCCGTTGTTGAACATCTCGACCTTCCGCAGGTGGTCCTGATGGGTGGGACTTTCGTAAGTCCGAAGCTCAAACATCCGCGCGCCGTGCTCGGCCGTCGCAGGCGGGACCTTGAGCCGGGGCATCCCCTCAAAAGCCACCATCAGTGAACTTTCCATTCGTACATAGGCAGGCTGTAGGGCAGGCGCATTCAGAAAGGCCGCCCCCGCTTTGAGATAGTCAGCGTCTCGATTAAGACGGAACTCAACGCTGAGGAGAGTCTCGAGCGAGGCGCTTGGGATCAGAACGTAGAACGACGGACTATCAGGACCGATTTCCACATTAAAGACTCCCACGGGGCTGATCCCCAGACGGTTCAGCGCCGGCCCCAGTGCCTCCCCAAAGAAGTCGTGGGCGAGCTCAACTTGGTGTCCCATGAGCAGGTGATAACGCCGAAGTTCGTAGTACTCGCGACTCTCTCCCGCCCCGGCCCCCTGGCTGCCGAGGGGGTTGGAGGTTGACGCGTTGACAGCGAGAGCCGAGGCAGCGATTGATGAAGCCAGAAAACTTCGTCTTTGCACGACAGTTCCTCCCATAAATGAATTTACTCTTCAGTCCTTGCTTCCAAGGGCTATGAAGCTGTGAAAAAATCGCGCTGTAGCGGCGGTCTATGACCGCCGCATTTTAGAATCAATGACTTCGGCGCTCATAGAGCGCCGCTACAGATGGCCAATCCGATTTTTTCACAGCCTCTATGCGGTGGGGAAACCAATCCGCATTCGGATTATTCCACAGCTCGGCATAGCCGCAACCAAAGCAGGTTTCCATTGCCGATTGCTGATTGCCGATTGTCGATTGAAGAAGTGGTGTGGCAACTTCCTCCCCTGTCAATCAGCCCGCCGCGGCGGGATCAATCGCCCCGTTAAAGACAGGCTGTCAATCCCCCGCTTCGTCACTCCCGTCCCGTCCCGCCTTGCGGGAGAGGAATCCAACTCAGAGATCACATCGTTAAAGACCCGCTGTCAATCCCGCAGACGAGTTGTTCGCCCTTACATCTTTATAAATCTCTCCCCCTTTGCCCCGCAGATGGGACAAGCGTCGGGGGCCTTACCGATCTCGATATTCCCACAGACCGGACACAAGAAGAAGTCCACCTCAGTCAGGTCGTTCCCCTGCTGAAGGGCTTCGAGCGCCATCTGGTAAAGCTTGGCGTGAACAGCCTCTGCCTTCAAGGCATACGAGAACATGCGCTTGGCTCGGGGATTATCCGCTGTCGCCTGCTCCAGCATCGGCGGGTACATTTCAGTGTACTCATAGGTTTCCCCCGCCATCGCCGCGCGCAGGTTGTCCAAAGTCGCACCGACGCCGTCCATGGCGGCCAAGTGCCCCAGGGCGTGGATGGTCTCAGCTTCAGCCGCCGTTCGGAACAGTCGTGCCACATTGCGGAAACCCTCTTGCTCAGCCTTCTTTGCAAACGCCAGATACTTCCGGTTCGCCTGGCTCTCGCCCGCGAACGCTTGCTTGAGATTATTTTCAGTCGTAGCCATGATGGCCCCCTTTGTTTATGCGGCATGCATAGACATCGCGTCCATGCCATGGGCGCGATCAGAGATCAATCGTATCAAGCCTTACCGCCCATGATTCCGCTTCCCAGACCTGTATACACTGATTATGGAAGGACGGCAAGAGACATAAGGGCAGTGACGAGCAGAAGTCAGAAGTCAGAAGTCAGGAGTCAGGAGTCAGAAGTCAAGACTCAGAAGGTGGAAAGCAGAGAACGAGAAGCAGATGCTCTTCATTCTGACTCCTGACTCCTGACTCCTGACTCCTGTTCTTCCCCCACCTACCGCCTACGACATACCACCTACCGCACTTTTTACATGCTTCAAGTAAGAATTTCTGCCTGGACGCAAGCCGCTCAGTCAAGACCGAAATTTAACAGCTTTCGTCTCAACAGGCTAGGGAAATCCAGGACTGGCATTCGGCGTGCCTCTGGATGGGAGGGGAAGGAAATAAATGCGCCACCCCGATGGCGCGATGACAGCCCCGGAAGGAGAAAACAAAATGGCTATTGACCAAGTTCCAGAACACGAAGTCGTCAACATGGAGCCGGAAAGCTCCGGTTCGAGTGGCAAGTTCCTGCTGATCTTCCTGGTGCTCGCGGCGCTGGCCGTGGGTGAAATCTACACCATGCATAAAATCAACTCGATGCGCGATGCGCTGGAAGCGCAGCAAACTCAGACGAGCAAACAATTGCGCGCGGAGTTCCACGATCAACTCACAGGCCGCTTGAGGGCGATCGAAAACACTAATGCGCAGCAAATGGATGCGCTCAAAGACGAATTGGATGCGGCGGCGAAGCGCGTGGGCGCGACGGGGGGCGAGCTGAAGCACGCCCGCGCCATGGTAGCGCAACTTCAGAACGAGCAGCGCAAACAGGCCGAACAACTTCAAGCAGAACTGGCCCAGAAGGCCGACCAGCAACAAATGGGCGCGCTGAACCAGGACGTTTCCGCGCAACGCACCGACCTTGACAACACCAAGAAAGCGCTCGACTCTGTGCGCTCTGACCTCGGCATGGCCCGCAGCGAAATGGGTACTCTGATCGCCCGCAACCATGACGACATCGAGCAACTCCGCAAGCTAGGCGAACGCGACTACTTCGAGTTCACCGTGCAGCGCAAGAGCCCCGTGCGCGTGGGGGGAGTCGGCCTCACCCTAACGAAGACGAACGTGAAGCGACACCGGTTCAACCTGGACCTGCTGGCCGATGACGTCCATGTGGAAAAGAAAGACCGCACCATCAATGAGCCGATTTTCTTCTACGTAAACGGTTCAAAAAAGCCTTACGAATTGGTTGTAAATGAAGTAAAACCGGATCAGGTGAAGGGTTACCTCAGCACCCCCAAGGGGGGGACGGAAGTTGCGGCGCATTCGCAGGGAGGGCGCTAAGCGAACCCGGAGGGAGACCCGGTTATCAAGGAGAGGGGGCCGGGTCTCTACTCCAACCGGATCGAGCAAACTCGAACTTTAACCAAGCTGGACAAAGCGCCAGGGTCCGGCCATGAAAAAACCTCAGGAGGTTCTGTCTGAAATCCACGCCCACTGGTCTGCGGGCAACACGGCCCGGCCGAGCAACAGAGTCCCGTGCGGCATCTCCGCCGCACTCAGCAGCCCGCGATAGTCATGCACGCTGACACCCGCGCCAACCGCTGATTGGTTCCCAAGAGCCGCGTCATTCGGTATGATACAGACCATGGACATGGCGGTACGATGCCGTAACCTGCGCAAGACCTATGACGGCAAGGTCGAGGCCGTTCGGGGACTCGATTTGGAGATTCTGACCGGCGAATGCTTCGGGCTGCTTGGCCCGAACGGCGCCGGCAAGACCACGACCATCGAGATACTGGAGGGACTGCTCCCGCAAACCTCCGGCGAAGTCGAGATTCTAGGAAAGACCTGGAACGCCCACAGCCGGGAACTGCGCGAGGTGTTAGGCATCTCGCTACAGGAAACTCGCCTCGCCGAGAAGCTCACGGTGCGGGAAACACTGGAGCTTTTCGCCAGCTTCTATCGCTATCCACGTTCGACCCTCGAGGTTATGGAAGAAATGGCCCTGACCGAAAAGGCGAATAGCTGGGTCGGGAAGCTCTCCGGAGGCCAGAGACAACGGCTCGCGGTAGCAACAGCTCTGGTGGCCAATCCGAAAATACTGTTTCTCGATGAACCCACAACTGGGCTGGACCCGCAAAGCCGGCGGCAGCTTTGGGACATCATCCGTCAGTTCCAGCACCGCGGCGGGACCATCCTGCTCACGACGCACTATATGGACGAAGCGGAGCGGCTTTGCGACCGCATCGCGATCATCGATCATGGCCGCGCCATCGCCTCCGGAAGTCCCGCCGAATTGGTCGAGGAACTTGGCGGGCATCAGATGGTGGAATTCGATGCCACGGGTAATGACCCCGTCGCAATGGAGCTGTGGCGGTCGCTCCCGGGTGTCGAGGCGGTCCATGTGGAAGACGGTAGGGTCATGCTGAGCGTGCGGGAAACTCACGAGACCATCCCTGCCCTGCTGGCGGCCTTGCAGAAGCGCGGCTCGCACCTGCTGCACCTCACGACGCGCCAAGCCAGCTTGGAGGACGTCTTCGTTCACCTCACCGGGCGCCGCTTGCGCGAGGAGTGAAGGGTAGTGTGACACGACACTAGCGGCTCTGGGTTGGGTGGGTACTCACGCACATTATGAAAGGGAGGAAAGGGTGGCCGATCTGAACCTTGAACACCAAACCGCGGTCCCCTCCGTGCCGGATGCGAAGTTGCCCACCGTCTCACCAGAAAACGGCCGTTGGGCGGGTTATGGGCAACTGATGATGGCGCGCACGAAGGAGATGTGGCGCGAGCCGGAGGTCATCTTCTGGGTGTTCGTATTTCCCATACTCCTGGCGCTGGGACTGGGGATTGCCTTTCGTAATAAGCCCGCCGAGGTCAATCGTGTGGCCATCGTGGCAGGGGAGGGAGCCGCGCATGCCCTCGATCTGCTGAAAGCCTCTCTCCAAAAGGGCTCTGTTCGGACTGACGTGCTTCCCGCGCCCGACGCTTTCAATCAGTTTCGCCTCGGCAAGTACGACCTGGTGGTGATCCCCCAGGCGGGCGGTGGCCTTGAATACCGATATGACCCGGCGCGTCCGGAGAGCGTGCTGGCCCGCGCCGCCGTGAATGATGCCGTGCAGGCCGCGGCGGGAAGAAAGGATGCCCTGCCGACGTCCGCAAAGGCCTCCAGCGAGCCCGGGGCAAGGTATATCGATTTCCTGATCCCGGGATTGCTGGGCATGAACCTGATGAATTCAGGAATGTGGGGTATCGGTTTTGCGCTGGTGGAGATGCGCCAGCGAAAGTTGCTCAAGCGGTTCGTGGCGACTCCCATGCGGCGGGGGGATTTTCTCCTCGCCCTGGCCAGCAGCCGCCTGGCCCTGATGCTGATCGAGCTTGCCCTGCTGCTCGGATTCGGCGTGCTGGCGTTTCAGATGCGACTGATGGGTTCGTGGGCGTCGGTTATTCTGATCAGTGCGGTCGGAGCGCTATCTTTCGGGGGATTGGGCCTGCTCACGGCCAGCCGTGCCCAGAAGATTGAAACGGTCAGTGGCCTGATCAACGTGGTGATGATGCCGATGTGGCTCTTCTCCGGTGTCTTCTTCTCTTACGAGCGTTTTCCTGCCATCATTCAGCCGTTTATCAAAGTGCTGCCACTGACTGCACTCAACGATGCTCTCCGCGCTACGATTCTCGGGGGCGCTACGTTAGCGGCCCAGGACACACGCCTGCTCGTCCTGCTCCTCTGGGGCGCCGTCTCGTACCTGCTGGCCCTTCGCTGGTTCCGCTGGACGTAAATCAGGATTCAGGATTCAGGAGTCAGAAGTCAGAAGTCAGGAGTAAGGAGTCAGAAGTCTGTCATCCTGAGCGAGGCTAGCCGAAGAACGCTACCGGTGATATTAGAGACGGAGTGCGTTGCAAACGGGTCTTGCCCTCTCCCTGGGGAGAGGGTGGCCCGCGACGGCGCTTTCACCAGCCGTCGCGGGCTGGGTGAGGGGTCACCTGCCCGTACGGGAGTGGAGGCCTCAGAGAATGACAGGGAAGCGGGGGGCAGACGGCTGTTAACCGATGGCTGAAAACTGAGGCCATGGTAAGGGCTGATTTAGCTGGCGTTTGATCCAACGGTAGGCAGCAACGGAATTCTTCCAGAAGAACTTCTCTGCAACGGCCTCACCCTTGCTTGTGAAGTACTCGCGGACGACGTTCAGCACTTGTGGGTATGTGCCCCAGTGATCGCTGTTCGGCCAGTCGCTGCCGAAGATCAGCCGGTCCTGGCCGAAGATCTCCCAGAACTCATCCAGCCGCGGTCTGTAGAAATTCAGGTCATCAGGGACTTGACCGCCAACACGGCGGAGGACTTCGGAGACCTTGACGTAGACTTGAGGCCGTTTCCCCAGCTCGCACAAATTGGACTCGTACGCACTACCAGCCCGCGATTCTGTGGGAGGCTCGAGCTGCGGCAGGTGATCGATCACCACCCGCAAGCTGGGAATCCGATCCGTGAGCCGTACCACGTCCGAGATCAAAGCTGGGGTGGGATTCGCGCTATCCAACTCCAAACCGGCATCCGCAAGAGCTTTGAGGTCGGAAATGAAGTCCGGTGCGGACAACTGTCCGCCGAGGTTCCTATTCCACAGATTCCCGTATCGGATACCCCGAAACAGCGGGTTCTGACGGAACCTTTCCAAATGCTTGCGGAAGTCCGGCTTGCCCGGCTCCAGGTTTCCGACGGTCCCGACGATAATCGTGTCCTTCGCTGCAATATCCAGGACCCACTGGTTATCCTCCAACCAGGGGCTGCATTCGACTTCAATCGCGCCGACTATGCCGAGCGCCTTCGTAAGCCTCTGATAGCGGTCGGGCAAAGCAGGCCGGTACAGGATCGTATCGTCCTTGTCCGGCCAAGGCACGCCCTGGGGGCGGCTGGGGTCGAAGAGATGTATATGCGTGTCAATGATCGGTATGGAAGCGGCTTCGGCGCCGACACTGAGACCAGCGATCCCCGCCGCGGCATACAGAAATGTTCTCCTATTCATGCCGTTATTCTACCACCCGTGTACGTTGCGGTGTATACTCTGGAGCATCTCCCATAAGGAGGGACCATTCAGTGGTTTGCCCGAACTGCAACACGGAATCCGGTCCTTCACTTTTTTGCTACGTCTGCGACGCCTACCTGCCCTCTACGCAGATCATTCACTGTCGAAACTGCGGGAAGCGGACTGAGGGTGCCTTCTGCATTTGGTGTGGAACCCCGACGCCCACGAGGTCGGACGGAGTAAAAGCGAGTATTCCTTCGCGCCTTGGCGCGTTCCTTCTTGACGGATTGGTTTTTTTAACATTGCTCCTTTTCATCTGCGTTATTGGTATTATCGTAGGGGTAAGCGTTAACAGGTTTTACCATGATTACGGTTTAGAAGCATTCTTGATAGTCTTTTTCGGCGCAGGGTTCGGCTATTTGGTTTTTTCGCTCTGGTTCTTGGCTCGGGGACAGACCCCCGGAAAATGGCTTGTGGACATTCGGGCCGCGGACAAGCGCGACGGTTCCAAACCCGGACTTGTACGGATGTTGTTGAGGGAAACATTGGGCAAGTGGGTGAGTGGATGCTTTTTTGGCCTTGGTTGGTTCTGGGCGATATGGGATCGCGACGCCCAAGCGTGGCATGACAAGATCGTTAGAACCGTCGTGCTTCATCGGCGTACCCAAACTACCAAGTACCCGTTTCTGCTGGTTCTGGTTAGCGCGCCCGTCTTGTCTGTCGGCTTCATCTGGGCTGTTGTCGTCCACAGTCGCCCGCCCAATGTACAATCTATCGGAACGGAACAGCCCCTCAGCGGCGACTTCGTCGAAGAAACAGCCTTGAGCTCCCTGTTCGGGAATTACGACTCGGTTGAAAAGTCATCATCCGTGACCGTAATCGGGCGCCTCGATTCCTTAAGCCATGCCGGTAAGCTGACTCTAATCCTAGACAGTCCATTTTCCCAAAGGGGTGCAGAGAAACATCTGCTCGTAACCTCAACAACGGTCGAGGGCGAAGATTGCCACGCCTGTGGGGCAAGAATTGGCACGTATCTCTTCGCGAATCGAGCAGGACGCTGGGTGCCCGAGATCGCGGACACGGAAGTAGATCAGTTCGGAACCTTCGGACATGCGTTCGGAATCCCTGACCGTGACCACCCGAACGGAGCCGATGGGAGGGCGCAGGCGGTCAAGCTTGGACCCGATCTATACGGATTTTCCCTAACGGGTAATGACGGGGCTCAGGGAGTGAGATTCACAAGTGAACTGTTTATTGTTCCCGTGGAGAATCATTATCAACCTGTTTTATCGCTGAGCCTCGAACAAGGAAATGCAGATTACTGCGGGCCAGGGGCGGTCATCCCCACGCCTTGTTATGGGTACAAATCGACAGTTCGCCTCCTCAACTCAGCTCATGCCGGTTACTTCGATATCGAGGTGGACCAAGCAGGCACAGAGTATTCTGACCAAGGCATTATCCCGGCTAACCACAAGAGTGTGTACTTCTTCTCGGGCGACAAATATGTTGTTGCCCCTCCGAGTGGTTCCGAGGCCGTCCCCGACGGTCGGACCTACAGCGTTGCGCTTGTGCTGGCCTCTAAAATTCCCCCCCACGCACAGCTCTTCATGCAGGGAATTGTGGGAATGTCCGGATACATCGAAGGTGAAGGCGCAGTGGCAATTATGATGGCGGACGAGAATGATCCGTCTAAAGCCGCAACGTGCCTGCTCTCATCTGACGAAGCGAGCGGTGTAGCGGATTCATATCATGTCGGTGACCGCATACGGGTGCTGGGAGAGTACACAGAAACTGTGAGGGGGATACCGCTGTTTAGAAATTGTCGTGTTTCGTCCCCCACTAGCCATGTCGTCCGCTAGTTGTAAGGTCCGCCCCCTACAGTGAGGGGCGCAGGCCTGCTTCTTTGATTCCGCGGCTTTTTGGGGCCGCCCTGGAAGAACCGCGACCATAAGGGTTGTTATGTTGTACGACGCAGCGAAACGTGGTAGGTTCGTTTCGTTCGCCGGGGGGAGGCAATATGACATGGGACGTTGCTGAGATTACCCTTGAAGCCCATTACTTGAATGCTGCGTCTGACGCGTTGACGCTTGCGTGCCAGTCGCTGTCGGAAGTTCCGGCGGAATATTACCCTGACAATGTTGCCGCGGATGGAGCTGTCATGCGCAGCCTGAAGGAACCGCCCTCACTTCTGGTACGGGGGATAAACCCTCAGGGTCTAGAGGCCCTCAATTGGGAGCCAACCGACGTCTCCTTCAAAGATTCGCGTACGGGAAAAGCGGAGAGCTTCCGAATTGAGCGCAGGTACTCGCCGGAGCCTGGCACTTTAAGACTTGGATTGCTCGATTGAAGACAGCCACGGTTCAGCTTCGTAGTCTCCTGCGCAGCCGGGGGGGCTTCCCGACTCTCATCGCTCATGCGCCCCAGGGTGCCCCATGGCGCCCCGTGGAGCCCCTCCGCGTCAGTATCCGCAACCGCGCCGACGCTAATTCGGACCATTAAGTTGACCCCGAAGCGCACACTGGTAGCGTTTGAGCCCGAATGTCTCGACCGTCCGACCACTGAGATCTCAACCAGCAGGCCAGGTTGTCGCGCGTTGCTTTGGCCGCGCCGTAAAAATCCGGAAATAATGTGGCTCCGGTCACTCCGTGCCTCTCGCAAAGATCAATTATTTTGGGAGCCTCCTGTGCGGGCAAAGTGATCTTTGCGAGGTCTTGGCTCTTAGAGGACTCAATGTAGTGATTGAGGCAGTGCGGCCCCTCAAAGGGTTTGCCCCTTGTATATCTCTGCCTTAACAAGGTAAACAGACCCCTCTGTGCCGCTACATTGACGTTATTGCTTCCTGGGACTCGAATGATCTCCAAATCTCTCAAGGTATGTGCGATATTCTCAGTGTTCAAAGCCCAAACAGCTAGTCCACCCTTCGTTTGTTCGTCCTCTAATCCGCTTGACGCCGCAAAGTAGGCGGCTATGTAAGAACTATGGGTCCAGTCGAGCAACCTGGTCGGGACGCCGTAATGCTGGGCCAGCGCCATGATGTTGAAGTATTCGTGTGACGGCCAAATTTGTCTGTGGAATATAAATGAATCCATCACTCTTGTAGGATCAAGGTACTTTGTTCTGAACTCCTCAGAGTCGCCAGGTATTCGTAAACCGGTAGAGTCGCAATAACCGGTGAAAGTGTGTAGGGCAATAATCTCTGCAAGTATTCGGACCTCTGACGCTTCCGGGCTCGACCGCAATAGAGGAATAGCATAGACGGGATGCTTCCCCTTTCGAAGTATGGAGGGTTCAAGATCCCATGCCTTCTCTTGTCCGAGATCCCATGCCCTCGCTTGTCCTCGAAATATGGGTTTTTCATGCGGTCCGAACAGATATTTCTGAGGCGAAAGAACTTCCCAAAATTCCTCGGCGGTGGATGCCGGATATTCTTTGACAGGTCCACTTGCTGGCTTCAAAGCCTGATTACCTCCCTGCGGTGCGGAACACCGTGAGCGGGTGTCCACGGTTAGCGCGGTCCCGACCGAGGGATTTTCTCATGCCCGATGCCCCAGCGGCAACCGCACGTCATCCATCTCGGGATCAGTCAGGCTCACTGAAGGAAACGAATGGCGTGCCTTTTTCAGTCAGGCGAAGAATGCCGGCGGTCAGATGGGGGCCGAGCGCAGGGGCGAGCGGCGCTCGCCCAGGTCCCTTCGTGCTGACCTGAAGGTCAGCGCTACTCCGTTGCCCCTTACCGCAGTTGCATTTCGCCCATCAAGTATTTGTCCAAGCCGCGCGCCGCCTTGCGGCCTTCCGAGATAGCCCATACGACCAGCGATTGGCCGCGGCGCATATCGCCGGCGGCGAAGACACCGGGAACCGAGGTCATGTGATTCGTGTCGGCCTCGACGTTGCCCCGCGCATCGAGCTTCACGCCCAGCGCTTCGATCATCCCATTCTTGACGGGGCCAATGAAGCCCATGGCGATCAGCACGAGGTCCACGTCGAGCACGAAGTCAGTCCTGGGAATCGGTTCAAACTTGGGGGGTGGCCCAACCCGAATCGCGTGCAATTGTTTCACGTGGCGATGTTCGTCGCCGGCAAATTTGGTGGTGGCCACCGCCCATTCTCGAATGCCACCCTCCTCATGGGCGCCTTCGCTCCGCAACTGCAGCGGCCAAAGAGGCCAGGGCGTGTTCGGTGAGCGCTCCAAGGGCGGGGTGGGCAGGATTTCGAGCTGATGAACCGACGCCGGTTTTTGCCGGTGCGCAGTCCCCAGGCAGTCCGCGCCCGTGTCCCCGCCGCCGATAATCACGACGCGCTTACGCGTGGCCAGGATTTGTCCGGCCACAGCATCTCCGGCCAGGCGGCGGTTCTGTTGCGGGAGGTACTCCATGGCGAAATGAATACCCTTGAGCTCGCGTCCCGGGACATTGAGGTCGCGCGGAGTCTCGGCGCCTCCCGCCAGCAGGATGGCGTCGAACTCGCGGCGCAAGTCTTCCACTGGAAGGTTTCGCCCGACGTGCTTCCGGGTTTTGAAAACCACTCCTTCCCGGGCCATCTGCTCGAGTCGCCGATCAAGAATGTGCTTTTCCAGCTTGAAGTCCGGGATGCCATACCGCAGCAGACCGCCGATGCGGTCGGCCTTTTCGAACACGGTCACCGTATGCCCGGCGCGGTTTAGTTGCTGCGCTGCGGCCAGGCCGGTAGGTCCCGAGCCGACGATGGCCACACGCTTGCCGGTCCGGTTGGAAGGGGGCTCGGGATGGATCCAACCCTCGCGGAAGGCGTGCTCAACGATTGCTTGTTCAATGTTCTTGATCGTTACAGGAGGGTTGTTAATACCCAAAACGCAGGCAGCTTCGCAGGGCGCCGGGCATACCCGTCCGGTGAATTCGGGGAAGTTGTTCGTGGCGTGGAGGGCGCGAATGGCTTCCTTCCAGCGATCGCGGTAGACGAGGTCATTCCAATCCGGGATGACGTTGTTAAGCGGGCAGCCCGTGTGACAGAAGGGCACGCCGCAATCCATGCAGCGCGCCGCCTGAATGCGCAGCTTCGGCTCCGGGAATTCCTGGTACACCTCCTGGAAATCATTGACGCGCTCAGCGACGGGCCGGCGCGCCGGGACTTCGCGCGTGTACTCCATGAATCCGGTCACCTTACCCACGCAGCACCTCCCGGGTTGACTGCTGAGCCGAGGCATGAACCGGGGCCAGAGTTGCGGAGGCGCGTGGAACGCCCAGCACTCGCTTGTACTCGTGCGGGAAGACCTTGATGAACTTTGGCAGCATCGTCTCCCAATTATCCAGGATCCATTTCGCCCGCGGGCTGCCGGTCAGCTCGGCATGACGGGCGATCAAAAGTTGTACGAGCTCGGAATCCTTGGAATCGGTGAGGGGATCGAGGTCCACGCTCGCGCGGTTACAGCGCACCTGGGCGAACTCTCCGGTTTCATCCAGGACATAAGCAATTCCGCCCGTCATGCCAGCGGCAAAGTTACGGCCGGTCTTGCCCAGCACGATCACCGTCCCCTTAGTCATGTATTCACAGCCGTGGTCGCCGACCGCCTCCACCACAGCCGTGGCTCCGGAATTGCGCACCGCGAAGCGTTCGCCGGCCATGCCGTTGAAATAGGCTTCGCCGCTCGTGGCCCCGTACAGAACGACGTTCCCCACCAGGATATTCTCCTCAGGTTGGAACGACGAAGTTCGGGGAGGATAAACAATGAGCCTACCTCCTGAAAGCCCCTTGCCGATGTAATCGTTGGCTTCGCCCTCGAGAACCAAGGTGACGCCTCTCGCCAGGAAAGACCCGAAACTCTGCCCCGCCGAACCGGTGAACTCGAACCGGATGGTGTCATCAGGCAAACCCTCGGAGCCATAGCGGCGGGCAATCTCGCCGCTCAACATCGCGCCCACCGTCCGGTGGGTGTTTCGGATAGGGAGACTGATCGAGACCTGCGCGCCGCGCTCGAGCGCCTCGCGCGCATGGTCGATCAACTGATAATCGAGCGATTTCTCGAGTCCGTGGTCCTGTTTGATCAGGCAGCGCCGCCCCACCCGTGTGGGCACTTGGGGATTGTGAAGGACTGAGGACAAATCCAAGCCGCGGGCTTTCCAGTGGTCCACGTCCGGGCGCTGGGCGAGGCAATCGACGCGCCCGACCATCTCATCGACTCTGCGGAAGCCAAGCTGCGCCATAATCTGCCGCAGGTCTTCGGCCATGAAAAACAGGAAGTTGATCACGTGTTCGGGCTGGCCTTTGAATCTCTTCCGCAGTTCGGGGTCCTGCGTCGCCACGCCTACCGGGCAGGTGTTCAGATGGCACTTACGCATCATAATACAGCCCATGGAGATGAGTGGCATAGTGGCAAACCCGAACTCCTCGGCGCCGAGCAGGGCTGCGATGGCCACATCGCGCCCAGACTGCAATTTCCCATCGACTTGCAGGCGGACGCGGCTGCGCAGGTCATTCATCACCAGGACTTGCTGGGTTTCCGAGAGGCCGAGCTCCCAAGGGATGCCGGCGTGCCGGATGGAGGAAATCGGGGAGGCCCCGGTTCCCCCATCGTAGCCGCAGATGAGGATAACATCGGCATGCGCTTTGGCTACCCCCGCTGCCACTGTCCCCACGCCGGATTCAGCCACCAGCTTCACTGAAATCCTCGCCTGCGGGTTCACGTTCTTGAGGTCGTAGATGAGCTGCGCCAAGTCCTCAATCGAGTAGATGTCGTGGTGCGGGGGCGGTGAGATCAGGGCGACGCCGGGAATGGCGTGGCGCACGCGCGCCACCACTTCGTCAACCTTGTGACCAGGAAGCTGGCCGCCCTCGCCGGGCTTGGCGCCTTGCGCAATCTTGATCTGCAATTCATCGGCGTTCACCAGGTAATTCGTGGTCACACCGAACCGGGCCGAGGCTACCTGCTTCACTGCGCTGCGGCGCAAGTCGCCGTTGGGGTCGGGGCGGAAGCGCGCTTCATCCTCTCCGCCCTCGCCGGTGTTGGAGCGGCCGCCAATGCGGTTCATGGCGATGGCCAGTGTTTCATGCGCTTCCTTGCTAATGGAACCGAAGGACATAGCGCCCGTGGCGAAGCGCTTGACGATTTCAGATGCCGGTTCCACTTCGTCGATGGGTAGCGGCGGCCCGGCGGACCGGAAATCGAGCAGGCCTCGCAGCGTGTAGAGATTCCGGCTTTGCTCGTTGACGATCTTCGCGTACTCCTGAAACGTGGAGTAGCTGGACTGCCTCACCGCATGCTGAAGTTTGCTGATGGTGAGAGGATTCAGCAGGTGCCGCTCACCCCGCTCTCGATATTGGTAGCTGCCGCCAATCTCCAACTCGGTGTCGGACTCAGCCGGCGCCTGCATGGCGAACTTGTGTTTGATGAGGGCTTCGCGGGCCAGAACCTCCAGACCCACACCCTCAATCCGCGAAGGCGTGCCCGTGAAGTAGCGCTCAACGACCGCGCGGTTGAGCCCGATCGCCTCGAAGATTTGAGCCCCGCAATAGCTCTGAAGGGTTGAAATCCCCATCTTGGAAAGCACCTTGAGCAGTCCCTTATCGACGGCTTTAATGTAATTCTTCAGGAGCTTCTGGAATGTGTAAGCGGGGGGAAAGTACCCTCGAACGTGCAGATCTTCCAGCGTTTCGATAGCCAGATAGGGATTGATGGCGCTGGCCCCGTAGCCGAGCAAGAGCGCGAAATGCATGACCTCGCGCGGCTCGCCCGTCTCGACGATGAGGGCGACCTGGTTTCGTGTCTTCTCCCGCACTAAATGATTGTGCACGGCTGATAATGCCAGGAGACTCGGAATGGGCGCGTACTCCTCATCCACGCCGCGGTCGGAGAGAATCAGCAGCGTATAGCCGGACTTGATCGCCAAGGAGGCGCTACGACAAAGGCTGTCCACCGCCTCCTCCAGGCGCTTCTCGCCACCCTCCACGCGGAAAAGCATGGGCAGCGTGGTGGCAAGAAAATCTCCCTGGCTGACGCGGCGAAGTTTTTCCAGGTTCCAGTTGGTCACCATGGGATGGCGCTTCTTCAGCGTGTGGCAGAGTTGGGGCGTCTCGTCCAGGATGTTGCCCTCACGCCCGATGAAGTCGTAGAGCGACATCACCAAGTCTTCACGAATGGGGTCAATCGCCGGGTTGGTGACCTGCGCGAACATCTGCTTGAAGTAATTGAACAGCAACTGGGGCTTGTCCGAAAGGCAAGCGAGAGGGGTATCGGTTCCCATCGACCCCACCGGCTCTTCGCCGTTCTGCGCCATGGGGATCATGATGATGCGCAGATCCTCGTCGGTGTACCCGAAAGCGCGCTGTCGCATCAGGCTAGTGGCGTGGTCAGTGGGCTGGACGCGCGGCGGATCGGCCAACTGCTTCAGCGAAATCTGGTTTTCCTTAAGCCACTTTGCGTAAGGCCGCCTTGCAGCTAATTTCTTCTTGATTTCCTCGTCGGGAACAATACGTCCTTTTTCCATGTCCACCAGGAGCATGCGGCCCGGCTCAAGCCTGCCCTTAAAGCGGATCTCCGCGGGATTCACCGGCAACACGCCCGCCTCGGACGCCATCAGGACCAGGCCGCGGGTTGTCACGAGAAAGCGACCAGGTCGCAATCCATTGCGGTCGAGCTTGGCGCCGATCACGCGGCCATCCGTGAAAGCCACAGCCGCCGGGCCGTCCCAAGGCTCCATCAGCGAGGCGTGGTACTCATAGAACGCCTTGACGTCTTCCGGCATCGTGGGATCGCTCACCCAGGCTGCCGGAATCAGCATTTCCATCACGTGAGGAAGGCTGCGCCCGGCGAGCGTCAAGAGCTCCACAGCGTTGTCGAGGCTGGCCGAATCGCTGCCGCCCGGGGTGATGATGGGCTCCAGTTTCTTGATGTCCTCAGCAAAAAGCGGCGAAGCCAGCACGGAAGTCCGCGCGTGCATCCAGTTCACGTTGCCGCGCAGGGTATTGATTTCTCCGTTGTGACAGAGGTAGCGGTACGGATGTGCAAGATGCCAGGTAGGAAAGGTGTTAGTAGAAAAGCGCTGGTGAACCAGACAAATCGCGCTTCTGACTTCCGAATTCGACAGCTCGAGGTAGAAGTTGGCGATCTGAGGGGCAAGGAGCAGGCCTTTGTAAACGATCGTCCGAGAAGAGAGCGAGGGAATGTAAAAGAAGCTTTTCTCCCGCAGCTCCGTTTTGGCCACTTCGCTTTCCGCGCGCTTGCGGATGACGTATAGCTTCCGCTCCAGGGCGTCCTGGTCCATCCCGTAGGCTCGCCGGATGAAGACTTGCTCAATGTAAGGCTGGGTGCTGCGGGCCAGGCGCCCAATCGTGTTGGCGTTTACCGGAGTGTCCCGCCAACCAAGTACGGACAGGTCCTCCTCACGCACGATCTCTTCCACGAGCGCCTCGCAGCGCATGCGCTGATGGGGTTCCACCGGAAGAAACACCATGCCCACGCCGTATTCGCCCGGCGAGGGCAGCGCGAAGCCCAACCGCGTACACTCGGCTTCGAAAAAGGCGTGAGGGATTTGGAGCAAGACTCCCGCGCCGTCACCGGTCTGCGGATCGCAGCCGCAGGCGCCCCGGTGCGTGAGGTTGATGAGAATCTCGATGCCTTTGCGGATGATGTCGTGGCTTTTCTCGCCGGAAATGTTCGCCACAAAACCAATCCCACAGGCATCGTGCTCGTTGCCTGGGTCGTAAAGGCCCTGAGGCTCTGGCAATCCTCGGGATGTAAAGCAATGGCTCATGCCTAATACGTACTCGACTCACCGGACGATAAGTGGTGGATGGTTGGCGCTAGCCCGGATTTCTCACCACGTATCGACGCTCTTAGTGGGCTACCGGAAGGGCGGGGCTGAAGCCCCGCCCTTCCAGACCCGTGGTGAGAAATGCGGGCTAGATGGGGAAGCACAGCCCCCAGCGCCTGGCCTCGTTTTTTTCGACACAAATCCCTGGGTGGTAGGCAAGGATTCAGGAGGCTAACACCGTAACCCGAACCACATTCCCCCTCACTTCATACAACGGCACCGGTGCCGTATCCCTCCTTGCGGGCACCTATCCCCTCGCCTCAACACGATTAAGTATGCTCGACCGTGAATGTACGTGTTAAATCAATAGTTTTTATAGATATGATAAGCCCCTCAAACAGTGTGCGATTTAATACCGACCGATTGCCCATGGCAAGACTGCGGGAATGGGAAAGAGGCAAGAGATTCGCGGATCACACCGATGAACCCGAATACGGGTATTTCCTGATACCTGTCAACTGATATCTGATACGGGTTGTTCGTCATTCGTAGAAGAAAAGGCCACCGCCTGTCATTCTGATCCCGCCCTGCGGGAGAAGAATCCCCGCATTTGAAAGCTCAATCAGTGCTAAAAAACGCCGGGATTCTTCGCTTCGCTCAGAATGACAGACAATGGGGTTATCCTCTACGAATGACGGACATTGCGTATGAAGGCCTTTATTCTGACTTCTGACTCCTGTCTTCTGACTCCTGTCTTCTGACTCCTCGCTTCTTCGCTCAGAATCGCCCGTATTTCCGGTAAGCTTCCACAGGATGAACTCCCTGAAGAATCGCCTTGCGAACAAGGTTCTCCGTGTCAACGACCTCCTCTGATTTCTCGAGCACCTCCAGGGTGATTTGCTTCGGTATCACGAGAACGCCGTCCTTGTCACCCACAATGAAATCTCCGCGGCGAATCCCAACTTCCCCAATCTGAATTGGCAGGCCATAAGAGACGAGTTTCCAGCGACCCAAGACATCGGCGGGGGTCCGATAGCGGCAGAAGACAGGAAAACCCAGTTTCAGAATGTAATCGATGTCGCGGGCGCCACCATCAATCACCGCGCCCCGGGCTCCTCGAAACTTGGCGGATTCAGAGGAGAGTTCCCCGAGATGCGCGCTTAGGCTGTCGTGGGGCTGCGAGACGATCACATCTCCGCACTTCAGATCGCCGAGCATTTGCAGAATCGGTACAAAGATCACTTCCGGGTCTACACTGTCGGTGGGCTGGCCCTCCACTGTCATCGCCACGCCGGCGATCTTTTGATGCATCGTCAAACCTTGAATGGCTGCCGGTAGAACCTGGTTGTGATAACCCATCTCATCCAGTACGTCTGAAATTGCACCTGTATAGATAACCGAGAAACGCCGGCATGCCTCATCGACGTCAAAATCCACAGCAGGGCTCTGACCACTGCTCATTTGCTCCTCCAAGATTTTGTTGCGATTTCCGCCTGAGTTAAATCTGTCGCTCTGAGTGAAGCAGTCCCGTCACGACGGGTCGGTGGTCGGTCAAAAAAAGCGGCGCTAGGGGTTAGGGACTGGGGGCTGGGGACTTGGGGAAAACAAATCTCCAGCCCCGGGTCCGGGTCTTACTGCCTTCTGCCTACCGCCTTCTGCTTTCTGCCTTCTGCCTACTGCTCCGCCAGCCCCGCCGCCGCGAGTCCGGAAGCAGGAACGGTAACCACTTGGTCTGGCTCTCTGCCCTGCACAAGGATTTCGTTTTTGCCGAGGCTGATGTCGCGAACCTCGCCAAATCCTTCAGGCAAGTGAGCAAGGAAGGCAACATACGGAATCGTCAATCGGCCGCGAGCGGGCACAGTGGAAAAAGTCGGCGTGCCAAAAATCGGACCGCGGGTGAACGCCTCCCGACGCGTTACCGGCAAAGGTGCGGAGCCAAACTCCAAACCGCGGGTCTGTGCGCGGCCATTCCACGGGGCACTTTCTCGCGCGCAGTTTTCCTCCCAAATCGTGACCCAGGGATAATCCGCGCGGTGGAAGCAGTAGGCGAACAGAAGGCGGTGCCGAGTGTTCAGGGCGCCGACAAACTGCACGTCCCGCGCGGGATCCAAAAGCACAGAAGCAATAATCCCTAATCCCTTCCGCGTAAGGCAGTGGGACAAGTCAACTTCGCCCCCTGTGCTGGCTGGAGCGATGGGCCATTGGAACTCCTTCCCCGATTCGAGCAGCGCTTTGCCGTCATAACCACCGGGGCTCGTAATCCCTTTCGTGGCAGACATGAACACGCGGCCATCCTCGGGCGCGACAAAAGGAGGAGCCAGGGTAACATGCTGGGTCCAGTGAAAGAAGTGATCGAGTTTGCGTTCGTTTGTGACGGTCTCCTTGAGGTAGACAACCGACTCTCCCGCCCGCATCTCAATTTCTCGGCTGAATTGCAGTCCGGCCTCGGGCAAGTGAACGGAAAGCGTCACGCTTAATTGCCGCGCCGTAAGGCGCGCGCTTGACTTGCGCCACTTCAAGCTCGGCGCCTCGCCGTGGGTTGAGAGTCCCTGGGCAGCTTCCTCCTCCGAAGGCGCCCCGAAATAATCCAGACAGATATTGTGGCCGGCAATCCCCGAGAGCAATTTCCCTTCTGATATCGGCCCATAGCGTTTGGCGTGAGCCTTGGAGCGGTATTGGAACGGCTCCATGCCTTTCCACTTAGGAATCCAGAGAGGATTAAGTGTAGGAAAACCGCTGCCGTCCGCAAAACGAAGCTCAGCGATGTGGCCGCCGCCCGTCAAATTCACCATTTGGAGGAGACCATTGCTGAGCGTATATGCTTCCCGGCCCTGCCACCGGGCTTTCGAACAAACAGGATGATCAGTTTTTGTCATGGTGAGTTCACCGCCCTTGTCTCAAGAGTATGACCGCCCCTCGGGGCGGCCTGGCCGGTCCTATCGCCTCGGCGGGACGGGACCGGCGCTACATCCCATATTAGGACACTATCAGCCCCATCGAAGGCCAACTTGCGTGCCAGTTCCAATCCATACGAACTTGCTGCACCCGAGGCGCCTTCAAACGCCTTGTCAGAGGCGTCTGCAATCGGGGATGCCCGCCTCAACATTTCCGCAAGCGGCAGGCACCATGATTGTACCAATTTGCGGGCCGATTCAAAGGCAAAGTTTGCTCCCTCGATGGGCTTCTGTTCAGCGACACGTGTATAATCATGGGGAAACACAATCGTCAATCCGGTAATGGCAGGTTTCCTTTGTGGTCTTGCTCTAATTTGCGAGACATGGGCGCTCGAAGTCGCAGTCATTCCCGCGAAAGCGGGAATCCACTTCGCAAACCTTGGGAAATGCGCCGTCGACGCACTGGATTCCCGCTTTCGCGGGAATGACCGGCGCTTCGACCAAAGCAGGAGAGCTCAAAATCGCTCGAGGTGCTTCATGAATTCGTACCAGAGAGTTATGACGGCCCTGGAACGTGGAGAACCCGACCGGGTACCCATTGTGGAATGGGCCGTCAGTCGTAAGGTCATAAAGGCATTGTGCCCCACGGCTAAAGACCAAACGGATCTTGAGGAAATGCTGGAATTAGACGGGGTTTCCACCCTAGCTCAGTTCAACAGGGTCTCCGAGTACTCAGACGGTACCTATGTTGATGAATGGGGCGTATTATTCAAACCGACTCCTGAGGAAATCGATCATCCGATAAGGGGTCCGATCCGGACGACGCACGATCTGAAGAAATATGTTCCACCTGATCCTGACGCGCCCCACCGCTTGGGAAGACTCCCCCAATTGGTGGCGCGATTCAAAGGAAAGAAGGCGATCTTCTTTCGGCACCGCGCCGCCTTTATGTGGTCGGTATTCCTGAACGGGTTCGAGAACTTGCTCATGAACTTCCTCCTGGAGCCTGAATTTGCGCATCGGTTGATGGATGTGGTCCTGGGCGTGAGCATCCGTATCGCCAGGAACGCGATCAGAGCAGGAGCCGACGCCGTTGTCATCGCCGATGATTATGCCGGTAACGATAGTCCCTTCTTTTCCCCGGCAGTTTTCAACGAATTCGTTCTCCCCAGGCTGCAACGAATGGTGGATGCAATCCATGAAGAAGGGGGAAAAGCGATAAAGCACTCGGATGGAAATCTTTGGCCCATCTTGGACATGATTGTTGATACTGGGATAGATGCCCTGAACCCCATGGAGCCTATTGCCGGCATGGATATAGGAAGAGTGAAGCAGAAATACGGGAAGAGGCTGTGTTTGATAGGAAATATCGACTGTGCGTATATTCTCTCCGAAGCTTCCACGGAAGAAGTTGAGGCCGCAGTAAAGGAGTGCATTCTCAAAGCCTCTCCCGGAGGAGGGCATATCATCTCTTCTTCCAATGCAATCCATTCTTCAGTGAAGCCGAAAAACTACCGGACTATGGTCGAGGCAACGAAAAAGTACGGAAGGTATCCCATTCTGACAAGCTAACAGGAGAGGCCAGTACAGCGTTCGCATCAATCAGCAGTGGCGCATCTGCTTCGAGTGGCCGCAAGGAGCTGACGGCCCCGAAAACGTTGAGATCGTCGATTACCATTAAGGAGTCCGGAATCATGGCACGCACCCCCATTCACCCAGGTGAAATTCTCGCCGACGAACTGAAGGAGATCGGCATTTCCGCAGCGGAACTCTCGCGCACGCTCCAGGTGCCAGCCATCTCCGCCGACACGGCCCTGCGCCTGGCCCGCTACTTTGGGACCACCCCGGATCTCTGGATGAACCTCCAGAAAACCTACGAACTCGATCTTGCCCGGAAGCAGCTCGGCAAGGCCATCAGCCACATTCCACAAAGGCCCGCCCCGCCCGCGCTAGCCGGCTAACCAAGCAGCTAGCGCAAAGTGTCGTGACCCAGAAACTCTGCGGTTCTTGACTGGGGTTCTTTCTCAAATCCTCGTCCGCATCAGATTAGAGGGGAATGAATACGACCTGATTTTCAAGGTCTATCTCCGTACAGCACTCCAGCAGCAATACCAGGTCCTCGATTGCCCTGATCAAAGGCAGCTCCTTCCTCACGATCACCAACCCGGCAGTTTTCTGCCCAGAACGCAGTCTCTGGTACACAGCCTTAAGCATCGTCTTTCGATCGTGGGTTACAAGCACGCGTTGGTTCCCCGCTGCCCATTGGAGGAGCGCGGCATCCTGTGCTCCCGCCAAAGCGGTTTCCTGGACGAGGGTATACAACAAGTCGGGAACGCGCAGTCGCAGCCCACGTAGAATGCGTTGGTCCAGGTTCTCATCAATGAGGAGCTTCAACATGCAGAAAGGGGGCTCACTTGAAGATGCGGGCGCGCCGCTCTTCTAGCAGTTTCTGGACGCAGGTGGGGCCTTGAGTGTTACGGAGTGTTTGCTCGATCTCTTCGGCCTGTGTCTCTTGGTTCGCGAGATACGTTTCGACTTCTTCGGTGTGCTCAAGATAGTAGAAGATCGCGCCGTAAATGTCGCGCAGAGTGACTGCCGGGAAGCTGTGCTCGATTTGCTCCGCCGTGGCGCCTTGTTTGAAGTGGTAGACCACCAAATCTAGGAGCACACGCGAAGACCCGACCCGAATCGTCCCGTCTTCCCATGCCTTGAGGGGGGCCGGTAAGGTTGTAACGAGTTCTGCCATGCTTCGGATTATAACGCGGTTCATAGATTTTGATGCCGTTATTCCGGATGGTTCTTAGATCTGCAAACCCTTAAGATATGGTGGATGAGGCCCTCATTAGATGCTGCTGTCCTCTCTCTCCTGGGTGCGCTGGCCGTACTCGCAGTGTCCGCATGCATTCTCATACTTCGCAGAGGGGGTTTTTGCCGCTCACTGAAACCGAACGCTCGCCCAAGGCGCTGAGTACTGTTTTCAATGCTCTTGCTATTCACCACGTTCCTGATGTGGTTTCCCGCCTGGTTTTTCTGGCCTCGAGCTTTAGTTTCTCGTCTGCTGACAGTTTTGTGAGGATTTTACGTCACAAGAGTCCCCACCGTGGGGCCGGTGGAGCTCGGGAGAAACTGCTGCAATTCATCGAAAATAAATGGTAGCGGGGGGGAGGATCGAACTCCCGACCTAGGGATTATGAGACCCTCGCTCTGCCACTGAGCTACCCCGCCACAAATCCCGCGAGGGCCACCACACATTATCAAATAGTAGGGTATAAGAGTGCGGAAGGTCAAGGAAGCGCGGCCAACGGTAGTGGTGTCATTTGCGCGACATGGGCGTTGCAAGCCGCAGTCATTCCCGCGAAAGCGGGAATCCACTCGGCAAACCTTCGGAAATGCACTGTCGACGGACTGGATTCCCGCTTTCGCGGGAATGACCGGCGTTTCGAAAGGCATCCCATCCCAAATGACACCAGTACCCGGCCAACGGTAGTGGTGTCATTTGGATTTTCCGGGGGTGGGCAATGGGTAGTCCTGCCCAATCCTGGAAGCGGATTCTTAAGTCACTTTCCATATGAAATTGTTTAACCTCATGGCGCAGGTTGCGTTACACTTTGCCCATTGCAACTTTGTGCGGGTGCACTCGACGCTCAGGGTCGCGCCCGCCATGGATGCTGGCCTTGCCGATCACGTCTGGACGCTGGCCGAACTGCTGACGGCGAACGTCCATTTCCGGGTGCGGTTATAGGCGCAAAATGGAAGGTTCTCAGCCGCGCACGAATTCTCGCTCTAAACGTTGTGCCAAATTACCGTCTTCTTGGTCGGTTCGGATGAAGGCTTAGAGGGCAGCCTATCATGTTCAATAAGCAGTGGAAAAGATGCCGTTTCATTCCACTGCTCTTTGCCTAATTCTCGATACTCGACTGTTAGCGGGCATATTCCACAATGCGATAAGGGAAAGTTCGAGAGCCTCGTAATTACGTTCACCATCCGCATTTCAAAAAAGAATGTCTGAGGAGCAGTCTCCATCATTAACTTGCCATCAGGAGTCTTAAAGAGGAGCCGCTGCTCAAATTTTTTGTCGCGGTCATCTGGCTCCTGTTTCCACATCACGAAGACACACCAGTTCATCGGTACGAGAGTCCCAAGGGGTGGATCAGGGACATTGGGCAGAAACCCGAACCTCAATCCTTCAATGATTGAGATAAGGGATGTCTCCTTGTCTTCGTCATGAAGAACCTTTTGGCACGGCGCGAAGATCAAAAGATGTGGCATCGTTCTTACGCCGAAGTTGCAGTCACGGAATACTCAAAGTTGTTAATTGTGCGGACCGCACGGCTTTCTTCTTGAATCTCGGGTTCCGTGCCTCTGAAACGTAGCGTGATTAATCCGGCTTCATACAATTGGTTAAACCAATTCCAATTGGGTGGGGGATTGCCGAAAAACCAATGTGCACCGCTTGTTACCCACATTTCCCGCAACTGCTCATGGCTGAAGTCCTCGTCATCGTTCCCAAACTCAGTGCCGCAGCACGGACAAATGTGGTAATCGGTCGGCGGGTACGGCAGCGCATCGTACATGCATACTGGGCAGCGATATCTCATGGGTTTACCCGTCCGCACTCGAAAGCAAAAAACAAATCAGGACCACCATGCCGCGCAATTTTCATTGGATTCACAGGATAAAATGTCCTGATGAATACTGGCACGACGCAAGCTACCCCAAAATGCCGATTCGTGCGGTTGAACCTCAGACGATCCACCAAACTTGGGCGCATGCATTCCTGAGTTGGAGGCGTCATGTCGCCGAACATGAAGGTGTCAGCCATATGTTCGTATTCTTCCTCGCTAATAACACCGAATTTGTGACCATGCTTGGAGAAATGAATCTTCCTCTCCCACGAGTTCACAAACGGTATGATTCTTACGATACATCCTTCGTCATACTTTGTTAAGATAAGAAAGTATGCGGTAGTGTCCTGGTATGGGATCTAGGCCGCGTCCCGCCTTGCGGGAGCGGCCGTCCCGTCTCGCCATGGCGGGAGGAATCCAGTCCGTAGACAGCGCATTTCCGAAGGTTTGGGGAGTGGATTCCCGCTTTCGCGGGAATGACCTGCGTATGGAAAGGGGTCCATTCCAAATGACACCACTACCTCCAAGTTGATTGACGAGCCTTCTCCTGTAGTGTCTTACCATGTTCACTTAGTTGCCACACGGGGAAAGCAGAGGGGAGCATGACACCCGAAGAGGTCGAACGCACCATCCAATTTATCTTGCAGCATGAGGCCGAGGTCTTCGGTCGGATCGACCGGCTCGGCTCCACGGTGGAGCACCACGAGCAGGCGCTTGAGCGCCATGACAAGGAAATCAGCCAGTTGACTGACCTCGTAGGGCGCCTGGCGCAGGCCGAGATTCACCTCGTAGAACGTATGGACGCGATGGCCGGCGCGCACAACAAGACGGACGAACGCCTGAACGCACTCATTGTCACCGTCGAGCGGTACATCGCCGGCCGGAATGGAGGCCGCGCGCGAGGTAAGAGAAAGACTTAGGCGGTATAGGGGTGCGGAAGGTCAAGGAAGCGTGCTCTGAGGTAGTGGGCCAATTTGATGCTGTAGCGGCGAGTTTATCTCCCCAAATGGCGGCGTAAAGCCGCCTCTACATCAAATTGACCCACTATCTACTCTATTTCACGCGATAGAAGCCAAGTTGCGCGTCGCCATGGCGAATGAGGCGATCCCGACGCAGGTTTCCATACTCTTCTTCGAGAAAACAGTAGCGCGAGTGTTCCGCAATTACCAGGGATCGAGAATCCAACAGATGCGAGCGCCCGAGAAGGCGCAAGACGTGGTGGTACTCTCCAATTTCGTTATAGGGAGGGTCCAGGAACACGAAATCAAACTGCGAACCTTCCTGCTCCAGTCTTTCGAGTCCGGTTGCGACCGTGGACCTGAGCAGGTAATAGCCGGACTCGATTCCCAGGGTGGCGAGATTCTTGCGGATGAGCTGTTGGGCCGGGCGATGATGTTCTATGAACACGACCTCGCTTGCCCCGCGGCTCAGCGCCTCGATCCCCACTGCGCCGCTTCCGGCATAGGCATCGAGGAAGCTCGCGCCCTCCAC
This sequence comes from Terriglobia bacterium, assembly GCA_050008675.1. Taxonomy (GTDB): domain Bacteria; phylum Acidobacteriota; class Terriglobia; order UBA7540; family UBA7540; genus CAVROP01. The sequence continues at coordinate 41,685 of JBEKME010000024.1, forward strand.
TCCGGGACCGAGCACATCAAACAACGTCTCGCGCATTTGGTCGGAGGTGGGGCGAAGATTGCCGCCCTTTAACGTCCCCAAGTGAAGCCCGCGGTATGTGCCGGAAATTACCCTCATTGATTCATTGACTCATTGTTTCATTGATTCATTGAAAGAACAACTCGCCGAGACAGAGGTGTAGGGCCGCGTGGTCATTGCCCCTTTCAACGGCGACTGGTGATCCGCACAGGCTCTCGACCCCCTCACCCGTCCCGCGCCGGCTGGTGAAAGCGCCAGCGCAGGCCACCCTCTCCCCCAAGGGGGAGAGGGCAAATGGCCAATCTCCAGACCCTCTCTTCCAAGGGGCAGAGGGCCAGTAATCCTTAGCGCACTTTAATCACAGTTGGCAATCATCGCTCGACCTTGGCGTTCTGCCTACTGCCTTCTGCTTTCTGCCTACTGCTTTCTGCTTTCTGCCTACTGCCTTCTGCGTTCTGCCTACTGCTTTCTGCTTTCTGCCTACTGCCTTCTGCGTTCTGCCTACTGCTTTCTGCTTTCTGCCTACTGGGTCTATCACGCCACGCTTGCCAGGCTGTAGCGTCTGGGCCATTCGGCGCGCAAGTAACTCACAAACACTTCCCATTCCTGACGCGAGGAAGGCTGCTCGACAAAACTCGAGGCTTCCCGCTTGGCCCACTCGAGAATCTCCTGATCACGGAGGAGATTGGCAATTCGGAACGCGGGAATGCCCCATTGGCGCGTGCCGAAGAATTCGCCGGGGCCACGGAGTCTCAAATCGATTTCGGCAATCTTGAACCCATCATTGGTTTCGACCATGGTCTGAAGGCGCTGCGCGGCCAGTTCGTTACGCTTCTCCGAGGCGACCAGGAGACAATGCGACTTCTGGCTGCCCCGGCCGATGCGGCCGCGCAGTTGGTGCAACTGGGAAAGCCCGAAACGCTCCGCGTGCTCGATCAACATCACCGTGGCGTTCGGAACGTCCACGCCGACTTCCACCACTGTGGTCGAAACCAGGATTTGAACATCACCCTGCTTGAACCGGAGCATCACGTCTTCCTTTTCCTCACTGGGCAACCGCCCGTGCAATAACCCCACGCGAAACTCGGGGAAGACATTATGCGAAAGTTGCTCGAACATGCGCACGGCGGGCTTCAGATCGAGTTTACCTCCCTCCTCGATCACCGGATAAACCACGTAAGCCTGCCCTCCCCGCCGCACCTTTTCTCGAATAAACTCAAAGGCCCGCGTGCGGTCACTCTCCTCCACCAGGCGCGTTTCGATGGGCGTGCGATGGGGTGGCAACTCGTCGATGACGGAGAAATCCAGGTCGCCATAGAGCGTCAGGGCGAGCGTGCGCGGAATGGGAGTGGCCGTCATGACCAGGACATGAGGGTTGACCGCTTTGCGTATCAACCCGTATCGCTGCAGAACTCCGAAGCGGTGCTGCTCATCCACCACCACCAAGCCGAGCTTGGAGAATGCCACATCCTCCTCAAGCAAGGCGTGCGTGCCCATCACGAGGTTGATTTCTCCCTTCCCCATGCGCTCTTTCAGGTCCGCCTTTTCCGCCGCCTTGCGCGCGCTGATCAACAGGTCAATCTTGTAAGGAAGGGGTTGCAACAACGCTTTGGCGAAAAGGTAATGTTGTGTCGCCAGGATCTCGGTGGGGGCCATCAGGGCCACCTGGCAGCCGTTTTCGATGGCCAGGATGGCCGCCTGAATGGCGACGATGGTCTTCCCGGATCCCACATCGCCCTGCAAAAGACGATTCATGGGGTGGGGAGAGCACATATCATCCACCATCTCCTTCAGCACACGTTTTTGTGCGGCCGTGGGATGGAAGGGTAAGATCCTGCGAATGGCGGCGCGGGCGCTCGCCTTTGCCTCAAACTCAATTCCCTGTGCAGCTTTGGCCTTGCGCCGTCGCAAGGCGAGACCGGCGCCGACGTTGAAGAACTCTTCGAAGATCAGGCGCACCTGCGCAGGCGTGCGGAAATTGCACAAGCGTTCGAGCGGCTGGTCGGAATCGGGGAAATGAGTCTGGCGCAAAGCCATGGCGCGGTCCACGAGCCGATTCTTCTCGCGGACCGACCAGGGAAGCCGATCAGGCAGGTTATCCCCCAGGGAAGCAAGGGCGGTCCAGATCAGCCGCCGGATAGCCCGCGTGCCAAGATTGGCCATGCCTTCGTAAATTGGCACAACGCGCCCCACCTCAATGGAATTGCCACCCTCCGGTTCATTCTCCGGCAGGATTTCAAACTGAGGCTGAACGATCTGCAAATTGCTAGTGCCGTAAAAATCGCGCTCCACCTTCCCGTAGAAGAAAACGCGCTGCCCTTGCCGAAAGACTTTGCTCTTTTCCAGGTAAAGTGCATTGAACCATATGCAGCGAATCATCCCGCTCGGGTCTCTGGCCGCCAGGTCGTAAATGTAGACGCCCTTCCGAGTCCTCATGAGGCCGCAGGTCAGCACCTCCCCAAGGACAGTCGTGGTCTGGCCGGGAACGAGGTCCCGGATGCGGGTTATGTGGGTGCGGTCTTCGTAGCGAAAAGGAGTATAGTAAAGGAGGTCTTCGACGGTGCGGATCCCTCGAGCGGCCAGAGTCTCAGCTCGCACTGGACCCACACCCTTCAGGTATTTCACTTCCGAGGCGGGGGTGAGGTTTGCGGTTGCCATGGCGTTTCAGCATTTCCTATTATAACCGCAATGAGGTCTTGCGCCTGAACGAGTAGCGAAGATCGGTCGCGCTTAGGCTGGATAACAGTGAAGGATAAAAGATGAAGGGCAAAGGATAAAGGGTAAAGGATAAAGGCGTAGCGAAGATCGGTCGCGCTCAAGCTGAATAACAATGAAGGATAAAGGACGAAGAGGGTAAAGGAAAAGGCGTAGCGAAGATCGGTCGCGCTCAGGCTGGATAACAAAGATGAAACCCGTAACGGTGAAATGGTTCAAATACTTGGTTGCCATTTTGCTAGGCAATGGCTTGTATTTCGCTCTCAATCCCTACTTGCCGGAAGCCGCCAGGCATCACATTTACAAGCTTGACCTCGGAACCTTGGTAGATTTCTGGCTTTGTCTGGTGGTTTTCGGCCTCCTGGAATTGGGAGCTTTTCTCCACAAACGGGGCAGGCGTTGAAAGAAAGCAACTGGTTTCGGACAATCTGAATATTTATCGCAGCGATAGTAATTTTTTCCTTCTCAAACCAGGGCACTTCAGCTAAACTTGTAGTGATATTTCGGTCTGGAGGAAGCCGCACGCATCTTAATCAAACGTGCAGGCCCACTCCCGGCAAGTACTCGAAGGGTTCGCGTAGAGAACAAGCATTCCAGTTCAGGGCGCGCCTAAAATTAAGTAATTGAACGCCTTCCATGGGCAGAGGGTGCAACCAAGCACCTGAATCTTGCGAAGCCCTAGGTGGCAAAGGCACAAGAGTATCTGAAAGAGTTTAAATCAAAACCAACAGGAGGATATTAGATATGGAAATCAATGCACAGGTCGGTGAAACTGCAGGGAAAGTCTGGCACTTACTTAACGATGAAGGTCCTCACACGTTTGCGCAACTCAAGAAGAAGCTCGACGGATCCGGCGAACTCCTCAGTTTTGCCCTGGGCTGGCTAGCTCGTGAAGACAAAGTGGACATTACGCAGGAAAAGAAAATGGTCAAAGTGGCACTCAAATAGTGCCAACCAGACTCGTCTGCGGCAGTGTCTGGCAACTCAGAATGGGTGCTCGAATTCCAGATTAGAGATCGCCGATGAGAGGAACGATCACGGCCCTGCTCATATTTCACCACACGGAGCCTTACAATGAATTGGAGGCTGCCCTGGAGAAGCTTGCCGTCCGCACAGGGCGGGCGCGGACTCTGGCCGAGGCATGCCATATTTTGTCGAGGGTCAATCTACCCTTGTTGGTCTTCACTGAGAGCGAACTACCAGACGGAAACTGGGCCGATGTCGTGTCCCTTTCGTCGAGGGCTTCTTCACCCGTTAGCGTAATTGTCATGGGGCAGGAAACTGATACCAAGCTTTACGTGTCGGTCATCGAAGGAGGAGCCTTCGATTTCATGGCCCCTCCATTCGAAGCCCTGGATCTGGCTCACGTGGTTTGCTGCGCGGCAGATAACGCCTTGAGGCGTCGCCAGGCTGCGACGAATTCGTAACCCCTCCACCCAAGAGGTGCTGCCGCTTGCTGTTAAGAGCAGGTGGAGGGCTTGGGTATGGAATCTGGCAGTTACTGCTGGGTCGTAATAATCCCCCGAAATGCGGGCACAAAGGTTTTGACGGGGAGGGTAAAAACGCCATCCGGCTCGGGAAACCTCGCCCAAGGATTGCGCAGCGTGACCGTTGGGCCGTTCCCGTCGTAGGCCAGCGCCGTATAACAGTGGGCATTGACGTACCAGTTTTTCGTGTCGGCAGGCAGGACTCTTCCCTCCCCAAGCTCCTGCGAGTATTGGCTTCCGCCCGAGCACGCTACCACCGGAAGCCCCGCTTGCAAGGCTTGCTCCAGGGCCCCTCCCGCTTGCTCTGCAGACTCATTCTTCACAAAACGCACACTCCCCGTCATGGCCTGCATCACCCGCTCCGCAATCCCCCCCTGCCCCACCGCCCGGTACGCCCCAAAGATCTCTCCATTTTGCTTGATCACCTCGGCCAGCGAGTCCAGGAACCCTCCCGACGCGAGCAGCTTAATCACCGCCTCCTGCATGGCATCCGGCACGCTGAGGGGCCTCATCTCCTCCCGCAATTGCCACTCCAGCTTGCTCCGGTCAATGTTGCCATATTGGTCCACTTGCGACCGGATGGCCCGGTCGTAGGCCAACAGCAGTGGGTCGTTCGTGGCTACGAAGTCCTTCACGTACAATTTTACAAACGGAAACAGCTCGCTCTTCTCGATCCCTGAAACCAGCGACTGGCGCAATACACGTTGCGCATAGGCGCGAAACAAAACCGCCACCCACAGGCCCTCCGAGAGATCATAACCACTCTCCCGCGTGTATCGAACGTCCTCCGCATAAGCATTCTCCTTGACGCCGTCCGCAAAACGAACCGTGTAACTCCCGTCACTATTAGCTTGAATCATTCTCTGAAGCCCCTGCGCCTGGAACTCTGCCAAGGCCGCGATCACCGCGTGAAAATAACAACTTCCCAGCTTCCCTTGCCGAACCGCTTGGGGCTTCACACCTTGCGGCCCATAAAGGTCCGCAGCCACACCCTGAAGGGGCAGCGCCATCGAGCACAGCAGAAGTGCCATGCAGAGCCAGCGGAGATTTGCGCCCGGGCAGCGGGTTGAGCCTGTCGGAGGGTGGTAGCCTGCCATCACCTGGGAAAGATACAGGCAAGACCGTCGAGTCGTCAAACGGATTGTGAAAAGCAGGATTCAGGATTCAGGAGTCAGGAGTCAGAACGAAGACTTTGTGGCCACGCAAGTCACGCCGCGCGGGGCTGAATCGGCCTTAAGGACAGCAACAGAAAGCCTCGCATGGACACACATTGAAAAACCCGACCTTGTGTTTTCAATGAATTACCGCCGCAAAGTGCAAATATGGGTGGTGTCCCAATTCGAATGTAGGGCCGCCTCCCCCGGAGGGCGGGACGGGACGGCCCAGGCCGGGGCAAGCCCCGGCCCTACATCCCATATTGGGAGACTACCCAAACATGGCCCAGCTCGCTGTCCTCAACTTGACTATATTCCACTACTTTTGTTATAGATAGAGCTTAGGCATCGGGTGAGAAGACCCGCCGGGCCTTCGCTCGTTCGTTGGAACATACTGAAGTGAAAAGGCTTAGTCGGGAAGGGAAAATGGTATTCCGGACTTCAAGAAAGGGAAGGATTCGTCCTGCACACTCGCTGGACCATCCTGATCGGGCGCGATCCGCTAGGGCCGCCCATCCACGGGTGGGTTCAAGATCCTCCCGCCACTCGATAGCCAGTGCCATAGGTCAGACAGGAAGTTCTCAAACGACTGAGCGCCAACGGTCTGAGGCTCTGTTTCAGGCGGCGGTCAGGAATTTCGAGCTCGGCGCACGCGCTTTCCAAAAACAGAATTATCAAAAAGCCAAGGAGATATTCGAAAAGCTGGCATCCAGCGGAGTAGCCGGGGTAGCGGAAAGAGCGCTCGTCCACCTGCGGCTGTGCGAGCAGAAACTCAGTCGCCCCAGTCCCCCACCGAGGAAGGCTGAGGATCTATACACCCTGGGGGTGGGAGCCTTGAACTCGCGGCGCCTTGATGATGCCATCGAGTACCTGAACAAAGCTCAGAAATCGGCGCCGAAACTCGATCATATTTGTTATGCTTTGGCCGCTGCTTATTCGCTACGTGGAGATGCCGAAAGCGCTCTGCAGCGCCTGAAAGAGGCCATCACTCTCCGGCCTCAGAATCGTATTCAGGCCAGGCGCGACGAAGACTTCCAGGCGCTGGCGACCGATGCCCGCTTCAGAGAATTGGTTTTCGCCTCGAACCCTTAGCTTCGTGGCTTCTCAGCAGGACTTAAGGATTCATTCAAGGGTCCCATGAAAGTCGTTGCCATTGGCGGCGGGACAGGTTTGTCCACCGTCTTACGGGGTCTGAAGCACCACCTCCGAGGGTTCGCCTACCCAACCGGCCGCCAGGCCAGGATTTCCAGGCTGACCGCCGTCGTCACCGTCACTGACGAGGGCGGAAGCTCCGGGCGCCTGCGACGCGACTTCCGCATCCTTCCGCCGGGGGACATTCGCAACTGCATGGTCGCACTGGCTGAAGACGAGAAGCTCCTCACGCAACTTTTCAATTACCGTTTTTTGTCCGGTCACGGCCTGCGAGGCCACAGCTTCGGCAACCTGTTTCTGGCTGCCCTCACGCACCTGACGCGCGACTTTGCGAAGGCCGTTCGGGTGTCGAGCGAAGTCCTGGCCATTCGGGGCGAGATTTTCCCTTCCACCCTTTCCGATGTTCGTTTGAAGGCGGAACAATTGAATGGCAACATCATCTACGGGGAGTCGCGCATCACCAAGACACGAATTCCCATCCAGCGCTTGCACGTTGTCCCCAGCCGTTGCCGCCCCCTGCCGGAAACGCTCACCGCGCTCGAGCAAGCCGACCTCATCACCATCGGTCCGGGCTCTCTTTACACCTCTCTGATACCCAACCTGCTGGTTCACGGGATTCCCGAACAGATCGCACGCTCCAGGGCGCTGAAGGTTTATGTGTGCAACCTCATGACTCAGCCCGGCGAATCCCGCAGCTATTCCGCCGCCGACCACGTGCGCGCCCTGCACGACCATGCCGGTCGGAAGCTCTTTGATGTCGTGATCCTGAATACGCGCCCAGTCTCTTCCTCCCTGCGTCGGCGATACGCCGCGGATCGCTCCGAACCAGTTGTGCATGACTTGGCAGAAGTGTGCGCGCTGGGCGTTGCGCCCGTACTTGCGGACCTGCTCGTCGAAGATCGCGTTGTCCGTCACGATTCTCATCGTTTGGCAAAGCTCCTACTCAACTTAGCTGGCAAGCCGCGCTGACCATTCCGGCAACCTCAGCCACGAAAAGCTGTGAAATAACGAAAGACCCCATGCCGATCTCGAATATTCAATGACTTGCGCTGTACAAAACCGGCCACGCGGAATTATGTTACAGCTCTCCACGCGGTGGGCTATGTCGGCGTCTTCTCGACATTCAATCCCGCGGTTATCTCGAAAACCGAAATCAGAAGATCATCGATACGCCAGCGCTTCAGCGGCCGCCACTGCGACGGCGTGATCATTTTCCACCGTACTCCCACTGACACCAACTCCCCCGAGCACATTTCCCTTGCTGTCCTTCAAGGGAACGCCACCAGGAAAAGTTATCAGCCCGCCGTTGCGATGCTCGATTCCAAACAGAGGGCCCCCGGGTTGTGACAGTTTTCCGATTTCTCCTGTGTTCATGTCGAACCAGCGGGCGGTGCGAGCCTTACGGATGGAAATGTCGATGCTCCCCAGCCAGGCGCCGTCCATACGCACGAAGGCCTTTAGATTGCCCCCCGCATCGAGCACGGCGATATCCATACGAGTCCCAAGATCCGCCGCCTTCTTTTTGGCCGCCGCCAAGATTCTCTCCGCCGCTTCCAAAGTCAGGTCCTCAGCCATGTTCTCCTCCTTATGCACATGCCTTCAAAACCACTTTTTTATAGCCCGCAATAGACTAGCGTACAATGATTCGACCAACTCGTACAGTAGATTAGCCACTCCTCAATTCGCGAGTTGTGACGGCGCCGTGCCCGAAATCAGTTCGGCGAGTTGCTCGCTGGTGGCGTTCCCAGCCAGCCGGCGATCCCCGGCCTCGACAACCGGCACGGCACGGATGCCCTTGGCGATCAAGAGCCCCGGATCGAGCGTGACGTCGACTTCCTCGAGGCTGAACTCCATCTGTTCACGCAGTGCCATGAGCCGCCGCTTGACCACAGGACAGAATGGACAGCCCAGCGCCGTGTAGAGTGTGACCTTGGTGGGGACCCGCCCCAACCTCTGCGCTGGCTGGTCGTCAACTCGGCCGTAACCCATGAATTGGGAGAGCGATGGGAAAACGCGAATGTAGGCCCACATGGCGAGGGGGAGTAGCGCCAGCCAGGCCAATGCAAGAACATAGAAACCCTTAAAGATGAAGAAGCCCAGACCACCGGCCAGTACGATCCAGTTCAAATAGATCATGGCGAGATAGCATTGCTGTTTCACGACTCCTCCTTGCCTGCACCCGCATGAGTTCCTCGCAAAAACCCGAGTTGACCCAGCCTGGTTGTCCTCGCCCGAACCCGTACCGATGCGTTGTTTGGTTGGGTCGAGCCAACCTCGTCGCCGCTGCCCCTGACGGTCCAGGCCTCTGGATAGGGGACACAGCGCGGCATAGCCGCAACCAAAGACCAGGTTTTCATTGCCGATTGCCGATTGTCGATTGAAGAAGTGGTGTGGCAACTCCTTCCAATGTCCATCAGCAATCGAAAATCAGCAATCGAAAATCGGCAATTCCAGACATCCTGGGTCGAACCACGGTCGCAGAGATTTTTCGCAAGACGCGAAGAATCCCGGATCAGGGGTGGTGATGGGACGGGACGATAAGGATGATTGCCACGAAGACGGCCACGAGCAGGGCCAGGAAAACCCAGGCGCCCGGGTGGCCGAAGTTGAGCGTGTACCCGATCCCGAAGCGTTTTTCCACGAACAGCGCCGGATCGTTGCGGTTGATGTAGATCAGACCCAGTTTCCAGTATTTGTCGGGCGTGCGGTCGCCCACCGGCGCCACGGCCCTGGAGTCAGCGCCCGCAGAGCCGACCAGGCGCGTGCCGCCCTGGCCAAACCAAATCATCAGCACCGTGGTGACCACCGCAAAGGCCAGCGAAAAGACGAGCATCGGGATGAGACCCGGCGGACCGCTCTGCTTGTGTGACAAGGGCAAAAGACCAGTCCACATGAACATCAGTGCCAGCAAATACTCAGTGGCGACGATGATCGACACGACCAGAAGCCGGAAGCGGCGCTCGCCCTCGCCCGCCCCGCCGCTCGCCCGGATGAGACGTGACCAGCGGAGCATGGCGTAGGCCAGGAACCCCATCAGCGCGCAGAGCACGGCCCCGATCAGCAGCGGCCCATAGACTCCGGCAAAGCTGCGAGTGGTCCAGTTGTCCGCCTGGCCATTGGCTCCCCAGTGGATCGGGAAGACTTCCGGGATTTGACCCCAGTGCAGGTGCAGCCAGATCGCGGTCGCGGCCAATAGGGCGAAGGGAGGGAACTGGAGCATCCATCCGCCCGGCACGTGCGCCTCGCGGGGCACGAGCGCCGCTTCCCGGACCGTGGCTGGCGCTGCGGCGTGCGGCAGCACGCGCCCCCGAGCCCGATAGTAAGCGAGGAAGACGCCCACGCCCTGCAAGGAGAGCCCGGCCAGCGTCACAACCGTCAGGTAGTTGGGCTCGGGAATCCGCATGGCAGCCAGAGCGATGAGAAGGGCAAGAAGGCCGAAAATGGTTACTTCAACCCGATAGCGCTTGAGGATGGAGCAGCCCTCGGCCGAGTCGCGGAACTCGGGCGGGACTGTCACCGCAAAGTAGACGTCCGGGCGGGTCAGCCGTGGCATCAAGTAAGAGATGACCAGGCAGAGCGCGATCACAAAGGCCAACACCAGGCTCGGTCCAAGAACCCATTGAGTACTCATCTTAGTTCTCCGTGCTGGGCATCGACCCAGCTCGCGATATCGTTGACCATGCCACCGGACACGTGGCCGGGTTTGTCGTAATCGGCAGGCGATGGCGGGTTGCCAGCGGGCGTGAAGAGGTGGCAGAGGCCGGGATAACTTTTCATGGTGACGTTGTTATGGCCGGCCAGGGCCTTTTCCCAACCCTCGAAGTCCTTCTTGCTGACCTGATAATCGCTCTCGCCTTGCAGCACCAGGATCGGTATCTTCAGCCGGGCCGCAGTCGTGCCGGGGTCGTAGCTTCGCAAGTCGAGGACATAAGACCCTGGCACCGGAATGCCCATCATGCTCACCATCTCACCCGGCTTGAGCGTGGGGCTATCGTAATCCTTGGCGAATTTCTCGGCCACCTCGACCTGTTTCTTGGCTCCGTCGCCCACCGGGCCGCTCAGCGTGGAGAGGTACTTGATCTGGTCCACAACAATCTGGCCCAGTTGCCGCGTACTGCCGGCCATAATGATAATGCCCGCGATCTGGTCGTCACCTTCGGCGATGCGGGGCGCAAGCATACCGCCGAGGCTGTGGCCGAGAACGTAGATGCGCTTCTTATCCACTTCCGGATGCGTCGAGAGGAGTGCTGCCGCCGAGCGCGCATCGTCGGTCACTTCCTCTTTGACGGTCAAGTTCGCCAAGTCCTTCGCAATCTGCGTAGCGTACTTGTGGGTCCGCTTCTCATAACGCAGCACCGCAATACCGTGGCTGGCGAGGCCCCAGGCCAGATCCTTGAACGGCTTGTTGGGGCCCATGGTTTCGTCTTCGTCGTGCGGACCCGAGCCCTGTACAAGTACCACGGCGGGGAACGGCCCCGCGCCGTTCGGCTCGGTGAGCGTCCCCGGCAGTTGCCACGGGCCGGTGGTAACGGTGACGCTCTGTTCGTGAAAGGCACTGGGTTTCGCGTAATCGGGAGCATCCCAGGGGGGTGTGACCGGGGCGAGGAAGAACCCGGCGATTTTGCTGTCCTTGTCGAAGGCAAGCCTCAGGTTGAGAGGGGATTTCTCAAACGCGCAGGTCAGTGTGACCACGTGATAGCCCTGCCGCTCTGCCAAGGCCGTGCTGGTGACTGCCTTGAAAGAGCCCGTCTGTCCGACCGTGGCGTCCCAAAAAGACTGGAGCTTCTCTAACGGCATGGCGGACGCCATCCTCGAGTCGAAGCGGGCCTCCACCTTGTCGTACTGCCGGGCCGCCAGTTCCTGGGCTACATCTTTCGCCAGAGCTTCGAAGTCCTGGGCGCAAACCTCCGCGCTCAGCGTCGAAAGCAGGGCCAGCGAGGCCGCTGCCAGAGCCAGAATCCGATTCATCGCTTTTCTCCTTCCTGGAGCTTCGCTGCCAGCACGGTGAGCTCGCGGCTCACCGCGCCAGAGGGCACGCCTTCGGCGAGCGCCTTGACCACCAACTCCTCCAGCCGTTTGCGGAACTCCGCTTCGGCGCGAGGCGTGGGCGCGGGCGCCGGCCGCTCAATCACTGTCGCGCCACGCCCGCGCCGCAGCTCCAGCCACCCTTCTTCGGCCAGTTGCCGATACGCCCCCGCCACCGTATTGTGATGGACACCGAGGTCCACGGCGAGTTGCCGAACCGAGGGGAGCTGCTCACCAGGCCGGAAGCGACCAGCCAGGAGTGTGGCACGGAGACCTCGCACAATTTGCTCGGAAGCAGGCAAGGGGGAGGCCAAGTCGATCTGTAGCACAGGAAGCTCGTTAGGCATAGTACAATGTACATGTACAATGTACTATCCCGCCCCACCTCTGTCAAGTCTTTTTTTACTGACCCCTCCCGCGGCCGCTGGAAAAACCCTGCACAGAAAACTGGGCCGTGGGATTGCATAGGAAGGAGATCAAGTGTACATTACCTGTGGGTAGGAAAATCAAAATGGAAGTCCCGGGTTATGCCATCGGGCAGAAAGTGGAGAGCACTCTCCAGGTTTCTGAACTCCCACTGCGCAACCCCTGATCTTGTAGGTGAGATATGTGGCCGCGAATCATACGCCAGTTTGAAGAAGCGAACAAAGAACTGTGGCTTTTCTTGATGATGTTCGCCATCCTCGCCGCGGTGAATTACTTGGTCGCTTCGGACCAAATGATGCTGGGCTTTTACGTCTTACCCACGGTGTTTTCCGCTTACTTCTACGGGCGCCGTCACGCGACGTTAACGGCGCTCGCCAGCGTCTTGTTGGTGATCCTGATTGTGTATTTTAATCCTCGTTTGTTTACGGAGCGGGCCCCGGTCAGGCTAATCGCAGAAAAGTGGTACGACATCACGATCTGGGGCGGAACCCTAATGGTTACCGCCTACGCCATGGGCACGCTCTATGAAAGGATGCAAGCCCGCATCCAGGAGTTACGCGACGCCTACAAGGGCGTCCTGGACATCCTCCGACAGTTCATCGCGCACGACGAATACACCGAGCACCACTCCTTCCGGGTGGCGGCCTACGCAGGCGTGATTGCGCAGTATATGGGTTTTAATTCGGAGCGGATTGACGACGTGAAAGACGCCTCCTTGTTGCACGACATCGGCAAGATGGAAACCTCTCGAGAGCTCCTTTATAAGGCAGCGCGTTTGACCGAGAGTGAGTACACAGAGATCAAGCAGCATACGGAAAAAGGGGTTGAAGTCATTAAGCCAGTGAGAGGACGACTGGAGCGCATCATCCCCATTATTCTGGCCCATCACGATAAGTTTGATGGATCGGGATACCATGAGAAGAAGGGGGAGGAGATTCCTATAGAAGCGCGCATCATTTCGGTTGCTGACGTGTACGACTCGATGATAAGTGATCGTCCCTACCGCAAGGCGATGTCCCCGCTGGACGCCAAGGAGAACATCACCAAGGGCTCGGGGACCGACTTCGACCCAGCCGTCGTCAAAGCTTTCCTGAAGGCGTATCAAAGTGGGGCGCTGGAAATCGATTTCCCGGCCTTGGAAATGCGCCGGCACTGACTTTCCTGAAACCGTATCAATGCAAAACTTTTCCATCTTGATCCTCGCTGCGGGCAAGGCTACGCGCTTCAAATCCGAGCACTCGAAATTGCTGCACCGGCTGGCGGGCAGGCTTCTGGGTGAATACATAGTGCAAGCCGCGCACGGAGCAGGACCCGACTGCCTCTACATGATGATCGGGCACGAGCGCGAAGAGGTGCGCAAAGTCTTTGAGCGGCCGGGCCTCGTTTTCATCGAGCAGAATGAGCAACTGGGCACAGGCCACGCGGTGATGACGGCGCGTCCGGAGCTTGCGAAGTGCGCCAGCCCGACGGTGGTGGTGCTGGTTGGCGACGCTCCCCTGCTCCGCTCTGAAACGCTGTGCAACCTGGTCGAAGCCCACCTGCAAGCGCGCGCGGCATGCACCATTTTGACCGCTCGCGTCGAGAACCCCACAGGCTATGGACGTATCGTTCGCGCCGGCAGCCGCGTGCGCGGCATTGTGGAAGAGAAAGTCGCGACCGCAGCCCAGAAGAAAATCCGCGAAATCAACTCCGGCATACTTTGCTTCTCACGTGCCCATCTGCTGGAGCATCTCGAGGAACTCTCGGCGGAGAACGCCCAGAAGGAATACCTGCTGACGGACCTCATCGAAATCTTCAACCGGCATCGCCTGAAGGTGGCCGCGTTCCCCGCAACTGATGCGCGGGAGGTGCTGGCCGTGAACGACCGCGTCGAGCTGGCGCAGATCGAAAAGCTGTTGCGGCTGCGCAAGGCAGAGACGCTCATGCGCGATGGCGTAACGGTGGTGAATCCCGAGGCCACCTACATCGACCCGGACGTAGAAGCGGGCCCGGACTCGGTCATCGAGCCGGGCGCGAGCCTGCTGGGCCGGACGCGCCTGGGCAGCGCCTGCCACATTCAAAGCTATTGCACCATCACCGATTCATCGCTCGCCGACCGCGTCACCGTGCAGCCCTGCTCGGTGATCGCCAACTCCGAGATTGCTTCCGGCGTCACCATCGGCCCCTTTGCGCACCTGCGGGATGGCGCGGTGATCGAGGAGAACGCGCGCATTGGCAACTACGTGGAGGTGAAGAAATCGCGTGTGGGGCGAGGCACCAAGGCGCTTCACTTGACGTACCTCGGCGACGCCTCGTTGGGCGAGAACGCCAACATCGGCGCAGGGACAGTCACCTGCAATTACGACGGGGTGAAGAAAAACCCCACCATCATCGAAGACGGCGTCTTCATCGGAAGCGGCAACATGCTGGTGGCCCCGGTGCGGATCGGCAAAGGGTCGTATACCGCTGCGGGTTCGGCCATCACCGAAGACGTGCCGCCCGATTCGCTCGCCATCGCGCGCAGCCGTCAAGTCACAAGAAAGGGATGGGCGAAGGACCGCGGCCAAGCGAAGGCGCCGGCGGGGAAAACCACAAAAGCGTAGGCGCCGATCTGTCTTGATAGCCTACGGTTCATCCAACTTCGAAGAACCGTGCTCTCAGGCCCGCGTGGTGACCGCAGAATCAAAGAAGCTGTCGATCTCCCCGATTTCTTCAGAACTGAGGCGAAATTCTCCCGCGCCAACTATTCCCGAAACTTGTTCGGGGCGGCGAAGGCCAACAATGGCGGCGGTCACGGCGGGGTGCCGTAACGTCCAGGCAATGGCCACCTCACCGGGAGTCCGGCCATGTCGTTTGCCAATCGAACGCAGCAAGTCAACAAGTTGAAGATGGCGAGACAATTTCGGCTCCTGAAAGTCCGGGTCCCGGCGACGCCAATCGTCGTCCGGGAGAGCGCCGGCCCGCTCCCGAGTCATCGCACCGCTAAGGAGCCCAGACCTCATGGGAGCATAAACAATCACGCCGATATTCTGCTCGGCGCAGTAGGGCAGAATTTCTTTTTCAACCTCACGTGCCAGCATAGAATAGGGGGGCTGAAGCGAGGTTATCGGAGCTATGGCCTGGGCTCGCTGCATTTGGCTAACATTGAAGTTCGAGACGGCGATGTAACGAACCTTGCCTTCTTCCTTAAGCTTGGCGAGCGTCGTCCAACCCTCCTCGAGGTCCTCATCCGGTAGTGGCCAGTGAATCTGGTACAGGTCGATGACGTCGACTTTCAGCCGTCTCAGACTCGCCTCACACTCGCGCCGGAGGGATTCGGCTTTGAGACTGCCGCTGAGTTCACCTCGCTCATTCCAGACCCGCTCACATTTGGTGAAGATATAAGGCCTGTGCGGGATACCCTCTAAGCTGCGGCCAACCACCTCCTCCGAGTGCCCCAACCCATAGACCGCGGCCGTGTCAATCCAATTCATACCGGACTCGAGTGCTTTGCGGATGGCCGCGATTGAGTCTTTATCATCCTGCGGACCCCAGCTAAAGCGCCACCCCGATCCACCCATAGCCCAGGCGCCAACTCCCAGCGAAGTAATATGAAGATCGCTATTCCCTAACCGTCGTTTTTCCATGCGAACTCTCCTGTCAGAATTTTCCTCCACTTGTGTCGCCGTAGGGGCGCTGGTTCCCCGGCCTCTCCCAGCAGATCCCTACGTCAGACACAACCTCATACGACTGCTGCTTTGCGGTAGTTTACTGCGAAACCCCTAAGAAATGCTGTGTCTTCGCGAATTCTCGCTGAGCTGCGCTAAGGCCGGTGTACTACCCACGTGAGATGCTGGGGAAGTAATTCCCCTCCTCATTGAGGAGGGGACAAAGGGGCGGTGGCAAGAGCGAAGCGCACGCATGCATCGCATGCGCACAGTGGTGAAGGAATTCAATATCTATCGCCGGGCCGCGGATCACACGAGAGCCATCCCTCCTCGTGCCAGAAGGCAGGGATTTGTATCCTGAAGGCTTATCCAGGCGGTCCTGAAGCTAGCTCGTCTTTCTTTTTTGACTTGCCGCCGAGTTTCTTGAATTCCCCGCCCACGCCTTTGCCGATCTTTCCGACCCCTTTACAAGTGCCGACGGTCACGTTCTTGCCCAATCCTGCCACTCCCTTTCCGAATGAGACCCCGGCACTCCCAACGTTTCCCCGCGCCAACTCTCCGACACTGCCCGCCGTGCCTTTGGCCAAATCCCCCGCCCCTTTGGCGACGCCCTTTCCAATATCCTCCCCGCCTTTGCCCATCTCCTTACCAGGCGTGCTAGTTTGCTTCTCCTTTTGGTTCGTCTTCTGCGGCTCAGCCGAGGCTTGGTCAGGGCTCGACTGACCCCAACCGCAAACCGTGATGGCAAAGCCAAGTGCGCCAAGACAGATCAGCCGGAATACAGATTTCATCTTTTTCCTCCTGCCTGCACAGCTTTTCTCTCCTGAAAACCCTTGCCCATGGAAGTATGATGCAAACTACCCCCACTTGAGGTTTCCCCGACCTCTCTTTCTCTAAGGAGTGATGCAAGCATGCGCAAGATTCTGGCAAGCGTCCTGGCGATCAGTCTGCTTTCCGCCGAGAGCCTGCTGGCCCAACAGAATTCGGGGCTTACAAACTTTTGAGTGTGGTCGACGAGGAAAGCCGCAGACCTTCGGAGAACGCGGTGACTGCCTTCCTGCCGCGCAAACCGAAACCCCGCCGACAGAAAAACCTTTTCGAGGGCACTTGCCAGTGAACCGGCGTTATTCGGGGCATATTCAGGCGGGAACTGCGGCGGAGTGCTTTTCAGTCGCTAACCAGGAGGGACTGATCCATTCTCCGCCTTGCCGTTCATACCCAGCTTCGTAGAGAATCTCTTCCAGAGAGCCCTCGTCCGCAGCCGTCGCGAGAAAGAGATGTACGGCCTCGTCGAGAGCCGCACGCGCTCCCTCCGGCGTTCGCCCGCTGCTCATGACATCAAGCGGCATGGCGTGGGCGACAAACTGCTCCCCTTCGCTCCAGATCTGAACCGTGTACACGATCTTCATCGGCCAAATCATATCACCTGCGGATTGGCCACGCCACCGGACCGTTGGTAGTGGTTTCATTTGCGAGACACGGGCACTCCAGGCCGCAGTCATTCCCGCGAAAGCGGGAATCCACTCCGCAAGCCTTTGGAAATCCGCATCCCACAGATTGGATTCCCGCTTTCGCGGGAATGACAGGCGTTTCGTCAGGAATGATGTTCCAAATGACACCACGGTCGGACCGTTTCCGGTCCACGGTTTTTCTTGCACGAAGTGAGTAGCGCGGACCTGTCTCTTAGGCCCGCGGCTTTTGAGTGTGGTCGACGAGAAAAGCCCCGGAGTCTCTGGGGAACGAGACTGTGCGCCACCTTGCCCTTAGCGGTCAGTCATCCGGTGCTTCTTCAGTTGCTCCTCGCGCCCGAGTTCCATGATTCGTTCTGTCAGTCGATGGACTCCGGTTGAGGGGTTTTCCCCTGCGCAACCACGCGTCTCCTGCCAATGCTCCAACTCCGCGGCTCGCTGTACGGCTTCCGGATACCGAGGAAAGACCAACTCGAAGGGCACTTCCTTGTCGTACCCGGGCATGTGTCCTCTGCAAGCCGATTGTACGTGGTGGCGCTCTGTGTGGGCACGTTGGTCTTGGAAGTGCAACAACAGCCAGAGCTCGAAACACGGATTCGATATGGCCAGCTCGACCTTGTTTGCACCTGCTTTCTGCTTCGCCTCGGGTATGTGCTCGTGTAGGTCCACATCAAATACGCACCAGACCTCGTCGTACTTGAGATTATCGTCCTTCTCCCTGCGAGCTTTGCGCTCAGCCTCTTGCTTCTTCTCGACGGCGTAGTCAACAAGTGTCTTGGGGTTTGGCCCGGCCGGCCGGACCTCAATGTCCAACAGGCGGTTGTGACCTTCACGCTTAAGGCCGTTGAAGTAGCTTGGTTCGGTGACTCCGCCCTCGCAACAGACGAGCACAAGCGGGCGAGGCTCAACAAACCACTTGCGACGCCGGAGGTTGTCGTGTCTTCGGGCCATCAGGGCTCAGCCTTATCTTGCTGGATGTTGGCGAAAAAATCCGTTGAGCCGATAAACGGTACCGCGCCGTACCGGCCCTGCAAATATCCTCGCGCGAGGTTCTCGTTCTTTCTGGGTTTGAAATCCGTCAGCGGATAAAGGTGAGTGCCGCCTTCAGCGTCCTTTTCCGTGAACCAAATCTGGTCGCGGCGCAAGGACGCCTTGTCAAGAATGTTAGTGTCATGAGTCGTGAAGATAATCTGTGCCCCTCGGGGATTGAGTTTGGGATCGTTGAAAAGACGCACCACCTCCAGTGCCAATAGCGGGTGCATGCTAGCGTCCAACTCATCGACGCACAGCGTTCCGCCTGAATTGATCGTCCCGAACACCGGTCCGAGTAATCCAAAGAAGGCAAGAGTGCCATCCGACTCATTTTCTTCCCCGAACGGCACCCCTGCGGAGATGGAGCCTTTATGGAATAGTGAAAGCTTTTGTCTCTTTTCAAGAACCGGGAATTCGACGCCTTCTTCCTTTGCAAAGGCTGCGATTTTCCGCAAAGCGCCAAGGATCTCCCCAACCCGGGACCAGTGAGCATCGTCCACTTTTTCTTCTGCCTGTCGCATCAGGGACAGCAAGTTCATTTCCCTGACTTCGAGCCCGATTACGCCCAAATCTGCGGCGTGGAGAGCTCCCACAATCCAAGGCTTGAAGCCCTCCACTTTGCACATTAGGGCGGTTTCCTGGTCGAGAAACCCTCGCTCGCGGGGCACATAACCAAGTTGCTCAGAAAACCACTTGTAGACCGGCAGCAGAGCTTCATGATTGTTCTGAGCGGCGGCTGAGAGGAAAAGGCTGTTCGGCCGCGTGAGCCGCTCGATGGCCCGGTTGTCGCCAGTCAGCTTCTTTCCAAAGGTGAAAGTCTTCCCCTCGCGCTTGAACCACAATTGCCTCTTGCCGCTGGGGTATGCGTCAAGCCACTCCCCCAGAATCTCCCGGTCGTTCAGCGTGAATCCGTAGTGGAAACGCACGCCATCGAGCACCAAGTCGACGTCGAATGAGGAAGAATCGCTCTTCGATTTTGGATCGAGAAGAAAGGGCTCACGCGGAATGGGGCCCTCGGGCGACCAGCGCCGTTGCGAGTCACATACCGCGCTCCTCATGTACTGAAGGGCCCTAATAACATTGGTCTTGCCCGAAGCGTTGGCGCCGTAGATTGCAGCAACGCGCAGGAGCCCAAGGTTGAGTCCTGCAATTTGGGTCACCGCCTCCGGCGGTCCCTTAAGCGAGCTCGCCACCATAGAAAGCTCCTGCTCCTCCTTGAGCGACCGAAAGTTACGGACGCGGAATCTGATCAACACGGCGCACCCCAATCTCCAGCGAAAGTATAATTCTTGATCCTTTACAGATATATTTTTGCACAACTTTGTCGAAAATGCAATCTTAAAGTACGAATAGTACCACTTTCGACTGGGCGCAGAAATGGACCGCCGGTGTCTGAAGTAGCAGCCAGCGCAGGGTTTCGCTTGCAAGAAGCAGCACTCAAGCCCTTCCTTCATCCACGAAGCGCTCGATATCAGCTAAGGTTTCAATACCCTTCGTGCGGAGATTCTGGGACAAGCGTTTACGGGCCTGATGAACCATCCGTTTTCGGCTCACGTAGGTTCGCAAGGCTTCGCGCACAAGCTCTGATTTAGAGCGGTACTCTTGTTTCGCTACTTGCATCGCCCGCCGGTAGAGGTCCGGTGGCAGGCTCACCGTCATTTGAACGCTTGTCCGCGGCATAGAATAGGCCCTCCCTCACAGTCCATTACACTTCACTACAGTGTAATTATACCACGGGGTCAAGGCAAAATGCCCTACCCTTAAAGCAGGGGTCAGGTGTTAGGGGCTGGGGCTAGGGGCTGGGTACTGGGGGCTGAACAAGGATTCAGAATCCAGAAGCCAGGAGTCAAAGTGAACAACTTACGAAGCCAGGAGTCAGAAGGCAAGAGTCAGAAATGCGGAATTCGGGAGCCAGTCCCCCAGCGCGGGCTTCGGCCGCAACCGAAGACCAGGTTTTCATTGCCACGCCATGGCGGGTCGATTGAAAAAATGATGTGGCAATTTCCTCCACTGTCAGTAGTCTGTTGTCAGTCGCCAGTTGCCGAGAATGCTTGGCGCGATCTCCCCTGGCACCTGGCACCCGGAACCTGACACCTGTCCATCCCCTCGCAACTTCCTCTGAGATGTGCTACAAAGGAAAGGGTGGCTGCTCGGGGAAGCGGGACAGGGACAGCCGCCATCTATTGAGAGCTGCATAATAAATGCAATGGTGCCATTCTTAAAAAGCCCGATTATGCCGGTTTTTGAGCAGCGGTTCATTGCATTATAAATGTCGCGCTCAATAGTAGGAATAGAAGCTCCGACTCCCTCGCCTGAAGAAGACCGGGGGTACTCTTATGCCGTTAAACGGATGCAAGAGAACTCGCCGTGCCTTTCTGGAAAGGAGTATCACCCTCGGCGGCGCTCTGTTGGCAGGTGCGGCTTATAGTAGGCTTGGTTCCCAAGACGCGTTTGGCGCGAGGCCTTCCCCATCGCGCCTCGTAATCTCCCGCGACTCCAATCTCAGGTCCACTCCCACCAGCTTGGATTCCTCCCGGCTCCTCAATTGCCTGGACCGTGCCATGCAGGCCTTGCACGACTGCGATTCATCCCTGGAGGCCTGGAGGAAGGTCGCGCGGCCCGGCGAAGTGGTCGGGCTCAAGGTGAATTGTCTTGCCGGCAGAGGCAATTCCACGCG
>JBEKME010000025.1:0-59627 GCA_050008675.1 Terriglobia bacterium
GAGGGAAGGGCCCTCACTTCAGGAGCGCTTTCGAAGAAGCCAAGGTGAGGTGATTGGTGATGAGCCTGGAAACACCAGATAAGATCCGGACGCTTCAGAGGAAGCTGTATCGCAAGGCGAAGGAGGACTCTCCGTGAGTCTGGCGGTGAACCCTGTCGGAGAGCCGGATGCGGGAAATCCGCACGTCCGGTTCGATGAGCGGGGGTTGGGAAACGGGACGACGTCCGAGTCGCTACCGCGCCCACCCTCGACTCTACTGAGAACAAAGGGTGTTATTGGAAACGCAGAGTTGTACGCCACAAGCAAGTGGCCCAGTACTTTACCCGCATCCCATGATGGACGCTCTTTACGATAACGCGGACCCGCTCGATGCATCTTACGATGATGACGCAGCCGTCAAGGCCGCCGGCAAACGCGAGAAATACGAGCAAGGTCAAATCACGCTGTCGCCCGGGCCGTGGACTCTTTTGTCGGGTGTTGGCTGGTAAGGTGGTATGGCATAATAGGAGGCGGCCAGCGGGGAAACTATGGCAAGCTTGAGACCGCAAGGGAAGAAGGGGGCCGGTTCGCCGTGGCGATTGGGGTTGATCTGGATCTTCCTCATAGCGGTGGCCGTTCAACTTGTCTCGAAGCCGGGGCGAGCGCAGGCGCCAGTCGGTGGCCGCGCCCCGCAAAGCGCTCAAAGTCCCCAAGCCGGCGATCCTGCACGAATCGCCGCCGAAGCTCAGGAGGCGCTACGAAAAGGCGACTATGCGAATGCCATCAAGAGCCTCGAGACGCTGGTGAAGCTCGAGCCGGGAATTGCGGAGATTCACGCCAACCTGGCTACGGCTTGCTACGCCGTGGGACGATTTGACGACGCCGCCCACGAAGCGCTCGAGGCCCTCGAGTTGAAACCCTCCTTGACCCATGCGCACTTCTTTCTCGGGCTGAGCTTGGCGGAGAGCGACCGCTGCCAGCAGGCGTTGCCTTATCTGGAGAAAGATTACGGGCGCGCGCCGGATCCCCAACTGAAGCGAGCCCTTGGGACTGACGCCGTGCGTTGCGCCATGAGTTTGAACGAATCCGATAGAGCCATTGACTTCATTCGTGCGCTTAGCCGTGACTTTCCGGACGATCCCGATTTGCTCTACCTCAGCAGCCACGTCTACTCGGACCTCTCGACTCGAGCCTCGCAGCGCCTCCTCACGACAGCCCCGGAGTCTTACCAGGCGCACCAGTTCAATGCGGAGGTTCTGGAGCTCGAGGGTAAACTCAGCGAGGCTGCCGACGAGTATCGCAAGGTCTTGTCACTCCGACCGAGCCTTGCCGGCATTCACTACCAGTTGGGAAACTTGTTCTTGGCCGGAGAGCGCGGACCTCACACCCTCGACGAGGCGCGAGCGGAGTTTCAAGAGGAGTTGAAAATTGATCCCCGCAACGCGGCCGCCGAGTACGAACTGGGAGAGATGGCCCGCCAAGCGCGCGAGTGGACCGACGCCATTGAACACTTCCGGCGCGCTACGAGCCTGGACCCTCAATTTGCCGATGCACTCATCGGCCTGGGCAAGTCGCTGGCTTCGGCCGGCCGGGCTCAGGAGGCTATCCGGCCGCTAGAGCAGGCGGTGACGCTTGCGCCAGCAAATCCAAACGCCCACTACCAGTTGTCGTTTGCTTTCCGCCGGCTGGGCCGTGACCAGGAAGCGGCGAAGGAACTCGCTGCCTACCGTGAAACCCACGACAAGTTTGCCAAGACGATGCAAAACATCCGCACGGGTATTCTCGGCAATATCGCCCAGCCCCAGACCGACAGCCCGCCCGATTAAGAGCGAGAATGCGCGTCACCCGCAGGAAGTTTCTCCAATCCACCGGCGCCGCGAGCATGGTGCTGTGCGGCGCAGCACGACTGGGCGCGCAAGGGATGGCGTCGCGTGGCGTCAGACCGGGGCCGCGCCCAAAGTTTTCAGGCAAGCCCTGGCTGGCCGCGTTCACGGACGTCGCTCCGCGAGCCGGACTCACCGCCGCCACCGTTTACGGCGAGGAATATGTGAAGCGCTACATTGTGGAAGCGAATGGTCCGGGGATTGCTTTTTTTGACTACGACCACGACGGCTGGCTAGATGTCTTTGTCCCCACCGGCACCCGTCTCGAAGGGTTTGCTCCGGGCCAGGAGCCGACCAACCGCCTCTACCACAACAACCGCGACGGCACGTTCACGGACGTCACCACCAAAGCCGGACTCAGGCATACGGGCTGGTGTTACGGAATCTGTGTGGGCGACTACGACAACGACGGGCGCGATGACCTGTTCTTGACCTATTATGGCAAGAATATCCTCTACCACAACAATGGCGACGGCACTTTCACGGATGTCACCGAGAAGGCCGGACTCCTCGAATCGCGCCCGCGTTACGGAACAGGCTGCACTTTCGTAGACTACGATCGCGATGGGCGCCTGGACCTATTCATCAGTCGCTACATCGATCTGGATCTGGCGAGAACACCGGTTGGGGGCTCGAGCCGCTACTGCAAATATCGGGGCGTGCCGGTCAATTGTGGCCCGATGGGACTCCAGCAAGAGACTTGCGCGCTCTACCATAACAATGGCGACGGGACTTTTACCGATGTCAGCGCGAAGGCAGGCATCCTCAGCGCCGGGACTCGCTATGGACTCACGGCGGTGGCGTTTGACTACAATAATGATGGCTGGCCGGACCTGTTCGTGGCCTGCGACTCGAGTCCCAACCTGCTCTTTCGCAACAACCACGACGGGACATTCAGCGAGGTGGGCATGGAGTGTGGGTGCGCCGTGAATGGCGACGGTCAGGAGCAGGCCAATATGGGAGTGGGCGTCGGCGACTATGACGGGGACGGCTACTTGGACCTGTTTCTCCCCCACTTCAGCGACGACACGCCCATCCTTTACCACAATTTGAAGGGCGAGTTCTTTGACGACCTCACCAATGCTGCGGGCCTCGCGGTGAATACCCAATATGTATGCTGGGGCGTGGGTTTTGCGGATTTCGATAACGACGGTTGGCTCGACATCTTCCATGTCACGGGCACGGTGTATCCCGAGGTCGAAAAGGTCTACCCGGACTACAAGTTCAAGACGCCTCGGGTGGTGTATCGAAACCTGGGCAACGGCTCTTTTGAAGAGGTGTCGGAACTGTGCGGCTCAGCCGTCCTGGAGCCGCACTCCAGCCGCGGCTGCGCTTTCGGTGACTTCAACAACGACGGCAATGTCGATGTGCTGGTTCTGAACATGAGCGAGCCGCCCTCCCTCCTCCGCAATGACAATCGCAGCGGCCACCACTGGCTGAACGTCAAGCTGGTGGGCACGCGATCGAACCGCTCCGCCATTGGCGCGCGCGTGGCAGTCACCACGGGCGCGCATCGCCAGGTTCGGGAAGTGCTGAGCGCCTCGAGCTATATTTCGCAGAACGACCTTCGGCAACACTTTGGTCTTGGCACAGCGCGCAAAGTCGAGCAGCTTGAAGTGTGCTGGCCCAGCGGCCTTGTGGACCGC
Organism: Terriglobia bacterium; assembly: GCA_050008675.1. Taxonomy (GTDB): domain Bacteria; phylum Acidobacteriota; class Terriglobia; order UBA7540; family UBA7540; genus CAVROP01. The sequence continues at coordinate 3,509 of JBEKME010000025.1, forward strand.
GCGAGCGGTGTCGACGCCGACCAGTTCATCGTGATTGAGGAAGGGGAAACAAAGGCTAAAGGCTAAAGGTTAAAGGGTGAATGAAGCGCAAGACCCTTTTCACCCTTTACCCTTCACCCTTTACCCTTCACCCTTATCGAATTCGGCCGCGGCTTCATCCAGCATTCCGAGTCTCTGGAAGAGCACACCGAGGTTGAAGTGCGCGTATCACTCCCCCGGCTGGCTAATACTAAAAATTGGATAGTTTAATAGAATCTATGGGATTTCGGAGTCTGCGAGAGGCGACGGTATTAGGGCCTCGACCGCTTTCTCAAGTTATTTCAACACGTTACACCCATTAGGCGACTTCCTTAGAAAGCCATTACTTTGGCGGTCCATTTGCAATGTTTATCACGGCCATAAAGGAATCCATGTCCGGCCACTAATGACTTCTCAAATAGGAGGTAACGTTCCTTGGGGCTCGTCACTAATTTCTCGACATTATTAATCTAGGTCGTCGAGAAAAGCCAATGACGCTCCAACGGGAGGGAATCCATATGAAAAGGGCTATTCTGCTTTTTGCTGCTGCCTTCTTCGCATTGTCGATCACCGCGTGGTGCCAAGACACTGCGAGAATCGTGGGGACGGTGACCGATCCCACTGGCGGCGTCATTCCCAACGCCAAAGTCACGATCTCCAACCCCGATAGGGGCTTTACGCGCGAACTCACCAGCGATTCGGCAGGCTACTATTCGATCTCGGCCGTACCGATCGGGACCTACGTGGTGACAGCGGAGGCGCAGGGCTTCCAGAAACTGGTGCGTTCCGAAATCATATTGGAAGTCGGCCAAGTCCAGCGCGTGGACCTGCAATTGACCGTAGGGCAAATGACCCAGGAAGTCAGTGTGGTGGGAAACGTGATCCAGGTCCAGACGGAGAACGCAACCGTTTCTTCCGTAATTAGCAACACGCAGATTCAGAACCTGGACCTGAACGGTCGCAACTGGGTTACGCTGGCCTTACTGATTCCCGGCGCCGTGCCCGACAACGGCTTGGACGCCATCCACGTCGGTGTTGCCGGCAACAATAGCATCTCCTTCAACGGTAACCGCATGCAATACGCCAATTGGGAGATTGATGGCGGCAACAACACCGACGAGGGTTCGGCCTCCACGTTTAACACTTATCCGAACCTCGATACCATTGCCGAGTTCCGCATCTCCACTTCAAACTACGGCGCGGAGATGGGCAAACACGCGGGCGCCAACATCGAACTTGCCACCAAAGGCGGCACCAGGCAGTTCCACGGCGACGCTTTCGAGTATGTTCGCAATGACGCATTCGACTCCAACGACTTTTTCACCAATCGGGCGAGTATTGGGAGCATTGCGCCCATGAACCCGCTGAAGTGGAACGACTTTGGATACACCCTCGGCGGGCCTGTCTACATCCCAGGCCATTACAACACCGACAAGACCAAGACGTTCTTCTACTGGTCGGAGGACTGGCGGCGCTACCGCGTAGGGCAGGTGGTTGGGCCCACCGGCGTGCCGAGTGCGCTCGAGCGCACGGGCGACTTCTCCCAGTGCGACCCGTTATCGGGCAACTATAGCTCAATCGTGGCCGCCGGCTGTCTTCTACCAACTCTGAACGGCGTGACTTACGACAACGTCCAGTCAATGCCGGGCTATAATGCGCAAGCTTTCCAAAACGCAACGGACCTTCTCAATGGCTTGGTCCCGCCCCCTAACAGCGGCCCGGTGGAATGGACCCTGGCCTCCAGCGCCCCCACCAACTGGCGCCAGGAGCAGATTCGTATCGACGAGAACATCAGCGACAAGACCCAGGCATTCTTCCGCTACACCCAGGATACCTGGAACACCCTGTCGGTCCCCTCGCTCTGGACGGGGTCGAGCTTCGACACCCAAAAGACGCAGTTTGGCGGTCCCGGCGAAAGCGCGGTGTTCCACGTTACCCACACCTTCAAGCCCACCCTCATGAACGAATTCGTGGCGGCCTACACCACGGACCACATTATCCTGACCCCTGTGGCAGGTGGCAGTTCAACGGGTATCGTTCGGCCGTCGAACTTCGTCATGAGTCACCTCTTCTCGCAGAATGACAGCAATCCGGAGTTGCCGGACTTGAGCATGGGTGGGGGAACCCAAGGCTTCTACGAGAGCGCCGGCGACTATACCGGTCCTTATAACTCCAATCCCATCATCACCTGGAAGGACAACCTGTCCTGGGTGCACGGCAATCACACCACCAAGATGGGGTTTTACCTCGAGAATTATCGCAAGAGCGAGCACTTCGGGGCCGACACGCAAGGGTCCTTGACCTTCGATGGCGGTGGCTCCATTACCACGGGAAACGGCTTGGCGGACATGTTCCTGGGCCGCATCCACCAGTACACGGAAGGCACTCAGGCGGTGAACGGCGTCGCTGTCGGTGGCTATCCCAAGGGCCACTGGCAGATGACCGACCTCGAGCCGTACATCCAGGACGATTGGAAACTGAGAAAAAACCTGACTATCAACCTGGGCGTGCGCTATTACATTTACTCGCGCATCCACGACGTTTCACGTCCCACCATCGATTCAGGGTTCTTGCCCAGCCAATATAATGCAGCCAATGAAGCCCAACTGGATGCGAACGGCAACCTAATCCCGGGTTCGGGCGCTGTCTGGACCGACTATGGAAACGGCTTGGTCCAGTGCGGAGCCAACGGAATTCCGAATGGCTGCCAACTCGCAAATACAGGAGGAAACATTGCTCCACGCGTGGGCTTTGCCTGGGACCCGTTTGGCAAAGGGACCACCTCCCTGCGCGGCGGCTACGGAATCTATTATGAGTCCGGAAACGGCAACGAGGCGCAGACAGAGGGCGGCGAGGGCAATCCTCCTTCCGACCTCAGCCCGTCCGGATTCAACGTTCTGGGCTACAGCTCTATTGTCGCCAACGGCCCGCTCGGCCCCACCAACTACACCTCTTTTCCTTACAGTCAGTCATGGCCCAGCGTGCAGCAGTTCAGCCTGACCGTTGAGCACCAGTTCCCCAGCAACACCCTGGTGAGCGTCGCCTACGTTGGAGCTCTGGGAAGACACTTGGCGCGCGCCCAGCTCATTAACGAAATCAACCCCGCGCTCGTTCAGAATGGCGCCACGATGAACGCGCCTGTTCTGGCCAACCTCGTCGGCACCAAGGCAGCCAACCCCACCTTGAACGCACCGGGCGACATGGGGCAACCGCTCTGCGACGCCTCGGGTAATTGCCATGTGGCAACCACCTTGATATTCGGCGAGGAGCCCAGTATCTTCTTCGCGCCTTACCGTGGATACAATACCATCACGGACAAGCAGAACACCGCCGTCTCGAGCTACAACGCCTTGCAGGCGAGCCTACGCCACACTTCTCACGGTCTGACCCTGCAGGTGGCCTACACGTGGTCGCACGCCATCGACGATTCGACGAGCACCTACCAGGAGACTGCGGGCGGGATCAATGACTACACGCTGAGCCGGTGGAAGGGCACAGGGGACCTTAATCGCGCCCAGGTATTGCAGGCAAACTACGTCTATGCCTTGCCGTTCTTCAAGAACTCCTCCAGTGCGGTCGCCCGGCAAGCACTCGGCGGGTGGCAGATCAGCGGCATCACCAGTTTCTTCACCGGCGAGCCGACTGACTTCAACTGCGGAGTCACCGGCTACAACACGAACCTCGGTGGCTCGTATCGGTGCGACGTGATCGGCAAGGTGGCGCCCACCAAGGGTACCTACGATGACCCCGTCTACGGACCCACGCGCCAGTGGTGGAATCCGGCCACGGTGGCGCAGCCTTTGTTCAGCGAGCTCTCCACCACCTACGGCAATATGGGCCGCAACATCCTTACCGGCCCTGGCCGGAACAATTGGGATATGGCACTCGAAAAGAACTTTCCCCTGCACGGCGAGGCTTTCAAGCTGCAATTCAGGCTGGAAACGTTCAACACCTTCAACCATACGCAATACCAGTACGCTAACACCGGATGCAGCGGCAGTACGGGGTTTGGCATGCCCTGCAACCTGAACACAACCAATCCCGGCGAAGTCAATTCTGACTGGGGTCCCCGCAACGTGCAACTGGGCTTGAAGCTCATCTTCTAGTCCAGTCCGAAGCTAAGGGACTGCTAACTGTTACGAGCCCGGGCGCAGCGAAGGGATTTTCGATCCCTACGTTGCGCCCGGTTCTTGTTTCACGCTACGAGGGCTGAGTGAACTGACGCTGGCTGGCCCCGAGGTCACGAGGGTGCGCAACAAGCAGTGGGGTATCCTATCGACGGGGCCTTGGAGTTAACAGAGGCTCGGTGAATGCACCAACGACGGCTTGATACTCCTACTTCCGTGCGCGTCGTAGCGAGGGCGCTGCTGGTGTGGGCGCTGCTTGCTCCGCTGGGACTTGGGGGGCAGAGCCCCGCAGGCGGGGGCGCCCCAGCGTCCAACCCATCCGGGGAGAATCTGCGCACCATCTTCGAGCGCGCCCAACAGTCGCTCGCGGCCAAAGATTACGCCGGCGCTGAGCGCGGATTCGAAGAGTTCTTGAAGCTTGACCCGCAGTCCGCTGCTGCCTACACCAACCTGGGCGTGGTTTACCTGCGGACGGGTAAGTCTGAGGAAGCCATTCAGGCTTTTGAGACGGCCAGGAAGCTCGACCCGAACATGGTGGGGGTCGATTTGAACCTGGGGCTCGCCTACTACCGCAAGCAGGATTTTGGCCACGCCGTCCCGTACTTCGAGCGCCTGCTTGCCGCCGAACCTGATAGTGTCCAGGCGCACTACCTGCTGGGCATGTCCCACTTCATGCTCAAACAGTACGGCCCCGAGGTGACAGCCCTTGAACCCATCCGCGACCAGGAGCAAGACGATCTCGATTACCTGTATATGCTCGCCATCGCCTATGGCCAACTGAAGCGCAGCAGCGATTCTGCGAGAACCTGCGAGCAATTGGTGCGCGTCGGCGGGGATACGCCCCACCTGCACTTGCTTCTGGGCAAAGTCTATCTCGACACTTACCAGAACGCGAGAGCGCGGGACGAACTGGACATGGCCGTGGCCGGCAACCCCAAGCTTCCCTTTGCGCACTACGACCTCGGTGTTCTCTACCAGCGCTTAGGCCAACTCGACAAGGCGGCGGTGGAATTCGAGAAGGAGATGGAGATCAGCCCCAACGAGCCCTGGAGCTATGAGAGCCGAGGGACCATCTGGACTGACGTGGGCGATGCGGATCACGCCATCCCACTTTTCCAAAAGGCGCTGGCGCTCAATCCGAAGATGCCGGACTCGCTGGCAGGCCTCGGCAAGGCTTATTTCCGTCAGGGCAAAATCGAGGCGGCCATTTCGTGCCTGAAGCGCGCCATCGACCTCGATCCGGGTAAGGGCAACTATCACTACCAACTGGGCAGAGCTTACCTCAAGACCGGCCAGCGTGGTGAGGCTCAGAAGGAATTTGCTCTGCAACAGAAATATCAAAACGAGGCCCGCGAGAAGCAGGCGGAACAGATTTCCGGCAAGCTTCCGGCGCCAACCGGACCCACGCCCTAGAGTTCGCTCCGGGGTAATCCTGCGCGTGGCGGTGCGTATTGCGTTTCAAGTTGAGGACGCAAAATAGTGCGATAGGGAGCTGAATTTGCCAGCTTGCGGCGTGTCTTCGGCGTGATGCTGGGCGCAAAGGTCGCTGAGGAAGCCCTGAACCATGTGAGCCGCCGGATTGATGGCTTGGCCGAGTGAGTGTGGGGTTGCAGTGAAACCACTGGGAAGTCGCATCCTGATCGCCTGCGCTTTGGCCGCAGCGCTGGTGGTGGTGCGTGTGCACTTGGCTGCGCAGCACGGCCCACGCCCCGCCCTTTGGGGGTTGGCGGAGGCGGCCGCGAATGCGCACCCGGCAAATTCCTATGCCTCCTCCGGACGTGACCAGGCGCAACTGGCCCGGATTACGATCGACTACCCGGAAGAAGGCTCGATTTTCCCCCCTGAGATCACCCCCCCGACATTTATCTGGCACGATGCCTCGCCCACCGCCAGGGCGTGGCAGGTCGACGTCATGTTCTCCAATGGCTCGGCCGCAATCCCGTTGAAAGCGCCGGGCCAGCGGGATGGTTCCGCGAACCCGCTATTGGGTCACGTTCCAGCCGTCCACCACCACGACCGGCGCGGCTCCGCCCCGTGATTCCACCGAGTATCTGGCGGCCAGGTCGCGCTTTTCACCCGGGAAGAGTGTGAAGTAGTTGTCTTCCCACAAAATCGGCAGGACTTCATCCCCGCCCTGGCCCTTGGTAATCATAAGATGCACCATGAAGGCCAGGTTGGAGGTGGGATTCTCGACCGTCACCTGGGTCACGTCGTTGTCACCCTGGTGCTCGCTGCGGCTGGTGACGTTGACCTTCACGGGCGGCAACTTCTCAAGCCCCGTCAGGTCGGCGTAAGTCTTGATCGGGGTGACGTACCATTGGGATTTGTCCCAGTCGGAAACGTCGGGCTGAGTCGAGAGCCAGTAGAGATTCGAGCTCACCAGCTTGCCCGCCGAATCCTCCAGGGTCAGTTTCAGGAAGTAGGTGTTCGAGAGACCATCGACAGCGGGCAGGGTCAAGACACGAGTGGAGCTGTCAGGTGGCGCGTCGGCGTCGACGGTCTTGGAGAATTTCTCCTCAAGGTCGAGGTTGTAGATCTTCGCCGTCGCCTTCAAGCCCTTGTGCGCTTCATAGAAGGAATTGACCACCCCAACCGACTGGTCGTCGTACGAGTACTGAATGTGCAGGGGTTCGCAGGCTTTCTTGCTTCCGAAATACCCGCCCGCCGGCCGCAGGTAGTAGTCGTAGAGATGCCAGATGACCGACGGCCAGGCGTTATTGAGCATCCACTGGATGACCCCCGTCGAGGTGTACTTATTCCGCGCGTAGGCCTCGAACATGGCGCGCTCCCCTTCGTAAGCCATGGCTTGGGCCTTGCGCTCATAGTCATGCAACGAATTCGCCGTGCCATAGCGGCCCTCGAGAGCCTTCGTGAACACCTGGACGGTCCTAAACTCTCCGCCGCCGGCGTGGAAGTCCCAGTCGTCGTTGATGGGCCAGAGGCTGCCTTCAGGCAAAAACTGTTTCAGACTCTCGACCGGCGGGATGGCCGGGCCGGGGCTGGTCTCGGTGTTGAACCCGTAAGCGCCCCCACGCTTCGAATCCTGGAGCCAGTAGGACGGCGCCACGTATTCATAGGGCCCCGTCATTTTTACACCGGACGGCCCGCTGACCGTCGTGGGCCTCTCGGTCGCCGAGGAGTGATAGGGATTCGGCCAGTGATAGTCCTTGAGAATCTTGATGTAAACCTCCTCCACTTTCGGCGGAGGAGGATTGTCGCTGCCGTTCATCCAATCGAACAGACAGGCGTGACTGCGCAGGCGGCGAATCTGGTCTTTGAGCGATTCGGCCGAGACCACGTAGTCCTCGTCATCCCATTTTTCCCAGCGTTCCCAATGGTCGCAACAGCACCAGCCGGCGAGCACCAGGATTCCCTCGCGGTCGCATTCCTCCAGGAAATGTTCGTCTTCGAGTTTCCCCTCCAGACGTATGGCATTCAGATTCATGTCCTTCACGTATCGGATCTCAGCCTCTTGACGAGCTGGATGGGCGCGGAGCAGCATATCGAACGACCACCCGGCGCCGCGCACCAGGATCTTTTTCCCATTGATCATGAAGACGCGATGCTGCGCAGCGTCGAGCTCCGAAGTCGCCTCCCGGATACCGAACACCACCTTCTGCTCGTCGGAGATTTTTCCACCCGTATCGAACTCTATCTTCAGCGTGTAAAGCGGCTGACCGCCGAGTGGCGCCGGCCACCAGACACGGGGATTCTCGAATTTCAACTGTTCGAACTTCTCCGGCGAGAACTCCACTTCTTTCGTTTCGCCAGCCGAAAGCGAAACTTCCTGGGAAAACTTCTTTCCTTCGATCTCACCCTTGAGTGTGCCCTTCACCGGCTTCGCCAGGGCGTTGTGCAGTTCGCTGTAAACCGTCAGGTTCGCCGTCTTCAGATCGCTCGAGGCGAAATGCGTCACCACCGCCGGATAGCGGAGGGCTACCGGCCCGCTGCTGGTCACGTACACGCCGCGCCAGATGCCCATGTCCTTATCGGCCGGCAGCGGATTCCAGTCCACGAAGGTGATGGCAAGGTCGTTGGGCGTGGGCGGGAAAACTTCCGCGGCCAGCACGTTTGTTTCGCCGACTTTGACATTTCCCGTGACGTTAAACTCGAAGAGGCGCCAGGCCCCCGCCACCTTTTTCGAGTCGGCAATCAGTTTGCCGTTCAGCCACAGGTTGGCGCGGAAGTTGATGCCCTCGAAATTGAGCCGGATTTCCTTGCCGCGCAGATTCTTCGACAAGCTGAACTCCGTCCGGTACCACCAGGAAACGCGGAACGGGCTGTCGTCGGGCATCGGGATGTTGGAAAAGTTCTGGCCGATGGAGTAACTGGTACCGGGAATGGACCGCAGGTTCTTGCCGAAGTAAGGGTCGGGGTACACCTTGTTCTCCACCAGCGCCGCAAGCACCGTGGACGGAATCGCGGCGGGATACCAACTGCCGGCGTCGAAGCCTTTGGAGGCGATCTGCTCGCCCGAAGCTTTGGTCTTCGCCGATGATTGAATCCTCCAGCCTTCCTTCAACCACTGCTTCGGAGTGTCGGAAGGGGAGGCAGAGAGAAGCCACGGCGCAAAAGCCAGCATGATGAAAACAATCAGAGGAAATCGAAACCTGGAGATCATTGGATGGCTCCTTCGATGCGGACGTGAGATAAATTCATGGCGAGCGAAACAGTCAAGTCAGCACGCCATTATACGCCCTTGAGGAGAATCTGCCAGCGGTTCCCTTTATCACCAGGCGACAACTTCATGGCCCGGCGCGAAGAAAAACAGATCCTTCTCCCGCAAGGCGGGATCAGGATGACATGTCATTCTGAGCGAGGATAGCCGAAGACCGTTATCCGTGATGTCAGAAACGCAGCGCATGGCAAAGTGGGTCCGCCCTCTCCCAAGGGGAGAGGGTGGACCGCGACGCCGCTTTCTTCAGGCGTCGCGGGCCGGGTGAGGGGTTAGTTGCGGGGCGAGGACGGCTCAGACAGGCTCGGCCCGAGCTGCTCAATGGAAACGAGTGATGCGTCGAGTTTCTGGAGAGAGCGGAGCGCAGCGCAGAATCTGCTTTTGGTTGCGGCCAAGGGCGGCGCTGTGGAGGAAGGGGCTATTTTTCTTCTTGACGGCGGCGGGCGAATCCCTGACATTGGCGCATGTGAAAGAATGCGCGGCGCTTGCTGCTGGAATACCACGGAGCGCTGCGGACCGGCGTTCGTTTCGGAGAATTGTGGAATCATACCCTCAAGTTAAATCGGGTGGCGCCAAACGGCGCCGTCTTTGAAGGACTAAGGAGGATAGAAATGCCATCATCACGGAGACAATTCATCCGGACCGCCGCAGGAGGCGTGAGCCTGGCATGGAGTGGCATGCGGATTACCGCAGGATCTGGCAGCGGTGCGGGGCCGGCCCGGTTAGGCGCTGCAAACTCGAATCCCGTGCCGGCGGATCAGTTCCTCTACGGGTCGCAGTTCTATCGGCCACCCAATCCCCCGCGCGCCATGCGCCGCGACATGCTCAGGACCATTGCCGAGGAGTACAAATTCAACCTGATTCGAATCTGGCCCAATTGGGATTACGTGAACCCCGAACCGGACAAGTGGATCTTTGACGAAGTGGAAGAGGTCATGAGTTACTGCGATGAGTTCGGGCTAAAGGTGCTTTGCGGCCTGATGTTCGAACTTGTCCCCTGGTGGCTGGAGCAGAAGTATCCGGGCGCGCGCTTTACGGACGCGAAGGGCCAGCAGGTACGCATCGCGTCGAGCCCCAATAACGTCACCGGCGGCTGGCCGGGATTGTGTTCTGACTGGGAGCCGGTGCGGGAAGCCGGCGCCAAGTATATCCAGGAATTGATTAAGGTGGTGGCGCCGCACAAGTCGCTCTTCGGATACGACTGCTGGAACGAGCCCCACATCGAGCCTGCCTGGGCGTGCAACATCTGGGCCCAGCCGCAAGAAATCCTGTTCTGCTATTGCGAGAGGACCATCGCAGCCTTCCAGGATTGGCTGAAACAGAAATACGGAACGCTCGACGCTTTGAACGACGCCTGGACGCGCCGCTACCCGAATTGGGAGGTCATCGACCCACCACGCCACTTGGGTACGTATGCCGACTGGGTCGATTGGCGGCGATTCATCATTGAGCGCAGCACGCGGGAAATGAGATTCCGCGTGGAAACGGCGCGGGCGGCCGATCCCCAGCACGTGATGGAAAGCCATGCCGCGCACCATCCGCCCGTGGATGGTTGCGTTACCACCGGCACAAACGCCTGGCGCCTTGCAGAGCTGCTCGATGCATGGGGGATGTCGCTGTTTCCGCGCTGGCAGTTTCCCATCATTTACCATGCTGCCGCCAAGTACGAAATCACCCGATCGAACGCCGCCGGGAAACCCTTCTACCTGACGGAACTCGAAGCCGGTCACGGCAACGAGGGCCTTTGGCGAAGCCCAAAGATGCGGCCGCGGGACATCCGCGTTTACAACTGGCTTGCGGTGGCCATGGGCGCCAAGGGCATCATCTACTGGAACTACCAGGCCGAAGCCACTGGCCGCGAGGCAACAGGATACGGCCTGGTGGCGCGCAGTGGAGCGGCAACGGATCGCTCCCAGGAAGCCGCGAAAAATAACGCCATCATTCAGGCCCACTGGGAGATCATCAAGGACTTCCATCCCCGAGCGGAAGTGGCCATCCTCACCGATCAGGACAACGCCATCCTCACTTACGCGGCGCAGGGCGATGAAGATCCTTCCACATCTTCGTTTCGGGGCTATTACAAGGCGCTCTGGAACCTGGACCTTTGGGTGGATTTCCTCGAGCCCTCAAACCTGGGCGAGCGCAATTACAAGGTGCTCATCGCGCCCTGGCACCTTATCGGGAAGAAAAGCACCTGCGCGCAATTGCGGCGGTTTGTAGAAGAGGGCGGTACGCTGATTATCGAAACGGGCTTTGGTCTTTATGACGAGAACTTTTACTACAATCCCACCGTTCCGCCGTACGGACTGGACCAGGTGTTTGGTTATCGTGAAGGGGAAGCATTCTGGCTCAAGAATGAGAAAGCTCCGACGGACGTTCCGGCTTCCGATCGGGTTTATTACGAGCCAGAAATTGCCTTCACAGCGCCCCTTGCGATTCGCGTCCTCGGGAAGACTTACCTGACACCGATTGAAGTCACTTCCGCACAACCCATCGCGAGGTTTGAAGGCATGACCGTGGCTGCCACGAGGAAAGTGGGGAAAGGGCAGGTCTATTATTTCGGCACCAACCTCGGCGCCAGCATCGCGGCGGGAAGCGAGGGCGGAATCGAGTTACTGCGGGCCATCATCACCAAGGTTGTGAAGCCTCCGGTCACGGGTGACAAAGTGCGACCGCGACTGGTGGAGGGAGAGAAGCACAGCCTGCTGGTCATCTTCAACGACACGCCCAAAGACCAGGCCGCCAGCATCAAACTTCCGCCACGCTACAAGAAGGCCACGGACCTTCACCGCAGAGTCAACAGGCCGATGGTCAGCAACACTGTACAGCTCACTGTGCCGTACCAGGATGCGGTAGTCTTGTTGCTTGAATAGCTGACCCGCCCGGCAGGTTAGGATTGCGTTGGAAAAGTCGCTGGGCGATGGTGGGCCATTGGGTAGTGGTACAGCGCGGCCCTTGGCCGCAACCGAAGGCCAGGTTTTCATTGCCGATTGCTGATTGCCGATTGACGATTGAAAAAGTGGTGTTGCAACTCCTTCCAATGTGCATCAGCAATCGGCAATCAGCAATCGGCAATCATGGCCCGTTTTGGTTGCGGCCGTGGGCCGCGCTGTACCACTATCGGCCATTGATCTCAGTTGCGATTTCAACAAGGAGGAATTACACTCCGGGTATGGTCAACAAACAACGACGCGTTGCCCGTTATTCGACTCATCTGAAAGCCAGCCTCAGTTTGCCGGCGGAAGGCACCACCTTCGAGGTGATGGTGGAAGATCTGTCCGCGCTCGGCTGCTTGCTGGAATATGCGCCTTGGCTGAAGGTTCGCCAGGAGTGCGAACTCGCCGTGGCATGGGAAGGCCGGGAATTCCGGACTCCTGCGGTGGTCATCTGGAAGAACGTGCAGGGTCAGGCGGGATTGGAATTCGGCAGTAACGATCCCGCCCGCCAGGCGTTTTTGCGGGAAATCTGCGCCAAGCTTCGCCTGAAGCCGCTCGTACGACTGCCGGAAGATCTCGAGTAGCTGGAGACGATTCCGCGAATTAGGTTCTCACAGAAGGCGCACTCAACAAGACGCTGGGCGCCCAGTTGGGTAGTGGGTCAATCTGATGCTGTAGCGGCGATCCCGCTCCGAGCGGGATCGCCAAATGGCGGCGTAAAGCCGCCCCTACATCAAATTGACCCACTATCCCCAGTTGGTGTCGTCGCACGCGGGAAGCTCGGGCAAGGACAAATATGAAAAAACGTATACTTCCTTTTCTTGAATACGGAAATTTGTAGAAGATCGGACATCCTTTATGGAGGTCAAGGCTATCACTTGACGTTTCATATAGATAGGGCAAAATAAAAAAGCTCTAACTTGGCCCAAGCCTTGCACGTAAGTCTCGTCCGAGGTTTCCAGAGTGGGAGTGTACCCAGTGGAGCACCGCAATCAAATCGGATTCTTGATTGCTCAAGACGAAGCCAGTTTCGTGGGTTCGCCAGCGCCCGTCGCTCATCGAACTGGATACTCAGTCATCCTACCAGCGGTGGCGAGTCAGGATCCTACCCGCAAGACCTCGTCTTACACAAGTGCTAGCAGGCTCCAGCCTAGAACCGTGGAGCCTTTTTCCGAAAATCACCATGAGGAGAAACGTATGATGGTAATAGCTTCACGTACGGCGCGGCGACCGTTCTGGTTGGTTGTCGCGTTTTTCTCGGCGTTCTTCTTGTATTCCGCTCGCGTCTCGGCGCAATCGCTCACCTCAGGAGCAATTGCGGGTACGGTGACCGACCAGACTGCCGCCGTGGTGCCTGGCGCTACCGTCACGGTGACCAGCATTGGGACGGGGGCCACGCGCACGGTGACCACCAGTGCCGCTGGGACCTACGAAATCACCTTGCTTGATCCGGGGAGCTACCGGATCAAGGTCGGCGCCAAAGGCTTCAAGACCGCGGACCAAGGGCCCATCACGGTTACGATCTCGCAGACATCCACCGTCAACATCACTCTTGAGGTCGGGAGTACCACTCAGGTTGTGGAAGTGACCGCGAACGCGCAGCTAATTCAAACCGAGAACCCCAATACCACCGCCACCATGAACAACGAAGCGCTTGCCACCCTTCCCAACCCTGGCAATGACTTGACTTACGTGGCACAGGTGGCCCCAGGGGCTATCATGAACACCAGCGGCGGCTATGGCAATATGGAGTTTAACGGCCTGCCCGCCACCTCCACCAACTTCTCGATTGACGGAATGGACGCCAACGATCCGTTCCTGAACCTGAACAACTCCGGGGCCACCAACCTGCAACTCGGGCTGAACTCCTTGCAGGAGGCGAGCGTCAACACGCTCTCCTACTCCGTCGATCAGGGACGGCAGGGCGCGGCGCAGGTGAACTACATCTCGAAATCGGGCGAAAACCATATTCACGGCAACCTTTTTGAGACCTGGAACGGCTCCGTGATGAATGGCGTGGACTGGTTTATCAACGCGGAGCCCGGTGCACCTGCTCACCGGAACCGCTCCAACGTGAACCAGTTCGGCGGCTCGATTGGCGGGCCGATCATGCACAACAAGCTGTTCTACTTTTTCGACATGGAAGGCATCCGCATCGTGATTCCGACCACCAAGACGGAGGTCTACCCCACGCAAGCGTTTGACACCTTCGCCCTGACTCAAATCCCGCTGGGCGGCTATGATCCGCGCACGGCGACAACTTACGCTCCGCCACCGAATGCAAGCGTAGCCACCACCTATTATCAACATGCGCTTGGGTTGTACGGGAACCCTGCGGGCGGCATCCCGGACCCGTTGAGCGATTGTCCGCTGGGAACTGATGCCACCACTGGACTCCCGGCGCTGCCCTTGGCGGTAGGTAATAAGACTCCGCACGGTAATGGCTGCGCGCTAAGCCGCGTGTTTGGAATCTCGAACCAGACGCACGACCTCTTTTGGAAGGCCCGGATTGACCAGCAGAGCGGCACGGCTAATAAGGTTTGGTACATGTTCGACTGGGAGAAGGGCGTCCAAGCCACCTACACCGATTCGGTGAACGCGGCGTTTAACGCTTACTCCACGCAGCCTCAGAACGGGGCCGCTATTGGTTGGACGCACGTTTTCAGCCCCACGCTCGTGAATGACTTCAACCCCGGGTACTACTGGTACTCAGCCATCTTCGAGCCGACCAATTTTGCGGCGGCGCGCGCGGCCTCGCCTTTCGAGTTTACCGGAGGGGGTTTCACCGCCATCTTCGGTGATGCTCGGGACTGGCCTCAAGGGCGCAACGTCACCAACTGGCAGATCCTCGATAACCTCACCTGGACCCGTGGCTCGCACACCTTGAAGTTCGGGGAGAACTTGCGCCGGACGCTAGTGAGCGACCATGATACGGGCACCTATAGCACCGGCTACGTCAGCACGGGGGACCTCGCCGGCTACCTGTACGACGTGGCGGGAGCATTGCCGGGCTATATTGGCGAGCACGGCTTCCCGACAAGCACTTCGGAGCCCGTCGGGCTCGTGGCTTTCGACGCCTACTTCATGGACACGTGGAAGGTGAAACCTAAGCTGACGTTCACCTACGGGATACGAGCCACCTGGAACGCCGACCCCGTGAGCCAGCACTCGAATTTCTCGGAGTTCTCGAAGGGCGCCAGCTTCTATGACGTCACCCACGATGTGAACCAGCCTTTGAACTCGATCATCACTCCGCACAATTCGCTTCTGGCCTTCAGCACGACGCGGATCGATTGGCAGCCCCGAGCGGCGATCGCCTGGGAGGTGCTGCCGAACACGGTTATCCGCGCAGGTGGCGGTATTTTCAGCGATGTCTTCCCCGCTTCGGTGGCGGATGGGTCGCTGGAAAATATTCCCAACGACAACATTTTTACCGCTGGCAGCAAGGTCTCGGGTCAACCGATCCTCGCAACCTATGCCGTGCCCGGCTCCGGTAATGGTGTGGCCGGCTCAGCGAACAACGACGTGCTTACTGCCATCGCCTCCGCCGAGAATACTACGCTGACCGGGTTCAAGGCCGGAATGCTTTCGTGCTATACGCCGAACGCAGCTCCGCCTCCGAACTGCCTCATGCCATCCGGTTTCGCGGCCGTGCCCAAGGGCGAGTACAAGTACCCCTACTTTGGGGAATGGAGCTTCTCAATCGAGCACCAGTTCCGCAACAACTGGGCAGCGAAAGTGGCGTACGTGGGAACCAGGGCGGTCGACTTACCATACGATGTCCAGGCCAATGGCTTCCAGGTGGACTGCCCGGGCTGCTGGGCGCCCTATCTCTACGACCCGACCTACAGCGGTCCTGATGGACGCTTCGGCGGTGTCACTCAGTACACTTACGGCGCCAACAGCATCTACCATGCCCTGCAAGCTAGCCTCCAGAAACGGATGAGCCACGGGCTGACGTTCAATTTGAACTACACTTGGAGCCACTGCATCGACACGCTCTCGAACGAAGGCTCGCTGACCGGCGGGTTCGATCCGGCCACCTCAGTTACGACGGTTTCGCCGGGCGAGCTTTACCTCAACCGCGGCAACTGCGACTATGACATTCGCCACTCGCTGAACGGCTCCTACATCTACCAGTTGCCCTCGCCTATCCGCGGCAACGCCATTCTCAAAGGAGTCTTAAACGGCTGGCAGGTGTCCGGAGACCTGTTCCTGCACAGTGGCTATCCGTTCTCCGTGTTCAGTCCCATCAATGACGCCTACCAGGGGAGCGATCCCAACTATGCTACTCCAATGGGCATTAACCCCTACGCCAAATACCAAAAGCTCTCCACTCAGACACCCGGATATCCGGAGCTTCAGTGGCTGAACCCGATGGCGTTCCAGAGCGTGATTGACCCCGATACCGGTGCATGCACCCTGGGCGAGCTGAACGGCGCCGGCAACACCGCCGCCACCTGCCAGTATGCCAAGGGTGGGCGGAATAATGTCTTCGGG
Organism: Terriglobia bacterium; assembly: GCA_050008675.1. Taxonomy (GTDB): domain Bacteria; phylum Acidobacteriota; class Terriglobia; order UBA7540; family UBA7540; genus CAVROP01. The sequence goes on from JBEKME010000025.1 coordinate 19,765, forward strand.
CCGCCTTTCAAGTGGACGGACATGTTCGTCAGCAAGAACTTCAAGATCCGCGAGGGGATGAACCTGCGGGTTGACGTGCAGTTCTACAACCTCTTTAACCACGCCAACTACGCATTACCGGGTGGAGGGGGTGCGGCTTACGCTGGCGTGCCTTCAATACCTGACACGCTGATTGACGCCTTTACCCTCACGAATACGGCGAATCCACCTACAGGCCTGCTCGGTTCGGGCCTGGGCGGCGACAACTCCGTCCGGATGATCGCGCTGTCGGCCCGGATCACTTTCTGACCGATTCCAACTGTAGGGACGCATCGCGATGCGCCCCTACGCCAACCTCACAGGGGCGGGCCGCCGGGCCCGCCCCTTTTGTTTTTTTGTGTGGCCTGGGAAATTGCCGATTGACGATTGGAAGAAGTTGTCAGTCGTCAGTTGCAGTAGCGGACTCCGGATGAGCGGCAACTGACAACTGACAACTGACGCCTCTTCAAATCGTCAATCGTCAATCGTCAATCGGCAATTCTTCGTCGGCCGGGAAGTCCGAAGCCCAAGGTCAGCGCTTCACCTGGGCATGATCGAGGAGTTTCCGCGCCGCGGCATCGTCGGCGTGCCGGGCGAGCCAGGAACTGAGCAGGCGCCTGGCCTCTGAGTCGTCACCCAGAGATAACTCCAGCTTGGCCAGGTTCAACACCGCAGAAGACGCCTCCGGATTGTGCTGGAGCAGGGCACGGAAGGTGGCCACGGCGTCCTGGGTCTTGCCCTGTTGGGCGTACAGAACTCCGAGGTTGTTGGCCGCTTGCTCATTTTCGGGTTGCAGCTCGAGAGCGCGGCGAAAGAGTTCGCCGGCTCTATCGAGGTTGTGTTGTCGCGCCATGACAATGCCAAGATTGTCGAGGGCGTCGGGAAAGTCAGGCGCCAGGGAGAGAGCCTTTTGCAGCGCTTCGCCCGCCGCCGCCAGTTCGCCTTGCAGAAGGAGCGTGTAGCCAAGGTTGTTCCATGCCTCGGCGAAGTCCGGGGCCTGCTGCGTGGCTTTCTCCAGGTGCAGGCGAGCTTCCGGGAGCTGGCGGGATTGGGAGAGAAGCACACCGAGCAGATTCTCGGCCTCAGGAAACTCCGGGCGCGCCGCCAAGGCTGCACGGACCCCCGAAAGGGCCAGCTCGGTCTTGCCGATTTCCCGACGCGAGAGAGCGAGATTGTATTGGGCCTCGGCGTCCCCAGGGCTGTCTTCGACAATCTGCGCCAAATAGATTTCCGCCGCGCCCGGGAATGCCACCGCCGGCAGCACCGCCCCGAGGGACCTGAAATCGCGCCCAAACGAGCAGAGCAGACTGCGCCCCGGAAAGGGGAGCGCCGCCGCGCCGGACGGCACTCCGCTGTGCGCGTCCCGCAAGATTTCTTCGGCGTCCGCGCCGCCCCAATACAGCTTCACCAGCTTGCGAAACGACGCCAGCCCGGCGGGATCCTGGGTGGCGTCAGGCCCCACTTCGAACAGCAGGCCGGTGGGCAGCGGGGGCTCTCGACGATAATCGAAGAGGTGGGTTAGCACCGTGGACCAGAAAAGACGGAAGCGCTCGTTGGCCCGCCAGGCCGGGACCTCGAGCTGCTGGGCGGCGCGGGGGGGAAGGGAACCGTTTCGCCACAGCACCAGCCGAGTAGGCATCCTGCCCTGAAGCTCGAGCAGTGTTTCGAGACCTGGGGCGTCCTCACCCTTTTGGCTGAGCTTGCCGCCCTCGGTCTGCGCCGAATCCCAAAGCCAAAGCAGGGCGTAGCGATGAGACTGGTGGGCCCTGACGGCCTGGGGTGCGACCGTGGTCTCCTTCGCTGCCAGTTCGTCAAACAGTCCGATCGCCCCGAGAGAGGGCATCGGCAGTGGGTCCACCAGAACCGCGGAGAATCGCGCGGGCAGCGGCGGGTTGCCCTTTTCGCTTCTGGCGCTCCGCGCGCCCGCGGAATCCGCAGTGGCGAGCGATTCGGCGCGCGGATTCGGCTGGCCTTCGATCAGGTGATACCGGTTGCCAGCGGAAAGGTCCGCGAACTCACTCACGCCCCCGCGCGGCCATCGGACCCTCGCCTTGATACCTTGCGAGTAGTTACCCAGGCCGAAAATGAGTTCCTTGCTGTGCTGGGCAAGAAAGCCGGAGCCACAGCTCAGAAAGCGTACCTGGCGTCCGCTAGGCGTCTCGACTTCAACCCGGGCTCCGATGGCATCGCGGTTGCTCCGGATCCCGGTCAGGCGAATCGCCAGCGACCGGTTCTTGTGGCCGATTTCGTTACGCAGCAGCCGCAGTTGAGGTCCGGTGCGGCTGTGAATCACAATGTCTGCATCGCCGTCGCCGTCGTAATCAAGAACCGCGAAAGAGCGGCTATCGTCGGGGAAGTTCAATCCCACTGCCGCCGACGCATCCGCAAAACGTCCTGCCCCGAGATTGAGGAAGCATACGTTACGCTGACCACCATCCCAAGGGTGTCCCCGGTGCGCCAGATCGAACGAGGCGGCCCAAGCGGCCCGGTATTCGGCGCTGGGCGTATTGGTATGAGGCGAAAGGGCCATCACCTCCTCCCAAAGGTAAGCGTCAAGCGGAGCGAGGTCGGGCGTAGGCGAAGAGAGAAAGCCGTTGAGGCAATAGATATCCAGCCAACCGTCATTCTCGAGATCGAAGGCGTCCGCACACCAGTTCCAAAATGCCCGGCGAGCTCCGGCGGCTTCGGGAACCGCCGCCATCTTGGGGCTGACTTTCGGCGGGACAGCTTCTTCGTGCCCTGAGGAGGCGGTCGGGGTTGTGGCTGTCGCGGGAGTGGTGTGATACAGGTTACTGCCCATGGCAAAGTCACGGAGGGGTTCTACACCGACGTCGGCAAAGCGCTGCTGGAACTCGGGGTCGGCGGACACGCGTTCTCCCACGGGTTGCCACATGCCGGCAGCATAGAGCTCGCCGAGGCCGTCGCGGTCCAAGTCCGCAAACGCCGCGCTCATGCCGGCGCCGTATCCTGGCAGCCCGTCAGCGATTTCCTCGAAGGTCCCATCGCGACGATTGTGATACAGGTTGTTCCGCCCAAAATCGTTCACAACGCAAAGGTCAAGCCAGCCATCATCGTCAATGTCGGCCCAGACGCACGCGAAGCTGAAGCGGTTATTACCGTGCTCGAGTCCGCTGGCCGTGGTCACATCCACGAAGGTGCCGTCACCCCGATTGCGGTAGAGGTGATTGGGTGGACCGTTCTGGGCGTCGTAGTAAGGAAGGGGAACACGTGTTGCTCCCTGACCCTGAAAGTAGCCGTAGGAGCAGACGTAGAGGTCAAGGAAGCCGTCGCGATCGTAATCCCCCAGCGCGGCGCTGGTGAGCGAGGCTTGCTGGGGAGAGGGCGGGAACCCCTCGCGCACCAGGGTAAACTTCCCGTGGCCGTCGTTCCGGAAAAGCAGGGGCGCGGACTGGGTGATAAGGATGAGATCCTGATGTCCCCGGTTCAGCAGGTCCGCGAACAGCGCCATAGGCGTTGCATCCAGAAAGTCTACGCCGGCGTGAGGGGCGATGTCCTCAAAGACGCCCGGCCTCGACTGCCGATACAGCCGGTTGGGCAAACCCTGGGGCTGGCACATGTAAATCTCATCGCGGCCGTCCCCGTCGATGTCCGCTACGCTCACGCCGTAGTTACCAAAGATGTCAATGCCGCTCGCTTCGTCAAGAACTGCACGCCAGTAATTGGTGTCGCGGAGGAGGTGGGCCGCATAGCTCGGGTCCTGGCCGAACGCGTCGGCAGTCACGTCAGTAAACGCGAAGGCAGAGGCTTGCACGCTGGTCATGGCAAGCGGTCGCCAGCCGACGATCCTCCAGTCGGTGGGACCGGTAGGCGTGGCGGGGCCTTTCCACGATGATGTGTCTGCCAGCTCCCATTCGATCTCCCACTCGCCTGTTGTTTGCCACCGTGAAGTGTTTGCCAGCTCGACGCGGAGGTGCGTCGATAGGTTGCCAGGAGCGTCGCTGGAGCCTGCCGCAGGACGATTCGTTGTCTTGTTGATGGCCGTGCATTCGAGGTCGGCCAGAGCCAGAGGAGCATGCGGCGCCAGAAAGCGCTCGAGATCGGTAGTGAAATTTCCGGCGTCCAGGAGATGCCCCGCGGTTGAGTTGCCCCCCCACAGCGTGCGCCGAACGTCGAAGCAGGTGTCCTGGCGCAGGATTGTCTCGCGGCCCGAGGTGAGCGCCAAACCTTGGAAACGGGGCGACAGAAGCTCGTGGAGCCCTTGGCCGCCGGACAACAAGCTGGCCCGAAACCGTTCGAGCGATGGGGCGAGAGCCTGGAAGCGTCGTTCACACGCGAACCGGTGCGTGTCGAATCGGGCCAGCGCCTGATTGAGCGCGGTCCATTTGCTTCCCGGCCCGGCGGTTTGGCCTGGGAGACCGGAAGCGCCGGGAAAGGCGAAAAATGGGTGCGCAGAGAGCGGCCCAGGTAGACCCGAGAAGCTGGAGAGCCGGCGAGCGAACGGGTGGCTCAGAGCCCAGGAGCCAGCGAACGCGCCCGCAGCGGTGTGAAGAAAGCGGCGGCGGGAGAGTCGATTTTGGAATTCATACGCAATGTCCGTCATTCGTAGAGGATAACCCCATTGTCTGTCATTCTGAGCGAAGCGAAGAATCCCCGCATTTGAAAGCTCAGTCAGTGCGAAAAAATGCCGGGATTCTTCGCTTCGCTCAGAATGACAGACGGTTGCCTTTACTGCCGACCCTCTTTCGTCTTCCGCTGTTCTTCGGAGTGCTTCTGCGCCTGCTGTGCGAGGTCAGGTCGTCCGAGCTTCTGGTAGAGCCGCGCCAGTTGGAATTGCAGATCGCCGGTGGTGTCTACCGGCGCCGCGGCTTCGAGATCCGCTCGAGCGCGCTCGGTATCTCCGAGGGCGAGATACGCCTTGCCGCGGCTCCAGCGAGCCAACAGAAGCCCGGCATCCAGTTCCAGCGCTCGATTCAAAAGCTCGAGCGCACGGTTGGGCTGTGTGAGGCGAAGGTAAACATCCCCCAGCTCGAAGGCCACCACCGGGTCCGAGGGATCCAGGCGTGACGCCTCTGAGAGCTCGACGCGTGCCAGCTCCAGATCTGACCGCGCTCGGTAAAGATGACCCAGGCCCGCGTGCAAGAGAGCGCTGCGCGGATTCTCGGCGAGCCCAACGCGATATTCACCAATCGCCGCCGCTTCGTCATGTTCCTGTTCCGCCGCGAGTGCCCTTAATGCACGAAGCTGGGCGTTGTAGGTTGGAGATAGCGCGGCGCGAGCGTACGCCGATTGGCTCAACCGCAAGGCGGCCCGTGCGCGAAGGTAGAAGACCTCGGGTGAGTCAGGGAAAGCTGTCAGCTTTTGAAGCGCGACCTCGGGGTTCTCCGTTTCTCCCGGAATATTTTCGTCAGCGCTTGAAGCCTTCGCATTTGCCTGAGTTGCGGCGGAAGCTGGCGGGACAGTTCCAGCATCGCCGGAAGTTGAAGTCGCGCCCTTCGCCATCACTCTTTGCGCCAACGATGGATACCGGACGGCCAGGGCTTCACTCTCGAGTTTTCGATTCCAAATGCTCTCGGGAGCCAGTTCTCCCAGCCTTCGGGAATTTTCGCGCGCTTCTTCCAGCGCAACGCCTCCCATTGCAAACCACACTGCCGGGGTTTCGCTCTCCAGAACCAAGAGGCGAGACAACCACTGCCTTGCTTCAGCCGGCGCGCCCGACGACCCCGCCAGGACGGCTTGACCCCAAACCCAGTCGCGCTCCGGGAGCCCGGGCGCCCTTTCATGAAGAAGAGGGAGCAACTCTCTTCGAGCCTCGTCTGCGTCTCCACCGGCGATGCGCTCGAGTCCCAAGAGCAGGTGGCCGCTCGCTGCTTCCGGAGCGTTCGATAAGGTGGAAAGCAAATCCGTGAGTGCGGAAGGGAATCCTGCATAAGCTCGAGCCACGGCGCGATTCCATTCGGCGAGCGTGCAGGTGGATCGCTCCTTCAAGATTTCGTTGAAGATCGCCGCAGCTTTTCCGAAGCGACTCTCATTGAGTGCGCTTTCAGCTTGCTGGACCTCACGAACCAGACTCTCGCCTTCCGCCGCGCCCGCTGCGCTGCACTCTGCTTGCAACGATTTTGCCGGCCAAAGGAAATCCATTGGCCACGGCGGCAAAATCGTTGACCCTGCTTCAATCTGGCGAAGTCGCCGATCTGTGGAAGGCGAGGGAGGATGGGCACTCGTGTGGCCCGTCTCTGTGGCCATGATGGCATTCGGGGCGGAGTAGGATCCCAGGAATTCCAGTGCGTCAGCCGCTGCCGGTGGTTTAGTTTGTTGTTCCTTCGGCGACGCCTGATTCTGCGCCACAGCGGGAAGAACAGCGCCTGCAACAAGAACACACACCAACAGGTCTTTTAAAACTCTCATGATTGCTCTATTTCAAATACCACGATTATGTGTGCAAGGCAAGCGGTCGTGCCTGAGAAAATAGCCCGAGAATCGTTGCGAATAACAATTCCCACTCATGTCACGCCAGACGTTGCATTACTGGTTTTCAGGTTTTGTGGAAAAGCCCCTCTATTCTCACCCGCCATCTGTTGGCATGGTATAAATCTCCCATGGAAAAGGGAACGACCACAATCGGTTTCGTAAACAAAAACCGGCAAGTCGTAATATGGAACACTGGTAAGCCAGGAACCGACCACCTTCAGAATGTTTACAAGCTCGGCTGCAGTTTGTGTGGCTGGATCTATGGCGCGAACGGTTCTGATATTCATGAGCGGAGATGTCCAGGGTGCCAAAACGGAGAACCGGGCCTCCGTACCTAGAAATGTGGGAAAAAAGAATGATTCAGATGAGCAACTTGCCTGCGAATCCGCCAACCGTCGCCCTTAAGCCAACCTATTACCCATCAACACAAATTTCAGCCACTACCCGCCACCGGTCTCCCGAAATAAGCCGCCAGAAGGGATTGGTATCTCCGCGCGATATGGTATGCGATTACCGGAGGGGGCCGGGTGGAGTATGTTGTACCACGACCGAATCGAAATCGACCCCGCCGTTTGCAACGGCAAGCCCGTCATTCGTGGCACCCGCATCCTTGTCACATCGATTCTCAGCCAGCTTGCCGCCGGTGAGTCCTTCGACGCAGTTCGTAAGGGTTTCCCCGGCCTCGCCGACGATGACATCAAGGCTGCCGTCCAGTTCGCAAAAGAATCCATCGAGGCGACGGGAATCACCGGTCTGCGCGATTGATGCGCCGGCTTTTCATTGATCAGGATGTACACATTTTGACGCCTGGAGCTCGGAATCAGGGGGACTCGGCTGGCTATTGGGTTCGGACCTGTGGTATCTTGTGTACAGGGAGTACACAATATGGAAACTCTCAAGATCGGGATACGTGAATTCCGGGAGAACCTCGCAGGCTACCTCGAATCAGGCACACCCTTGGCGATCACGCGACACGGCGAGACGCTCGGCTTCTACATTCCCGCCCAGAAACGCAGCCGCAAGGCTGAACTCGAAGCCATGCGGGCCGCCGCGAGGGATCTGGACGAAATGATCACCTCGTGGGGTGCTACTGAAGACGAGTTGATGGACGAGTACAAGGAAATCCGCCGCTCTGCGCGCGAGAAGAGGCGGAATGTCAAGTAGAGCTTTGATCATCTTTTAGCTTCTGCACTGGCGCTCGGATGCCCCATCTGGACGGAAGACACGGATTTTTTCGGCTGTGGTGTCGCCACCTGGACGTCCGACCGCGTCCTAATGTTTCTACGAGAATGATAGCGCCGGCGAGAGCGTCCAGACTGGTCGGCGCACAGGTCGCCGGCAAGATCGTCATGTCAGGCGAAAGCCAACCCTCCCACCAAAATAACGCTTAGTGCTTACCGACAAGCGGGCCGGTGTCAAGAATAATGCATCTAGTCGTCAAAGCGTTTCCGCGAGGAGAGGCGGTTTTCTTCGATAGCTTTCTTGAGCCGAGGCCACACGCGCTCGTCGTAGCCAGACTCATCGGCTAGCCACGTATCGAGCAATTTCTTGAGTTTCTGAGCCTTCATCCTCGCCAGCGACTCGGGGGTGTGTGATGATCTGGCGCGTCGTGTGATGGTTTGGGTCATCGGCGCTCCTGGGCCCCAGGAAACAGCACACTAGGCTTGTCCACCATCATAAAGCACTGGGACTGGAGCCTATTCAATTTCCTGCCACTCCTTCGCTTCTACAAAGAGTGCAAGGTGCCCCACGTTCTCGGTTACTACAATGCCCCCTACCTCGTGGGCTTGAGCTGCCAGAATTACATCGACGTCCAACTCTTTGGGGTCAGCCGTTGCTTTGCCGTGCTTGCGGGCCTGCGCCCAGAACTCCGCTGCTCGTAGCATAACCCGAGTGCTGAGCGGCAAGTAAGTCAAGACAGCTTTGAGCTGATCGAGTCGTTGCACGGACTCCATGAGCCCTTCCAACAGCAGGTTACGTCGCACTTCGAAATCCGTAATTTCAGGGATGATGACCTCAGCTCGTCCCCTGAGCATTCGCACCAGCCAGGCGAGGAGCTCAGGATTTGGGCGTGGGTGGGCAATTTTTCCGAGCGGGCCGGAATCAAGAAGGAGTGGCTTAATCACGGAAGCGTTTCCGATACGAGGGCCGATTCTGCTCGATGGCCTTCTTGACTATAGGCCACACTCTTTCATCGTAACCAGACTCATCGGCCAGCCATTTGTTCAACAAAGAAATCGCTGCTTCATTCCTGGCTTCTTGAGGAGCCAGAGTCTCACCCCGTGAAGCAGATTTCCGAACCAGGGTTTTAGGCATGGAGGTCCCCTTTGCTCTGGACGTCGTATCCGACTCCAATGGACATTATACAGGAGTGGTGCGGCCAAGGCACCCACTTACTATGGCGTGCGATGATAGGAAGACTGGCGTCATTTTGCGGCTCAGGGACATTGCATTCTCTTGTCATCCCCGCGACTCGTCATTCCCGCGGAAGCGGGAATCCATTCTGTGGACAGCGCAGTTCTGAAGGGTTCAAGAATAGATTCCCGCTTTCGCGGGAATGACGTGTCTTTCGAAATCGATCCCGCGCCGATTGCATTTTCGTGGCACACGGCTAAACTTAAATGACATGCTAACTTCGGGCTTCGACAACATGCCGCAGAGCTTCGTGGCTTCTCTATCTTGGGCCCATCCGCTCGTTCAGGAATGGTTCGCGGGCAGGTTTGGCTCGCCCACTGAACCGCAGGAGCAGGGCTGGCCGCCTATTCTCGCCGGAAAATCCACGCTGATCTGCGCGCCCACCGGCAGCGGCAAAACGCTGGCCGCGTTTCTTGCCTGCATCGATGGCCTGATTCGGAAGGCGCTGGGCGGCGGGCTCCAGGATCGCACGGAAGTCCTTTATGTTTCGCCCCTCAAGGCGTTGAGCAACGACATTCGCAGGAATTTGGAAGTCCCGCTGAGTGAAATCACCGCGCTGGCGGGTCAGCGAGGGTTGTTGATGCCACCCATCCGCGCCGCAGTCCGCACCGGCGACACGTTGGCGCCGGAGCGCCGGGCGATGCTCGCGCACCCACCGCACATACTCGTGACGACGCCCGAATCTCTTTACATCCTGCTGACGGCGGAAAAGAGCCGCGCCATCTTGGGTGACGTTGAAACGGTGATTGTAGATGAAATACACGCCGTGGCGGACGACAAGCGCGGCGCGCATCTCGCGCTTTCACTCGAAAGGTTAGAAGCTCTGATAGCGCAGTCACACCCCAACCGCCCACCGATGCGAATTGGACTTTCAGCCACTCAAAAGCCCATCGAGCTGGTGGCCAAGTTCCTTGTCGGAAATGGCCGGGCCGAACCCGCCATCGTCAACATTGGGCACCGGCGCGCGCTCGACCTGGCGGTGGAAGTGCCGCGTAGCGAGCTTGGACCCATCGCTACCAACGAAATGTGGGAAGAGGTTTACGACCGGCTGGCGGAACTCGTGCTTCAACATCGCTCCACGCTGGTCTTTGTGAACACGCGCCGCTTGTCCGAGCGGATATCACACCACCTCGCCCAACGGCTGGGCGCGGACGCCGTCGCCGCGCATCACGGTAGCCTCGCGCGTAAGGTGCGGCTAGTTGCGGAAAACAAGTTGAAGTCGGGGGACGTGCGGGTCCTGGTGGCCACTGCTTCCCTCGAGCTTGGCATCGACATCGGCACGGTGGATCTGGTTTGCCAGATCGAATCGCCCCATTCCATCGCGGTGGCCCTGCAACGGATCGGCCGGGCCGGCCACTGGCGCGGGGCAGTGCCCAAGGGCCGGCTTTTCGCCATGACGCGCGATGAGCTGATCGAATGCGCCGCGCTCATTCGAGCCCTGCGACAGGGTGAGCTCGACCGGCTTGAGATTCCGGACGCGCCTTTGGACATCCTTGCCCAGCAAATCGTGGCGATGTGCGCGTGCGATGAGTGGACCGAGGAGGAACTGTTCCAGGTCGTGCGCTGGGCGTACCCGTACCGCGATTTGGCCCACCAGGATTTTGACGCAGTGCTCGAAATCCTTTCCGAGGGAATCACGGCTCGCCGCGGCCGCTACGGGGCCTATTTGCATCGCGACCGCGTCCGGCATCGCCTCCGAGGCCGGCGCGGCAGCCGCCTGGTGGCCATTACAAACGGCGGCGCTATTCCTGAATCCGCGCTTTACACGGTGGTGGCACAGCCGGAAGGCGCCGTGGCCGGTACGGTGGCTGAAGACTTCGCAGCGGAGAGCATGCGCGGCGACGTTTTCCTGTTAGGGAACACGTCCTGGCGCATCACCCGGATCGAAGGTCGTTCAGGACGCGTGTTGGTGGAGGATGCTCACGGCGCTTCGCCCAACATTCCTTTCTGGCTTGGCGAGGCGCCGGCCCGGACGCAGGAACTCTCGGCCCGAGTTTCAGAGATACGCGAGAAGATTAGTGATCTGGTAGCACCCCATTTGAACACTGGAGTAGGGGCAGCCCTTGTGGCTGCCCAGGGCCCGGCAATGCCGTCGCTGGCAGAGGCGGCCACAAGGGCCGCCCCTACAGCGGCCGCCGTATCGTGGTTGAAGGAGCAATGCGGGCTGGATGATGCCGGGGCCGAGCAGGCGGTGGAATACATCCTCGCTGGGCGCGCCATGCTGGGCGCGGTTCCAACTCAGAACAGAATCGTTGCCGAGCGCTTTTTCGATGAGGCCGGCGGCATGCAACTTATCATCCACGCGCCGTTTGGTGGAAGAATCAACAAAGCGTGGGGGCTGGCGCTTCGCAAGAGGTTCTGCCGTTTATTCAATTATGAATTGCAAGCCGCTGCCACCGAGGAAGGCCTGAACATCTCGCTGGGCGAGCAGCACAGCTTTCCGCTTGCTGAGGTCTTCCATTTTCTGGCGCCGGAATCCGCTACGGCCGTCCTCGAGCAGGCCGCGCTCGTTTCGCCGATCTTCGCCACTCGCTGGCGTTGGGACGCCACACGCGCTCTGGCGCTGCCGCGCTTTCGCAACGGAAAGAAGATTCCGCTTCAAATTCAGCGCATGCGCGCGGACGACCTGCTGGCTGCGGTCTTCCCGGACGCGGCGGCATGCCAGGACAACCTCGAGGGCGACATCCACGTTCCGGACCACCCCCTGATCCGCGAGGTGATGAAAGACGTGCTCACGGAAGCGCTGGACCTGGAAGGATTGAAGCAGGTGCTGCGCGGAATCAGGGATGGCAGTATTCGCTGCATCGCGGTGGACACGCCTGCTCCATCACCATTCTCTCACGAGATTCTGAACGCCAATCCGTACGCCTATCTCGACGATGCCCCGCTCGAGGAGCGCCGGGCGCGCGCCGTCTCTCTGCGCCGCGTTCTGCCGGAGACGGTGCTCGCGGAAATCGGCCGGCTTGATCCCGCCGCCATCGCGCAAGTCCGCGAAGAAGCCTGGCCGGATGTTCGCGACGCAGACGAATTGAGCGAAGTGCTCCAGGTATTTGTTGCCTTGCCCGAAAACTTCGTGCCGCCCCGAGGCCCATCAGTGGCACAGGCACTCTTGCCTGTGTACGGTAATCATTCGGGAGAGGTAACTACACAGGCAGGAGTGCCTGTGCCACGGGTGGCCGCACAGTGGGGCGATCTCTTTCGTCAACTTGTCGCCGAGAGGCGCGCTGCTCGCGCGCTGCTGGGTGACGATATCGTGTGGGTCGCGGCGGAGAGAATCAAGACGTTCTCAATTCTCTTCCCTGGGGCAAGGTTCGAGACGCAAGCTGCCGAAATCGGTGAACCGGTTTTTGCAAGAGACGACGCCCTGCTTCAACTCGTTCGAGGTTGGATGGGACACTCCGGACCGGTCGAGATTCCCTGGCTGGCGTGCATGGTGGGATTGCCGGCGGCCGAAATCGAGGCTGCCATGCTTCGCCTCGAAGGCGAAGGTCGAGTGCTTCGAGGACAGTTTACTGGTGCGGCCCCGATCGAATGGTGCGACCGCCGGCTGCTGGCGCGCATTCATCGGCTCACGCTCGGCACGCTGCGCAAGGAGATTCAGCCTGTCACTCGAGCTCAGTTCATGCGCTGGTTGCTGCGCTGGCAACACGTCGCCCCGGGCACGCAAGTTGTTGCTGAACGAGGCGTGCTCGAAGTCATCCGGCAATTGCAGGGATTCGAGGCGCCCGCCAATGCCTGGGAGTTGCACCTCCTGGCGTCTCGAGTGGCCGGCTATGATCCGCAACTCCTCGACCAGCTTTGCCTGACGGGCGCCGTGGGCTGGGGACGCTTGTCACCGCATCCGGCCACCCTCGAACCGGGCGGGGCCTCTGCCGCCCCGCTCTCCAGAAATCTCACCAAAGCATGTCATTCCGAGCGCAGCGAGGAATCTCGCTCTGTTCTTCTTCCTGATCAGCGCTTCTCCGTCCCGATGCAGAGCGAGATTCCTCGCTGCGCTCGGAATGACATGCCGGGCGTTGCCGCGCGTCGTGTCGTTCCCTCGAGCGTGGCTCCCATCACATTCTTCGTGCGGGAAGAATCCGATTGGATGATTCCGCGCCACGCGCCGCTCACGGTGGCGTCCCAAGCGCTGAGCCACGTCGCGCGGGAGGCGCTGGAATTCGTCCGGCAGCGCGGTGCTTCGTTCTTCGCCGACATTGTACGCGGAACCGGCAAACTCAAATCCGAAGTCGAAACCGCGCTCTGGGAATTGGTGGCGGCGGGACTCTTCACCGCCGACGGCTTCGACAATTTGCGCGCCCTCATCGATCCCAAACGGCGGGCCGGGCAAGGGAGAGGGCGCCGCTCTCGCCCGCGACACAGCACGGGACGATGGTCACTGCTCTTTTCAGGCGAGGCGACGGATCGCGCCAAGGCCGTCCAGGCGGTTTGCGGCGTGCTGCTGGAACGTTACGGCGTGGTGTTTCGAGAATTGACCTGGCGCGAGGAGTTCCCGTTCAAATGGCGCGAACTGCTGATTACGTTCAGGCGACTCGAGGATCGTGGCGAGGTGCGAGGTGGCCGCTTTGTGGACGGTTTCCTGGGCGAGCAATTCGCCTTGCCGGTGGCGCTCGAATCGCTGCGCGCCGCGCGTCACCTCGCGCCGACCGGCGAAATCGTCACCCTCTCCGCCGCCGACCCATTGAATTTGGTCGGAATCATTGTACCAGGCGAGCGCGTGCCGGCGATTTCCGGCAAAACGATCACACTGAGAGATGGTGCAACGATTGTGGATCAGGTATGCGTCGCTGCGCCAGCCGCTGGACTCTGACTGCAAGCCAACCTCCAGATACTTCATCGTGCTCGTCAACCAGGGGGTGGGGAGGTCTTGACAAACGTGCGGCCCTAAGGTAGGCTATGAATATGGACCTTGACGAAGAGGCCGTCTGGAGCTTGCGAGGTCGCAGCCCTCACCGGCCCTGCGAAGCCAGGGAGGTAGGACTCATTTTCATTACCGGAGATCCTCGGCTGGTCAGGGCGATGCCAATTCCGACGACAGAGTGCTCCAGCATGGCCGCGGCAAAAGTTCCAGAGACGCGCAGGAAGTTCACAAAAGATGTTAAATCTAACGGAACGAACCGAACAAGTCCTTTAGAATCAACAAAAGTGCCCAAAAAACGAACCCAAAACGCGTCCAAAAGAGGCCGAAAAATGTGCCAAGAGTACGCCAAGAAACTCAAACAAAGCGAAACAGCGACCCCAAAAGGCCAAATTCTAGCGGCGGGGCTGAAGCCCTGCCCTTCCGATTTCGGAGCCAGACGCTGTTCGTAAGGCACATTCTCACCCACCAGGAATACGCGGAAGGGAAGTGGAAGAAACTATGAGCACTCAAACCCTGAATCCGGTCGCTTATGGAAAGCTTTTGGCCAAGGTGCAGCCTCACGCGATCAAAGACGAAGCCGAGTACGACCGCCTGGTCGCCGAGGTTGGCCGGCTGATGGATCGGGGGGAAGAAAACCTGGGACCGGAAGAAACATGGCTCCTCGAAATGATCTCGATTCTGATCGAGGAATACGACCGTGAACACTATCCGCTTTCGCCCATCCAGCCCCGCCAGATGTTGGCGTTCCTCATGGAACAACGCGGCCTTGAACCTCACGACCTCTGGCCGGTACTGGGATCCAAAAGCCGCGTCTCTGAGATCCTTAATGGGAAGCGTGAGATCAGCAAGGCCCAGGCAAGAAAGCTCGCGGAGTTCTTCCACATCTCCGTGGATCTTTTCATCTAGACCTTTCTCTCGGCACGGTGGCCAAAATCGGCGGCGAACAACTCGGCCATGTTGAGTGCACAGTTTAGCTTCTTGGAAGGTCTGCGGTTCTTGGGTTGACGGCGTGCGGCTATAATGGAGGGAAAAGGTGAAAACACTTAGTTTGTTCTTCGTGACCGTTCTGGTTGGGGCAGGGATGTTCGCTGGCGCCCCGAAGTTATCTTCCGTTCTTTTCGCAGGGCAGGGCTCTGGGGTGGCCGCAAGTGACCACAGTGCGCTGCTCGAGGCTTTTGCAGAAATGAATCCCATCGATGCTCACGTACACCTTTACAAGGACGACCCGGCTTTTGGCGCTCTGCTGCAACGGCTGAAGTTGCGTATCCTTGACATCTGCCTGATTGACGATCGTGATCCTTTCTTCAAGGCGATAGAGCCACAACGCGGCGACGTACAGAGGGTCGTTCACAGCACTTCGGGCCGCGCCGTTTTGTGCACGACTTTCAGCCCTTATGACTTCGAAGAGCCGGGATTCAGCGCAAGGGCAATCCGCCAACTCAACCAAGACTTCGCCGATGGGGCGGTAGCCGTAAAGATCTACAAGACCATTGGCATGGAAATAAAAACGAAAGCGGGCAAGTATCTGCTGCCCGATGACCCTGCTTTCAACCCCGTGTATGAGGATATAGCGGCGCACCACCGAACGGTAGTCGCTCACCTTGCGGAACCCGATTCGTGCTGGATGCCGCCCAATCCCGCCAGCCCGGATTATGAATTCTACGCGCAGCATCCCCAGGAATATGCCTACGCCCATCCCGAGTGGCCTTCCAAGGCCGCCATTCTCGCGGCACGAGACCATGTGCTGGCTGAGCACCCCAAGCTGCGTGTAGTGGGTGCTCATCTGGGCAGTATGGAAGCGGACCTGAATGAGATGGCCCAGCGCTTTGACCGCTATCCCAATTTCGCAGTGGACACCGCCGCCCGCATTCCCTACTTCATCCTTCAACCGCGCGAGAAGGTTCGGGCTTTCTTGATCAAGTATCAGGACCGCATTCTTTATGCAACCGACTTGGTTGTCATGCCGCAAGACAACACGGAGAAAGCTCTGCAGCAATGGACAAGTACCTACGAGCGAGATTGGAAGTTCTTTGCCACGGACCAGACCGTAGAGTACAAAGGACACAACGCCCGGGGGCTCCGGCTGCCGGAGTCGGTCCTGCGCAAGCTCTACCACGACAACGCCATTCGTTGGATTCCAGGTATTGTGGGCCCGGTTCGGAAGCCGCAGAATTAGAAAACGGGTCTGCGTCACGTTTCTGCCAACTGCCTACTGCTTTTCATCAGCCGCCCCGATAGGTCGAGGCGCCAGGCTTGCTTCGCAACTTACAGGAAGCTGGATACGTCCATGAGGCTGAGGCTTCCGAAATCGAAACATTTTGTGGAACTTTTGGGAGCTCGAAGAGCAATACCTGATGAAAGCAGCGGACGATGGCCGGACTCACTGAGATTCGAGACGAGCAGTTGCTGAGGATGATGCAGGGTGGGGACGAAGACGCCTTCACGACGTTGTATCGCCGCCGTCAGGGAGGCATTTACCGCTTTGTGCTGGAGATGAGTGGTTCCACCGCTCTCGCCGAGGACGTCACACAGGAAGTGTTCATGGCGCTGATTCGAGACAACCGAGGCTACGACCCCTCGCGCGGCCCGCTCGGCGCATATCTCCTGGGAATGGCGCGCCATCACGCGCTGCGCCTTCTCAAGCGCGACCGGACGTATGTCTCGATCGAAGAGGGGTCGAGGGATGGCAGAGATCTCACCCCTTTCTCTTCCGAGGACCCGCACTGGGCGATGAGCCGCCAGCAGTCGATCCAAACGGTGCAACAAGCGATTTTGAGCCTGCCCGAGCACTACCGCGAAGCTGTGGTTCTGTGCGACTTGAATGAAGTGAGCTACGAGGATGCTGCGTCGGTCTTGGGATGTTCAGTGGGCACGGTGCGCTCGCGTTTGCACCGCGGCCGCGCCTTGCTCATCCAGAAGCTGGCGGGTGGGAAAAAGGTCGAAGCCGGTAGTAAGGCTATTGATCCGAGTAGGTGCCTGGCATGAACTGCAAAGATTTCGAAAGCACGATTCACGAGATTGTAAGCCCGCGAGCGGCTGACAAGACAAAGCAGCTCGAGGCTTTGGAGCACGCCGGCCATTGTCTATGGTGCGCCCTGCGCTTCGACGAAGAGACCAAGCTGACGGAAAGCCTGCAAGCGTTCGCGAGGACCCTTGATGTCCAGCGCGCGCCTGCCCGCGTGGAGGAAGCACTGGTCCAGGCTTTTCGCGAAAGAACTTGGCGGACGGCCGCACCACGTTTTTGGCTCGCGGGGAAGCGGCTGTGGCGCCGGCTGAGCTGGGGATTGGTATTTGCCGCAACAGTAGCCGCAACGTGGATAGTAATTTTGCAGGCGCCGCACCTTCATCGGGGCTCGAGCGTCCCCCCACCCCAGGTCGCGAGCAACCCGCCGCTGGCGTCGTCCGAACCCTCACAGGCCAATGAAGAGCTGCGGTTGGCGCCTGGGCAAAGCGAACGGCAAGTGAAAGCTCAAAGCGAGAGAGTCAAATCGCAAGTCGCGGCCCGGCAGAGCGATGAGCCTGGGGCGGCACGTTTGAGGAACCGAAAGCCCGGCGCTTCGGTTCTCGACCATCGCCAGCCAGATTCAGGAGCACAGGCTGCTTCCCACGGGCGCGCGGAGAGGGCTGCGCTGGACGAATCGGCGAGCGAGGTGACAACGGATTTCATTCCCCTGGGGACTTGTGACGACTCCGAATGCATGGATGAGGCAATGCTCGTCCGTGTGACGCTCCCTGCTGAGGCGCTGCTGGCGTTCGGACTTCCAATAAACAACGATTGGGTTGCGGGAGACTCTGTCGCGGCTGACGTCGTTATCGGAAGCGATGGAGTTCCATCCGCGATACGGTTTGTGAATTAAACGGTAGGTAGTAGGTGGTATGTGGTAGGTGGGGGAAGAGCAGGCGCCAGGGGCTGGGGGACTGGGTGCTGGTAGGGCAGTGACGGGCGACAGAAGACAGAAGGCAGCAGACATTGGGTGGTGTTTCCCCACCTACGACCAACGACCTACTACCTACCGGACGAATCATGGAGGAGACGATGAAAATGAATCAGAGGAACTTAAGAATTACGTTGATTTGGGCGGTGGGCGTGTGCTGGATGTTTCTGGCTGCGGCCGTCTTGCCGAACGCCAAGGCACAAAATCCACCACCCCCCAATGGCAGGTTCGGAAGGGCGCGCTTTGCAGGTGCAGAGCCCTTCTCTGGAGGTAAAGTCGTGACGGGTGCGCCTTACTCCGCGCAAGCGGTCACCGAGCACACCCAGACCCTGGCAGATGGGAACGCCATTCATAGCACGACCACCGCGAACGTCTACCGCGACAGCCAGGGACGGACGCGGTGGGAGGGGGAAATCGGCGCCATCGGCCCCTGGGCAACGCAAGGGACTCCACGCAAGGTAATCTACATTACCGATCCCGTCAGCGGATTCATCCACACGCTGAACCCCGATAAGCAGGAAGCGCGCGAGATGCGGTTCCGAGCGCACACGGGAGCAGGGCCGGGTGCAGAAACAGCACGGCAAAGGCCTGAGAACCCCAACATCAAAACCGAGTCGCTCGGCGCGCAAGTAATCGGGGGAGTGACGGCGCAAGGGACACGCATCACGGGCACCATTCCCGCCGGGCAGGTCGGTAACCAGGCCCCCATCGTGAGTGTCACCGAGCGCTGGTACTCACCGGAGCTACAAACCGACGTGATGCGCAAACAAGTCAATCCGCAGTTTGGCGAGACGACGTTCCAGTTGACGAATATGGTCCGCGCCGAGCCCGACGCGTCGCTCTTCCAGGTGCCACCCAATTACACGATCAAGAGTGGCAGGCCCTCTACTAACAACGCGCCGGCGGTAAAAACACCTAGCGAACAGTAAAGGCAAGTCGCCAGGTGCAAGCTTCGGCCTGCACCTAGCGCGGTGCGCGTCGGCAGTTTTTCGCAATGGAATCAAGGGTCCAATTCCTGAGGGCCGCAGGTCGGGAGAGCAGAACCTGCGCTACCTTGATCATTACGGCAGCAGCACGATATTCGAAGCGGGTTGGGCGGATGCTTCGGGACCAAGCTGGGTCCGAATCAGGTCAAGGAAAGCTCGGCCCTTTGGACGACCGTTCTCGCGGATGGCGCCGAGCTGGGTGAGGTAGGTCAGTGCATCCCGGATTTCGCTATCGTGTGTGGTGGCTAAACCAAGCCTTTGAATTTCGGCTTCCTTGAATTCTTCCAGGGCTGCCTTGAGCACGTGGTAGAGTTCACGCCGGTAGAGATAATCAGGAGGCCTTTCGTAGTAAAGGCCACTCGAAAGCGTACGATAAGTCTCGGCCAGCGCCTGGAGCGCCGCAATCGCGTCCGTGTCCACTACCTGGCGATGGCGCCGAGCATATTCCCAGATGGAAGAGATCAACGCTATCAGGAGTATGCTGTGGCTTTGGGCAAACTCAAATGTAATCCTGACATCAGGAAAGGGAATCTTCTCCCAATCGACTTGGCGGCGCCCCCCATCGTACTCGCGGCTGGCCACGAGGTGGGGACAGTCCGAGGGACAGTCGATGCTCACTTCGCGTTCGGTTCCACAACAAACCGAGCAGATGTTTTCACCTCTTGCGGGGCAAAACCTCTTCACCTTGCGCTTACTACAAATAGGACAGGTCAATTAGCGCTCCTTAGGGCGTGCGCAACTGCCGCTGCGCCAAAACTCCTATTATGCCATAGTTCCCGCGGCCTCCTCGCCGGGGACACGCCACGCTTGGGCGCTCCCTCGGCGTTTTCGGAGATGACTCCTGTAAGACGGACCAAATTCCACCATCACCCGGGCGCCACACGCCTCGCCCCGGTCCCATAACGGTAGCCAACCAACCATCCCGCTGGTACACTTGCAGGGATGGCTATCACCTTGGACAATTCGCGCACCGCAGACGTGATCGTTATCGGTGCTGGCTTGATCGGCTCTTCAATCGCACTGCGCTTGGCGCAAGCAAAGCTCCGGGTGATGGTTTTCGATCGCGGCGAGCCTGGGGCTGAAGCCAGCAGCGCAGCAGCGGGAATGATCGCTCCCCAGGGCGAAACTCCTGAACCCGACGCATTCTTCGCCTTGTGCGCCGCAAGCCATGCTCTGTATCCGGACTTCGTTTCGGAAATTGAGGAATTGAGCGGGCAGGAGGTAGGCTTTCGTCGCGAAGGTAGCCTGCTGGTCGCGGTTGAGGAAAAGCAGGTCGCAGAACTTGAAAAGCTCTTCTGGACCCAGACGCGCGCCGGCCTGCCACTGGAAAGACTCACTCCGGCCGGCCTTCAGCACAGGATGCCTGGGCTTTCGAGTGGGATCCGGCTTGCCCTCGGCATTTCTGAGGACTACTGGGTGGACAACGAGAAGTTAACGCGGGCCGTGATCGAAGCCGCCCAACGCCTGGGCGTGAGATTCTACGCCCACTGCCCGGCGGAGGAAGTGAACGTCCGCGAGAACCGTGTGGAAGCAATTCACGCCAACTCCGGCCATGCCGGCGGCGAAACAACACTCTTTTCAGCAGGGTGCTTCGTGCTTGCGGCGGGCTGCTGGTCGGAAAGACTTGCCGCCCAGGTCGGGCTTGCGCTCCCCATGCAACCTTGTCGCGGCCAAATGATGGAATTCGAATCGCCCCATGAACTCCCCTATGTGGTTCGTGCTGGAATCCACTACCTGGTGCCCCGCTCTGCCCGCCGGGTCGTGGTGGGCACCACGGCGGAATATGCCGGGTTCGATAAAGCGGTCACGGCCGAGGGATTACAATCCATCCTCAACGGGGCAATGAGGTTCGCGCCTTTCCTGAAGGACTGCGCTTTCCGCCGCGCCTGGGCGGGGCTGCGGCCCGACACGGCAGATCATCTGCCGGTTCTGGGCTACAGCAAGCTGCAAAATCTTATCCTGGCCACTGGTCACTTTCGCCATGGCATCCTTTTGGCTCCCGTCACAGCTCAGCAAATCTCCGAGCTGGTTCTCGCCCGCTCCACCTCTCTCTCCCTCGAAGCTTATCGGCCAACCCGCTTTGCGTGATGGCAGGGCGATCCAGCGCCCAGGGTGACGCAGCAAAAAAGAGAATCGGTCACGACACCGGCGCATGCCGCCGTGGAAGTCCTCAAGTACCCAAGAGTCTTGTGCAGTGGCGGAGAACCGTTTGAGGGCCATCCGGGACACCGATGGTCGCGGTACTTCCGTACCATCCCGGGTCCGTTGACTTGCCCATGTCAATCCCCTAACATTTCTATACGTGGATATGCAACCGAGTCCTGACGAAGTCGATATTCCGGGTATGGTTGGGCGTCGCAGCGCCCGCCTTTCGATCATAGTTCCCGTAACAGTGCGCGGAACTGACGCGGCCGGGCAGGCCTTCAAAGAGAACACCTGGACGATCAGCGTTAACCAGCACGGTGGCAGGCTCGCCACTTTCCATCAGCTAGCCCCCGACGACCAGATTGTTATCGAGAACCCACTGCTGGGCCGGACCGCCAAGGCCCGGGTCAACAGGGTTTGTGAGAAACGCTTTGCTGAGGACCCCTACGAAGTCTGCGTTGAACTGCTGGAAGCGCAGAACGTTTGGGGAGTCAAGCTCCCACCCGAGGATTGGCGGAAGGAGCATCAGATTGTCCCGGGGGACCAGAAAAGCCCGACCCCGCAGGCCGCGCCGCAAGCTCCGAAGACGCCCGCGGCAACCGCTGAGAAAGGCGGGATGGTCGAAACGACGCATCTCGCGCCACGAGGATCGCTGGCGGAGCTGAAAGAGCACACCGGAGGACTCAGTCAATTCAACATGGCTGTAAGTGCTTTGTCTCGTTTCGCCCTGGAAGCCAACGCCCCGCCGGCTCAACCGGCATCGCATAGACAGGACGCCATGGGAGTTCCGAAAGCACCCGCGGGGCATCCGCAAGCCCCGGACCCGCTTGCCCTCAAGGCCCTACAAGAAAAGATAAGCGAGGCACAGTCGCTCAGGCAGGAATTGACCGTCCTTACGGATCGGGTGCAGTCGGCGCGGGTGGAAGTGGAGAATCTCCTCTTGAAAGCCCGCGAGGCGCAGCGCGACGGGACATTTGAAGCTGAACAAGTGGCAAAGAAAGTCGAAGAGGCGAGTGGCAAGCAGCTCCAATCTGCGCTCACCAGGCTGGACCAGGAAGTAGAGCGAAGGCTTGGGTCAGCAGCCGCGCGTTTGGCCGGTGAAACGCGGCAGCGTTTGCAGGCTGAAGCCGCCGGCATAGTCGAAAATGTCGCCAAGGAAATGGGCGATCGTCTTTCACCGCTGGTGCAGGAGAGCCTCTCCAAGGCGGCCCTCGCTCAGTGCAAACGCGCGGCAGAACAGGCCAAGGCTGAACTCGATGAATTGGTGAAGGACGCGACAGCCGTCGTGGATGTGCGCATCCGGAAAGTTATGGAGGACGTTTCACCCTCACTGAGCGCTCAAATCGAGCGATCGGCAGAGCAGGTTGCCCGCGAGCAGCTCGAAGAATTCAAGGCGCAAATCGAGCGCGCCCGCAGGAGCAGCGAGGATTCCACGCAACAAAATCTCGAAAGAATGCAACAGGAAACTCAGGCAGAGATTCTAAACGCCGCAACCCAGGCCAGGAAGATTTATAAGGAAGAATCCGAGACGGCAGCCAAGGCAATTTCCGTTTGCGTGGACTCTGCCGTGGATTCATTGAATCGCGCCGGCGACGAGGCCGTCTCGAAACTGCAGGCAGCCCGCCAGACCCTTGAACTCAGTTCGAAGAAGGCGGCGGAAGAGTGCCTCCCGCGGTTAGCCGACGCATCCGCATCAGTGCTTGAGAAGTTTCGCGCCGAAACACAGGCGCTCGCCGCCCAATTGCAATCCGAAGTGGAATCCACTGCCCGCGAGTTTTCGGAGAAAGCCAGCGGGGACATATCGGAAAAGCTCGAAGGTGCCGTCGAAGGGGCGCTGGAATTAGTGGCCAGAGACTTTAACAAACAAGCCGAAGATGCTCTGGAGCTGCTGAAAGAGGGACTCCGATCCGCCCAACAACAGTGCGTTGATGAGACACAGAGGCAGTTGGTGGCGGCCTGCGAATCGACTTTGGCTTCGCTGGAAAGTGAAGCCGGGGTGAACTTAGCGTCCTTCCGTGAGCGACTGCACACAACGCTGCTGGAAATGCAGGCGCAGCAAACCAAGGAGATGGAAAAGGGAATCCAAAACAGTTTGCAGGGTCTCCTAGAATCCCTGAGCACTCAAATTCGCTTGACAGCCGACGAATCCGCCGCCCGGGTGATGGCCGAGGTCAGGAGCAGGGGCGAGCAAGCCCTTCAGGAACTCCCGGACCGGCTCTACAAAAGCGTTGGGATGGCCGCCCTCGTGGCAAAAGAATGGGAGGAGCAAGCCAAGACGCACCTGGAAGCGCATTTGAGCTACCTGCTGGAGGTTTTCCAGAAGCAGCTCGAAGGATTGACCATGGCCGCGCAGGAGCGGCAGCGCAGTGACGCGGAATCCCTCAAAGGCTTGCTCCAGAGTCGTCTGCACCAGGCCGCTCGACTGTTTGAGGGTGTGGAAGCCGACGCTGGCCAATCCAAGGGGGTGGCCCGCGAGGAGTCCAGCAATTCCCCTTTTCAGTCTCTCCGGGCATCCAAAGACCCTCTCCGACCTGCCCTCGACCCCCTGTTAGAGAAACCGCAAAGGATTATCGAGGAAGCCTTTGGTGACTTTCGCTCCAGACTGAGCCGGATTCTTGCGGATCACGCGCCCAAGGAACAACAAGGACCCGCAGGCAAACCTTAGCATTTCCTTTCGCAAATACGCTGACCTTTTCGCAGCCGGCGCAGTCTCTCCTCCAGCGTTGACGAGGGGCCCATCCCCGGGGGCAACTTCATGCTACTCGAAGGTATTCTCACCCGCTCAACACCCTGCCGTGACTATGGAACAACCGACCTGGTGTACCGGAACAATTCTGAGGGTGATACTGAAACCCGCGACGCGACAAGGGAAGGGACGCTCATGTAGTAGGCTAGTTTGATGTCGAGGCGGTTTTGGCCCTGCACGGCTGGAAGACCCAACTGGCGCACTACCCACGCCCGAAGTTTTCAGCAAGGTGGTCCCGGCGGGGTAGGACCGTTTCCCGGCCCGCGCACGCCGTGCTTCAAATCACCAAGCTCACGTCGGAATCGGACCTTTGCTCCCCGCTAAGGGACTGAATTGACCGGAGGAGGAGGAAAGCATCCACCACCAAGGGATCGAATTGCGTGCCTCGGCAGCGCTGCAATTCAGCCAGGGCCTCTTCCTCGGTGCGGGCCTTCCTGAAGGGACGGTCGGAAACCATGGCGTCGAAGGCATCGGCTACTGTCATAATGCGGGCGCCGAGAGGAATTTGCTCCCCTCTTAAGCAGTCGGGATAACCCTGCCCGTCGAAGGACTCATGGTGGTGGCGCACGATGCGCTCGATGGCTGTCACTTTCAAAGGTTCCACTATCTTCGCGCTCCAGTGCGCATGGCTTTTCACGGTCTCGTACTCTTCCGGCGTCAGGAGGGTGGGCTTGTTGAGCACGACGTCAGGCACCTTCATCTTGCCGATATCGTGAACGAGGCCCGCCAGGCGAATTTCTTCGATTTCTGCCTCAGATAATCCCGCCTGCATTGCGATCTGGGCTGCATACATGGAAACCCTCTTGGAATGGTTCTTTGTGTAAGGGTCTTTGGCTTCAATCGCGTAAGCGAGTGCCGTGATCATATCCAAAAGCGGCTTCATCTGCTCGAACTTGTGCAGGTACCGGCTGAAGGTTTCGGGGCCCGCGGAAAACATCCGTTTCACCGCCACTCCCAGATACGCTTCCACAAGTCGCTGACCAGGTTCCACATCCCCTGGCTTGGGGCTCAGCGCCGCCAGCTTCACGCAGTTTCCGCTACGGTGTTTGGCAAGATACATTCCGGAATCCGCCACCCCGAGAATCTCCCCTTGGGTTGGGCCGTGGTCCGGGAAGGTGGCGATCCCGAAACTGGCAGTCACCCCGTGGCCGCGCAGGAAGTGGTCCGCTTCTAGGGCGGCACGCAGCCTCTCTGCCAGAATTTCTGCTTGTTCTGTGTTTGTCTCAGGCAATAGTAGGGCGAACTCATCCCCCCCATACCTCGCCACCACATTGGATTGCCTTGATCGAGCATCGAGCAGGGCGGCCACAGCCGCCAGCACTTTGTCGCCTTCCAAGTGGCCCCGGTGGTCATTGACCCGCTTAAAGCCGTCGAGGTCCATCATGATCACGGAGAACGGCCGGCCGGTGCGGGTTGACCGGCGCCATTCCATGTCCAGCGCCTCCATGAAGTAGCGATGAGTCTTGAGACCTGTCAGGCCATCGGTGATGGCTTGGTCCAGCGCCAACTGGTAGGCACGCGCATTGTGGAAGGCAATGGCAAGCTGGTCCGCCAGTGACTGCAAGGTCAGCACGTCCTGTTGAGAAAAGCTACGCTCCCGAAAGCTTTCCAAACTCAAGACACCCAGCAGATCATCGCGATACCTCAAGGGAAGGCTGAGGGCAGACCGAACGCCCGGGTGTAACGCAACGTATCGAAGGTCGCGCAGCACTGAATTTGCCAGGACGGGCTCACGGCTCATGGCGGCCGTGCCAGAAAGCCCTTCGCCGCATTGGGCTCGGCGGCCCAGAAGTTCCGCTCCGTAACCGGCCTGAGCCTCCACGACGAGCTCGTTATTTTGAAGGTCCACCACTTCAATCCGCGCCAAGTCGCGATCGAAGGCGCTCCGGACCTCCCCACAAATACTGTCAAGAAGCTCGTTCGGATTGAGGACCGAAGCTGCTTTCTGTGCCAATTCATTCAGGAGCGCCAAATGGCTTGAGCGTCGTCGCTCCTTTTGGAAAAGCCGGGCGTTCTCGATCGCACTCGCGGCCTCGTCGGCAAGAACCTGTATCAGCGCAAACTGTTCCTGATTAATGGTGTTTTCGCGGTCGAAGTCCCCGACTGCCAGCACACCCAAGGCGCCATCCGAGAAATGAATGGGCACTCCGCACCAAGTGCGCAGCCGGCCATCCACAGGTTTGATCCCCAGGCGGCGTGCGGTAGCCGGAAGCTCCTGGTTCAGCAGCAGCGGGTTGCGTCCCTGGCAGACGAACTCCGCCAGTCCATCAACCTCCCCTGCTCCAGGCGTCTCCTCGCCATCGGCGGTTTCGAAGGGCACGACGGTCTTGAGAGGCCCATCCGGCGAGTCCTGCAAAGACAGGGAAAAGTTGGTCGTACCGAGCACCCCTTTCAGCTCCCGGCGGAGGATCTCCACCTGTGATTCGAGATCAAAGGTGGCGCGCAACGATTCACTCACATGGTGCAGCATCCTGAGTTCCTGGCTGTGTCGTTCTGCCGCCCTGTGCAACGACCAATTCTCCATTGCCACGCCAAGTTGGTTGCCAACAGCCAGGAGCAAGCGCAGTTCGATCGGGCGGAAGATTCTCAGCTTGCGGCTTCCCATCATCAGTACACCATATGAGCTATCGCGGACCTCCAATCCAACCAGCAGCAGAGTTCGCAGCCCCTCCCGTACGCAAACCTCTCGGAGTTTTTGGAAAATCGCGTCGCGTTGCCAGGCAACTTCCACAGAAGGACGAGACAGGTCGGGGAGAACCAGTAAATTCCCCCACCTTTCTCCGCACGTGGCCAGGTAAGAATGCAAGGGTTCGCTGGACAGCCGCTCGACAGTTCGCGCGCTGAGTCCTTGGGCGCACACATGGCTAATCGCGTCCGACCCGGTGGTTTGAACTAAAATGTAGGAGTCCGCGCTCCCGAACATTTCAGTGGTCCGCTGCATGGTCTTGTCGGCCATCTGCTTCGGATCAGGACTTTCGGCCAGAGCTTTGCCGAAAAGATGGAGCTCCGAAAACCACCGCAAATCAGCGTTGTTCTTCTCGCGCTGAACACACTGCCGACGGAAGTGCACCAGAAACAAAATGAGCAAAATGAGCAAGAGGATAATTGCCGCCAGCAGCCACGGGAGCACCGCGCCTTGGAAGAGGTCGAAAGGATAGGAACCCATCGCAGTCAATCTCCAAACGGAGAGCACACTACAGCTTTCTTCGCCACTCCCTCTGCGAATTCGTCAAGACTAACCCTCGGCTGGCGCCAACTCGATGGGCGCAGAGGAGTACATGGACAACGTGACCGGTCGCCCCTACCTAACGACTAAGCACACGCTGGGATTCTGGCAATATTGTATGACAGTTCTCTGTGCATGTCAATAAAATAATTACGGTGTTTCAAGCCCAATTAGAAATGTCCCCATCCTTATCCGATTAGAAGTGTCCCCTTTTTGTGTTTTGTCTTTCTCGTACTTTGTCTCCTCTTGTTCTTCTCTCCTGAGTTTTTGTTGTGGTTGAATCAGGTCGTTGGCCTCGGCCGGAGCGCAGCCCTGCGGAGCCCGAAGGGCCGAGCGCTTAGGGCGAAGCGGAGGCCGAGGCCAACAACGGCGCGCCGGCGGGCCGGGCCAGGGGCGAGCTTCCCAAATTCCCTTCCCGGTAACCGCCCCGCCAGGGATGGTCGGGCCCCGGCCTCCACTTCCTCTTGGTCGCCGCTTGGGGAGCTTCTCTTACCCTTGCCTCATCACCTTGCCTACCGGCCACCGGCCGAGCCTCGATCTCTTCCCACCGCAGCTTCTGCCCTCGGTAGTGAATCTCCATCCTCCCGTCCTCCCACTCGCACACCGTCACCTGGCTCTTCGCCGGCGCATGGTGTTGGCTCTGCCGCTCTACTTGATAGAAGCGGTTCTCGTCTCGCACCACCCAGTCGTTGCTCAATACCCTCTCCGTTTCTAGCCGGAAAATCTTCTCCAACTCCCTCCCCCCAGGGCTGGGCAAGTGGTAGTCTTGCTCGGCCGCCGCGCCCACCGCAAAACGCGCCTTATGCCCCTCGCCGTATTCCTCCTCCAGGTAGCGGTTCGCGTCCTCTAGCCTGCTAATCTTCTTTCGCCGCATCTTCTTCACCAGACGGTCCTGATGCGTGCCGTGATTCCTCTCCACTCGCCCTTTCGCCTGCGGAGAATTCGCCGCCACAATCCCCATCCCCAGCCGCTGACACATGCGCCCAAACTGGGTCACCGGCACTTCTCCTCGTAGGCGCTCTCCCGCCTTCCCGTACATACACGTTCTTCCAGTCCGTGTACAGCGCTTGCGGCACCCCCTAGCGCTCCATCCACACCTTCAGCACTCCCACCGCCGCCCAGATGGTCTCCTCCTCCCCCATCCGGCTCAGCATCGTCCCCGTGGCGTCATCCACCATGTTCATCAGGCAACCCTCCGGCCCCCGCCCTTCCAGCCAATCGTGAAAGCTCCCGTCCAACTGCACCAACTCCCCAAAATGCGCCTTGCGCTCCCGCCTCCGCCGTTCTGGGCTCCACAACCCTTCCTCTAGCATCCAGCCCCGCAGCGTCGCCACCCCGATCCCAATCCCGTCTTCCTCCGCCAAGTGCTCGGCCGCTAGCGTCGGCCCAAACCGCTGCCCCGGCTCTCCCCCGTACTTCTTCCGGATCAGACGCAGCACCCGGCAGCGCAAACTTCTCGGCTTGGCCCGGTTCGAAACCCGCCCCGCGTTCCCATGCACCAACCCCGCCGCCCCTTCGGCTCGATATCGTTTCCACAGCCGCTTCGCCTGCCGGTAGCTCACCTCCATCCGCTCCGCTGCTTCCAGCAGCGTCCATCCTCCCTTAACCACTCGTGAAAATACTGCCGCACGCCTTAATTCCCGCTCACTCATATATGTCCTCTTCACTTTGGCCTCCCTGAGAGGCCTTCAGTTTAGGGGACATTTCTAATCGGGCCAAAAGGGGACATTATCATCGGGGCACAACACAGGAAAATGGACGCCAACAACCTGCCAACACCGCCTCGCTCCCGGCAGCAGGAGATGACTCTCCTATTAAGTCCGAGGTTCATCACAGGTGTTTCCCCGTTGTGGTGACGGTCAGTTGGCCATGTTTAACTCCCCGCAGGCTCAGGATGCGATCAGCCAGGCTCTTAACCTCCCCACTTCGGCCTTTCAAGATGACTACTTCGAGGCAATGGTGGTGGTCCAAATGCACATGCGTGGCCGCCAGAACCTTGCTTGCGGCCTCATGCTGGGCCTCAATCAGCTTGGCGGAAAGATTCGGCTGGTGGTGGTCGTAAACCATGGTCAGCGTTCCCACGATTACCTTGTTATCTTCGACCGCCTCCTCCACCAGATGCTGGCGAATAAGGTCCCGTATGGCCTCCGACCGGTTTTGATATCCCCTGCGGTTGATGGCCGTGTCGAACCTCTCGAGAAGCTCCCTTTCCAGGGAGAGTCCAGTTCGAACCAGATCACCCATTGTTTGCCCCCCAATCGGAATTCGAAAATCGAAAGTCGAAACTCGTGTGGTAGCGCATCGATTTGTTATGTATGCGCCCCAGAAATGTGCGACCCCCTCACCCTGCCCGCATCCCGATGAAGTGCATCGGGATGCGGGCCACCCTCTCCCCCAAGAGGGAGAGGGCTGGAACTCAAGGGTCACGTGCAACCAAAACCACTCAATTTACCACCCGCGAATTTCGAGTTTCGAATTTCGAGTTTCGATCGTGTGCCCTACCTACTTCAGGTGCTGGTTGAACCATTCGATGGTGCGCTTGGTGACATCCCGCTCATGTTCGGGCTGCGAGATTACGTGGCCTTCATCAGGGTACACCACGAGCTGGGTTTCCACGCCGAGGGTTTTTAAAGCGTGCCAGAACTCGAAGGACTGGGGCGCGGGGCATTCGCCGTCGCGGTCGCCCACCAGGATGAGCGTAGGGGTTTTGACGTTCTTGATGAAGGTGAGAGGAGAACTCCTGGCATAGACGTCCGGGTCATCGTAGACGGAGGCGCCGAAAAAGGGAATCATCCACTGGTCGATATCGTTTTCGCCGTAGTAGCTCTGCCAATTGGCGATGCCTGCCCCGGACACCGCGGCGCGAAAGCGATTTGTCCGGGTCACCGCCCACATGGTCATGTAGCCTCCATAGCTCCAGCCTGCTATCCCGACGCGGCGGTCATCTACGGGAAGCGTTTTCACTACATAGTCAACGCCCGCAAGAATGTCGCGAAAATCGCCGTAGCCGAAGTCCTTGACGTTTTTTGCGGTGAAGGCTTCGCCCTGGCCGAAACTGCCGCGCGGATTGGGGAAGAGGACGAAACAGTCTTCGTAGGAAAGCAACGCAAGGTTGAAGAACGCTCCCGGCCAAGAGGGTTTTTCGCTGGCCCCGGGCCCGCCGTGCACGGACACCACCATGGGGTAGCGCTGGGAGGGATCATAATTTACCGGGTAGAGGAGCCAGCCCTGGATTCCCATCCCATCATTCGACCAATGGATGCTTTCGGACTTGCCCCAGCGTGGATGAACTCCGGCGTTGTGGCGCGTGACCTGCTTCCAGGCCCCGACCTCTCCCGCCCAGATCTCCGGGGGTTGCTGGAATGATTGGCGGACCAACGCGCAGGTCTTTCCATCCCCTGCCAGGGATATCCCAAAGTCCCACGAGGTTCCGGTTGAGATGGTTTCGGGGCCGCTCCAGAGGGTTTCGATTTTCCCATCGCGAGCCTCAACCGTGGCAATGCCGCTCGAGCCGTCGATTTGTTCTGTGAACAGGATTCTTTCCGAGGAGGGGAGCCAGGTGAGGGTGGCGGGCGAAGCCTTGAGGCCGGGCGTGAGGTGGCGGGCTTCGCCGCCGCTGGCGGGAATGGTGTAAATATCGCCTCCGGTGCTCCCTTCATCGCTCATGATTCCTCCGATGAAAGCGATGGTCTTCCCGTCCGGCGACCAGTGCGGTTCGGCAATCTGGAGCGGCGGCTGGTAAATGAACCTGACCTCGCCGGAAGCGCTGTCGATGGTGCAGAGCTGGGCGATCCACCAGTTGGCGTCGCCCGCGCCCTGCGCGGCGGTGGCCACGAATCTCCTGCCGTCGGGCGACCAATCGTACTCGTGGATATAGAGGTCGGCGGGCGATACCTGCCGGACCTGGCCGGAGGCCACCTCAACGGTCGTCAAGCGCTGTTCGTAGACGTGTTGCTCGATGGCCCCGGAGGGTGGAGTCATGGGCTCGAGTGGGCCGACCGCGCGTGGGGCGTTCTCGGTGAAAAGCAGCGCCAATGTCTTGCCGTCTGGCGACCAGGACGGAGAAGCGAGAAATCCAGTCAGGCTGGTGAGTTGGCGCGCCGTGTGACCGGGGGCGTCCGCGATATAAAGTTCAAGCTGGCCCGAACTCTCCCTGTCCGAAAGGAAAGCGAGCTTCTTGCTGTCCGGAGACCAGGAAATGTCGTGCTCGTCATACTCAGCACTGCCCTCGCCGGCTGAGACACGGCGCGGCTGTTCCGAAGAGCCGAGCGTAGCCACATATATTGCGGAGTTGCCCGTCAGCTCCTGTTTTTCTCCCCTTAAGGACTCGACCCAAGCAACCCTTTTGCCATCAGGTGAAATGGCGACCTGTTTGAATGTGTGGACTGCGAAAAGTGAGTTCAGAGCATCGTCAATTGAGGACTTCTGGACGGCGTAACAGGTCGCTGCGCTGACCATCCATAACGCCAGGGCAAGCGGCAAGCGGGTTTTCGAATGCATGCACAGTCTCCAAAAGGGGAAGATCAAAACTCACAAGGATAACAGAAAAGTTGTATACTCAGCGTAGATACATATGAACGCAACGACAAAGACGCAGCTTGCAAAATGGGGCAATAGCCTTGCAGTCCGGATTCCTAAGAGTGTCGTTGGAACTGCCCGGCTGCGGGAAGGGGACGAAGTCACGCTGGCCGTGGGCAAGGGTGGAGCGATCGTGATGAGACCCGCGCGGCGCAAGTACCAGCTCGACGAGTTGGTTTCGAAGATTACAGCCAGAAACCGCCACGATGCGACGGATTGGGGGCCGCAAGTGGGGAAGGAAGCTTGGTGACCCGCAGTTACATCCCGAACATAGGTGATTTGATCTGGCTGAGTTTCGACCCGCAGGCGGGACGGGAGCAGGCGGGACGCCGCCCGGCTCTGGTTCTTTCACCCGCTGCATACAATGAGAAAACCAATCTGGCCCTGGTCTGCCCCATCTCCAGCCGCGTCAAGGGCTATCCTTTCGAGGTATCTCTGCCTGAGGGTTTGGCAATTTCGGGTGTCGTGCTTTCGGATCATCTGAAGAGCCTGGATTGGAAGCAGGGGAAAGCCGAGCTCGCGGCCCGCGTTCCCGCCGAAGTAATAGCCGCGGTGCTCGCCCGCCTGGCCCCACTTCTTGGCTTCGGGGACGAAGGCCCCATCTCCCCCTCGAAAGGGCTATGATTGTCTTTTCACGCGGCGCGACGCGGTGCGGCGGATGTGCGCTATAATCGGCGCTTTGCAGCCACGCCAGCAAAAAGGAGGAAGGGCGCTATGGGCACGAAGGACAGCGATGAGGACGCGGCCGAACGCGAAAAGAGGATCGCCGAATTGAAGCGTCAGGCGGAGGAGCTGGCGGGCGGGAAAATGGTCGAAGGGGAAATGGAAGAAACCCCGCCCGAGGTAGCGGAGGGATTCTGGCAGCACGTGGTCGCCTATGAAAAAGCCCCCTGGACCACGAATTTCAAGCAGCTCGAAGAAGCCGGCATGGAGTTGCCGGCCCCTGAGACGCTCAATGATGAACAACTAACCAAGAAGCTTTGGGAAGTGATTCACGGGCTGGCGCTCCTGCGCGTGTTCCTGGATGACACAGACCACCTGAGCGACCGCGAGCTTTATACCGAGCTTTGGTCAGACATACTGCGCGAAGAGGTCAAGGCGGTGCCGCCGGACGAGGACGGAGCGTACCACGTGAGTCCCTTGGGAGGCTGCAGCGAAGAGGATATCCAATTGCAGATGAAATACTACGCCGACGAAAACTGGCGCCGCCAGTGGCAGGAGGATTTTCCAGACTTTCCTATGCCGGACCACGAGGACCCTCCTTACGACCGTGACCGCTTTCTTCCCCAACCGGACTACGGTCCGCCCTCCGAGCAAGGGCCCAACTGAAAGCAAAAGGCAGAAAGCAGAAGGCAAAATGCGGAAAGCAGAAACCAGGATCACTGGAGCAGACAGGGAGTGATCTCGCATCGGACGGTGACGACAAGCCTGGGAGCGAACCTTTCCGCCTCGATCCCCGTCATAAGCCCTCGCTGGTGCAGGCCTTCGACCGTGGCATGCAGCTTCTCGCGCTCGGATTCGATGATCTCGCCGAGCTGGTGTTGGTAAGCGGCCTTGTCGGTCCACACGATGGTAAAGAGCTCGACCGGCTGCCAGCACATCTCCTTGTCGTGGACGCCGAGCCAATACGCGATCAGCCGGTGCCGCGTCGAGGGATTGAGCCAATCGACGCCATGGCACGATCCCCAGCCAGGATGCTCCTCGATGCGCTGGAAGGTGATGCGATCGCCGTCCAGATCGACGACGACTGGCGCGCTTGCGTCCGAATCATTCTCGACGAGGTGGTAGGCGTAAACCTCCGGCCATCCGGGGGTGGCGTTGCCGCCCCAAGAGTCGCCGCAGGTGGCGCTCCCGCCCAGGCCGCGCACGGCGCTGGCGGAGCTGACCGTGATCTGCAACTCCTCCTCAGAGGCCGCCACGACGCTGGCGACAAATCCCACGACATTCCCATTCCACATTCCTTGGCTCGGTTCCGGATCCTTCGCCAGCATCATCGACGCGATGCGCGCAAGGGTGCGTCCGCCCCAGGCTCCCGTCGCTCCATAGGTCCAGTCTTGCAGGGTCAGTCGCGATTCGGTCAGCGGGAGGCGGCCAATCAGGATGGCGGCCTGCGCCGGAAAGAACGGTACGACCAATTTGATTGTCCTAATAGGGACCTGAGCGTTCTCCTGAATGAGGGCGTCGAGAACGGCGCCGATGGCGTCGCCCTGTGCGGCTGGCGGCTCGTCGCCGCCATAGGCCAGCGGCATTGTCGGTATGCACGAGGAACTCTGGCATCTCGGCCAGGATCTTCGCGTCATGCCTGCGGCGGGCGAAGTCGGCGGCCCAGGCGATCAGGCGTGGGTCGCCGCTATAAAGCCACTGATGGAGGGTGCCGGAGTCGATCGGCGTCTCGGGAGTGATGAGCGGTTCCTGCGCGGAAAGCGCAGCAGCCAGTGCAAGGAGAAACAGGGGCGTCAAGCACGAACATCTCATGGGCGCTCCGGGAATTGGATTGTCTCGCCGTTGATTTCGTTGCCCCGTGCGTCGCAGAAGGCAGAAGGCAGAAAGCCATCCCCAATTAGCAGTGGGTAGCATCAGGCTCCTTACGTTCAAAGTCTGCGGCGCAGAATCTTGAAAGACGCAAACCTGCAAGAGACCCCAGGTCTGCGCCCTCGCTTCTGCTTTCTGTGTTCTGCCTTCTCAGGTAATGTGGGCGCCCTGTGTATCGACGTAAACGGCATAAAGGGACTGGCTGGCGGCCATGAACAGCCGGTTGCGCTTACTTCCGCCGAAGCAGAGATTGGCGCAGATTTCCGGCAGCAGGATCATGCCAATCCGTTCGCCGGTGGGAGCGAAGATATGCACGCCATCGTATCCCTCACCGACCCAGCCGGCCCCCGCCCAGATGTTGCCGTCCTTGTCGGCGCGGATGCCGTCGGCAAGCCCCGTGCCCTTGCCGGGCAGTTCCATGGAGGTGAAGGTCCGCCCGTGGCGCAGGCTCTTGTCGTCTACCACGTCGAAAACTTTAATGATTTTGGGAGCCTGGGGGTAATGCGTGGCGCCCGTGTCGACCATATAAAGCAACTTGTAGTCAGGTGAAAAGCAGAGACCGTTTGGCTTGTACCCTTCATCGGTGACGAGGTCGATCTTCTCTGTCTTACCATCGATTCGGTAGATGGCTTCCTTGAGCTCGAGCGGCGCCACCTGCCCTTCGTAGTTCGTCAGGATGCCGTAACCAGGGTCCGAGAACCATATGCCCCCGTCGGGATGCACCACGATGTCATTCGGGGCGTTGAACGGCTTGCCCTGCCAGCGGTCCGCCAACACCCGCACCGACCCATCATGTTCGTAGCGGACGACGCGGCGGGTGAGGTGCTCACAAGTGACCAGGCGGCCTTCCCAATCAAACGTGTTGCCGTTGCCGTTGTTGGAAGGGCTATGGAAGACGCTGATGTGGCCATCCTCCTCGAGCCATCGCATATGCACATTGTTGGGAATATCACTGAAAACCAGGTAGCGCCCGCCGCCATTCCATGCGGGCCCTTCAGCCCAAAGCATTCCCGTGTACAGTCGCTCGATGGGTGTGCTCTTGATCCTGTACTTTTCGAACCGTTTGTCCAGGACGATGATGTCTGGATCGGGGTAATGAATGGGGTTCTTCCCGCTCCAGTCACGTTGCCCGGCAGTCGCCGACGCCGCCGCGGTGGCGCCGGCCAAGGCGGTGGCGAGGAAAGAGCGCCTGCCGACTTTCGGAAGTGTGCTTTGCTTGGATCCGCTCTTCATAGCTTGGTTGATTCTCCCTCCTCTCCCGAGCACGATGTTACGCGAAAGTATACAAAACTCAATAGAGGTATCTCCCGGACTGCTTAACCTCCTTGGGCAACAGGGGGGAAAAATCCTGGAGTTTTTGCATCAAGGGGGCAGTTTCCGACTCGTCCACGGCGTAGATGGAGACAGTATCCCCGCCCGCCACAACGTTGTCGGGGAGCGCCCATTGGCCGACCCAGACCCAATCGCGCGGCAGGCCGCCGATGGGTGTGTACCAATTATCGTAGACCAGGGCAACCTTGACTCCGGCCTCCCTTGACAAACGGAGGATGTCCCGGGTGTGATACTCGTGGTGGTGCATTAGTTTTGTGACCTCATAGGTCCCCAGCCCCCACAAATCCAGGCAATGGACATCCGCAAGGAAATTGACGGCGCCGATGTCGTTCAACGCGATGGTCGAACCTTGATAATACCTCTTAATGAAAAGTCCCATTTGATATTGTTGTTCGTAAATGTTTTTCGAAGCCTGGGGAAGATAGATCATCGCGGCGCCCGCCCGCACCAGACAGGGGTAAATGAGGAGCGCTGCCAGGACCACGCCGCCCGCGTGCTTGGGGACAAGCGCGCGATCGGCGGGCGTTCCAAAGAGCTTCTCCGGAATCTGGTCGGCGAGCTGAGCGACGATCACCACAATCCCGAGCGCGACAAGGTAAGCCTCGTGCCGGAAGAACAAGGCGACCATGCAGAACTGAATGTGCGCCAGAGCGATCGCTACAAAGATAGCCGTCATCACTTGCCGGCTATCCCAGAGGGCTTTGCGTTTATCGGAGGCGTAGAGGGCGAGAAAGAGGGAGCCCAGCACCAGAACGACCAAGTGCGGCCCCATTTTGACGTTGAAGTAAGCCGGGCCGAACACGGAGTCTAACGCCGTGCCCAAATCGGTGAAACGGGGGAAATTGCCTTTCAAGAGGATAGAGCTGGGTAGCCACGACCAACCCTTCGCCAGCCCGATAGCTCCGTAAAGAAGGATCGAGGAGAAACCCGCCATCCCAATGGCCACGCCGGTCGACCATCGCCCGCGGAGCAAAAAGAGCGCGCAGATTACTAGGATCAGAAACATCCCCTCATAACGAACGACAGTAAGAATCGGGGAAATCGCCAGGAGCAGAACAAGGTCGCGCCGGGTGGTCGAGGGACTTTCCTCGGAAAGGAGCCGCGCCGCGAGGAAGGTCAGGAGAATCGTCAAGGCGGCGTGAAGGGGATGTTCCGAGCCGATGCAGATCAGCAAGGGCAAGGGCGTGAAAAACACCAAAACCAGCAGGGTCCAGAAGGTGAGCTTAGGCGAGAGCTTATACCAGCGCAGGACACAGTAAGCGACCCCCAACACCAGCGCGCCACAAAGCAGGCTCAGGTAAAACGGGGACATTTCGCTGACGCCAAAAACCAAGTAGCTGACAGCGATGAGGAACGTCCACAAAGGCGAGGAGGAGGCAGAGGTGAATCCGAAGCGGGTGATCCCCCAGACGCCATGTAGCGCGAAGTTCTTCGCCATGGCCATTTGAATGTAGGGGTCATCGAGAGCATAAACCAGGTGCCCATTTTCCCGTAGGATGAGGAGGGTTGAAATCACTCCCGTGCTGACGCACAAGATGATAACGGCGGCGAACAACGGCCAATGCTTGATTAAGATTTTGCTCATAGGCGAACACCTTATTCCGGGTGGTCAAGCTACCGACCCTCACCTGGCCGCCCGGCCACGGCCCCATTCTACTCCAAAACCTTTTTGATCATGCGCTTTCCATCCTGAATTTCCGCCGCCAGCCAGTCGCAGATCACCAAGATCACCAGGGACTGATAAGGTATCGCATATCGCCCATTCTCGCCAAACTCGACGAGTGCCTGGATAAGGCATCCCGAAACCGTGAGGGCAATCGGCAAGCACAGAAACTTGAAACGGCACACCTGCCTTTGAATCAAAAGAGAGGAAAGAGAATGCAGCGTCGCCAGGAAGAAAACAAAATACATAAAGATCAGGAATGGCCGCTGAACCGACCAGATCATGGCGAGCGCTCCCTTCACACTCGCTACGTTGGCCCTCAGAGCCGGTTGATAGAATGCAGGCGCCCAGAAAAGCCTAACGGAGAGGCCCACATGGCGGGTATAGAGCAGGGGGTGATGGACGAAGAGCCAGAGGGAGAGCCGGGTCAGTTGCCGGGAGAGCTGAACGTAGGAGTACCCTGTAGCTTGGAGGATGTACGGATACGCTTTCCAGATCGTCCCTGTATTGTTGCCGAGGGCGGCAACCTGGATTCTCCGATAATGGAGGTAGAGGTCGCGGATGGTGGCATAACGGTCAGGAGCCAACTCCATGAAGGCCCCGCTATGGTTCGTCAGGCTGTAGCCGCCCAGGGCCGTGAGGCCAAAGTAGCCTGCCTCAACATAATTGAAGGCGGACCAGCCCAGGACCAGCAGCAAAGCCGGAAGCGCGACTCTTGCAACAAGGGAAACCCTCTGCCGTAGGCGCGATTTCGTTTCAGCCGATTCATCCCAGACATAGGCGCCAAACACGATGGGCAGATATAGGAACAGGGGCCGCAAAAGCGCCGCCAGCCCGAGTATAACACCCAGATGCAACAACAACGTGCGACTGCCTCCCCGGCTGGGGTCGCAGTTTCGGCAAAACCTGAGGCAGAGGAACAGGGACAAGACCAGGAAAAACGCGGCCAGCGTCTCTGTCATGAGGAACGGCTCAAACATCAACTGGTTAAGAAAAATGGAATTCGACGCGCCAGCCAAGAATGCGAGCCCCCGCTTACGGGTCCGATCCTTCGCTGCGGCGTAAAGCAACAGGGATGTGGCAATCCCCAGGATGTTTTGAATGAACCAGACGGCGTGGTAATCGAGTCTTGCCGCCAGCAGCAGAAACGAATAAACAGGGGTCCGGTCCGCGCTGTAGTTTCTGAAGTCATGGGTCATGAACCGGTAAGCCAGCGCCGCATATTCTTCGGTGTCGGCTTGCCGGTTGGTAGGTAAGCAGACCGTCCAGGTGATTACGCGGACGAGGATGCACATCAGCAGAAGGGAGACCATCATCCAGTCCGTGCCGGAAGTCCCCGGATGCAGGTGGGGAATAGGAGAGTCCTGCCCCTCGAGCACAACCTCTCGCTGGTCCGGCTTCAGTTTGTAAGATCCTGCCATGGAAATCGCTATCGGTTCATGGAAGAGCAATGCTGACCGAGTTCAAGCTGCCGGGCGCTGGCGCAAATCGCGAAGTTTTGGCGATGTAGTGCCATGCTGGCCCCGTTTAGCAATTGCCTTCCAACAATCTGCCAACGGGGACCTTCATCCCGGAGTCCGCGTAGCTGCGAGTGTACACACCAAAGCCTCCCTTCAAAATACTCCAGCTCAATCTTCCGTGCCAGCACTCCCTCAAAAGCCGGAACTTGCTCCTCACCTGAAGTCTCGGACCCGAGTCTGCTCGGGGCGGGTGGCGCAGGTCCCGCTTTCCGGGCCTGCGGCTTTTCAAGGTGTCTTTCGAAAAGCCACTCAAAGATCATAGGATCTAATATCGCGTGCCGCACCACCAGGATCCAGATGAGGAATCCTCTTTTCAGTGAGGCGTCTTTAGGCTTCGCGCTTTCCAGAAAAGCTTATCACTTTACGGGTCTTTGTCAGCAGTTTCTCTGGCGTGAACGGCTTTTGCACGAATGCGCCTGCATCGTTAAGTGTCCCGTGCTTGACCACGGTACCGTTGGTTCAGCCGGACATGTACAAGACCTTCATCTCGGGATGTGCGGCTTGCAGAGAACCGGCGAACTGCCTGGCGCTGATCGGTGGCCGCCTTACTGGTACAGTGAGAAACTTCGGCAGGATAACCTCAAAACATAGGCGGGAGGGTCCGAATCAGGCGTGGAAAAGAAAATTAGGAATATTTTGAAGAACCCCTTGACAACTGTCCAATGCCTGCGTAGAATAGATAACTGCTCTGCAAGCTAAACAGCGTACAGAGTAAGTGCTGGAAAGACCTGCCAGGCAGATAAGAGAAGCCTCAAGCGTAAGCTTTCCAACTTTCCCCAATTGGGGGACCCCGCCATCGGCGGGAGACAAAGCTCTTTGACAATTGAGTTGAGCATGCCACGTCAAACGGACTGAGTCCTTCGAGGACTTCGGTCCAAATGCTGAGCGACACGTTCTGCCCCGCTGGCAAACCCTGGACCGTACAGTTCAGGACAAGGGGTGGAACGATATACTTCTCCCGGATTCGATTCGGGAGGAGAACTCACAAGTCAACGCTTGCAGGCCGATGTAGAGCCGTCCATAAGGGCGGTACAAGACCAGGTTGATTTCTTCCGATTCAATCGGGAGGCCTGGAACTGCAAAGTCTGTGAGCGAGCCAAGTTTCAAACGAGAGTTTGATCCTGGCTCAGAATCAACGCTGGCGGCGTGCCTAACACATGCAAGTCGAACGAGAAAGCTTGGGTGTAGCAATACATCCGGGTGAGTAAAGTGGCGAACGGGTGAGTAACACGTAGCTAACCTACCCTCGAGTGGGGGATAACCTGGGGAAACCTGGGCTAATACCGCATAACATCCCGATGACGCAGGTCGTTGGGATCAAAGGCCTTGCAAGGGTCACTGGAGGAGGGAGCTGCGGCCGATTAGCTAGTTGGTGAGGTAACGGCTCACCAAGGCGATGATCGGTAGCCGGCCTGAGAGGGCGCACGGCCACACTGGCACTGAAACACGGGCCAGACTCCTACGGGAGGCAGCAGTG
>JBEKME010000026.1:0-58334 GCA_050008675.1 Terriglobia bacterium
GTCTGCCAGCGTTCACCAAAGATATTTCTTGTGGGATCAAGCGAGTTTTTGAGTGTATCTCCCCGGAGCTTTTCAGCGATTCGTTGGAATCTATCCGAGGCTGAGGAGTTACCCGCTTGCTCCAAAAGCCAGGCGCCCTCGGAGAAGGCCTGCAAGAATTCCATCAGCGTCACGCGGCGTGATTCGGCGGAGTCCCCG
This sequence comes from Terriglobia bacterium, assembly GCA_050008675.1. GTDB lineage: Bacteria > Acidobacteriota > Terriglobia > UBA7540 > UBA7540 > CAVROP01. Next base: position 199 of record JBEKME010000026.1, read on the forward strand.
TCCAAATCGGGAGACCAGTCGACGAAGGTCGAGCGATTCTTTGAATTGGTGAAGAGGCCCTTGTCATCAAGCTGCGTTGCCATGTACTCCATCAAACCGCGCAGCGATTCATGAACGGACCTCAGATGCACGATGTCTCCCGTGTGGCGAAAATAATCCGCCTCGCAGAGCACCCAAAGAGCCGAGTATCCGGGGATTCCGTTTACGTCCTTGCTCACAGGGTTCCCGGCGTCGGCAATCAAGCCCTTCAAGGATTTGTCGATCAAGAAGCGGTCGCCAAAAACGCTGCTGATCACGCGCGCGCTGACGTCCAGCCCGCCGGCCAGGCACATCCTGTCTCGTTTGGGTCCGTCCCAAATGGCGTCCTGCATGCAGAGGTGCGCGGTGTAGGCACCCACTTGCCAAATCTTATCGAGCAGAGGATCCGAGGACTCGAAGGAACCCATCTGCCTTACCGGGTAGTAAATGTAATCCACGTCGATGGCCTTGAAACGCAGGGGCGATGACCCTCCTAGAAATCTGATCAGCGCATATGCGAAGGCGCTCTTGGGGCCATAAACTGTTCCGTAGGGAGGCACGACAAGCTCGTTAGCCCCAAGGTAGGGGCTGGACAAAGCTTCCTCGACGGATTCGCCATATTGAACCTCCAGGCGCATGGGCGCGGGCGAGGCGGAGATCACGCGAATGCGACCAGGGCACTCTTTCCCAAAGCCCAACACCAGGTAAGGATACTCCGAGGGCGGAACCTTTCGGGCGGGCAGGAACACCACAGCCTCATTCGAGCTCGGAGGCGTTTTCTCGGCACCTTGGACCGCGCTTTTGCGGGGAGGCGCGGGTAGCCGCTGGACCACGACCAGACCACTCTCCAGCAGCGCCGAAATGTTGCGGAGTTTCCCCATCCCTTCAGAGCCATAGACGATCTCTCTTGCCTTCAAAACCGCACGGGCAAGGAAAGGTGAAATGCCGTCATAACCCGGCCAGCGGTACATGCCCGCGTCCTCGTTGCCCTGAAAGAAATCACTCTTCTCCTCGATGCGTCCCAGCGATTGTGCATCCGGCCAGGTGCGATCGTCGAATCCCGGCCTCTCCCATCCCGCGCGGAAGTGGAAATCGCACTTCCAAGTGGCATCGGTCACAAGAACCGCAGGCTTCATGACCTGGAGCGAAGCCGGGACGATTTTCATCACCAATCTGTCACCCTGGGGCGCCACGACGGCAATCACGTTCCGGCCTGCCCGCATTTGTCCGGATACATCTATCCCTAGCACAAATGGCCGAATTCTATCCTTGGCATCACGCTCCCCGCTGGCCAACAGTTGTCCATTGATGTACACCCTAATATAGTTTGGGCCCGCCAGATAGAGCGTGGCCACCGGCGAGACCCTTCTTAACGAATAGGTTTTCCGAAAGTAATAGTACGCGGTCCCGCTCGTGTCCCCTGCCTGACCACCCCATATGTATTGCTCAGGCAAGGCGGTGTGCAAGGTTGATTCGAGCGTTGGAGTGAGAATATCCAAAGTAGAGTCGAGGCGAACTGATTCGTGGTGACTCTGGGCAAAACCCACGAGGTGTGCTTGAAGGACAAGCCAAAGAGCGACCAAGCTGACGCAGCCCTTTCGAGCCACCGAATGGCTTAGAGGGCGTGCCATCACCGGGAGAGGCGTAAGCGCCGCGGAGTGTGAGTTGGCTGGCATGGATTCACCCCCGTCACGATCTTCGAAAAAGCCCCAACATTATTGGCTTTTTCTCAATACAAGGTCAGATTCCGAAACCAGACCTGCGGTTGCAATGGGCCTGTTTATGGGGGGACCACTTCGAGCGAATTGCCGATTGTCCTGCAAACGAAATTCGAAAATCGAAATTCGAAAATCGAAACTCGAAATTCGAAAAACGAAACTCGAAATTCGAAAAACGAAATTCGACTACTGAGTCGCGATTTTCGGATTTCGATTTTCGAGTTTCGTTTCTCGGCCAATCGACAATCGCCAATCAACAATCACTCGTACCTCAGCGCCACCATGGGATCGACCTTCGCCGCCCGGCGGGCAGGGATGTAGCATGCCAGTAACGCAACGCTCGATAGCAGGAGCCCTACCGCGAAGAAAGTGGCCGGGTCGGTGGGCTTGACGCCGTAGAGTAGGCCCGCGAGCAAGCGCGTGACCGCCACCGCGCCCACGATTCCGATTCCCACGCCGAATAGCGTCAGCGTGAATCCTTGCCCGACAATCAGCTTCAGCACATCACGCCGCTCGGCGCCCAGCGCCATGCGGAGCCCGATCTCGTGTGTTCGTTGGCTGACAGAGTAGGCCAGAACGCCGTAGAGGCCGACGCACGCCAGCAACAGCGCAACAACCGCGAAGAGCGTAACCACGATGGCGGAGACTTGCTGGGGCACCAGCGAGTCGCCGATCAGCCGCTCCATGCTGGTCAGATTCTCCACGGGGATGTCATGATTGCGGGCCAGAACAAGTCTGCGGACGCTCCGCGTGATCGACTCGGGCTCCTGCTCGGTCCGGATGGCGAACCGCAGGGTTGCCTGCGGGAACTGGTAGTAAGACAGATACATCGCCATGCGGGCGCTGTCGCCAACGAAGTTGAGGCGGGCGTTTCCCACCACGCCCACCACCGCGAACGTGGCTGGCTGCGGGCCGCCCATGTCCACGGACACGCGCCGCCCCAGCGGGTTGCGCTCCGCGAACAGCGTGCGCGCCATCTCTTCATTGATGACCATGGTGAGCGGGGCGTGCTCGTGGTCTCCCTTCCCGAAGTCACGTCCGAAGAGGAGCGGGATTCGCACGGCGTCGAAGTAGCCGGGCAGCACGATGCGCCTGAACGCCGTGCGCTGGTCGGCCGGGTTTGCCGGCGGGTGATCGGCGTCCCAGGCTGGGACGTTGTTGGCCGGATTGCGGATCGGCAGTTGGCTGATGAAGCCGACCGCCTGCACGCCGGGGATGACGGCAAGATCCTCGCGCAGGCCGTCGAAGAACTGGATGCGCTGATTTGGGTCCGGATACTGCTCCGCCAGCAACTGGATTTCGCCGGTCAACAGGTGTTGGACATCGAAGCCTAGGTCGGTGGCGGCCAGACGTGCGAAGCTTCGGATGAGCAGGCCGGCGCCAACCAGCAACACCAGCGAGACGGCTAGCTGGCCCACCACCAGGGCGCCCCGTAACGACGTCCCCGCCATCGTCCCGGTGGCACGCGTGCCCGACAACAGATCCTGCGCCAGGAGCCGCGATGACCCGCGCAGGGCGGGCGCCACGCCGAAGAGCGCGCCAGCCAGGATCGAGAGCGCCAGCGCGAACAGCAAGACCGGCCAGTCCAGGCCTTTGGACGCGGTGCCGGGGTCGCTCAGACCCGTCACCAGCGGCAGCAGCCGGTTGAGCCAGAACGCGAGCGCCACGCCCAGGACGCCCGAGAGCAGCGCCAGCGTCACGCTCTCCACAAGCAACTGTCCGGCTATCCGGACGCGAGAGGCGCCCAGCGCCGCTCGCACTGCCAACTCCGAGCGGCGTACCGAGCCCCGCGCCAGCAGTAAGCCGGCCACGTTTGCGCACGCGATGAGCAGAACCAAGCCGACCGCGCCCATCAGCAGGAAGAGGCGCGGCGTCTGCGGCCCTGCGAGCGCGGCCTGAAGCGGATCCAGCCGCAGCGCCTTGCTGGTATTCGATGCCGGATACTGCTGTTCCAGACGCTTCGAGATGACGTCTACCTGGCGCTGCGCGCTCGCGATGGAGATGCCGGGTTTCAGACGCGCGACGATCAGCCAGTTATGGAACTGCCTTGGCGCCCCCGCCACAGACTCGCCACGACGCATCGGCGCCCAGACATCGACGTCGTTGAGCAAGTGAAAGGTGGCGGGCATGACGCCAACCACCGTGAAGGGTTTCCCATCGACGGCCAGGGAAGCCCCCACCGCGTTGCGAGGGGCGCCGAACCGGCGCTGAGCGAAGCGCTCGCTCACCATGACGACCGGCGGCCCTCCGGCCAGGCCCTCCTCCGGCGTGAACCAGCGGCCCGCCGCCGGAGCAACGCCCAAGGTTCGGAAGAGGTCGTGCGCAACGTAGATGAAGGAGACACGCTCAGGTTCGGCGCCGCCCGTCACGGTTGTCTTCTGCCCAAATGGGAACACCGCAGAAAAGCCTTCGAAACGGTCGGCCTGCTCGCGGTAATCGTAGTAGTCCGGGGCCGACGCCATGGGGTTAGGCGTGCCGCCGAATGTGGCGCTGGCAAGCACCAGCCGCGCCGGGTCCCGGAAGGGCAGAGGCTTCAGCAGAGTTGCGTGCATGATCGAGAACACTGCTGTGTTCGCGCCGATGCCGAGGGCGAGGGTAAGGGCGGCGACCGCAGTGAAACCGGGGTTACGACGTAATTGCCGAAGGCCGTAACGCGCGTCTTGCAGCAACGTTTCAAGCCATCCAAATCCCCACATGTCGCGCGTCACCTCCTTCACTAAGGTGACGTTGCCGAACTCGCGAACGGCTGAAGCGCGAGCTTGCTCGGCGGTTTCGCCTTGCTCCATGCGCTCCTGTGCGGCCATGCGCAGATGAGCCTGGACCTCCTCGTCCAGGTCTGCTTCGCGCTTCTTGCGATGCAACAGCCAATTCCAGAAACTCATGACTGTCCCTCCTCCAGTACGGGGCCCATGATGCCAGCGATGGCGTTGTTCGAAACTCGAAATTCGAAAATCGAAACTCGAAATTCGACTGCTGAGTCGCGATTTTCGGATTTCGATTTTCGAGTTTCGTTTCTCGGTCAATCGACAATTTGCAATCGAAAATCGCAAATGGTCTAGCCACTAGCCACTAACCACTAGCCACTGCTTTATTCGTACCGCAGCGCCACCATGGGATCGACTTTCGTTGCCCGGCGTGCGGGGATGTAGCACGCCACGAGGCCCACCGCCGCCAATAGCAAAGCAACGGCAGCGAGGGTCAGCGGATCGGCTGAATTGATTCCCCAGATTCGGTTTTGGAGAATTCTGCCGACCGCGAAGCTCACCGACACGCCGATGCCGATACCGATGGCCAACCACCATAGTCCCGCGATCATCACCATCCTGCGCACGTCCGCCGCTTGCGCGCCCAGCGCCATGCGGATTCCGATCTCCTTGATGCGGCGTGCCACCGTGTACGCCAACAGACCGTAAAGTCCAATGACCGCGAGCAGCGCGCCCAGCGCGCCAAAGGAGCCCGATAGCGTGGCAATGAGCCGCTCCGGGACAATGGATGCATCCACTTGGTCGGCCAGCGTCGTGACCTGCGCCACCTGTATCGTTTTCGCCGCCTCGCGCACCGCGCGGCGCACTTCGGGAGCCACGGTCCCGGGATCAACACTGGTCCAAAGCGCAAAGTGCGAGGGCGCGTGCCCCTCCTGGAAGGCGTTGAAGTAGATGGTGCGGTGCGTGCCTTCACTAATGTCGTAATACTTCGCGTCGCCTACCATTCCTACGATTTCGTAAGTCTTGTCAGGGCCGAAGCCCTTCCAGTCGCGGTCGAGCCAGAAATGCTTTCCAATGGGGTTGCCGTCGGCGAAGTAATACCGCGCCATCGCTTGGTTGACGATCGCCAGGCGCGGGCCGCCCTGGTCCTGGTAATTGAAGTCCCGCCCGGCGAGGAGTGGCGTGCCGAGTGTCTGGAAGTACTTCGGCGCGACCCAATTTAAGGAAACGTAGCGGCGATCTTCAGGCTTTTCCGGGTGACCTTCCACGTTGGCGAAACTGGAAGCCCCCGCGCCCGAGACCGGAGTACCGGCGCTGAGCGTGGCCGAGCGCACACCCGGAATCGCTTCCATGCGCCCCAGCAGTTCCTGGTACAGGCGGGATAATTGCTCGCCCTTGTATTCACTGCGCCTCGGGTCGAGGGTCAGCAGCAAAACGTGATCGCGGCGGAAACCCAGATTGAGGTGCTGTAGATTCCATAAGTGTCCGACAAACAGGCCGGCGGCGCTCAACAGCACCACCGACAAGGCCACCTGGGCCATCACCAGGCTCTTTCCGAAAAGGCGCTGGAGCCTTGTTTCCCCAGCCGTCCCGATTTCCCGCAGCGAAGGCGACGGGGCGGAAGCGAACGCGGTCCAAGCGGGCACCAGTCCGAACAGTACTCCGGTCAACAATGCGACTCCGGCAGTGAAAAGCAACACGTGCACATCCGGGTGAACGTCGATCTCGAGGTGAGCCGGCAATCCCACAATCTGCCGCCCGGAGGTAATGATCTGGAGGAGCGCCTTAGCGCCCAAATACGCCAGGAAGACACCCATCAGGCTGCCCGCCGCAGAAAGCAGCAGAGATTCAGTCAACAATTGGCGCACCAGGCGGAACCGGCCGGCGCCCAGGGAAACGCGCAATGCCATTTCGCGTTGGCGGCCGACGGCGCGCGCCAGCAGCATACTGGCTATGCTTGTGCATGCGATGAGTAACAGCAGGCCCACCAAGGCCATCAGGTACAGCAGTGGCTTCGCGAAGTTATCCCGCAGCGTCGACAATCCGGCGCCCGCCGGCGCCACTTCCATTTTCAATTGGCGCCAAAGGGGATCTTTACTGTTCTTGGTCATTTCCTCGACGGTAAACTGAAACAGCACGCTCATTTCCGCGCGCGCCTGCTCAATGGACACCCCGGGCTTCAATCGCCCGATCAGGCCTAACGGCATTCGACCAGAGGTCATCTGGCTGGGGTGACCGATCACGGGCTCCATGGCCACGGGTAACCAGACGTCTGGCCTGGACCATGTCATTAATCCAAAGAACTCACGCGGGGTTACCCCGACAACCGTCAGCGGCACATCTTCCACAGTGATTTGCTTACCCAGAATTCCCGGATCCAGGTTAAACCGGCTCTTCCAGTAGGACCAACTCACCACGGCCACTGCCGAACCAGCCGCACCCATCTGGTCGTCTTGTGGACCAATCAGCCGGCCGATCACGGGCTTCACCCCGAGGACCGGGAAGAAGTCCGTCACCACATACTCGCCATCCACCGTCTCCGGTTCGAGGCCTTCACCGCGCACCTGGAAATGGGAAGGCATAACGCCGATGAGTCCCGAGAAGACGTGGTTGTTATCCCGAAAGTGCTCGTAACTGTGCCACGAGAATCCGTTCATGCGCGGTTCCCCCGGGTAGCGATGCAGCAGTTCCACAAGCTGCCCGGGATTCCGCACCGGAAGCATGCGTAACATCAGGGCGTTGAGCAGGCTGAAGATTGCCGTGTTGGCGCCGATGCCCAGGCCCAACGTCAGGACGGCGACTACGGTGAAGCCCGGGTTTCTCAGCATCGCCCGCAGGCCGTAACGAAGGTCTTGCAGTAAGGTTTCAAGCCAACGAAATCCCCACATGTCGCGCGTGACCTCTTTAATTAGGGTGACGTTGCCGAACTCGCAGACGGCCGAGGCGCGGGCTTGTTCGGCGGCTGCGCCTTGCTCCATGCGCTCCTGTGCGGCCATGCGCAGATGAGCCTGGACCTCCTCGTCCAGTTCCTCTTCACGCCGGCGCCGGTGAAACAACCAGTCCCAGAGACTCATGGCTAACCCCCAGATATTTGCAATTCAGGCAGCCCAAGTGACCCCTCACCCGGCCCGCGCCGGCTGGTGAAAACGCCGGCCGCGGGCCACCCTCTCCCCTGGGGAGAGGGCAGAATCTAACCTCCATCAGGAGCAGGATTCATGATGCCCGCAACGGCGTTGACGATCTGCGCCCAGCGGGCCTGCTCAGAGAGCAACTGCTTCTTGCCCGCCGGGGTGAGGCGATAGAACTTGGCGCGCTGATTACTCTCCGTCTGCTTCCACTGCGACGTTACCCACCCCTGCTTTTCGAGGCGATGGAGCGCTGGGTAGAGCGACCCGGTCTCAACCTGCAAGACTTCGCCCGAGCGCCCGCGAATGGATTGGCTGATCCCGTATCCGTGCTGCGCTCCCCACTGCAAGGTTTGCAGAATGAGCATGTCGAGCGTGCCTTGCAGCAACTCAATGCGATTTTGATAGCGTTCTGTTTTTGGTTTCATGGCTGTAGGCAATCTACACCCCTGGCTGTAGGATGTCAACTGCTTTTTGGGGCCTTCGAGGCTGGCCCGTAGAATTGGACGCTGGAACCGTGGTCCGTCGGACCCCGTGCGGCAGCGAGCCGCACCCGATTCTCGCCCTAGACCGGGCGCTGCTGCCGGGGGTATCATTCGCATTCACCGGGTTTGGTGGGAGACTTGAGTGATGAAGAAAACGATGACCACAACTGATGCTCTTCCCGCGAAGCTCGGATTTATACGCAATGTGCGTCATTCGTAGAGGATAACCCCATTGTCTGTCATTCTGAGCGAAGCGAAGAATCCCGGCAGTTTCTTGGCGCTGATTGAGGTTTCAAATGCGGGGATTCTTCTCCCGCAGGGCGGGATCAGAATGACAGGCGGTGGCCTTTTTTTCTACGAATGACGAACAACCCGTATTAGCCACGCCTAGGAGAAACCTATGACACCCTTTCCCTTAGAAAGCCAAGTTCGCCAGGAGCTGAGCCGAAGAGGCTTCCTTTATAAGACTTCGCTCGCGTCGCTGGGTTTGATGGTCTCGGCAAGAAGACCATTGCCCATCAACGCCGAGGTGCCGAAGACAAGGGGCGGCCAAGCAGGCAATGGACCCAGTGGGGCCAGGGATCTACCGTCGGGCGGCAAACCGATTAAGCTGTTTTGCTGCGACTTGAATTGGGTGCGCCTCGACAAACCTGTTCGGGAAACACCGCCCGCCGCGCCGCAAGACTGGGCTTTTATTAACCCGCAAGATTACTTCGACTGGCATAAGGAGTTTGGCGTCAACGTGATGTTCTGCCAGGCCTACACCTTCGGCGGCTATGCCTTTTATCCGACGAAATATGGACCAGTAGCCCCTGGACCTGGCGGGAATCTGTTTCCTGAGCTGTTCAAGTTATCCCGGAAGGCACACCTGCCTTTCCATGCGTACTTCTGTGTCGGGGCAGACTTGATCATGAGCAATATGCGGAACTCCTGGGTAATTCCCACCAGCCGAAACTATGGCTGGTGGGGTTTCCTGGCGCCCGAGAGCCCCTGGACGGACCTGCTGTGCGCGCGGGTGGAGGAGTTTCTTCGCCTCTACCCGGTGGAGTGGATTGTGTTCGACTGGTTCGTGTACGGGAACCTCCAATCCAATAATCTCCCTGTGCAGCCGGCATGGTTTGTGAAAGGTCCGTTCCGAGAGATTATCGGGCGTGATATGCCGGACGATGCCGCCAAAATAGCGTCTGAGGAAAGCCTCCAGTACAAGCGAGAGGTTCTCGCGCAGCAGTTTTACCGCATACGCGAGGCCGTTCATAGAGGAAACCGCGAGACAAAAATCTATTTCAACGTACCTTACCGCAAACCGGCTGAAGAGTTGTGGGTGAATCACCCCATGCTCAACGAGAGTGACATGCTCTTGGCGGAATCGTCCGACACGGTCGTACCCTGGCTCCTCAGCATCCGCAAACCGCATCAACGCGTCATGACCACAATCGTGGGGCGACAGGACGGGGTAAGTGACCCAAATACCTGGAAGAAATGGTTCGACGCGGGCTGTGATTTCTTTGGCTATGCTTGGGGGACTCCGCCGGATTTCCGCCCACACCCTGACTACGCGGCCGGCGTCGAGGTGGTTCGGAAGGCATACAAAGAAATGCCGTGAGGTCCTAGTGTCCTCTTGCTCCATCAGGCTGGCGGGTGTACACTCGCCGAGACTCGAGCTAGTACTGAAACGACCGTATCATCTGCGTAGAGACAAGGATGGAGCACTGGTATGAGCCCTCAGAACTTCGCCGGATTCGTCATTCTGCTCGCGCTGTCGCTCGCCCTGACGTTTGCAATCTGGGCTCTCGTATCGAAGAGCCTCGAAAGCCTGCTGAACCAAGCCCTGAAGTTACCCGACGGCACCACGTTCTACCTACGAAGCTTTCTTATCGGCCTATTGCTGGCCGCCTTCGCGGGCGGCATCGGAACGACCTTCAACTTCAAGCCGAGCGATCCCTTCATGGAATACGTTTGGAGAGTCGCGGCGGGCGTGCAAGAAGTCTGCCAGTACTTCTTCGGATTTCTGCTGGGCTATCTCATTCTGATTACCGTCCTCGTGGCCGTTCTGCGAGCGAAGCATGAGCAATGAACAGTACCTGATCGTTTCGTACTTCTCTGTTGGCGTGCTGTCGATCGTGATCGCCATGGCGGCTTATGCCTTTCTGCGCCGCCCGCTCGCCGGGCTCGCCGGCGCTTTCCCCAACAGGAATCTCGCCTCCATCCTCAAAAAGCTCTTCCCGGCCGGCTTGGTGCTGCCGGCGCTGGCAGCATTCCTCTCGGTGAGCTACCATGGTTGTCACGCGAGCTATCAGTCGATTATCGCTGACCGATCTTATCTGGTCGGCAAGAACCAGGAACAGATCTCGGCAACTTGCTTCTTCCTGATGCTGGCGATCTTGGGCTGGGGTGTGGTTGTTCTTCTGAGCCTGGCCACCCAGCGTAAGCAGCCAGGGCCCGGCGGTGACGGAGAACCAAATCGCCGCTAATCCCTCGGATGCCGGCAGATCGACCGGTGGTACTCGAGGGAACATTCCCTCAGCTACGCCGCTGCACCAGCTTCCCAATCCAGCGTGGGAGCCCGCCGGAGTTTCTTACAAGCCGTCCGCCAGTTGGTAGAACAGGCGTGCCCATCGTGACGATGGGATTCCGAAATCGAAGCCGTTGCGGACAATGATCACCCTCTTCTGGGGCGAGATGTAAATGTATTGTCCCTTGTTACCCACGGCATGGAAGTCGCTCTTGCCCCCGGGACGTTTGTCGCCCCACCAGAAGTACTTGTAGTAATGGCCTTGGGAGACGAAGAAAGGATCGTCTTCATAGTAGCTGGAGGGCTTCTCTTCGGGTTGAGTAGCTTGCTCCACCCAGGCCTGCGACACGATTTGCTTCCCCTCCCACTGTCCATCGTTCAGCATCAGGCGCCCGAATTTGGCGAAGTCAATCGCCCGCGCATTGATGCCACCTTCCATTTTTTCCAGACCGTCTTGGTCGCCGTTAATGCTCCACGAGCCGGGGTATTCCATCCCCAGGGGCTCCCACAGCTTTTCCTGCAAGTACGCGGTCACAGATTTGCCGGTCACCCGTTCCAGGATCATGCCCAGGAGAAGCGGATGGTAGTTGTTATAGAGCCAAAGTTTCCCGGGGGCATCCACGATGGCGGTCTTTTCCATAGCCGCCTGGCGCAGGTCGGTGGCTTGATAGGTCACGTCGTTGTCACGGTACGGCCGGTCTTCGTCGTAGCGGATGCCGGATGACATCAGCAGCAAGTCTTGAATCGTGATTTGCGCAAACCTCGCATCTCGTCGTGACAGCTCGGGCAGATACTTGGTGATCGGATCGTGGACGCTGCCCATCTTCCCTTCATCAAGCGCAATGCCAACCAGGGTTGAATCGAACGACTTGGCCATAGAAAACGAGGTCACCATCGAGTCCTTGCGGTAACCGTTGAAGTAGTGTTCATAGATCAAGGCGTCGTCCTTAATCACAAGAAATGAAGTCGTGCCACTTCTGGTGAGGAACTGGTCCAAGTTGCCGACGCGCTTTCCGGAGGCATACTCCATGGCCGCGAGCAAAGCCGCGACCCTCGCGTCTTCCGGAGCTTGCTGGAAGTGGAACGGATGGCGGCTGGCCTTGAGTTCGCGCGAACGAAAGATCAGGTAGTCAAGCACCGAGGCGTCGCCCCACTTGTGGAGCTGTTCCTCGTACCCCAAGCGGTGCAGTTGTAGCCGGTCGCGCCTTAAGTTCTCCAGCCCCTGCCGGTAAACTTCGGAGGCGGGCAGCGACGACGGGACAACGTCGCGTAGGACAATCTCGCGGTAGTGTTCATACTCGCGCTGGTCCAGTTTCATCTCCGGGAGGTTCTCTTCCTCTCCCTTCCTGCTTATGAAGCGAGCCACCTTGAAGCTCATGGTGACGCGATCGCTACCCTGAAAGGCCAGGATGGGCAAGGGAATCGCCATCTCTGCGATCCAACCGTCGTCGACGACGCTGGTCTGGCTTTCCCATTTCATGTCCACCGTGAGCTGGGGCTTGTTGTCGTTGTCGAGGGTGCCGCTCGACCGAACATTTCCGGGCGTCACCAGGAAGAACAAGCTATTGAGGGCGTCGTCGTAGGTATTGAGGCAGAGGACGGCCCAATCATCTTTCCACGCATCGTCCCCGGTGGTGGCTATCGCCCGTATCTTTTTGGGCTCATCGCCGAAGCTTCGAATGGCCACGTAGAGAGTTGCCGCATCGTATGCCAGATATACCTCGGTGCGCTCCGAGGGCGATTGGCCGGCCTCGGGGTGGCGCATCTTAAAATCCGCGTACCTGGTCGCCGACTTCCACCCCGGGTCCCCCATTTTGCCGTCCAGGACCAGAGGTCGTGTGAGTCTGCGGATGTTATCTGTGGCCTCATACGGGTTGTTCGTCATTCGCAGAAGAAAAGGCCACCGCCTGTCATTCTGAGCGAAGCGAAGAATCCCCGCATTTGAAAGCTCAACCAGTGCGAAAAAATGCCGGGATTCTTCGCTTCGCTCAGAATGACAGGCAATGGGGTTATGCTCTACGAATGACGGACATTCCGTATCAGGCGCCGCTTGCGCAATCCCATTGCACGCAGCCAAGAAGACACACAGAAAACCTGCTAGGGCCCAAATTCGTGCCCGGTATTTGCGCAAGGGAAACTCAGCAGCGGTCATGGTCACCACAGGTATTGTATTCACGAGAATAGCGCTCCCTTCCAAGTCACGTCGTACAGGCGTCAGTTACCGACTGATTTCCCATGGAACTTGGCTTCCACCAAGCCGGTTTTTTCGCTCAGCTCGATGCTGACGTCGTCGTGGACAAACGTGAGCCGGAAGCGGTAGGAATTGATGTTGGCAACTTCATCATAGTCAAAAATAAACGTGTTATTGGTTTCCCACCGGCCTTGCAATGCTACGGGTAGCCCAAACCGACCGCCGGGGGAAAGTCGAGGGATCCCATCAAGACCGACCGGCCGCTGTTCAACCCGGCCGTCGGTTGATTCCAGATGTGCGACCGCTTCGCTCGGTCCTGAAAAGGTGAGCGAGAACGATTTCAGTCCCCGAGGATTGGCTTCAACCACGTACTTCCTGCCGGAGATAACTTTGGACATTGGAGTCGCCGGCGCTTCCGGGGGCCGAGCAGCGGCGCTGACCGCTGCCGCCAAGCGAGCGTGGCCGGCCGGATTCTCCGGCAGGCGCTGGTCGGATTTGATCGATTCTCCGATGAACTTTCCGATGTCTCCCGGTTCGAATTCTCCACCGGTAAACACGACAATGCGATTTTGGGCCGGCGTAACGGTGATACGCTGGCCTCCGCGCCCCAGCGCTTCGTATTCGCCCCTTTGCGGATAGACCCAGAATCCATACCCATATTCCACATTGCTCTGGCCGGGATGCGAATGGGCGTGCGTTGCCGCCTGCATCCACTCCGCCGGGACGATTTGCCGGCCTTCCCAGCGCCCCTGGTGGAGCCACAGGTAGCCAATCTTGGCCATGTCGCGCGGCCGCAGGTGGAGATCGCCCCAGCCGTGGCTGACTCCCTGAGGATCGGAAGGCCAGATGACGTCCTCAATGCCCAGAGGTTGGAAGAGCTCGCGTCGCGCAAATTCCAGCGCACTGCTGCCCGTGGTCTGAGAAATGATTCCTGAAAGCAAGTGCATGCCCCCGCTGCAATATTCAAATTTGCTGCCGGGTTCTGCCAGCATGGGGCGATCGAGCATGAACTGCACCCAGTCCTTGCTTTGCATCATTTCCCTCAGGGTGATTTCGCCGTGGTCAACATGGCAATCCAGGCCTGAGGTCATGGTCAGGAGGTGCTCGACGGTCATGCGATCTTTCCGCTCGTCGCGGTTGCCGACGTTCCGTCCGGGAAAGAGCGCAAGCACCGGCTGGAGCACGCTGCTGAGCTTGTGCTCGCCGATGGCAATTCCGATGAGCGTGGACGTAATGCTCTTGGTCATCGACGCCCCGTCGTGTACCAGGCCTTCCTGGAAGGGATAGAAATATGCGTCCAGCACAACGTAACCGTTGCGCACGATCAGCAAACTATGGATGGGAATCTGGTTTTGCCGGACGTAATCGAAGGCCTGTGCGAGTACCTCTGAGTCCATGCCTTGGGCTTCCGGAGTGGAGGATCGCCATCCGTGTGTCGGCCAATACGTCTCCGGCACAAGCGGGGAAGCCGTTTGCTCCTGCGCGAGGGTCGCAGCACTGACTACATACACGTATTCCAACGGCTCGTCGCCGGTGTTGGCGACGTTGTGGCGCGTTGCAGGAGGGATGTAAACGAGCATCGGCGCCTCAATGGCGCGCCCTGGCTGGCCTTCGACGCGGGCCTCGCCCCGGCCGCGCAGGACCACTAGCGCCTCTTCGTTTTGGCCGGTGGTGTGCCAGCCGACTGTTCCTCCAGGCTTCAGCCGGACGAAGCCGCTGCGCATCCCCGCTGTCTGCGGTATCCCTTGAAGCAGCGGGCAATCTCCCTCCGGGCATTTAAGAAGCAGCGTTAGCGGCTGTGGGGGGCGCATCTGGGATGAAAGAGGTAGCAGAGCGAGGCAAAAGAGAAGCAGACTTCCGGCGAGAACACTCAGTACGATTTGTTTCATGGTAGATTTCCTCGAGGTCTGTCATTCTGAGCGAAGCGAAGAATCTCGGTAGTTCTGGAACTTACCAACTGCAAAGATTCTTCGCTTCGCTCAGAATGTCAGACGCGTGTCCGAGATCACTCAAGGATGCGCTCGCGCAATCCCTCGAGTGTAAAGGCGGGCCCCCGTACAAACTCCATCAGCGCGCGCTCTCTGGTCCGGACGGCCTCAACCGCAGCGGGCAGCTTATCGAGCGCCTCTTTCGGAACAACGATCAGCCCATTCTCATCCCCGTGCAGCAAATCGCCAGGGGAAATGACCAGACCGTGCACCTGAATCGCCACTCCCACACGCACAATGTGGAAGTAGGCGTGGCTGGCGACTGCCCCGCGGGCGAAGTAGTGAAAGCGCAGGGCCCTGACTTCGGGGATATCGCGCACGGCACAATCGCTTACCAAGCCCACGGCGCCCAGGCGCTGGAAAATCGTTGCCATGACCTCACCACAGTGAGCGGCATAGTCCGGCTGCGGGCCTACTTCCTGAAACGCCACCACTGCCGGCTTTGGGGATTCCATCACCGCCTCGTAAAGGGAGAGGAACATCTTCCGGTCCGCGGCGGCGGTGGTCATCGTCTCCACCTGCGCCGTCACTGCGTAGCCTACCATGCGGCCGAATTCCGGGAAAAGACAGAGAATCTGACAGGGTGCGAACCCCGCGCTCAGCGGCCGTATGCGCAGTGCTTCGATAGCATTGGAAAGAGTAGGCGTGTCAACGCCCTTGAGATAGTCCACCCGGTGCGTCTCGGGATGAATATTAGATGGCATGGTTTCTGTCCTTTCATTCATGTCGCAAGGCGTCCATCGGAGAAATCGATGCGGCTCGCCGCGCGGGCAGGAAGCCAGCCAATGCGCCTGCCCCAACCAGAGTCGCTGTCGCCCAGATGATCGTTGCCGGGTCGGATGGTCCCAGTGCGAACAGGAGGCTTCGAAGCACGCGTGCTGCCGCGACCGCTGCCGGTAGCCCGATGGCGGCGCCCGCCGCCAACACCAGCAGGGTCTCGCGCATAACCATCCAGAGCACGTCCGTGCGCTGCGCGCCGAGCGCCATCCGGATGCCAATTTCGCCGGTGCGGCGCGTAACCTGGTATGCCACCACGCCATAAATCCCGATCGAGGTCAGCAATAGGGCCAACAGGCCAAACACGCTCGCCAGAAAAGCGAACATGCGATCGTGCTGAAGCAAACCGTGTATAACTTGGTTGATCGTCCGGAGATTATCGATCGAGATGTCCTGATCCATGGCCTGAATTTCGCGACGAATGGCCGCGATTGCTGTTGCGGAGTCGCCCGCCGTGCGGGCATGCACTTGGTAAGGACGCTCTTCGAGGTGCTGAAAGAGCGGTAAGTAGAACATCGGCTGCGGCTGTTCGCGAAGATCGCCGTACTTGGCATCCCCGATGATGCCTACGATTTCGATTTGGCTGCTTGAACCAGGACCCGCATTGCCGAAGCGTTTGCCGAGCGGATTCTGGTCATCGAAGAATTTCCGGGCGAAAGCCCGATTCACGACCGCGACAGGCGGGGAGTTCCCCCGGTCCTGCCATCCGAACTCGCGACCCGTGAGAAGGGGGATTTGCACTGTCTCAAAGAAGCCGGGACCTGCCACGTTGAACGGCACTGTTGCATCGTGCTCCGCTCCGTCAGGCTGCCGGGTCCAGATGGTTTCGTTCCATCCACCGTTACCGAAGACAGCGTCTCCCGCGAGGCTCACGGAGCGCACTCCAGGCAGTGTGGCAAGGCGCTCGGTCAACTGCATCCAGAATTCTCGCCGATCTCGGACCGAACTACTCAGGGATGGGTCGACCCTCATCAAAACCAGGTTCTCGCGTGCCAGGCCCAGATCCGTGGTGGCCAGGTTCCTCAGACTGCGCACAAAGAGCCCGGCGCCGACGAGCAGCATCAACGATAGCGCCACTTGGGTCGTGAGCAGCTTTCTGGCGAACGGCAGGCGAGTCGCGCCCCGGAGGTGTGATGCGCCGTGGACGGCCGGGAGGAGATCCTCACGCGCGGCGCGCAGCGCGGGCAGCACACCAGACAGCAGTCCGGTCAGGAGCGACATGGCGAGGCTGAAGGCCAGGACATGCCCGTCCAAACGGAAGTTGAGCGAAACCCTTTGCAGGTCGCCAGCAAGGAAGGCCACCAGAAGCCGGTGCCCGCCGGCCGCAATCAGCAGACCGACCACTCCTCCGAGCAGCGCCAACACCAGATTCTCGGTGAGCAATTGGCGAAAGATGCGCCGCGGACCTGCGCCGATCGCCAGGCGGATGCCAATCTCATGCAAGCGGCCAGCGGATCGGGCCATGAGCAGATTCGCGAGGTTCACGCAGGAAATGAGCAGGACTAGTCCCGTCATCCCGATGAGAATCTTCAGGGTATTGGAGTATTCCCAGTATTGCCAGCGCAGGCCGGAGGTGCCTGTAGTGGCGCGGTTCACGAGCAGTTTCTGCGCTAAGAAGTCGTCTCGTTCGTGCTCCGGCCAATCCTTCATCCCATCCCTTAAAGACTCCAGCGCCTGTTTGAACAGAGGTTCGAGCTGGGCACGCGCTTGCGCAATTGAGACTCCCGGCTTCAGGCGGCCAAGCACCCAGACATCACCCGGATCTCGATCTAATGCGAGAGGAGCCCACATGTCCGGGAGTTGGCTACGGTCCACGCCAAAGAAGTCCGGAGGCATCACCCCGATTACGGTACACGGGATGCCGCTTACACGCACCGTTGCGCCCACCACCGACGGGTCGCGTCCGAAGCGACGGCTCCAGAAGGGGTAGCTCAGCACCACCTGGTGTTCGGTGTCAGGACGGTCGTCGTTCGGATCGATCGTGCGCCCCAGCAGCGGGTTGACTCCCAGAGTTGAGAAGAACCCGCCAGACACTTCGTGGACCCGGGAGTGTTCCGATCCGACCCCGGCGCGGAGGACCCGAGTGTCCGCCATAAAAGCGAAGATGCCGGACAGCACCGTGGTGTTTTCGCGAAGGTGCTGGAACACCGCATAGGGGAGGTTGGTCATCATGCTGCCGTCGGGGGCCAATCTAATGAACTCAACCAGCTCCTGCGGATTCTTTACCGGCAACGCTCTGAGCAGCATGACATCCATCACGCTGAATATGGCGGTGTTGGCGCCAATGCCGAGAGCCAGCGTCAGGATCGCGACGATGGTGAAGAGGCGATTTCTAGCCAGCATTCGCAGGCCGTAGCGCACGTCCTGAATGAGAGTTTCAACGAAGCTCACCCCCCGAGCGTCGCAACACTCCTCTTTCACCTGCTCGAGACCGCGGAATTCGAGCCGCGCGCGCCGCGCAGCTTCCTCGCGCGTCAGCCCCGATTGGATATATTTCTCGACTTGGTACGCGACGTGAGCGTGCAGTTCTTCGTCCAATTCCGCTTCCATGGACTTGCGCCGGAACAGAGCCCGCAAACGATACAGGGGATCGCTGAGCATGGTGCACCCCTACGCTGTTTCCAATACCTGTCCAACTGCCGCGGTCAGTTTTCGCCAGGCGCTTTCTTCCGCTTCCAGTTGTTTCCGGCCGCTCCTCGTAAGCTCGTAATACTTGGCGCGGCGGTTGTTCTCGGACGCTCCCCACTTGGGCTTAATCCAGCCGCGCCGCTCGAGGCGGTGCAAAGCCGGGTACAGCGAACCTTGCTGAATGCGCAGCACGTGGCTCGAAACCCGCTGGATACGCTCGGAAATCGCCCAGCCATGCTGCGGTCCAAGCGCGACGGTTCGGAGAATGAGAAGATCCAGGGTGCCTTGTGGAAGGTCGATCCGTTCGCCGGCCATGCGTGCCCCTTGTACTTCTACAAGAGAGAGTACCGCTCCCCTTGTCGAAGCGCAAGGGGAAAATGAGCACAACTTTCAGCGACCACAGCGAGATCAAGACACCGCACGAACCGTCACTTTCTTTACCCCCTGCGGATTTTGGTTATTGTCGGCGCCGGCTCGTCTCGCTTATGATGACTCCTGCCGCTCGCTGAGCGGACATGGCGATGAGTGAGCGATTCTCCGTACGAGTGCCGGCAACTTGCGCGAACCTGGGCTGCCTTTTCGATTGCGCCGCGCTGGCATTGAGCCTTTACCTCGATCTGCACATCACACCGCGCAGCGACGGGAACGTTTCCCTCCACTACGCAGGGGTGAATCCCGAGCGGATTCCTAGCGATTCCAACAACCTCGTTGCCCGCGTCATCGGGGAGACTCTGGAAAGCTGGGGCAAAAGGCGCGGCTTTGACCTGGAGATTCACAACCAGATTCCAGTGGGTGTGGGTCTCGGTTCGAGCGCCGCGGCAATCGTGGGCGCCCTTGTGGCCTGCCACTGGCTGGTGGGCCGACCGCTCTTTGATGAAGAGCTGGTGACCCTCGCAAGCCTGCGCGAAGGGCATCCCGACAACGTTGCAGCGGCTTGGCACGGTGGGTTCACGGTGGCGGTCAACGAAGGGGAGCGGGTGCTCGCCTATTCGTGCCCGGTCCCCGAAGACCTTGAGCTTGTCCTGGTCGTACCGAACTACGCGCTGGCGACGGAAGAGGCTCGAGCGGTCTTGCCTAGCCAATACTCGCGCGCGGATGCGATTTATAACTTGCAGCGCGCCACCGTCCTGGCCGCGCAGTTTTTCTCCGGCAAGATGGATTTCCACTCGGGCTTCTTTGACGATCGCTGGCATCAGCCGCATCGCGCCCGCCTCATACCGGGTCTCGCCGAAGTCTTGGCTTTGAAGCATGCGGATTTGCTCGGGGCCTGCTTGAGCGGCGCGGGACCTTCCATCCTGGCTTTTGTGCGCGCCAATGCTGCCACAGTCGGCGAACTTATCCGGCAAACCCTCACGCAACGCGGCGTCGAGGCCCAACCGTACGTTCTCGCCGCCGATAACCGGGGAGCCAAAGGGTGGAGCCTGCCTACCAGACACTAACTGCCTGTCTTTTCAACAACATTCCCGCTTTCAAGGCGTAACTACCTTTGTTTTCTATAACATTCCAGCCTCGCTCCGGGCTGCTGAAAGCCGGTCCTTTGTTTTCATACACATTCCCGCGTCGCTCCCTCATTTCTTAATGTTAATAGCGTTTCTTCTTTCCCAGCCAGGATGACATCGTGTCGTAGACTGCGGTACGGGCCAACAGCCCCGCCAACTCGAACTCCCCTCGAACACAGTAGGCAGTAGGCAGTAAGCAGTAGGCAGTAGGCAGTAGGCAGTAAGCAGAAGGCAGTCGGTGGTGGCCAGAAGTAAGAAGGCAACTCGCATTTCATAATTCACAATTCAGAATTGGCCACTTTCCCAGTCCTCTGTAACTTGCCCCCGCTCTTCCCCACCTACCACCGCAGTAGGCAGTAGGCAGTAGGCAGTAAGCAGAAGGCAGTCGGTGGTGGCCAGAAGTAAGAAGGCAACTCGCATTTCATAATTCACAATTCAGAATTGGCCCCTTTCCCTGTCCTCTATAACCTGCCCCCTCTCTTCCGCCTCCTGACTTCTGACTCCTGAATCCTGAATCCTGAATCCTGAATCCTGCATCCTGAATCCTGCATCCCGCATCCTGAATCCTGCATCCTGCATCCTGAATCCTGCATCCTGCATCCTGCATCCTGAATCCTGAATCCTGAATCCTGAATCCTGAATCCTGCTCTTCCCCCACCTACCATCTATCACATCCCTAGCCTCGTGTCAAGAGAAAAAGCGCCGGATCAAGAGCAGGAGTGTAGAGGCGGCCATTAGCCCGGCACCTTAAACCTGAATCCCGAACTCGCACCTTGGATGTGGCCTGCCAAAGCGGGCTGCGAGAGACTCCTCGGGGGATCTAATCCCATGGTTGTCATCCCGCCTTGCGGGACTCCTGCAGGGCGGGATCAGCCAAGCGGATTCCATGTGCAGAGCCGCCACTAATCTCGCCTTGCGGGACCATTCTGGGACACTCGAGGACTCGCGGCCACAGGTCCTTTGAGTCGTGCACACCCCAGGGTCGCGTCAAAGTCCGTGAAGTTCCCCGAAGGGGAACAAGATCATTAGTCCCGCAGTGGCGGGATGAAACCTACGGACAAGGAGCGAAAAGATATTCGACCCCGTCGGGGTCGAACACCCACGGGCGACGCTTCCCGTGGGTTTCACCCCGCCACTGCGGGACTAATGACCTTCGGCCCCTTCGGGGCCGGCCCGCCGACGCGACTTTGACGCGACCCCGTGCACACCCGTACAGTGCTTGACGCAGGGTGAACTTGGAGGGGATAATAGTTGGTTAGATGAGAAACTCGAGAGTTCTCGCTGAGTTGGATTTGACCTTTTCACTGCTTTTGCAATTCGCGAAAGGTAACTGTCTTAAGCGTAGCTATGAGGAAATTCATTTAAGTCTCCCAAGTGTTTCCCGAGCGGTGTCACTCGGCCTCTGGTACCCAGGTATTTAGCAATGTCCAGTGACCACTGGTGGGCACAGTTGCGACGAGAGGGCTCAGAACGAGAACGTTTCCTGGCCATCGCTTGCGCTGTCGTCGCGACCGGGTGCATCGCTGCCGTTTACCTCGATCCAAGTCTTCTTGGGCGTCACGTTAACCTTACTCGAGGGCTGTTTTTCGCTTACTTCACGTACAGCATAGTGAATCTGATGATTACGCAGGTTCACGGGGGTTGCAGTTGGGGATGGCGTTTGTGCGTGCATGCCATTGGGGTAGTCGGGGCCTCCCTGATTACGGTTTTGACAGGGGGAGCGCACAGCCCATTTCTGATACTTTATCTCTTTGCACTCCTGGCCGCAGCAGATCTCTGGGGCATGAAAGGAACCCTTCTGACGGCTGGCGCATGCGCGGTTCTTTTATTCCTGCTCTCGATCACGTTCACTTCCTTGCCGGACCGAGTCCAGCACTTGAACAGGGGAGGCAGTTCTTTTGAAGGCATCGTCGCCGTGTCTGTGAGCCTGGTTATGGCGGGCTACCTCCTCGGCTATCTGGCGGAAGAAGACAAGAGACGACACGCTAACGCACTCATCATTTGCCGGCTCATCAGAAATGCCTTGCCTGAGTTTGGATTAAGATCAAGCCTAGACGGCCTCATGCATTCAGTACGCGACTACTTTGATGCCGATCAGGTCAGGCTGGTGTTACGGGAGATGCTCGGAGGTGAGGCCTTTCTTTGGGAAGCGAAACGCCCCAGGGGGAGTCAGGAAGAGGCGGTTCAGTTCTCGAAGCTCCCGGAGGGCGAGCGGGAAGCATACTTTGCCACCCCACCGGAAGGAGTTTGGCGCTCGGTTCAATGGCGTCGTCCTCACGCCAATGATAGCCCGGGTGTCGTGAGCTCGTCAAAGCGGGAGGGTGGGTCGCCCAGTGTCACGTCTTCGGCGTTTGGGCGGTTTCTTGCCCCGAACGTTTTTCCTGACGAACTTTATGATATGCGCGTGGTGGGCGAGCGGCACGCACCCTTTGGTGACTTCAGCTCACTCCTGGCGGTCTCGTTCTCATGTCGGGGGGAGTGGTTCGGGCGCCTTTTGGTATACAACTCCGAGAGGGGAGCATACCACAAAGGAGAGGTGCGGTTTCTCGAGGCTTTAGTTCGTGAAGTGGGCCCCGCCATATATAATATGTACCATGTCAGGGGCTTGCGTTCGCGGGCCCGAGCGATGGAGCGATCCCGCATAGCGCACGAGCTTCACGACGGGGTTATTCAGTCGCTCATCGGGATGGAAATGGAGACCGAGGCGGCGCGTCGACAGGGCTCCAAGGATCCCTCACGCCTCCTTAAGGAGATGAATCGCCTCCGGGAGCTTCTCCGTAAGGAGATCGTGGATCTTCGAGAGAGAATGCAGCTATTGAAGCCACTTAAAGTTGAGCCCGCCCAACTCGTGAACTGTTTGGCCGAGACCGTCGATGAGTTCCGGCGCGCGCAGTCCGTTTCCGCCCGCTTCGTCTCCGACTGCCAAGAGGTTTTCTTGTCGCCTCGTGTTTGCTCTGAACTGGTTCGTATCCTGCAAGAGGCGCTGGTGAATATCCGAAAACACAGCGGAGCACGCAAGGTGTTTGTGCGTTTCGGCCGGGAAGAGGAAAAGTGGAAGCTACTCATCGAGGATGACGGTTGCGGCTTCGGATTCACAGGTCGTCTATCCCTTGCAGAACTCGAGGCTTCCTCTATGGGCCCGCTAGTTATCAAGGAACGCATGCGCTCCATCGGCGGCGAACTCGTGATCGAATCGGTTCCTGGGTGCGGGGCGCGCTTGGAGATTGCGCTACCGCCGAGACCTTATGAACAAGCGTGAAGAGATCGGTATTCTCATTGCGGATGACCACCCCATATTTCGAGAGGGTTTGCGCAAGCTGCTGGAAGCCGAGCCGGGCTTTCGTGTGCTCGGTGATGCTGGGGACGGCGAACAAACCCTAAAGCTGGCGCGCCAACTCGAACCGGAGATTCTTCTCCTGGACATCCGAATGCCCAAGTTGTCTGGCCTCGAGGTCCTGCGTCAGCTCAAGACCTTATTGATTCAGCCCCGCACCATAGTGTTTACGGCCGCCGTGGAAAAAGACCAGATGGTTCAGGCTCTTCAACTGGGCGCCCGCGGCATCATCTTGAAACACTCCGCTACCGACGTGCTCTTCGAGGGCATTCGTTGCGTGATGGCTGGTCAATATTGGGTCTGCCACGAGAGCGTTTCGGACCTTGTCCAGGCGCTTCTTGAGTTCAGGCCTCGCCCAGACGCTGGCGAGCGGCGCCAGGGGCTTGGTCTTACCCCGCGCGAAATGGGAGTCATTGCCTTAGTCGTCGCCGGCTATACCAACAAGGATATAGCGAACAAATTTGCCATCAGCGAGCACACCGTCAAGCATCACCTGACCAACATTTTTGGCAAGCTGGGGGTCTCAAACCGCCTGGAACTAGCACTCTTCTCCATCGATCATCACCTGCTCGACAACGTCCAGATCAGCCTGGATTAGTTCCCCTCCGGAAGAAAGCCGCAGTTCCTTACTCCTAAGTAAATGGCACTAGCGGGCCATAGGGGTGGCACCTGCGGTGCGGCGTGAACAGTACCATTGGTCCATTGTTGAATTCTTGGAACTCTGTAATCTGGTATGCGGTGTTTGTGTGAGACCCGGGGCTGGCTCTTAAGCAAAGAAGACCCGTCAAGGATCGAATGAAACGGATTGAGGTTCGTGAGGGGGGAGGTTGCATTGAGTGTCAAGACCCGTGCTCAGCGTTTTGGAATCCAAATGCCCTTGCGCTACCGGCTAAGCGGAGAAAGCAAGTGGCGGAAGGGCACGACAGAGAACATTAGCCGTTCGGGAGTGCTGTTCCGGGGAGAGGAATTTGCCGAGCCAAATACTCCCCTCGAAATGAGTTTGGTGCTGCCCGAGGGAATCTTTGGAGTGCGATCTGCCGAGGTGGTTTGTAGGGGCATCGTGGTAAGGTCTGAACGCCCAAAACGTGCAGAGGCTTTCCCGGCTCTCGCCACTACGATTTTGCATTACCGATTTATTCGACCGTAGGACCGTAGGCAGATGTTTCTTGCGGCAGAGGAGCCAGCATGGCAGGAGATTGCTCTAAATCTCAAGCCCCCCGTCATTGGGGGACTGTCAAGCTGGCGGCGTTCTTTCCGCCGGTCGGCAGCGCAGTCCCACCTCTGCGCAGTCAGGGAGAAGAACCGGTCGTTTGGGTCGAGCCGGTCCACCACCGCGAGCCTGAGGCAGGTTTGGCAGTGGCGGGCAAACGCTTTGTCTGGCGCAGAGGGGAGGAATATCGATGAGCAAGAAGGCCATACTTCTGATACTGAGCATGGTGCTGTGGGCTAGCACCTTGTGTGCTTTCCCGCTCCCCGAGGAGCAGAAAGCAATTGCCTCCAGCGAAGTCCTTCGGTCAACTGGCGGCAGTGCACAGACCTCGAGCCGTGGAGAGGCGCCACAGCCTGCGCTGCAACGCCGCAATCCTCGCTATCAGTTGTGCAAAGGAGACGTCTTCGACTTGGATTTCCCTTTCACCCCGGAATTCAATCAGACGGTCACTGTCCAGCCCGATGGCTACATTACCCTGCGCGGTGTCGGTGATCTTCAGGTCGAGGGCCAAACCGTTCCAGAGGTGACCCAATCGTTGCGGACAGCGTACGGGAAGATTCTGCGCGATCCGGTGGTCACGATTGCCCTCAAGGATTTCGATAAGCCTTATTTCATTGTATCTGGGCAGGTGGGCCGCCCCGGCAAATACGATCTGCGGGGCGATACCACGGTTACGCAAGCCGTCGCCATCGCCGGCGGATTCAATGACAACTCAAAACACTCGCAGGTACTACTTTTCCGACGAGTGTCGAACGACTGGGTAGAGGTTAAGAAGCTCAACATAAAGCAGATGCTCCAGGCGGAGAATCTGAGCGAAGACTTGCACCTTCGGCCCGGAGACATGCTGTTTGTTCCCAAAAGCGCGGTGTCCAAGATCAGACCCTGGATCCCGTATCCGTCAATGGGACTCATGCTCAGTCAATTCTGAGGCTGCCTTGAGAGGGAGACCGCACATGGAAGATCAAAACCATCGAAACTCCGAGGGCGTCCTGGTGCCTTCTGCGACCTTGCGAGATTTACTGGCAGTGGTGTTTCGCCACCGCCGGCTGGCCGTCAATTTCTTCCTCGGAATCCTTCTGGGAACTGTCCTCTCCCTGTGGATTCTGCCGAAGCAATACGAGGCGGAAATGAAAATTCTGGTGAAGCGCGAGCGCACGGACCCGGTGATAACATCCGAGGCAAGTGCTTTCGCGCAGTTCAGCACCAATGTGACCGAGGAAGATTTGAACTCGGAGGTTGAGTTGCTCAAGAGCCGTGACCTGCTCGAAAAAGTCGTGGTCGCCTGCGGCCTCCAACATTCGAAGACAAATTCTCTCTGGGCTTCATTGTCGGCCGCTGTAGAAGCCCACGATACAAGCCCCTCGGCAGGTACGGACGAAAGCATTCCGAAAGCCGTTCGCGTCCTCGAGAAGAGACTGCAAGTGGAGCCACTGAAGAAGACGAATCTGATCGCTATAACCTACAAATCTACTGATCCTCAATTGGCAGCCCGAGTCCTCGCCACCTTGGCAAACCTCTACCTCGAGAAGCATGTGACCGTCCATCGGCCACCCGGGGCATTCGACTTCTTCAAACAAGAAGCCGAGCAGTATCGAGGCGGCTTGGCCTCAGCCGAGGCTCGCCTGGCCGCTTTTGGTCGCAATAACGGGGTGGTCTCTGCTCAACTCGAGAAAGATCTGACCGTGCGCAAGCTCACCGAATTTGAGTCCGCGCTCGAGGAAACACAAGCTGCCATCGCGGAGACCAAGCAGCGGATTCAGGCACTCGAGAAGCAAGCCGAGTCCACTCCCTCTCGCCTGACCACGCAAATCAGCCGATCGGATAATGGCCAACTACTCCAGCAGCTTTACTCAACGCTACTGACCCTTGAGCTGAAGCGCACTGAGTTGCTGTCGAAATTCGATCCCAGCTACCGTCCGGTTCAGGAGGTTGAAGGGGAGATCGCTCAGACGCGTTCTGCTATCGTGGCAGCAGAAAATCACCCCCTCCGCGACGAGACAACCGACCGGGATCAAACCTTCGAGTGGCTGAAGGGCGAACTGGCCAAGGCCCGGACAGAACTCGCCGCTCTGGAGGCACGTGCGGCCGCCACCCAGCGCATTGTTCGCGCCTATCGCGAAAATGCCAGCCAATTGGACGGGGAAGAGATGGTTCAGCAGGATCTTATCCGAGACGCTAAGGCCGCGCAAGACAACTATTTGCTCTACGTTCGCAAGCAGGAAGAGTCACGCATTTCGGACGCCCTTGACCAGAAGCGAATCGTTAATGTGGCCATCGCCGAAGCCGCGACGGTGCCCGCTCTGCCCTCCAGCCCCTCCTGGCTGTTGACGTTGCTGGAGGGGAGCCTTCTGGCAACTCTCGTGGGCCTCGGTTCAGCTTTCGCTGCGGACTACCTTGACCCAACTATCCGGACCCCTGGCGAATTGGAGCAGGTCGTCAATGTTCCGGTGCTTTCGGCGATGCCGAGGACCAACGGGTAGCATCTATGTTTTTGGATTTCTACCACCTGCGCGAGCAACCCTTCGGTGTGACTCCCGATCCACGCTATCTCTATCTGAGCCGGACACACCGGGAAGCACTCGCCTCGTTGTTCTACGGGGTCGAGATGGGCCGGGGGTTCCTGGCCCTGATCGCCCAGCCCGGGATGGGGAAGACGACGGTGCTGTTTCGTCTTTTGGAGCGCTTGCGTAAATCTACCTACACTGCCTTCTTGTTCCAGACCCAGTGCGATTCCCAGGAGTTTCTCCGCTCCTTGGTGGCCGATATGGGTATCGACAGCCAGGGGCATGATCTGGTTCAGATGCGAGAGGAATTGAATGAGGCATTGATCCGCCTTAAGCGTGCGGATAGGCGCTTTGTCCTGGTTATCGACGAAGCCCAGAACCTTGAGGACTCGGTACTGGAGACGGTCCGACTGCTCTCGGACTTCGAGACGCCCAGCGCGAAGCTCATGCAGATCATCATTGCCGGACAGCCGCAGTTGGCTGCCAAGCTGGCCCGTCCCTCTTTGATACAGTTCCGCCAGCGCGTCGCGGTCCTGTGTCGATTGGGACCTTTCAGCCCGGCAGAGACAGACCGCTATATCGACGATCGACTCCAGGTGGCAGGCTACGACGGTGGCCCGTTATTCACCTCTGACGCTCGGGCCATCATCGCGGAGCGGAGCCGAGGGATTCCACGCAACATCAATAACCTTTGCTTCAACGCCCTCTCGATGGGCTACGCGCTGAAACGCCAGAGAATTGATCGGGAGATCGTACTGGAAGTGCTCGAAGATTTGGACCTCGAGTCACTTATGCAAGAGGGGGATGACGTGCTACGGACAGACTCTCCAGATTCTCCGCCTGAACCACCTAGGGCCTTCGGATCGAAGTGGCGAGGCGAGCTTGGAGCTCGGCCGTTCCGTGCCACGGCTTTGGCCGCGGCACTGGTCCTGGCGAGCCTGTTCTTATTCCCCTCCCTACGCAAGCTTTTCGTAACCCAGCTTGACAGGGTGGTTTCCGTCAGCGTGGTGCCGCTGGCCAAGACACTTGGCCTTATTCGTCCCATACCTCCACCGACCGACTCCCCCACAACTCCTGTTCGCCAGAATGCGATCGCAGAACCTGCGGCTCGCGGCACGGTCCCATCTGGAAACTCCACGGTGGTGGTTGAAGTGAAGGCATCGCAAACGCTGGAGCAGATCAGCTTCAGCCACTTTGGGCGGTTTGACAAGAAGCTACTCCAGGAAATTCGCGCCCTTAATCCGCAGATTGAAGATATCAACCATCTTGAAACCGGGCAGCGGGTCGTCCTCCCGGGGCGAACCCCGACGTCGCCAGGGACCGATTCGGCTAGTCGGGTAGATGTGGAACCGATGACCTCGGCAAGGAATTAGACATGAGCCGGAATTTCGAACTGTTGCAGCAAGCTGAGAGGGAACACGAAGTATTCTCGAGGCCGAGGAGTCACGCGGCGCCGACCAAGGGAAAAAGAGCCGACCTCGATCTCGGGGCCGTGGCCCAAGACGAAGGAATCAAACTCATCCAGCGTGACTATCCCTTACCAGGTCCAGAGGCGCCGCAAGCTGAGAGGGAAGGCGAAGTATTGTCGAGGCCGAGGAGTCGCGCGGCGCCGACTAATGGAAGAAGAGCCGGCCTTGATCTCGAGGCCATGGCCCAAGAAGAAGGAATCAAACTCGTTCAACGGCTCTTTCTCTTGCCAGGCTCAGATGCGCCTCGCATGGTGGTGTTTTGCGGTGTCGGGAAAGGCGCTGGGTCGAGTTGGGTTTGCGTGCGCGCCAGCGAAACTCTGGCATCTCGAGTGAAGGCATCTGTTTGTGTGGTGGATGCCAATCTGCACGCGCCCTTTCTGCACGAGTACTTCCGAAGTGGCAACTCGATGGGGCTGGCCGATGCAGTCCTCGAGTCCGGGCCAGTACGCAACTATGCTCGTCAGCTCAACGGAGGCAACCTGTGGGTGATAACGTGCGGTTCAAGAACTATTGACCCGCATACTCTGTTGACTTCCGACCGCCTTCAGCCGCGCCTGGCCGAATTGAAGGCGGAGTTCGACTATGTGCTGATCGACGCGCCGCCGGTGAACCTTGATGCCGATGCCGCGCTGCTGGGGAAGTTGGTGGACGGAGTCGTCTTGGTGGTGCAAGCCAATTCCACACACCGCGAAGTGGTGAGAAAAGCTAAGGAAAGCCTGGACTCCGCGAAGGTGCGCCTCCTGGGGGCGGTGTTGAATAAGCGCAGCTTTCCTATTCCGGAGTCTTTGTACCGCAAGTTCTAGCCAGTGGCAGCAAGCATGGCCGAGGGCCTCGGCCAAGGGTAGTGGTAGCAGCCGGCAAATGGGGAGTTACAGACATGTGACTCAGAGGGCGGAGCTATAGTTAGGCTACAACAAGTTTGCGAACCGGCACGAGCGGTGGCCGTTCCGCCGCTCGCACTCCAAGCACTCCGCTGGTACGCAATCCACATCCGTGCCCGCCGCGAAAAAAAGGCCGCGCTTCAACTCCAGGACAAGGGAGTCCCGACGTTTCTTCCACTTATTACCCAGGCGCACCGCTGGAGCGACCGAAGCCAGCTAATCCAACTGCCCCTTTTTGCCTGCTACATCTTTGTTCGCATGGCCGCCTCCGTCGAGACTCGTCTCGCCGTCCTGCAGACCCCAGGGGTGATTGCTTTGGTAGGGATTCACGGGTTCGGCATTCCAATTCCGGATAAGGAAATCGAAGACATCAAGACCCTGCTGGCGCGTGACGCGGCTTGCACGCCCTACCCCTTTTTGAAGCTGGGCAGGCGCGTGCGCATCCGCGGAGGATGCTTTGACGGTGTGGAAGGAATTCTCGTAGGAAAGAACCGCGACCGAAGTCTGGTTGTGTCAATCGAGCTGATTCAGCGATCTGTCGCCGTCCGAATCGAGGGCTACGACGTGGAGGCGATCTGAAGGGGTACGGCAGACCTGTTTTTCAGGGCTGCGGCTTCTGCCCTATTTGGTTGCGGCTGGGCCGGAGTAGGCAGGAGGTGAAAAACGATGATTGATAGTGGCAATTCGAACCAGGAAAGTCTGCGGGAGGCGACCATCGCCGTCCTGGGTTTGGGCCACGTGGGTCTGCCGACTGCACTGGGTTTTGCGGAATTAGGCCGAGAAGTGGTTGGCGCGGATGGGGACCCTTCCAAGGTGGCCCTGATACGGGCCGGCCAAGTGCCTTTCTTCGAGCCGGGGCTGAGCGAGCTTTTGTCAAAGCACCTTAAGAGCGGAAGATTCCGGCCTGTGGAGGATGTGGACGCGGCGGTTCGGTCTGCCTCGATCCTCTTCATTTGTGTCGGCACACCCCAGCGGGAGGATGGACAAGCCGATCTAACTCAGGTGGAAGCGGTTGCCCAGGTGGTAGCGCGCAACTTGAACGGTTACAAACTCATCGTCGAGAAGAGCACGGTGCCAGCCATAACCGCCCAGTGGCTCAAGAGGACCATCCTGCGCTACAGCAACGGAAAAGCCGCGGTGGTAACGCCGGCTGCGAACGAGGGCACGGCCAATCACTTCGACTCACACCTGGAGGCAGGTGTTTCGGCTGCCAACTTTGAGGTGGCTTCCAACCCCGAATTCCTTCAGGAAGGCAGGGCAGTTGAGAATTTTTTCCACCCCGACCGCGTAGTCTGCGGCGTCGAGTCAGCCCGCGCGCGAGAAATCCTCACCGAGATTTATCGCCCCCTTCCATGTCCCCTGGTAATCACCACCGTCAGCACGGCGGAAATCACAAAACATGCCGCCAACGCCTTTCTGGCCACCAAGATCTCTTTCATCAACATGGTGGCCGACCTCTGCGAAAAGCTCGGGGCTGACGTGGCCGGGGTCGCTCGGGGCATTGGATTGGATTCCCGCATCGGTCCTGACTTCTTTAATCCTGGTATCGGCTTCGGAGGTTACTGCTTTCCCAAGGACCTGAGGGCTTTCATGCACCTTGCGCAGGAGCACGGCTTGGAGTTCTCGCTTCTCAAGGAGGTCGAACGCGTCAACCTGCAGCGCGTGGAAGTGTTCATCCGGAAGGTTCGCCAGGCGCTCTGGGTTCTGCAAGGCAAGACGATCGGCATTCTGGGATTAGCTTTCAAACCCGGCACCGATGACGTCCGCGAAGCCCCCAGCCTGAAGATTGTGCAGGCGCTGCTGGAGGAGGGCGGCATTCTCCGCATGTACGATCCGCAAGGCATGCCGAATGCCCAGCAGGTTTTCCCCGAGGCGCCAGGCCGCATCACCTACTGTACTTCAGCGTACGACGCGGCTCGTGGCGCGCATGCTCTGCTGCTCCTCACGGAGTGGGAGGAGTTCCGCCGCCTGGACCTGATCCGATTGCGCGACCTCATGGAACTACCTGTCCTGGTGGACGGCAGAAACCTCTATGACCCTGGGGCCGCTCGCCAAGCAGGCTTCGAATACGTTTCCGTAGGACGCGACGGGGCAACGAATCTTGCTCTTCACTCTCCTGTGGAAACGAGGGTGGCTTGAGACGGGCGGCTACTCCTCATGGCCAAGGAAAACCTGGGGTGGTGTCCCAGCATTTCGCTCGCGCAAGGCCTCGTCAAGACGCTCCCCTATTTCAAGTCCTTGCTGCGGGAATGCTCGCGAACCCCGGAAATGGTAGTTTTTGCTCGTTAAGCTGAAAGTCGCGCCGGGAATATTGGGAGTTCTCGGATGCACGCACTTCGTCGCAACCCGGGTTCCCGGCGGCATATCCCACAATCTTCGTTAACTACACACCGCTCATGACAACTCTCCGTCGCCGAATACTACTAAGGGCCGCTAAGCTTTGTGACCTGACCATCATGACTCTCGCTTTTGGACTGGCCGCTGCACTTGTCGCACACGAAACTGCCACGGCCTCTCTGGCTGACTTTCTCTCCATGCGGGTGAAGGTTAGGAACTTTGCGCTATTCGCTGTTTTTCTCCTCGCTTGGCACCTCGTCTTCTGTTTTTTCCGCCTCTACGATTCCAGGCGGCTTTGCCCACGCTGGGACGAAGCTCTCGACATCGTCAAGGCAACCACGTTTGGAGCCGGCTTTGTTTGCATCGCCGGGTTCTTCTTCAGGCTGGATATGGTCACCCCTTGGTTCGTAGTGGGATTCTGGTCCATTAGTAGTGCCACGCTTGTGGCAAGCAGGCTTGTTGCCCGGCATTTGCTGTCGCGCCTCAGGGTCCGAGGTCGAAACCTGCGCCAAATGCTCATAGTCGGTACCAACCACCGCGCCGTTCTCTTTGCCCAAAAAATCGCAGCGACGCCTGCGCTGGGCTACCACGTTCTCGGCTTTGTCGACCGGGCGTGGGCCGGATGGGGGGAGTTTCGCAAGGCCGGGTATCCACTGGCCTGCGATTTCGAAAGGTTCCCTCTTTTCCTCCGCGAACGAGTGGTCGACGAGGTTATTATCGCGCTGCCGATGAAATCCTCGTACTCGCAGGCGGCACGCATTGCGGCGCTTTGCGAGGAACAAGGCATCGTTGTGCGGCTGCTGGCCAACTTCTTCAATTCGAGACTGGCAGGGTCTAAAGCAGAGGAATTCGAAGATGTTTCAATGATAACACTTGTTTCTGATTCCGCGGGGAGCTGGCGCCACCTCTGCAAGCGCATCCTTGACTTCTCGGTCTCCCTATTCTTGATTATCACTCTCACGCCTTTGTTCCTTGTTACTGCCCTCCTGATCAAGCTCACCTCGCCAGGACCAGTCTTTTTCATCCAGGAGCGGGTGGGCCTTAACAAAAGGAGATTTCGCCTCTTCAAGTTTCGAACCATGGTTCAGGGCGCCGAACAGAGGCTCGCCGAGGTTGCACACCTCAACGAGGTGAGCGGGCCGGTATTCAAGATCAAGAACGATCCGCGCCTCACTCGCCTCGGAAAACTCCTGAGAAAAACCAGCATTGATGAGCTCCCACAGCTCTTTAATGTCCTGAAAGGCGACATGAGCCTGGTAGGCCCCAGGCCCCTTCCAGTCAGGGATTACAAAGGATTTGATCAGGACTGGCAGCGCCGCCGCTTCAGCGTCCGCCCGGGCATCACCTGCCTCTGGCAAATCAACGGCAGAAGCTCCACTCCATTTGACAAGTGGATGGAACTCGACATGCACTATATCGATCACTGGTCCCTGGGGCTGGACATCAAGATATTAGCCAAGACTGTTCCGGCGGTTTTGAGGGGCGCCGGGGCTCACTGAGCACTTTGCCGCAAGTGTCCTCGGAGAGACACACCAACTTGTCCCGGTCGGCCAGAACCTTAACAGAACCGCTCATCCTGAGCGATACTTTAAAGTCGCCAGAAACGAACTGTGCTGACTGAAAAAAGTGTCCAGGACTGCAACGATGGACATACCCAAACGTACTTCTGAGAAGCGACCCAGACAGGGCGAAGGTGTAGACACCGTCGAGAGACATGCCGACCTTGGTCTTAGCCAGTCTGACTTTCTCCGTACGCTCGCTAGCCTCTTGGACGAACACAGCATACGCTATTGTGTGTTGCACTCCTGGCAGGGGCTTCCGGACGAGTTGCCCAGCGATCTGGACATAGCCGTTCACCCTGGCGACCGAGCAAGGCTACCTTTTGTGTTTAGAAGGTTGCAAAATAAGGGGTACCTGCTGGTACAGTGTCTCAACTACTTTGCCCAAGCCTATTATTTCGTTTTCTCCTGGTTCGAAGGGGAGACACTGAAATTCGTGGCGGTCGACGCCATTTTTGAACATCGACGTAGCGGTCTGATTTCCCTCTCCGGTGAAGAGCTACTGGCAGGCCGCGGGAGGTTCAAAGAGTTTTGGGTGGCTTCGCCAGCCGCGGAATTTGCTTACCTTTTGGCGAAGCGAACATGGAAGAGAAGTGTACCTCCAAGCTACGCGCAACGGCTGAAGCTCTTGGTTGAAAAGCTAGGTCGAGCACAGGCAGAGAAGTTGGCGGGCAAGGTTTTTATCGGGAAGTTGAAAGCAAAGGTTGTCGAGGCTTGCTCCAACGGGTCACTCGATAGACTGTTGGGAAGAATCGGTGCGCAACCCTGGTTGACAAGCCTCCTGCGCCATCCCCTAGGACTCGTCCGCTTTCTGTTCGGTGAGGCCCTGCGCGTGATGCGTCGTTCCCTCCAACCTACCGGGCTCCTCGTGGTTGTCCTTGGTCCCGACGGGGCGGGGAAGAGCACGCTGGTGGGCCGAATCAGCCGGGCATTGGGGCCCTGTTTTCGCCGCCATCGCATCTTCCATTGGCGGCCAATGGTGATCTTGCCGCAGAAAGAAACCGGTGCGGCGGTCACGGATCCTCATCACGCGCCCCCCAGGGGGACGTTGGGCTCCATTGTGGCCCTCTTGGGCATCCTTTTGGATTACTGGCTCGCCTACGGACTCGTTCTTCGGCCCTTTCTTGCGCGCACGGGCTTGGTTGTCTTCGATCGCTACTACCAGGATCTCCTCATCGATCCCCTACGCTACCGCTACAGCGGACCGATGTGGCTGGCGAAGCTCGTCAGTCGGTTTGTTCCTGCGCCTGACTTACAGTTTGTCGTTGACGCTGAGGACGACGTTATTCTCTCTCGCAAACGTGAAGTCCCGCCAGAAGAGTTGCGGCGCCAGCGGGAAGGCTATCAGCAATTCACACTTGGCGCTCTGGGAGCCATTCCGGTCAAAACAGATCGGGGGATTGAGCGAACCGTCGAGGAGGCAACTCGGTTCATCGTGCAATTTCTGACTCCGCGCTTTCAGCGCCGCCACGCAGGTTGGCTTGCGTGCAAGCCAACCGATTCGGATTCGAGCCGAGCGGCGGGGAGGAAGCAATGAGCGTGCTGGGGTACTGTTCCAGGTGGTCTTTTATTCTGAACCGGTGCCGCGGGCGAAGGGTACTGCACTTGGGGTGCATCGGAGAAACCGATACGTCGCCAGAGGAGAAACTAAACGCCTATGCCGCGGGACGGGTCCTGCATCCCCATTTGGCAGCCGTCTGCCGGGAGCTGGTCGGAATTGACATTGATGTTGCCGCAGTCGAACTGCTCCGGTCCAGGCTCGGCGAGCGGAGTATTTTGAGAGCTGATGCTGAAGATTTGAAAAGCGTGGGTCTGGACGGGACCTTCGACATCATCCTTTGCGGTGATATTCTTGAACACTTGAGCTGCCCTGGCAGAGCGCTGGAGGGAGTGAGGTGTTTCATGGGGCCAACGAGTGAGCTCATCGTGTCGGTTCCCAACTCTTTTGCCTTGTTAGCGAACCTCAGGTTCACGATGGGCCGCTTCAAAGATGGGGCCCAGCACGTTGCCAGCTTCTCCAAATTCAATCTTCAAACCCTCCTCGAGCGGCACGGCTTCGAGCTTAAGGAATTATACACGGCCTACAATCGGCCACCCACTTCCCGCACGAGCCGGATTAAGGTCGCCCTTGAAATCGGGCTTTTTAAGCTGCTACCCGAGCGGGGCGGAACCCTGCTTTGCACGGCGACGAGGAAGTCATAGAAAGGGCCTACGTCTACACGGGCTCCGCGCCGATGATTCCCCTTTGAACAATTTGCTCTTGAAGGTCATTCATCAACTCGTGGGGTGCGCCAACCTCGGTGCCGTGCCGCCTGGAAATGAGCCGCAGCCCGGTGCTCCTCCGGCGAGGGTAGTGGTCTCCTTAAACCCATCCAAGCGCATTGGACACGATCTTGCCCGCCAAGGGTATACAAGCGCACGTTCCTTCTTTGTCCTCCCTTCCAATACCTCGCCACGGTGGCTTCTCCCTTTGGGAAACGGTCGCGGCGCACTACAGGGACTTCAGATCTACAAACCGTACGCCCCGCCAGCACGCCTATTGAAAGCTTTGCTTACGGTCGTCCTGAAGGCGGGCTGGCAGGGTTGGGCAAGGCACAGAGTGCTGGTAGCTTCGCAGGGAACCTTGCCTCTGGAGGCTTTAGTGCGAGAAGTTACGGGAGAATGTGAAGCGGTCTTTGCCCTGTCGCTGGGCAGCCCAAATCGTTTTCGCAAGTTGACCATACAGGTGATGCGCCCGGATGGAGGAATCCTCGGATATATCAAGCTCCCACTCACGGAAGCGGCCACGGAGCGTGTACGCCACGAAGCCGAAGTGCTCAGACGGCTGTGGAACTTTGCTGCGCTTCATGACCACATCCCCAAAGTACTCCATGCCGGCGATTGGGAAAATGGCTACATCCTTTTCCAATCTCGCGGGCCTTCTTATCCCGGACCGAACCAATTCAATAACCTGCACGACGACTTCTTACAAAAACTGAGGGGTCTTCATCAGGTGCAGAAGGCAGGAGAGGCACTGGTGAAAGAAGTCGCGGCTCGCTGGCAAAAAGCGGAGCCAAGCCTCGATTCTGCCTGGCCAGCTTTGGGCCAGGCTGCCCTCGCGAAAGCCGAGCGGGAACTGGACGGCGTAATGATCCCCTGCGGCATCATGCACGGCGATTTCGCTCCCTGGAACACGCGCGTGGAAAACGGGCACTTGTACGCTTTTGATTGGGAATCGGCTGCCTGGGACGCACCTCTCCTCTGGGACCTCTTCCACTTTCATGTCCAGGTAGCTAGTTTGTTGCACAAGAACAGCGAAAGGGTTTCGTCCTTTAGTCGATTCTCAGGCGAGAGAGCCTCGTTTCTGCTTTACCTGTTGGCTTCAGTGTGCCAGCAGCTCGAAGAAGGAACTCCGCCAGGTCACACCGGACTTCGCTATCGACAAAGCGTGCTTACCAAGGAACTCTCACGGGTGTAGGAACTCATGCCGGCAGCGACCCTGGAAAAAGAATCTCACTCAGTCAGCCAACGCGAACTTGGATCTCGCTTGGGCGGGCTACTGTGGATTAAAAAAGGGTCGCTGGCAATTGTGGACCAGGCACTTATCTCAGGCTCTAACTTTCTGATCGGCATTCTGCTGGCGCGGTGGTTGCCCCCCGATCAGTACGGGGCTTATGCTCTAGCGTTTTCTACGTTCTTATTGGTGTCGCTCGCGTACCAATCCTTGCTTCTTGAGCCGCAGAGCGTCTTTGGCTCTTCGGCCTACCTGGATTCGCCGCGGCAGTACTTAGGCGCCCTTCTCTGGGCTCACGGTGCGTTGGCGCTGGCAATCTTCATCCTTCTGGGCATATCGGCTGGTGTAGCGCATGAGCTTGGGCGGCCTGGGGGCCTTTCGGGGGCGCTAGCAGGCGTGGCGTTTGCAGCCCCTTGTATCTTACTCTTCTGGCTTGCTCGGGGCGCCTTTTATGTGAAGCAGGCGCCGCAATACGCGGTCATCGGCGCACTACTCTATTCTGTCCTAGTGTTGGGGGGATTGCTGGTATTGTTCCGGCGCGGGCTGCTCTCGCCCTTCACGGCATTTATGCTGCTGGGGCTGGGGGCACTGGCGACCAGCACAGTTCTGCTCATCCGACTTAACCCCAGGTTGAAACTGGGAACAGGTAATCCGACTTTTGGTGACATGGCTCGACAACACTGGAATTACGGTCGCTGGGCCTTAGCAAGTTCTGTGATGACCTGGATTCCTTGGAATATCCACTACGTCTTGCTCAGTCACTTCTCAGGCATGGCGGCAGCGGGCGGACTGCGGGCGCTGCTCAACCTCATGTTGCCGCTCGCTCAGTCGTGTACCGCACTTTCCCGCCTTATCACGCCTTATGCGTCCGGCGCACATGCGCGGGGTGACGCAGCGAGTGTCGACGGCCTGACGTGGAGAATAACCTCCCTCTTCGTGGGGGGAGCGGTCGTCTACTGGGCCCTGATCGTTCTGCTCCGGGCTTCGGCTTTGCGCTTCCTCTATGCTGGCAAATATGGGGCGTTGGCTCACCTCGTCCCTTGGGTTGCCATCGCCTCCGTGCTTTGGACTGCGGTATACGGTCCCGCGATCGTCTTGAGGGCCAAGCAGGCCCCCGCCTTGGTCTTCTGTGCTTATTGTGCCTCTGGCGCAATTGCTCTTATGACCGCGGCTCCTGCCAGCCGGGCATTCGGGCTGCAGGGAGCGGTATGGGCAATCATTCTGTCAAGCGCGGTGGGGTTGGCCGTGGCACTGTTCTTGGTTCATCGCGGAGTGCCGAGGGCTTTGAAAGCTTAGAACCAGAAGGGTGCCGCCGGACTTGCGTATACTTTTATCAGCTTACGCGTGCGAGCCGGAGCAGGGCTCTGAGCCGGGAGTGGGCTGGAATTGGGTGGATCAGCTTGCGCGCTTCCAAGAGGTATGGGTGATCACGCGGGCGAACAATCGGGACTCGATCGAGAAATCACTGGCGAAGAAGCCTTTGCCCAATGTGCATTGGGTGTACTTTGACCTGCCGCGCTGGGCGCGCTTTTGGAAGAAAGGTGAGCGCGGTCTTCACGTCTACTACTACCTCTGGCAGCTTGGCGCCTATTTCGTTGTCAGAAAACTGCATCGACGCGTGGGCTTTAGCCTGGTACACCACGTGACTTTCGTGAACTATTGGATACCGAGCTTCCTCGCCCTGCTGCCCATTCCGTTCGTCTGGGGTCCGGTGGGAGGTGGGGAGTCGGTGCCCCGCGCCTTCCGGCGTGGCTTCAGCCCTCGCGGAAAAATGTACGAGCTCCTGCGTGACCTCGCCCGAAGCTTTGGTGAATTCGACCCTTTCGTGCGGCTGGCAGCACGACGAGCCGCACTGGCCTTCGCCACAACTGACCAAACCGCAGAGCGGCTTCGAGGCTTGGGCAGCCCGAGAGTTCTTATTTGTTCCAATGTTGGTTTGCCTGGAGAGGAAATCCGTTGCCTGAAGGATTCTCCGCCTCGACGGTCCAACCCATTTCGTGTTCTGAGCATTGGTAATCTCATGCATTGGAAAGGGTTCGAGCTTGGCTTGAGAGCTTTTGCCAAGTTCCACCCTGGCTTCCCGTCCAGCGAATACTGGATCATTGGTGAGGGACCAGAGAGGAATCGCCTGGAGCGACTGGCCCGGGAGCTGAATGTCGCGAACAAGGTCGCTTTTTTGGGCGCCATACCTAGGCCTGAGGTGCTTCGCAAGCTAGCTGAGTGTGATGCGCTCGTGCATCCCAGCCTGCACGAATCCGGCGGCTGGGTCTGCGCGGAGGCCATGGCAGCAGGTCGTCCTGTGATTTGTCTGGATCTCGGAGGACCTGCGCTTCAAGTCACGGAAGAAACTGGTATCAAAGTGCCGGCCACCTCCCCCCAACAAGCTGTTTGTGACCTGGCGGCCGCCATGCTGCGGCTTGCGCAAGACCCTGCTCTAAGGTTTCGCCTTGGTCAAGCTGGCCACCAGAGGGTCGCTGCGCAATTCGACTGGGGGCAAAAAGGTATCTTGATGGCGAACCTATATGAGGCTCTGAAAAAAGATGAAGTTGACCGGATTACTTCCGCCTCAGGGGACGAGTGAAACACCCGCGCGGCTTATTGCTTGGTCGTTTGGAATTGAGGTCTGCGAATTCAGACCGTTTGTGGCGCACGATGAATCTCCCTAAACGAGCCCCGATAGAATAAGGCCACCACAGGGATGCCTTTACTCACCGCAGATTCTTTCCACTCCCCTCTGTAAAAGGAGGGGCACGTATGCTAAAGACCCGATGGATCTTGCAGTTTTCGTGCTTCCTGGTCTTGGGCACCCTTGCCATGTACGCTATCGGTTCACTGCATAGTTCCGGGGCCATGATCTTGGCCCTCTCGGCGCCGTTGGCCGTTCTTGTCCTCCCCGCGGCGCTCCGCCAGGCTGCCGGACGCATCGGCAGATTGGTTCGATCCTTGACGTGGTGGCAAGGGCTCTGGCTACTCTTGTTTTTGAGCGACTTCGTTTTTAGGCAACGCACTGATAAAGACATCAGAGGGTCCCCCATTGATGCGGCGGCGCTTTATCGGATCGCTCTTGTCGGTATAACAGCCACCGTTTTGGCGGCCCGCCTTGCTGTTAAAAGACCTCCCTGGCTCGGCTCCCTCTTTCGGGGACTCGTCGGCGCTTTGATGTGCTACTGCGGAATTTCTGTGATCTCAACGCTTTGGTCTGTCTACCCAGCATGGACGTTGTACAAATCCCTCGAGTACCTCGTCGATGTCGCCCTACTGGCGGCGATACTCGCCACGGTTTGCTCAGCGCGAGAATACGATAACCTCTTCAACTTGACTTGGGCATTGTACGGCCTGCTTCTGATGTCCGTTTGGCTGGGCGCCCTCGTATGGCCGCGAGAGGCATGGCGATCCGATATCGGGGTGCTTGGGCCACAGTTGTACGGGGTTCTGCCTGCCATCGATGCTAACAGCGTTGGCGAGTATGGCGCTATCGTGGCCATTGTCTCTCTCAGGGGGCTTCTCTTGCCCGTAAACGGAAAATCTAACCGTGCGTGGTACGGTCTGGCTTGCACATTTGGCCTCACCGCCCTGCTTCTTTCGCAGACCCGATCTGCAATTGCAGGCTTTCTAGTGGGAGCAGTTCTGGTACTGCTTTTCTCGAAGGGAAAGGGACTAACTACGCTTGTCCTGTCAGGGGCTGCGACACTCATCGGCGTTGGCGGTGTTGGGTCTCTCCTATGGGAGTTTGTGCTCCGTGGACAGAGCCCGGAGCTTTTCCAGAGTTTGAGCGGCCGAGTTGATTGGTGGGAGTTTGGCTGGCAGCAATTTCTGAAAAGTCCGTTAACGGGGCTTGGCGCCTATACGGCCAGGTTTGAGGTGCTGGCCAAATTGGGGGGAGAAGCGGATACCTCAAGTATCCACAACTCGTTCCTCGAGGTGGTCCTTGGAGTGGGCATCTTGGGCCTGATACCCGTCCTGGTCGCCTTGCTTGGAACTTGGTGGGTGCTCATTCGGTCGCTTCGCAGTTCGTCCCTGGAATCCTTTGAGAGGGGAATCGCGGTCGAAGCCCTCGGAGTCTTGGCGGTGGTATCGGTTCGCTCCCTATTTACTGCCCACCTGATCTGGCACCCTTCGCTTCAATTCCTGGTCGTGTTGGGTTATGCCGAGTTCCTTCGGCGTCGCCTGAAACACCCGAGGGAACATGCACGCTTATTGGTCCACTACGGAACCGCGGGGGAGAGGTCAGCAGCGAGCTTCCAGTCTGGTCTAGCTGGCATTGATTAACGCTTCCAACATCGTCGCTTCGAGACTCCATGGCCAGTTCCTGGCGGTGCGGGCGTCAGTTGTCACAAGTCAGGCGTCACATCTAGGGCACGCGAGTCTGCCTTTGTACCAATCAGCGAAAACGGGTATCCCGGGCGCAACCAGCACTGTTACCAGAGACCAAAAGAATGAGGCCCATTGTGGTAGCCACTAGTCCGGGCTTGGTTTCCACATACAAAGCTGAGATGGCCCAGTGTGGCCCGGAAACTTGGACTGACATTCTGCAACGATTTGATGATGCCAATATCATACAGACTTGGTCGTACGGGGCGGCCCGTTGGGGTGTACAGAGTCTGAGCCATGTGCTGCTGAAGCAAGGCGTGGAGGTAGTGGCGGCGGCGCAGGCGATCATCATCAGAGTGCCTTTGATCGGCGGAGGCATGGCCTATGTGAAATCGGGGCCGCTCTGGCAGTTGCGGGGCAGGGAGAGGAACCTCGAGGTCTTTCGACAGATGCTCCGAGTTTTGCGACACATCTATGTGGTACGGCAAGGTCTTCTGCTCCGGATCTTTCCCAACGCCATTGACGATGGCACGGGCGTGATGCGATCGATCCTAAAGGACGAAGGGTTCGAACGCGATCAAAGCGTAGGCCCACGCAAAACCGCCATCATCGATTTGTCGTATTCCCTCGAGGAATTGCGAACGAGCCTTAAAAAAAGCTGGAGGCACAATTTAGCACGCGCAGAGAGAAGCGGACTGAAAGTTATCGGTGGAATCAGCGACGAATTACTCGAGACGTTGATTGCTCTTTACAAACAAATGCAGGCACGCAAGGGCCCCGTGCCTATCCCGGACATCGACTATTTCCGCGATATCCACCGGGACTCGCCCGACGCGTTCAAGATCTGGATCACGATCTGCGAACACGAGGGTGAATCTGTCGCGGGGGTGGCGGTGTCGTTGATTGGAGCCGCGGCGATACACTGGCTCGCCGCAACCGGCGACAGGGGATTGGACTGCCGCGCTTCGTACCTTCTGCACTGGCAAATGCTGGAGTGGCTGAAGGCACGGGGTTGTCGGTGGTACGACCTGAACTGCATTAATCCGGAGACACATCCTGGAACGTACCAGTTCAAGACCGGTCTCTCAGGAAGACTGGGAAAGGAAGTCGAGTACCTCGGGCAATTCCAAGCCTGCGAGAACCGCATGAGCTTATGGTCGGTGAAGGCGGGTGAGCAACTGAGGAGGACTTACGACGGGATCAAAGTCGCGCTCAGGAGGAAGGGTGTCCATGGATGACAGGCGGCGCCAAAATCAAGATTCGCGCCCCTTCTCCAATCAGTTGACACCGATTCTGGTGGCGAAGTATCGGCTCCAATGGCACCTGGAGAAGGATGGATGGCTTCCCACCTTTGAACGGGTATTGTTTTTGCTGGCGAGCAAGACGCTGCGTTTCTTAGGGGTGAAGGAGAAGGTGGCGGAGAGGCAGGCTCCGATCTCTCCCGACGAGGTTTAAGACGGGTGAAGCATACCGTCCTCTCTGGGGGCGCCATTTGCGAAGGGTCGGGAATCGGTTGTGATCGCGCGTGCTTCTACTTCTGGAGGGAAGCTTGGCTGAGAAGGGTGCAGAAGAAATAAATGTTTTAAGGGGAGGGGACAGCGGTTTCTTATCCAAGAATTGTAACCACTAGTTGGGACGACGGGGATCCACGCGATCTGAAGGTCGCAGAACTCTTGACTCCCAGGGGACTGAAAGGGACTTTCTACATTCCTACTATCGGCTACCATGGCCGGAAAACTATGGAACCAGCGGAGCTGAGGTCATTAAGGTCGGGAGGGTTTGAAATTGGGGCCCACGGAGTCTCGCACAACGTCCTGACAGAGTTGAGCCCCAAAGACCGGGTCCGGGAACTTCGAATCTGCAAGAGCGGGTTGGAAGATACCCTTGGCGAACCGGTGCAAATGCTTTGCTACCCGAAGGGCCGCTTCAACAGAGGCGTTATACGGCATGTGAAGGAGGCCGGCTACATAGGGGCTCGGACAACCCGCATGCTGAGGCAAGGACTGGATTTCGACCCCTTTCAGATGCCTACAAGCCTCCAGGCTTATCCCAACCTAGGAAAGATGTACGCGAAGAACCTAATCAAGGCTCGGAATATCCGAGGACTGTTCGATTATGTCACTCAACTCGTCTGCTTGGATAGCTGGGTTTCAATGGGCAAGATCCTTTTCGACCGGGTCCTGAAGGAAGGCGGGGTCTGGCACTTGTTTGGCCATTCTTGGCAGATCGAAGAAATGGGCCTCTGGGATGATCTGAAGGAGATTCTAGATTATGTGTGCGGGCGAGACGGCGTCCTCTATGTTACAAACGCCGACGTATTGACTTTCCTGCCCGGAAAGACGTCTGCAACCCCCCGGGACT
This sequence comes from Terriglobia bacterium, assembly GCA_050008675.1. Taxonomy (GTDB): domain Bacteria; phylum Acidobacteriota; class Terriglobia; order UBA7540; family UBA7540; genus CAVROP01. The sequence goes on from JBEKME010000026.1 coordinate 43,304, forward strand.
CAATCCAACACCGTTGAAATGAAGATCCTCCTCGTCCACAACACCTACCAGCAACCGGGGGGAGAAGACGTTGTCTTCAGCCAGGAGCGGCAACTGCTGGAACGCGTCGGCCACCAGGTCCTGACCTGCTGTCGGAGCAATGCCGAAATTGCTGACCTCTCCGTCCTGCGGCGGCTGGCCTTAGTCAAGCAGATGGTGTGGGCAACAGATACACGGCGGGAAATCGCCAGGCTCATCCGTCGGGAGAAGCCTCATCTTGTGCACGTCCACAACACCTTCCTGATGGTTTCACCCTCCATCTACGCGGCCTGCAAAGAAGAACATGTTCCTGTGGTTCAGACGCTGCATAACTACCGGCTTCTCTGCCCGGCCGCGATCTTCTACCGCGACGGTCACGTCTGTGAAGAGTGTGCCGAACACAACCTGTGGCATGGCGTTTTTTACGGCTGCTACCGGGAATCCCGAGCCGAGACTGCGGGAGTGGCGCTGATGCTCGAAGTGCACCGACTGCTGCGCACTTGGACAAAAATGGTGGACGCCTACGTGGCCCTCACGGAATTTGCCCGCCAGAAATTCATCGCGGGGGGCCTGCCCCCCGAAAGGGTTTTTACCAAGCCTAATTTCGTCCACCCTGACCCGGGAGAGCGTGTGGACAGCGGGCAGTATGCACTGTTTGTTGGGCGGCTTAGCCCTGAGAAAGGATTAGACACTCTGGTGGCTGCCTGGAAACTTCTCGGCAGCCGCATTCCATTCATGGTAGTCGGCGGTGGCCCTCTCAGCACTGGGTTAGCGGCCGAAGCAGCTCAGCATCGCCTCAGCAACGTTTCTTTGCGGGGGCGTTTGACGCGCGCCGAATCGTGCCGAGCCATTAAAGGAGCGCGTTTCCTGGTTCTACCCAGTGGATGTTACGAGAATTTCCCCATGACCGTTGTAGAGGCGTTTGCCTGTGGCGTGCCGGTCATCTGCTCGCGGCTGGGGGCGATGGAGGAAATCGTCGCGGACGGCCGCACCGGGCTTCACTTCACCGTAGGCGATGCCCAGGATCTGACGCAAAAGATCGAGTGGGCTTGGACTCATCCAGAGCAAATGGCCGAGATGGGCAAGGAGGCGCGGCGGCAATACGAAGCCAAGTACACGGCAGAGAAGAACTACTCTCTTCTGATGGACATTTATCAACGCGTGATCGGAGCAGGAACGGCAGTCACCCCGAAGGAGGCAGTAAGAAGGATCGCTCAATTATGAGCGTTCGGGCATCTTTGCTGGAGGTCAAATCATGAGCGTGGCAATTGTTACCGGCTCGGCCGGACTGGTGGGGTCAGAGGCTGTCACCTATTTTGCATCCCAGGGACTCGATATTGCTGGGATCGACAACGGAATGCGGAGCGTTTTCTTCGGGGAGGAAGCCTCCACAAGTTGGGTCCGTGAGCGCTTGAAGCGTGAGGTGCGCTCGTACACGCACTTTGACGTTGATATCCGTGACCAAGCCGAAATTTCCCGGATTTTCGGCCATTATCGAACCGCGATCTCGCTGGTGGTTCATACTGCCGCTCAACCTTCCCACGATTGGGCGGCGCGCAATCCGACCGCCGATTTTACGGTGAACGCCAATGGGACTTTGGTGCTGTTGGAGGCGACCAGGGAGTTTGCGCCAGATGCCGTCTTTATTTTCACCTCCACCAACAAGGTCTATGGCGATTCGCCAAACCAACTGCCGCTCATCGAACTCGATACTCGGTGGGAGATTGATCCGGGCCATCCCTACCATCAAGGCATCCCTGAGTCGATGTCCATTGACCGAACCATGCACAGCCTGTTCGGGGCTTCCAAGGTAGCCGCTGACGTCCTGGTGCAAGAGTATGGCCGCTACTTCGGCATGAAGACCGCCTGCTTTCGCGGTGGTTGTCTGACAGGACCTAATCATTCCGGGACTCAGTTGCACGGTTTTCTCGCTTACTTGATGAAGTGCGCGGCAACGGGGACTCCTTACACCATTTTCGGCTACAAACGGAAGCAGGTGCGCGACAACATTCACAGCGCTGACCTGCTCCGTGCATTCGACGAGTTCTTTAGGCATCCGCGTGTCGCGGAGGTTTACAACATCGGGGGAGGGCGGTTTAGCAACTGCTCCATGCGGGAGGCAATTCATCTGTGCGAGCAAATCACGGGCATGGAAGTGAATTGGAGGTATGTCGACCAAAGCCGTCAAGGAGACCATATCTGGTGGATCAGTGACCTTTCCCATTTCCGGTCTCAATACCCCGCTTGGAATCTTCGTTATGACGTGCCGGGAATCCTGCGGGAAATATACGAAATGAATCGACATCGATGGGGTGCGGGGTGCTCAACAACGGAAAAAGGAACGTCCTCGGCATCTTGATCGATGCCGTGGACTACGAGGGAGCCGTCGAGTGCGTAGTGCACGCGGCACGGGAATGCCGCCCCTTTGCCCTCTCGCCATTGGCGGTCCACGGCTTGATGACCGGGGTTCTGGACAGGGAACACAAGTACCGCCTCAATCACTTCGATTTTCTCGTGCCGGACGGACAGCCCGTTCGCTGGGCGCTCAATCTCCTTTACGGAGCACAGCTTCGCGATCGAGTGTATGGTCCCAAACTTATGCTTGCCGTTTGCTCGCGAGCCGCACAAGACGGGTTGGGAATATATCTTTATGGAAGCTCCACCAACGTTGTCTTTAGGTTAAAGGAATTTCTGGCCAGCCGATTTCCTGCCTTGCAAATAGCGGGAGCGGAGCCTTCCAAGTTCCGACGTCTCGCGGCTGAAGAGAAAACCGATCTGGCGACGCGAATCCGCAAATCGGGAGCAGCTATTGTCTTTGTGGGGCTGGGATGCCCGCGTCAGGAAATTTGGGCCTATGAGTTTCGTGAACTATTACCCATGCCCATCCTGGCCGTCGGCGCCGCTTTCCCATTTCTGGCCGGCCGGGTTCCCCAGGCGCCGAAATGGATGCAAGATCATGGCCTGGAATGGCTGTTTCGCTTGTGGGCTGAGCCTCGACGTCTCTGGCGCAGGTACGTACTCCTAAACCCGGCGTATCTATTTCTCGTCGCTTTGCAGGCCATAGGTCTCGTGCGTTTCAGGAGTGAAGGAAAACGCCCCTCGGCAGAGTTGCTTTGTGGCTAAAGCCTAGCGGTATCGTGATTCAGTTGCAAGTATGAACACTAAAAGCCAGTTCGCTTGCCTCGCTTACCACGTGATCGGAGAGCGCGGCAACCAGTATGAAGTTAGCGCAGGGCAGTTGCATGCGCAATTGGCTTTTCTGAATGAGGAAGGCTATGTGGTCGAGGGCTTCGAACAGCTCGAAGCCCGGCTCCGCTCAGGGCGGGGGATCCCCGCACGCTACGTTCTTCTCAGCGCTGATGACGGCCACCAGAGCGCCATGGGACTTGCAGACGCGCTCGAGAAATACACGTTCCGAGCCACTTTTTTTCTCACCCGTGACTTCTCTCTCAAACGTCACGGGTTTCTCCCCCTGCCCGAAATTCGGGAACTCCGCAGGCGGGGATTTTCGCTTGGCACGCATGGAACCACCCACCGCGCACTCGCCTTCCTGCCGGAAGATTGTTGCATCGTCGAACTCAAAGAGGCCAGAGAGTGGCTCGAAGACGTACTCGGCGAGCAAGTCCGTTATATGTCATCCCCGGGTGGGTTCATCAATCGCCGCGTCGCCAAACTGACGTATAAACAGGGGTATGTTTTGACGGGGACGTGCAACGAATGGGTGAACTCGCCCGAAACAATGGCCTTACCCTGCACAGTGAATCGCGTCAGCGTTCGGCGACATTTCTCCCTGAAGAGCTTTCGGCACATCGTCGAAGGTCATCCGGGCTTCTACACCTGGAGGCAAGTTCGGGCCCTATCGCTCTGGGTCCCCAAACAGTTACTGCGTCCAACATCCACTGAGCACGTGGCCCTCGACCCTCAGACAGCAATCGGTCCAGCCATCCGTTAGCAACGAAGCGCGAGTCGGAGTGCTCGGCTGCAAGAAGCAATGATCGGCCATCCCCCAGGAACCCTTCCCACCCAAATAAAACGTCGAACGTACGGTGCCATCTTCCCTCGCACACAGGCTAACCGGCGAGATCCCGAGGGAGCGTCTGCGTCTCGACCCTCGTCCCATCCCCGATGAGTCTCGGGATCTTCCCTTCCGTATCGAAGCTCCTTTCCCCTTCCTTCCGCGTGGGCGGCGGACTCAAGCTGCGCCATCAGCGGTCGCTGGCGCGCAACTTCGGTCCGCCCGGCTCGAGTTTCCCACCGCAAGGTTCCAGCGGCTACCCTTTGGCGCCAGCCCCCCAACTCCTACCCTAACTCACCCGATAACCATCCAAGTGAACGTGTAGTAGGTACCAGCCACCGGCGTACCCGAAAGGCAATCACCAGCATCGTGGGCGTGGCGCCCCAGGTCGACGCGCCGCAATTCTCTCTCCGATAGCACTGTTATTTGCTTTGCACTCGAGCTGCGCATTCGCCTCGCAGTCTGCGCGCGTTCCGAACCCCGCCGCGACGACTCGGGGCAAGCGGAGCGCAGCGAAAGCAGGATGCCGCCCCGAGTCTCCTTCCTATTGAGTCGCCGTGAACAAATAGGTTTCCGCGGGAGGCGTAATGGCCGACCCAGTGATGTTGCAGTATTGAATGGCCACCGTGTTCCCCGCGCCGGTGGCCCGAACGTTCCCGATGAAGAGCCCGCCTTGAGTGCTCTGCTTGTTGACCACAAGATGATCTCCCCACTGCACCCCATTCAATGTGAAAGTCTGTTCCGAGCAACCGTTGGCGCTTACCGAAGCCGGCGTGAGGCCGACGCTATAGTTGACGGCGCGCTGAAACGGGGTGTGCTCCCCGATCGCGAACGTGGACGGCGCCGCAGCCGGGTCAATCGTCAGGTAGCTCGTCTGCACGTCGCGGATGGCGTTCCCGATGATCTGCGTGTTGAGGGCGTTCGGCCCCACCTTGATACCGGTGTCGAAGCCATCGATCGACGTTCCAAGGATAATGTTGCCGTTCGTGTTGTTTTCGATCCCATCGCCGTTGATGCTGATTCCCGTCCCTTTGTGGTAGGAAAATGACGTGTTCTCAAGCCTTCCCATGATGCGAATGTCATCTGTATTGTAGAGCTTGATCGCGGTTTCAAAGCCTTCCAGGGAAGGGTTGAGGATCTGGAAAGTGTCCACGGGGTGGTTCCCGTCAGGCCCCTCGATGTCCATTCCGACGCTTCCCGGAGTGACGCAGGGACTCGAACTGCAGAGAGGTGCAGTGAAATGTCCTCCTAAAAACACCATTTGGGTTGCGGGGCCGATCACTTTGACTCCAGTCATCACCGCCCGGCCGCGGACGTTAATAAAGGTCCCGTACTGAACGTAATCCCCGGTTCCGTTCAGCAGGATGCAATAGCCGCCCGTCAGTTGGGCGCAGCTCACGTCCTCGAAAAGAAGTTCAAACATGCGGCTCACGCTGATGGCTCCGATCACCGCACCCGTTCCGCTGGTGTCTCGGAAGCCCAAGTGCAGGATATGAGGACCGCCCGGGTTGCTCCCGGTCGATGTCCCCAGTTGCAACATCACAATGCCCTGGTTTGTGATGATCTCCGAGGTGCCGGCGTTGGCGCTTCCCCAGCCTCCACTCCCGGCGCCCTGCAACACAAGGTTGCTCGCCGTGCTTGAGATGCTACTCTTGATATAGTAAGAGCCCGGCGGGAAGAATACCGTTCCCCCGTTGCTGCCAACCGCACTGACGGCGCTCTGAAGGGCAGCCGTGTCGTCGGTGGACCCATCTCCTTTTGCCCCATAGGCTTTTACGTCGATCCACGGTGAAGGTCCCTTCACGAACACGTTGTTGCTATAGGTCTTATCTCCAGCAAAGTTCTGCGCTGCGGTCGAAACCACCCCCCTTGCTGTTGCCGAGGCGTCGGGCAGATTGAAGGTGTGAGTTGAGCTGGTTGAGACGATATTGAAATCGGTTCCGCTCTTGCCAGTTGTTAGCCCCTGAGTTGAGGCGGTCAGGCTGTTTAGGGATAGGATTCCCGCGCCCGTCGTAGCGACGGTAGTATTACTAGACTGAGAGCCCTTCGCGTTCGCAGCGGGAGATTGACCGGCGCTTGTGTCGGTCAGTGCCAACTGGGTTTGCACTGCAGAAGGCAGTTGCGAGGACAAGACAAAGTCCGCCACCGACTTTCCCCCCAGGGTGTCCGCGTCGAGCGCCTTTAGCGCGTAGGGTACGGCTACCAGCAGCACGCGCGTCTGTTCCGCCCCTCCCGGCAGTTGCGGCTGCACGCCCAGCCACAGGGCTTTACCCGTCGTAAAAAGGTCCAAGGGCAAGCCATCAGGAAGTGTCGCCCCTAGCAGGACAGTGTAACGGCCCTGCTCGTCCAACTTCACCGTCTCGGCCTCCACCCAGAGCGGACTCCCGCCCTCGGGAAGTTCGTAGAGTGAGCACGTCAGCCCCACGACGCCGGTGGGAGACTTCCCAGTCCGGTCATTCAGTACTCCGCTGAATCTTACGAGGCGCGGGACCACTCCCGAAGCCGGTTGCGGGGAAGCGAACGAGATCGTATTCGCCAAGGCGCTCGACTCCAACTGCTGCGTCCACGCCAGGTGCGAATGGAATAGGAAGACTAAGAATATACCTGCCAAAGCTATCAATTTTTTCATTGGTGCGCCCCCGTTGTTGACGGTTAGTGCTGACCACTTCCGGCTGACCCCCTGGGTCCCCGATTACGAGGCTAACGCCCATCAGCCAAAGGCTTTTCTTTCGTGCGAATTCTGCAACGCCTGTGTCGTCTTTGGCTGACAAGATACGCATGAAATAAAAGTCCTTCCTCTTTCCTTCCCAAGTCCATCATAAGAGTTCTGGAGCGCTAGGCAAGGGCACGAACGTACTAGGCCACCAGAGCCAGATAAACACGGTTCTTACTGTTCATAGGGTCTCACAGGGCAGCCCGATGCAGTACGAAAGGGCTATGTCGGCTACATTACATGCGAGGCGTGTGGCATACCGGAAAGGCGCACAGGAGTCCGGCGATAGGAGGCGTATTTAGGGGCGGGGTAGCGGGCCTAAGCGGGCAAGTCAATTCTCTTCAATTGCAGGGGGGATTTTTCGCTTGCAGAGGCGGATGCTTTCTCCGGCTTCGGGTCTCCTGCGACCTCGTTTTGTGGAAGGGGCGGTGTTGGTCACAGCCCGGCAACTGTCAGCCGAACTCAGCCGATCACCGTCCACCCCCCGCCATCGTAAAATGGAAACGGCCTGGCGCCCTGCCGCAGGCGCGCCCCAGCCACATGACGCTCGACGATGAACCTCTTACCGCCCCCGCCACGCTCACCACTCCTTATACGCAATGTCCGTCATTCGTAGAGGATAACCCCATTGTCTGTCATTCTGAGCGAAGTGAAGAATCTCGGCATTTTCTCGCACTGATTGAGCTTTCAAATGCGGGGATTCTTCGCGGAGTTTACCCTGAGCGGGCAGAGCGAGATCCTTCGCTGCGCTCAGGATGACAGCGAAGGGCTCAGAATGACAGGTGGTGGCCTTTTCCTCTACGAATGACCAACAATCCGTATTAAGACAACTTCCACTCCGGGTTTGCCTAATACGGTTGTACTAACGATTATCCTTGCAACGTGTACTTGACCCCCTCCCCAACCCTCCACCCCTGCTTTCCAGCAGAACGACCTATTACGGAAATAGTGCAGACCTGTGGTTAGTGTCAGCGCGCACTGAAAAACGTAGGAATTTGGACACGAGGCGGTATTTGAGAGTGAAGCAGCATCATCGCCGCAGGCGCTTTTTCGTATGGGTATCATCGCCGCAGGCGCTTTTGGGGAACGTCGAATGTGGTAGGATGAGTTCCCGGAGGCTTACAGAGGAGAACCCCGGTTGTTTAGGCAACCGGGGAATTAAAAGGAAACCTCCGCTCACATGCTCTTTACCCGGAGTTTCCACTTTGCACTTCCGGCGCCGCGAGAGTATTCACCTGTTTGCTTCCAATCCATCCCTTCCCGCGCAGCTTCTCGTCCCAAGCTGGTCCCGGCGGCCCTCCACTGCCCGCCGCGGGTGGTGCATACAACAATTTTGAAGTATGCGCCACCCGCGGTACTAGCGGGAGCTATCTGAAAGACGTAGGGACAACTACCGCAGGACAGGTCATCTCCTTCTCGAGCAAACAGAGTCGCAAGGTCATGCGGCCCAGAGCGCGTTCCCGGCTCTTACGGCGTGGAGGTGGCCTTTTGATGTTTAACTTGCAGCTCGTTCACTACTTGCTGCACGTTTGGAACGGTTGACGTCACTTGTTCGACGCGGGCGCGCTTGGCTTCAGAATTAACCTCGCCGGTCAACGTCACGACGCCACTCTTGACCTCGTATTCGACGCCGTTGCGGAGCTTGTTCTGGATGAGGGCAGCGTCCAAGTTCTTTTCGATAGCCTTGTCCAGATCCGAGTTTATCGTCTTTGTCTCACTTTCGACACCGGGAGGAATCACAGCAATCTGGTCCGCGACAACCTCCCCAGTTGCGATTGACTTAGCAATGGATTCAGCTTGTGCCTTGGCACCCTCAGTCGCGACGTTTCCGCTCAGGGTCACTACACCCTTGTCGCGATCCTGCGTTACGGAGACATCTTTGAGGCCGGCCTGATCGAGCGCAGTGCGGATGCTGTCAGAAACATCACGCGACTTCCTGGATGTTCCTGAGCAGCCCACGAGGCTTCCAACTGCGAGCAGGGTGAGCAAGGTTAAGCACAGTTTAAGCGTTTTCATGTTTTTCCTTCGATCAGCGTTCTCCACGCTGGAGTAATCGGGGCATATACGCAACCCCGCTGGTTTTTTTCCTGACATGTTTGCATTCTCCTTCTCGGTTCTGCCGGGCGTCCTCAAGGGGGATAGTAGGCGCCCGGCGACCGCCGCCTCCCACTACCATATTCTGGAGGCACTTCCACTTTTACCCTTGGCTTGATTCAGTGTCAGCCCAGTATTGCTCAGACCATTGGTCTGAATTGCTCACCGTGTTGTTGAATTGGAGATTGATCCCGCTTGGCGGGACTGCCCGCCGATCCCGCCGAGCGGACCCGCATCGGAGGGAAGAAGCCGCAGACCTCCAAAGCAAGTCTGTGCGCCCCGCTGTTCGTGTAAGCGCGCTGACGGAAGTCAGCACTGTAACTCTTCGTGCGAGTCAGGCTCCGCCTGCGAATGCGGTCATGCGGATTACACCGGCAAGCCGCAAAGCAGCACCTTCACTTCCGAGTAAGCAGCGAACAGAGCGAGCGCAGGACGCAAGGCTCTGGTCCACAATTGGTTGGCCTACAGGGTCTCAGTCGAAAGCGTCTTTTGCAGCAAGTCTGCGACTTTCGGCAGTACAGCGGGATCGCCATTAGCTAACCCTGCGGTGATCTGATCCTGGCTCTTCGAGAGCTCCATGAGCATTTGCTTAAGCCTCGGATCATTAACTTGCTCAACAGAGCTCCGAAGCTGATCGAAAAACTGCGAGGACGTTTGCGCGGCCAGCCCATAATTTCGTTCGCTGGTTTGTAGGTACAGGGTTCCCGCCAAAGTCCGCAGGTGGGCCAGTTTGAGCTTGAAATTGAGATTGGCGATTTGGACCCCATCGTCTCGCAACTGTGAATGTTTCGGGACGTAGCCGCCGAGGAAAGCGATCCCCACGGTCCCGATCCAAATAATGAGCGACACTCCTACATTCTTGGCCCTCACAGGGAAAGCCCCCTCATGGAACGCCTTAAAGCAGGAAACCTCAACGCGTCAGATGGAATCCGCCGAACAGGTATAAGACTATCAGGATGATCAGGACCACCCCGACGATTCCGATGCCTCCACCCGAACCCCATCTCCGATATCCGTAATAGCCTCCGCCGCCGCCGAACAAGAGCAGCAGAATGACAATTAGCACAATCAGTCCCATGGGAATCTCCTCTCAGTTAGAAAATGCTTTGACCAGAATTTCCGTTTTGACTTCGCGGGCAACCGATAATTTACACCTGACCGCTTCAGCATGCAACGCTCCAGCCCGGTTTCGAGCAAGCAAGCCTTGGCGGAAACAATCTCGGACGGCCATCCCCGGACTACCCATGTTTATGGCCCGACCCGCCGTGGGTGACCGGCGTTTCATTCGCTGGCAACAGAGCGTAAAGAAAAAAATGGGCCTCTCTCAAGCAGCCCCCTTCTTCTTGGCTTCTTGCTCGGAAGCGGCCGCCGCAACGCCGTCGCTGCGCTCAGCATGCAGTTTCGCCGCTTCGGCGTCGTAATGAATTGCGTATTGACTGTGTCCGTGGGCGAGGTAGGCGTGGTGCACGGCTTTTTCGTGCTGCTCGGCCTCGTCGTATTTCGCTGCCTCATTGTAATGGTAGGCTGCCCGCTCATGATGACGAGCGGCGTAATGGTAATGTTCCCAAGTCTTCGACATGCAGTTCTCTCCTTCTTTAGGTTTCTGGCGAGTTTCTGGGATCGATCAAACTTTGCTGAACAGATGCTCGGACACGCCGCACCAGTCTAGTTCGCCCGGGAAACCAAAGACTATTGTTTCGTTCCGACGCCACACTTGTCTGTTCAAAATTGAACATAGGATCGATCCCAGAATGGCGGGCTGTAGTTTCCCCCACTAATTGGGATGAGCAATTCAGACCAAACACCTGAGCCATGCTGTACAGACACGCAAATCACCCTGGGTTATAAACGTGACAGGCTAGGGGACTGGCGAGAGTTTTTAGCTGAGAAGAGTCGAGAGAAGGCAAAGTCGGCAGGAGAGAGGCGGCAGGTGTCGCATCATCCGCTCAAGCAAGGAGGCGCATGCACATTCTCTGGTGGATCGTCGTGGGGCTACAGCCCAGAATCCTGCTAAAGGAGCAACCGTGATGAAGCGAAGCACCAAAGATAAGGCCGAAGGCAAGTTTCACAAAATGAAGGGCAAGGTCAAGCAGAAAGCAGGACAACTGACGAATAATCCTGGTTTGGAAGCCGAAGGCACAGTTGAAAAGGCGGCCGGGAAGGTTCAAGGGATAATCGGCCAAGTGGAGAAAGCCCTCGAAAAATAGCAATGCCGGCCAGTAGTCCAATAGTTCTGAATGGGGACATCGGACACTCCGGTCAGTAGGTGTGATTGCAAAAAAGGAGCTTTAAATGAAAAGACTTACTTTGATTCTTCTGTTGCTGACGTTCTGTGCCACGGCTTTCGCCGGTGAGAGCCAACTGCAAAAGGCAACCAACGTCGTCAACGAGATCATGGGGACTCCTGACAAGGGCATTCCTCATGATTTGCTAGACAAGGCCGTGTGTGTGGGCATCGTTCCTTCTGAGGTGAAGTTCGCCTTTGGATTTGGTGGCACTTATGGACGCGGTGTGCTGGTGTGCCGCAAGGGCGGGAACGGTCAGTGGGATGCCCCCTCCATGTTCACCATGGGCGGCGCGAGCGTGGGATTTCAGATTGGCGGCAAGGCGACCGACGTCGTGTTCCTGGTGATGAACCCTGAAGGCATGAAAAAACTGGTTCAGGACAGCGTCAAGCTGGGCGCGGAATTATCCGTAGCGGCCGGCCCGGTGGGTCGTTCCGCGGAAGGCGCGACCGACGCTCAACTCCATGCGGAGATTCTTAGCTACTCGCGCTCACGGGGCCTGTTTGGCGGGGCGTCGCTCGACGGGGCCGTGTACAAGCAAGATGAAGATGGCAACCAAGAAATCTATGGACGCAGGGTGACCGCGAAAGAAATTCTGATCGACGGCACAGTGCCCACTCCTCGTGCGGCCCAGGGCTTGGACAGCACGCTGACGAAATACTCTCCCTCGGGTGGACGAACGTTCGGCCGAGTGTAAGCGATCCATGGGGAGAACTGCAAGTCATCGAACGGAAACAACCACTGCGCCAGACGCGAGGAGCGTCTGGCGCGCGAATTCATCCTTCACCGTTTTTCAGGAGAAACGAACCATGAGAAACATGCGGGCCATCACAATCTTGATATGTATAATAGCCCTGGGGACGGACTAGTTTTCAGGGGGGACGCCACCGACGGTGTTCCCCGGTGTGGTTCCTTCGCCTTTTCGATCCTGCACGACCAGTCTCCCTGTTGTTCAACCGTTTTACGGGCCCCTCGCCGCTCCGGCAAGGATGGTTGCAGGCATCCGGATGGGGCTGTCCCTAACTACCTTGTTTCCTTCCCACTTGGAGCCCCGGCTACCCCACTTAGTTTCCTCCTCATAAACTGGGCTGAGCAATTTTGACCAAACCGGTGAGCCGCAATGAACTGACACGCGCTTCGCCCTCGATTATAAAGGGCATGTGATAGCAATGGGCTGAGGCGTACGCCTACAGCAACCCAGAGTTTCGAAATGGGAATCCCAGTGCGACTTGGAGAAAACTTATGAAGACACAATGGTGGGTGACTGCTTGTGTGACGGCGCTGCTGGCTTTGACGTGCTGCGCGGCTGTGGCACAAGACCGGAATGACCAGAATCGCGGCGAAAACAGAAATGATGAGAATCGCGGCCAGAGTAAGAAGAAGTATCGCCAGTTCAACGAGAAGCAACGCCAATACGCGCGCACTTATTACGACCAGAACCGAAACCAGGAAATTTTTAGACAGGACAGCCGATGGAACAACGACTACGAAAATCGGCTTCGGCCAGGCTACGTGCTCGATGATGATATGCGGAGGATGAGTCGCCCGGCACCCATTGAGATGATGCGCGGTTTCGGCCCTGCCCCTCGCGGCTACCGTTACGTCGTCATCGGGGGACACGTGGTTCTGATTGATAGTGGGTATCGCGTTCACGACGCGATCCACTTTGAGGTTAACGTTGGACATTAACTTGTAAGAGCTCTGCGACCTCTCTATTGCTGGCAGCGCTGGGTTTACCCGGCAGGATGCTGATGCTGCCAGCAAGGTCGCCGTGTTCGGTAAGACGCCGGCGGAGAATTTGGATACGGCGCCGTAGTCGAATACAACCTGAGCCGACGCGGGAATTCGAAAAGAATAAAAACGCTGCTGGATAGTGGCGCCTTAATATCCTTCGCTCGTTGCAATAAGAAGCAAACCGCGCGGGGAATTCTATTACTCGTGATTTTTGTTTTGGCACTCGTAGGTGCGCTGCCGAGGTGGCATAGTGCGGAGTGGGGTCATTTCCCGACCGGGGGGGTCTCGCTCTCCTCATCGGCGGCGTCTTATTACTGCTCGATCACATCTGAAGTTAAGTGCGGCCTGTCAATCCGTCAGCATTAGTCGCTTCCGTTGGCGGAGACAGCTTCACGGCCTCCCCATCCCCGGGTGGAGGAGGTGTTACAGTGTTCTCTGTGACTGTGAGACCCTCGCGGCGACTCCACGAAATGGCACGAAGGCGATGAAATCCACGACAAAACAGCGGCAGTATTGTTCAACGCGGGCCAAGTATAAAGTGTCATTGCGAGGCGTCATCGCCAGTGGTTGGCGCCTCCTGCGTATCCGTCTGTTGGCATTTCTCGTCATTTTGCTGATGTGTAGCCTCGGCTCGTTTGCGTATTCCGTCCTGACGCACGAGGAAATCGTAGACCTGCTCTGGAAAGATGAGATCGGGCCTCTGCTGCTCAAGCGATTTCCGGCGCTGACGGAAGACCAGATTAGGGAGGCGCATGCCTATGCCTACGGCGGCGCCGTCATCCAGGACCTCGGCTACTACCCATTCGGCAGCAAGCAATTCAGCGATCTGACGCATTATGTTCGTAGCGGGGACTTCGTTCGCGAGTTGCTGCTCGAGAGTCAGGACGCTAACGAGTATGCGTTCGCCGTGGGCGCCTTAGCACACTATGCGTCAGACATTGCCGGCCACCCGGCTGTCAACCAGGCCGTGGCGATTGAATACCCGAAGCTGCGGGCGAAGTTCGGCAGCTCCGTCAACTATGCGGAGAACAATACGGCGCATATCCGAACGGAATTCGGGTTCGACATGGTGCAGGTGGCGAAGAGGCGTTATGCCCCCCAACAATATCACGATTTCATCGGGTTTCAGGTGTCCCTGCCCTTGCTGGAGCGCGTCTTTCCGGTGGTTTACGGAGTGGAATTGAAAGACGTGCTTCCCCGCGAAAATCTCACGATCAGCTCGTACCGTTACTCTGTCAGCCGGCTGATCCCGGAGATGACGCAGGTCGCGCTGCGGACCCATAAGAAGGACATGATGCGCGAAGAACCCAGCTTCTCAAAACGAAAGTTCCTTTACCGTCTTTCGCGCTCCGACTATGAAAAGAACTGGGGAAAGGAATACACGAAGCCGGGATTCGGCACGCGCGTGTTGTCAGTGCTCTTGCATTACATGCCGAAAATAGGGCCATTCAAAGCGATGGCGTTCAAGAACCCCACCCCGAAGACGGAGGAGATGTATTTTAAGAGCATTAATACCTCTGTAGATCAATACCGAACCTATCTTGAAGAATTGCGAACGGACTCCCTGCAACTCTCCAACATGGATTTAGATACCGGCAAGAAGACCAGGGCAGCGGAGTACACACTGACCGACGACACGTATGCAAAGTTGCTGGCCAAACTTTCCGAGCGACAGTTCGACCGGACGTCTCGGGAGCTGCGCGAGAACATCCTGGACTTTTATGGGGACCTCTCGGCGCCGATCGATACCAAGAAGGACCCCGCTGGTTGGCAGGCCGTGCTGACCTCGCTCGATCAGTTGAAGTCGGTGACTGTGGTTCCGGCTAGCGCGGGCAGCTCTCCACACGCCCAAGCCCCAGCCCCCGTTGTGAGTGCTGGGAAGCATTTCGATCGTGCGCTGATTATCGTGCTGGAGAACCAGAATTACAGTTCGGCGAGGACCATTGAAGAGAACTTCGGATTGCTTCCACTCAATTCCGGCGATGGTAATGCCGAGCCAATTACTGAAGTGGTTGACATCCGTGGTAACAGAATGCCTTTTACTTGGTTTTCTGCTCGCCAGCAGTCTCCTCCTGCTGCTCTTCAGCCTTTTGCCAACTGGAATTGGGGTTGTATTCCTTCATAGCTTTGGCGAGAACGTCGGTCTTCTTGCCGAGATCCTTCTGATACACT
>JBEKME010000027.1:0-57513 GCA_050008675.1 Terriglobia bacterium
TGCCACAGACGCGCCGTGAGATCCAACGCGTGTTGTTCACCTGGACCGGGTATTGCGCGTATTGTGGCAGCAGAATTCGCAAAAGCAACCGAGCTCCATAACTTAACGTAGTAGTATTAGCAGGCTGATGAAAAAGTCGCCGCGACGCCCTCTGTAGCGCCGGCTTCCAGCCGGCAACTCCATCAGGTTCAAGCCGAATTCGGAAGTTAGCGTGGGTGCGATGTTCATCTTGTAGGGGCACGGCGCGCCGTGCCCCTACCGGCGCGCTGTGCCCCTACGCCCGGCCCCGCACCATTTTGTTCCTCCGGCATCTGCGTCGAACGGGCATCGAATCAAGTGATCAAGTTTGTTCCCGACTTGGCCCGGGAATGCAGTCAGGATTCAGGAGTCAGGATTCAGGATTCAGGAAGAACACCATAAGTTCTTTCCCTGCGTCCTGAATCCTGAATCCTGTATGGCGCTACGAGAACCTCGTGCGTTTCCAAAGTACCCTGCCGCAGGCGACGAGAAAGCCCAGCATGGCGAGGACGAGCAGTACCGTCCAAAAAAGGTTTATCGCCATAGGGGGGCGTCGCGCTCCTCGCGCCAGCAAGAGGAAGACCCCCACCGCCGCGACGACGATCGCAACATCCCACCAATGGCGGGCCGCTCCCTGCTTTGCGACGGGGTCCTCCCCCGGTGCGGCTGCCTCCGGTGGTGGGGGATCGAAATGGTAGCGCTCCGCTTCGCGCCTTTGACTTGCCCGCCACGATTCCTGTTCGGAGGCCGGCGCCTCGCCCAGGCTGATTGCCACGGCGCCCGCGATCATCATCATCGAACCAGCAACGATCAGTCCTTGGGTGGCCACGCCCTTCCCGCTGAGTTCCCCGAAAACCAATGCGCCCCACGCCAGGCCCCAGAGCTGGTTCGTGTTCGACAAAGGGATGCCACGCCCAATGCCAATATATTTTGCCGCGTATTGCTGAAACAGGTCTCCCAATACCCAACAGAATCCGCCCATGAAGAGCCAAAAAAGCGCCGGACGCGCGCGGGCGAGTTCCTGAAGGAGTGGCGCCAGGCCACCGTGAAAAACCAGTGCCAGAGCCGACATGGTGAAGAGCTCTCCTACCGTAAAAACCGTCACGAAGGAGAGCGGGTTCATGCCGCTGATGTAAGCCTTGCGATAGGGGATGTACATCGTCCCCCAGAGGAGTCCCGCGCCCAGCGCCGCCAGGATGCCCGCCGCCGCGCGATGCGGCGCCCCAATACCATGTTGCCCGCTGGCATAGGCCAGGAGGCAAGCTCCGAGTACGATGGCGAATGCGCCGCCCAGGACCTTCATCGACTGGCGGGCGCCCGCGCCGCGCAGCTCGTTGAACAAAAACCACCCCCAGAACAAACCCACCAGGCTGTTGATGTTCCATAACGGGAAAGCCACGGAGAGCCCCACGTCCCGTATGGCGAAAACCGTCAGGGTATTTGCAACCGCCCACAGGGCCCCTGCAAGGATCGCCCAAATCACCAGATGAGCTCTTGCCCGAAGGTCATGGAATACGTAACCCGTGCCTTTCAGAACGGTGGGAAGCGTCCAACGGGCCACGAACACGCCCGCAACCATGCTGAGCGAAATCACATAGGGTGATAAGCCCACGGTCACTAGCTTCGTCGGAGCTTCCGCCCCACCAAGCCAAGCCCCGGCAGCGAGACCGGAAAACACCCCAACCATGTGCAGCGAACGAGCTCTGGTTTGAGGTGGAGTTCCGGCTCTTTTGGACAGGTGGGTATCCTCTCAATGAAGGTAAACAAGAAGCAGAGCACCAAGAATCAAGACAACTGCCGGCACCCAGAAATGACTGTCAGTGATAATCGCTTTAAATTGCCCTGACCTCAATGCTCTTTGCCTCTCATCTGCAATCCTTCAGTCTCGGGTGGTGTAGCGCCACCCATGAATGGCGATAGGCTTGCTAGGCTCGACGGAATGAACCTGATTCATTAATCGGAATGAGTGAATCCTCCACAAAAGGCCCACACCCATGGCGCTGCAGCTGGCGGTTGAAGAAACAAGCACCGACGCAGACGGTGTTCCTTGCCGGCATCTCTGTATATCAGTTGGGCAATGAAAAAGACTACCTGTTTACCTGTTGTGAAGTTATCCAAATCCGTCTGCGTAATTATCCTCCGTGAACCATCTTCATTTCGCCCGAAAGCGGTGAAGAATCCCTGATCCCCCAGCATTAGCGTTGAGGTTTCGCCTGGAGGTTTTTCTTTCTTTAATCTCTCCTCAAAGTCTCTAATCACAGCCCTTTGTGTTAACACTTGATAATCGGCTTCTACGTATAGGCAATTCGACACGCGCACCAGCTCTACTGGATTAGGACCCTGCTGCTTGTAATGGACGTTGAAGTCCAACCCCTGCCCAACCGCAAGAGGACTTCCCTCAGTCTGTCCTCCAGCTGACTTTGGGTTGCCATCGAAAACAAGATAGCTGCGCTGCCTGGCTGGCACAGATAGTGCAGGTAGGGGCGGAACGTATTTCCATTGCTCCCCCAATTCTTGGAGTTGCTTGTTCATCCACTCTGATGGAGCGTCGGCGTTTCCCGCGATCATGGCCGCCGATGCCTCCGGGTGTGTCAGGATATATTCGCTGCGCAAGGTGTCTAATATGTGCTTGCGGCGCTCCAGTTCGCTCGGTTGTCCTTTGCTCTGCACAAGAAACTGCAAGGTGTCATGCACTTGACCACTTAGGAGGTCAATTTTATTTCTGTTGATTTGTCCCTGATTTTCTTGATCCTCACGGCTTACGGAATTCATTATCACCGCCGCTATCCCAAATACCGAAAATATGACGAACGCGCTTACACGTAGTGCCCTGCTTGTCTCGAATTTCTTCATCAATTCCGGCATGAGGTACGACAGCCCAGCAAGCGCCAAGAGAACAAAAGCCAGATCAGGCACGGTCTCTAACGACACGTGGAGAACGCGAGAAACGTGAGGATGGCGGTGAGCGAAGTCCAAAATCAGTTTCGATAGTGCAGCCAGGCGCATGGGAATTTCTCTCACCCAAAACGACCAAAAGCCAACCACGACTGCAAGGGTGGCCATGCCAACTGCCAGCATCAGTATCCTGATCCAGTGCAGGCGCACGTAAGATTTTGCGCGACTTGCGTGATCGCGCAGCTTCATCGCTACTCGCATCAGAAGTGTTCCCAAGCAGTCATGACGAGGTACCACCACATTGAGTCAAGGTGATGATCTCATCGAACGGAATTTCCACATCGGCCTCCGGTCGTGGTACACTTGCCTCCGGCCGGTCCTGAAACGGCAGTGCTGCTACAACTAGTCGGATTTGAATTCAGCCTGCTGTTCCGTAATTTCGTCCGCCGTAATTCTACGCTAGAAGCTCGCCCAAATGCCAGACGCGATTCGCTATCCGCGCTTCCATCCGGGGAGTGACCCGCAACGTCTGGTGGAGGGATCCCATCCCAATTGACACCAGCTCCTAAAGGAGTTCGCCATGCCCAACAAGCATTACCATATCGCCCTCATGGAGAGCGAGAAGCAGGCGCGCGCATTCTCGAGGCTCTCAAGAAAGTGACTGGGGAGCGCTGCATCCGCACTCCTGACCTGGGCGGAAGGAGTACGACGGGAGGATTTGCAGCGGAAGTAATCAACAAGATAGTTCCATAGTGGAACTATATTGACACAACGAGGCAGGCTGACTTGCCGCTATTTTGCGCGCCAATCATAATGTGAGTCCCCAGGAATCCGTGCCTGCCCCATCTCCGGGTTGTCAAAGCGGCCTCAGGCGGGAGGAACCTGAAACCCTGGCAAGTGGGAATCCCGTTACGTTGTGCCGGGGTTTTCCTTACCTGTTTCGTTTGCTACCGCGTCGAAGCGCCGAAAGTAGTAAATGAGGGTTGCGGCTGTGCCGGCAAGGAAGACCCCCAACTCCCACCAAAGGGAAAGGTGGGGATGGGCGGATGACGCAGCATGGATGGTCTCGCGAAGGAGGACACTAAAGAGAAGACCTAACAGGACACTCATGTACCCCATCATGTCGCTAAAGAGGGGCATGATTCGCTCTTGTTGCGCGGGCGTGAAATCGCTGAGCCTTCGCTTCCCTACGTTGACGCTGCTGGGAAAGCGCCGGCCCAGAAGCGGCACCGCCAGGAAAAGGCCGCAAATCAACACTTGAAACACGAGCAAGATCCACAGGGTGTCTGGGCTTCCCCATCCGTTCGCTTCTCCAGCCCCATTGAAGTGCGTGGGAATCCGCGCTGGCAACCGGGCGATATTCGTCTCGATCAGGAGGAACGAGTAAAGAGCCAGGGCGAGTGTGACGAGCCGTTGCATTCAGAGTCAGCTCTTCGCAGAGCCGAGGAAGGATTGAATTTCAGGATCGGATATTCCAGCTTGTCTTAAGGTAGAGACAACAAACTCATCTTCCAGAAAATCTGCCATCGGCACAGATATGTAATGCGTTCCGCCGGTTTTTCTCCAGAGGTAAGTTCTCTTCTGTTGGGATTTGTACGTGTAGCCCAAGCTGCGAATTTTATTGACGAAGGTCTGTCTCCGGACCATGAGCCGCCATCATGGCAGGAATGAATGGTACATCGAACCGCACAGTCTTGGGGCGCGCTGGAATCTGGCCGATCATTGTCCATCCATGGTCTCGCATGAATTTATCTAATTCATTTGACTTGAGGAGGTCTTTTAGCATCGCATCCAGCGTGTGACCTATATCTTCCATCAAATCAACCCATGTGTCGCTCTGAACTGTGAGCTTGAGTGGATCACATATTCCGATCCAGTGACCACCGCGCCCAGTAAAGCATTTCCAGGGGAGATTGGCATCAATACGGATTAAGGTAACCATAACGATGACACCCTACCTAACCCATCCTAAGAGCCTTTTACAAGCCACAACGTATAAATTATGGGGCCAACAGCTTGGGTCTGTCAATAAGCTGCTTGTGAATGTTCATTTTGAAACCGAGATACCACAGCTCATGGGTAGTGGATGTCCGCGGGTGGCGCCGACATTGCTTTTTATGTCGGCGCCCCAGGGGGTGGGCTCTGCACCTGCACACGGCGTTCGGCAGCTCCCCGGCTAGGCGCATACATACAAGACAATGTATGCGCCACCCGCGGAATGACACCGGGACAGTATCCCGTTAAGCCAGGGCCTGCTCGAGGTCCTGGATCAGATCCTCCGCTGCTTCTATGCCTGCCGAGAGCCGCACCAACCCGTCAGTAATGCCGATGGCCAACCGCTGCTCGCGCGGAACCGCGCGGTGGCTTGTGGACGCGGCATGAACAATTAATGAGCGGGTGTCGCCGAGACTTGCCGCACGCGCAAAAATCTTCACCCTATCCATGACCTTCTTTCCGCCCTCATATCCTCCTTTCACTTCAAAACTCATCATGGCCCCGAAATCCTTCATCTGTTTCTTGGCCACATCGTGACCGGGATGGCTGGGCAAGCCCGGGTAGTTCACTCGCTCAACCCGGGGATGGTTGGCGAGAAACTCTGCAATCTTCCGGGCATTGGAGCATTGAGCAGGCACGCGCAGGTGGAGCGTGCGGATGCCTCGCAGAATCAGCCAGGCATTGAATGGACTGAGGCACCCGCCGAAGTCGCGAATGATTTCTTGATTAAGATGGCGAATGTAATCTCTGGGGCCGATCACCGCCCCAGCCATGGCGTCGCCGTGACCGCACAGGTACTTGGTGGCGGAGTGAACGACGACCGTCACACCCATCTTCAGAGGTTGCTGGAGGGCCGGTGAAGCAAAGGTGTTGTCCATCATGGAGGGAATGCCGTGCGCGCGAGCGAGTTGCGCGAGAGCCGCGATATCGAGGATCTCGAGGATGGGGTTGCTGGGAGTTTCGAAGTAAATCAACTTGCTGTTGGGCTGAATAGCTTTTTCAAACTCCTCGACACGCGTGGACTGAACAAATGTGGTGGAAACGCCCAGGCTGGGGAGTTGCTTGTTGAGGAAGTCGTACGCCGCCCCGTAGAGCGATCGCGCCGCAACCACGTGGTCACCCGCTCGGACGTATCCCAGGATGGCCGAGGAGATGGCAGCCATCCCCGAGGAAAAAGCCTGGGTGGCTTCGCCGCACTCCAGCGCGGCCAGTTTTTCTTCCAGCGCGTGTACGGTGGGATTACCGTAACGCGTGTACATATAACCGGGCTTCTCGCCACCGTATACGGCGGCCATCTCATCCGCATCGGCGGATACAAAAGTCGTGGATTGATAGATCGGAGTATCGAGAGCTCCGGTCACACGGCACGGGGATTCCCCGGCGTGGACCGCCAAAGTCTCAAACCTATAACCTTCCTTCATTAGGCACCTCGCAGAAGTCAGAAGTCAGAAGTCAGGAGTCAGAAGTCAGGAGTCAGAATGGCAGTGCCTTCCTAGGCTTCGAATACCACCATCTGGTGCCCCTGTACCGATGGGATAACAATATTCGCGTAGCCGCCGTTGTAATCGAGCTTCAAGCTCTGCCGCTGTGGCGCCAAATAAACCCGAATGGGCTTCTGGTCCATGCGCAGCGAGATCTTCACGTTTGAAAGGGGGATAGCCTCTTCCACGATGTCAAGGTCCGGAGCTCGCCTTTCCGCCGGATAGTGCAGCACGTGCACAATGCGCCTCCCCTTTTGCTCGGTGACCGTAACTTCTGCCGTCGAGGGAAGGTCCGTCTTGACCAGCGGGTTAGAGAGAAATCGCTGCATACAGTTTCTCACCAGGAGCTTCTGGACTTCATAGCTGTTATTTGCATAAGCACTGAAGATGGGGAAAGAGATGTAGATGATGTTACCCTTCTGCGCCACTGCCACCTGGTCCGTAGGCTGGTCATAGGCGGTTTGCCGGTGCGAGCTGAAGTGTAGGTAATTGCGGTCGAAGTAAGGCTTCCAGATGCGGGCCAAGGTTACTGTTCCCGGCAGTGCCTTGACCACTGAACCTGGAGCGTAGGTGAAATGTACCATGGGCGTAATTCCCTCGTTGACGCCCTCCAAAACTTCCATGTAGTCGCCCTTATTACCCTGGTTCGGCGATGGCCCTACGTATTCGAGTCCCAACTCCGTCAGCGCGAACTGCTTCCCCGCAGCGTCCAGCCCCGACTCGTGGCTCAAGATCAACTTCCCTCCGCCCGCAAGATAAGCCCTCACTTTGCTCAGCAACTGATCGTCAAAACGATGCCCGTCCGGAAGGATGATGATTGGGTAGCGGGAGAAATCCGATCCGTGGTCGAGCGTGTCGAATTGATAGTGCAACTCTTCCAGCAGGTTGGTAATGCCTTCGTCCGATGGCGCCACAGCGACGGGCACGATGTAACGGGCGGTCGATAAAAACCCAATCTCGGTTAGCGCTTTGGCGCCGGTACACCACGGCTCCTTTTCCGCCACGCTCTTGTAAGTGCGTCCAACCAGCTCGTACACCGGCTTGACGAGCTTGCCGCGCGGATGGAGCTGGTCGCCCACCGAGCATTTCCCGGCTTGCGCCAGCATCCGGAAGCATTCGTAGTCCAGCGCTGCCTGGTTCCGCAAGCCTCCAAAGTCTCCCCAGCTTCGATGGAACCTGGCGTCCATCCCCAGGTAATCCAGACCCAAATTCCGCACATAGCGGGACATGATGGCGAAGTGGGCGTACCCCCATCCTCCCCCTGGCAATGACTCGATTTCAACCTGCGTGTAATATTTCAAATAAGGCCGCATCCCAATGTGAACCCTGCCGTTGAAGAAAACCATGGCGTTGGGTCTGTACCGTCTGGCAGTGGAATAGAGTCGGTCCAGGGTTCGCAGCAGGACCATCTCCGCATGCTTCGAGCGGTCCTCCTGCTTCGCCGAATCCAGCCCTAGTCTTTCTCTTTCCTGCAGGCAATAGTGACAGTAGCACCCGTAGCTTGAATACTCCAGAATGTCGAACCAGAAGCCATCCACTTCGTAGTTCTTCGCCACCTCTTCGGCTTGCGCATTCACATAATCGAGATAGGGGGTGTTGGGGCAGAGGCGTTTCCAACCCGCTTGCAGCGGCTGCGCGCCGTCGGCCCGGCCTTCTTCATCCAACACGCGCCAGTCGGCGTGCTGCTCCGCCGCGTACTGGTCCCACATAATGGTGATGTAAACGGGCGTCAGAATATCCGCCTTGTGGCAGGCTTCGATCATCTTCCCCAAAAGGTCGAATTTCAGGCTCGGGTGCATCGGGCCGACTTTACTGGGGTAGTAGGCCATGCCATGGTGACACTTGGCGAAAATGTTAATGGAATTGACGTGGGCTTCCTTCAACACCTGCACGAACTCGTCGGCATTGAATTCCACTCCCACCTCGGGGATAAGCGGCGAGGTATGAAAATCCAGGTGAATCTGCCGAAAACGGAGCTCCCCTTGGTTTGGTGGGTCCTGCGGAAGGGGCACGTCAGGCACGAGATTTGCGCCCAACGCTCCGCCAAGGGGTGGCATCGAGACAAATCCGGCGCTTAGGCCGAGCGACTTGACGAACGTCCGCCGCGTTAAGGGATACATGGTTCTCTCCTCCTTGATAAATTTTGGAAAACCGGCGGAAAGTCATTCCTTTACCACCTGCCAGGCCTTGGGCGTGATCTTCAAGACGTAGGCATAGTCTCCAGGCAGTTGCTCGGGCAGGATCACCTTAATATTTTTCCCCTCCCTGGACCATTTCAGATCACCCGTTGCGCCCAACATCTGTGCCGTCGCGCCCTCTTCCGGCCAGATCGATTCAATGGTGATCTCCTGCCCCTTAGGTCTCTCCATGAGAATCGCGTAGACACTGTCCCCTTTCTGAGTGAAACGAATATCTACCCCATCTTGCGTCTTGCCCTGAGGCCTGACCCAGGGACGAGTTCCGTAAATCGCCTCGCCGTTCATGCGCAGCCACTGCCCCAGCGCGCGCAGACGCTCGACTTGGATGGCCGGAATCGTTCCATCCGCCTTGGGGCCAATATTCAGCAACAGATTCCCGTTCTTGCTTACAATATCCACCAGCAGTCTTACCAATTCCGCCGGCGAAAGAACCTGCTCCGGGCCTTCGTCCTGGTTGTAAGCGAAAGAGAATCCGAGGCCACGGCAGGTCTCCCACTTCTTTTCGACAATCCTGGTGTACTGCGTATATTCCGGTGTGGTGAAATCCGAGTGCTCGACTTGAAAACGATCGTTGATCACACCCTCTGGGACCCCGTTGTAGTATTCCGCGAAAATATGGATTAGATCGCCCTTCTTAGGATAGGAAATGTCGTCCCAGAGCACGGAGGGTTGGTAGCGGCCGATCAACTCCCTCACATGGGCATCCGCATACTGAGCGTATTCCTCGCTTTGCGGGACGTGGGCAAAGAGATCCTGGAAGTTCTGAATTGGCGGACCTACGAAGCTCCAATCTAACCCTCCTGAATAATACAAGCCCATCTTGAGACCCTGCGCCCGAACGGCCTTGGTGAGGTCCCCTACGATGTCGCGCTGCGCTCCCTGCCGGTCAGGCCTCCTGTGCGGATTGTGGACGCTGCTCGGCCACATGGTGAAGCCGTCGTGATGCTTGGTCACGAGAACAACGTATTGGGCGCCGACCTCTTTGAAAAGCTCGGCCCATTGCTCGGGCCTCCATTTCTGAGATTCCCGGTTGAAGATTGGCACGAAGTCGTAGTAATCGAAATTGGCCCCATACTTTTCGACGTGATGTTTCCAGGTGGGCGAGTCCTTGATACTCATCGTGTTGAGGTACCACTCGGCATAAGGGTTGTTTCTAAACCAATAGCCGGGGTTGGCCTCTAACTTCGACCAGTCAATTTCCGTCTTGTTTCCGTGCCGGGTTGGCGCCCAGGCCGGCACCGAATAAAGACCCCAGTGAATGAAGATTCCAAACTTGGCGTCCTCGTACCACTGCGGGACGGGATGTCGATTGATACTCATCCAGCTAGCCTCATATTTTGCAGGTGGCTTACCCGGCAGTTGGCACCGCGCGTCTGCCACCAAAGGCGCTAATGCTGCGCCCAGCATGGCAAACCCCAGGATGAAATTTTGTGTGAATTCATTCCCGAAATGGAATGCGAAATGTTCGTGCAATCGAGTTCTTCTTTTCCAAAGCATGCTCACCCCTCCGGAGAAATGTAGTCGAACTTCTTGCTCGGATTCTCTAGCTTGTGGAGTTTACCGCAACATCGCTTGCGGGAACAACTCAGATGGAACGAGAGGATTTCTTGACCTCCCGAGTTGTGGGCGCTAATTCTCTGCTTGTGGAAACTGAGGAGTGGGTTTACCCTCGTCATGTCTAGGCAATCGGTTGCCCCAGTGCCGTGGCGCATTCTTACTGGACTTGATGCCTCGTCAACCATGCTCGTCTACGTCCGGTCATAGAGAAGGATGCCAGCAAGCGTTGTCGGAAAAGACAGCAGGCAACCCCACAGCGTGGCTGTTGGCCGCAACCAAAATGATATTCTCCGTGTTCTCCGTGTTTCTCAAGCCTTGACACAGAGAGCACGGAGCGTCTCAGTGACCTTTGTGTTGAAGCTCTTCTGACCACTGAGGACACGGAGACACTAACGACGCGAAGAGAAATCTTCACGGCCCACGAATAGGCAGGGTTCTAGCCGTGCAGAGGAGGAGAGACGCAATGAGGAAGGATTACGCCAGCAGGCTGATATTTCTTTTTGGGCTGACCGCAGGTGCTTTGCTGATCGGTTTATCCTCCACGAAGAAGGCAGAAGAAGCGGCCCTGCAACAGGGCGCGCAGCAATCGGAGGCCGAAAGGACAGCCTGGTACAGGGCAGCAAAATTCGGTATGTTCATCCATTGGGGTGCGTATTCCGTCGCCAGCGTCGAGGCTTCGTGGCCCATCATGGAGCCCGAGGCCCAATGGAACATCACCGAACCTGAGTACGTGTCGCTCTTCAAGCGATTCAACCCCGCCAAGTACGATCCTAAGGCCTGGGTCGAGTTAGCTAAACAAGCCGGGCAGCGTTACATGGTTATTACCACCAAGCATCATGATGGGTTTTGTATGTTCGACTCGGCGCTGACCGACTATAAGATCACTAACACGCCTTACGGCAAAGATGTCACGGCCATGCTGGCCAAGGCGGCTCAGGAAGCCGGAATGCCCCTAGGCTTTTATTACTCGCCGCCGGACATGCATCACCCTGGCTATCGGGACACTTCCAAGCTTGTCAAGGACTCCTGGCACGGCGAACCGACAAGGCCGGAGTGGGCGACCTACCTCGATTACATGGAGGGCCAACTACGGGAATTGCTCACGAAATATGGCCCCGTGGCGCTGATCTGGTTCGACGGGCTCGACAAGCAGGAAAAGTATCAGGGCCAGCGATTCATCAGCTTGATTCATGAATTGCAGCCTGCCACTCTGGTGAACAACCGGATCGGCGTGCCGGGCGATTTTGCCACTCCCGAGCAATTCATCCCCGACCGAATTCCCACCAAAAGCGCCGCCAATAAGCTGCAAGGCAGCACGAAGACCCCCGAGTCAACGCCGCCCTCCGTGCCGGCGCCGGGCGATTTTCAGCTCTGGGAAACGTGCCAGACAATCAACGATACCTGGGCCTATAATAAGAACGATCGCAATTTCAAGTCCGTTAAAGAGCTCATCGGCGAGTTGGCCAATGTCGCCAGTAAAGGCGGGAACTTCTTGTTGGATGTAGGACCGACCCCGGAAGGCACCATCCAGCCTGAATTTGTTGAGCGGCTCCAGGCGATGGGAGAGTGGATGAAGGTTAACGGCGATTCCATCTACGGGACGACTTACGGTCCGTGGCAGAACCTCCCCTTTGGGAAGACGACCGCGAAGGGCAAGGCTATTTACCTGCACGTGTTCGACTGGCCATCGAAACCCGAATTGGTGGTGCCCGGGCCGAAGAGTCGCGTCTCCCAAATCACCGTGCTGGGGACTGGCCAGAAAGCTCCGTTCAAGCAGGAGAAGGGTCGCTTGCTCATTGCCGTCCCATCCACGGCTCCCGACCCGAACGACAGCGTATTGCAAATCGACACTCTCTAGAAACGCATCCAGGTTTAGCAGATGTGCTTTTCTTTGCTCGGGCTTTCTTGGCTTGGCCGTGGAGAAACGTGGGCATCTCTTTGTGGGTCTCGAAAGGCCCGTTCGTGTCGCCTCTTTTCGCTTCTTCCAACGACTCAGCCAGGCGGGCATCGATGACCCGGCGCTGGGCCGGCGTCAACTCACGGTCAACAATGAGTTTTGGAATGAGAATCACGCACGAGGAACCTCCCAGTAATCCTCAATCTCACCCCTGAGCCAACAGCAACGGCGGGCCACGGCGGCACTGGCGGGTGGCCCATACGTGCCGCCGCTTGGCATGTATGCGATCATGGCGCCCCGCAGCGCCGCTCCCGGGGCAGCAGCGCACCCTAACCCAATTGCCAACAGGTCGCATACATCACAAAACGATGTATGCGCCACCCGCGGAGGGGTGTGTGACAAAACCGGATGGGAAGGCTGGTCAGCAGTTGGGGGACTTGGGTTGGTGCAGAACGGGCCCTGTCCCGCGCCCTGGGCCCGGCCCCAAGAAATAATTATGCGCCGGAATCCCCCGATGAGTATATAGTGTGGGGCTGTTGGAAGCTAAAAGGGAAATTCCGGTTGAGCCCGTTGCAGTGGTTCGGCCCAGTTGGCCCGCTGCCCTCAACCAATGATTGGAGAAAGTATGGAGAAACACGACATTGAGCATCTCGAGAGGAAGATCCATGAACTGCACAAGAGCCTGACCGCATTACGCGATCAAGATCCTGTGACTGGGGTAATCACTATCATCCATAAGCCGGGATGGACCAGCGTGGCAGAGCAAGCATTCTTTACAGGAATTGTGGATGCGATGCTTATGCAAACGAAAACCCTGTCAGCACTGAAGCAGGTCCTGTTGAGCGGTGCCACCAAGGTCGAGCTGAATCCACAACCCTTGCCGCCCTTAGGCTCCTGAACGCTGACCGAGGCGCACTAGCAACCTTAAGGGAGAGGCGAAAGCTTCTCCCTTAATTTTTCTGGTTCTGCACAACAATCTGATGAAAGGGCCATTTTAAGCGGCTGTCCGCAAAGCGACGAATTCGGACTTGTCCTTACCAAAAACTCGATCCTCGCTGTACCGATTGCACTTAGCGCAAGGCATCGATAGGCTTCTTGGCGATGATCCCGGTGCTGGTTTCCTTGCTCGCCGCCCTGCGTGATTCGGCGGGTGGCGCATACGCCGCGGCTTTTGCGACGTATGCGATCTGGCGAGTGCCCCTAACCCCTTGGCCGCTGCGCGGGGCCCCTCTGCCACCCGGAGAGGGGGGAAGGAACAATCCTGGTTGGCGCGGCCCGGCTGTCCGGCACTCCTACCTGGCTATCACGCAGGCGCACACGTGCATGACAACGGATGCGCCACCTGCGGGTTTGTCTCGACGCCACTTCACAATCCGGGACTCACAATTCATAATTGCTCTTGCCCTTCAGCCGCTTTTCAATGATTCAATGATTCAATGACCCGATGACCCGATGACCCAATGACTCAATTGAAGAACCCCTGGGCTACACCTGTAAATATTTCTCTTGACAAAGCCCCGCCCCTGTGATAGCCTATTAATGTGTATAGCCTGACCCGCGGGGAAGTCCTTTCCCCGCTATCCCAACATTCCGTCCCAGGAGGAACTATGTCCTTACGCAAATCACCCGAACTTACACCCGCGTTGCTCGCCGCCGCGCGCCAGAATGCCCAGCATTCCACCGGCCCGCGCAGCCCCGCCGCCAAACAGAATTCCAAGCTCAATGCCTTGAAGCACGGCGCATACGTGGCGGACGAAAATCGCCGCCAGTCCATGCTGGCGCTGGGCGAAGACCCGGAACAATTCCAAACCCTCACCGAGGAACTCATGAGCGCCTTCGGTCCCGGCGACGCGCTCTGGGAGAAGCAGGTCGAGGACCTCGCCTGGCTCTACTCCCGCCGCGAAAGGCTCGAGCGGGCGCAAGACGGCCTCAGGCGGCGCGCCTTGCAGGCCATCGAGGACTGGCAACACCGCCGCCAGCAGGAGATGGAACGCGTCACCTTCGATGCCTCCCAGCACCAGGTGCTTGATGTCGATCTGCCGGAGTCTACAGATCGAGGCGTGGCGCTGAGAAAGACTCTTTCTTATCTTGAACTCGTACGGGAGGAGGTCAACCAGCGCACCTTCCGGGAGCGCCAGTACGCCGTATTGGAATCTTTTTACAGAGGGATGATGGGGTGGCGGTCGGGGCTGATTTTCAGTCTGCTGCACCGTTTCAGTGACCCTCTGCACCTGCGCGAGCAACAAGAGGAGGACGAGGAATACCGGCAGTTCCTGCTCAAAGAAGGCGCCGACTGCGTGCCGCCGGGCGAGCCCGAGCGCCAGGAACTTCTCCGTTTGCTGGAGGAGGAAATCGCCAGCGTGCGGGAAGAGTTCGCCTATGCGGAAAAGGCGAATGAGGAGAGAGCGGCGATAGAACGGGACGCCTGCCTTGCCCCGGAGGGGGAGACGTGGAGCATGATGCTGCGCCAGGAAGCCGCCCTGGACCGCTCCATTGACCGCAAAGTGAGGATACTGCTGAGGCTGCGGAAGGAATCGACCAACCTCCCGGTCACTCCTGCTGGTCAGGACAACGGTGCGGGGATGGAGAACATCGAGGAGGGCCTCGGCACTGACATTGTGCCCGACAACTCGCAGAGCGTGGAAGTGGTGCAAGACTTAAAAATGAAAGAACGACGCGGGAATGTTGTTGAAAACAAAGGATCGGGTTTGGAGAATCGGGAGCAAATCAGGAATGTTGTGTGCGCCCCAACGGCGCGGATCGCCAGTGGGTGGAAGTCCCACCCAGATAGTCGTCGGTAAGTCTGGTAGCTGACAAGCGGCTCGGCTTGGTAACGGGTCGGGCCGAAGCCTTGTGATCCCGCAGGCGCGGGACCACCTTGGGTGGCTGAGCAACCCTACAGGCCGTAACATGTGTGAAGCCTGAGCAGGCCTCGAAAGTGAAGTCGTGGACGCCGACCTGCCACAACATCAGGGAAGGCTGGCACCGACCGGGAAGTCACCGACAGGCACACCGGTTGGGTCCACCGGGGTAATGGGCATGGTATGCAGGGAGGGTGGTCCGGGCGAGTGGGGGAACCTCAGTCCTGGAGGTCCCGCTCTCGGTTAGGAGGGCGGCCAGGTTGAGACTCGGAGAGGGTCATAGTACCGTCGAAGCCGGGCAATGCCGGTGAAGGGAAGGACCCTCACTTCAGGAGCGCTTTCGAAGAAGCCCAGGTGAGGTGATTGGCGATGAGCCTGGTAACACCGAACCAGATCCGGACGCTTCCGAGGCAGCTGTACCGCAAGGCGAAGGAGGAACCGGAATGCGGCTCCCCCGTGAGTCTGGCGGTGAACCCTGTCGGAGAGCCGGATTCGGGAAATCCGCACGTCCGGTTCGATGAGCGGGGATGGGAAACGGGACGACGCTCGAGTTGCTACCGCGCCCATCCTCGACTCTACTGAAAAGACAGGTAGTTAGCGTCCGGTAGGCGGTAGGTGGTATGTCGTAGGTGGTAGGTGGGGAAGGGCAAGTGGTAGGCAGCGATGCGCAGAACTAAGGCAATCATGGGCATCTGCCTTGGGGTTTTACTTTTGCGTTTTGCACTTTGCCTTTTGCCTTCTGACCTGCTCCTCTCTGCATGGGGAAGAACAAGTCAAAGGGCAAAGTGCAAAACGCAAAAGGCAAAGCCCTCCAGATACCACCTACCACCTACCGCATACGGCTAGGAGGTAGGTGGGGGAGAGCAGGTTCCAGGGGTCAGGATTCGGGGGCGTAGAGCAGGTCCCGCCCTCTGGACCTGCGGTTCTTCAAACTGCTGGGTCAGGGGGGACGCCCTTCGAGCCTAGCCAGCACGCCGCGCATAAATGCATCTTCCGGGAACAGTGCAACGTATTGTCTCACGGCCTCGTGGGCCTGCGGAAACTGTTTCAGGGTCACATAGCGTAGCACCAATGCCTTCTGGATCTCGGGTGAAAAAGGCCAGGTGGCAACGCCCTGCTCGAGAATCTTCGCGGATTCTTCGACTCGTCCCAGGTGGGCCAGCGCCTCACTAAGGTCAATATACGTGGCGACTTGATCTGCGCCGCCCTGAAGCGCGCGCCTAAGGTACTCGACAGCCTTCGCGTCGTCTTTCTCCTGGACGGCTTTCCTCCCTAAGGCGGCAAGGACCGAAGGGTTGTCCGGCGTGGTCTTCCGCAATTGCTCGAGAGCCTCGTAGTAATAGCGGCTCAGGCGCGGATCCTTCTCCGAAACCTCCGCATAGGCAAGCAGCTTGGTCAGAAGAGGTATGGGTTGGGCCGCGTCTCCCCCTCGCCTATTGATGCACACCAGGCCCGGCAGCTCCGGGGTTACCTCATCAAAAGCATAGTCCGGGTACGGTTGCCCGACTCGGCGCACGATGCGATGATTCGTATCGTCAGAGTGTGGGATGCCCGCTACCGCCTTCTTTGGCATATGGCATCCGATGCAGTCATTTGCCGGCTCCTGCCGCATGCGTTCCTGAAGGGAGAGTTTACAACTCTCGTTCGCATGACAAGTGAAACACCTCTCCCGGTAGTATGCAGCCTTGTTCTCTTGGGTGGGCGGGTTGTGAATCACATGGCAGGTAATACATCTTAGCTGACCACTGCTATCATGGAAACACCGGCTCATTTCCATAGAAGAGTTCTTCCACCAGAGTGGGGTCAAGATGCTCCCTCTCACTGGGGGGAGGGTCTCCAGGCGGTCCATTTCCGTGCGCTGGTCTTTCGTCAAAGGAAGCTTGAACACCCCCACCGTTTCGTAGAGCGCCGTCCCCGGCCGGAAATCCAGATAGCCTTTGCCGGGCTGCAAAACGCGCGTGTGCCCGCCCTGGTGGCAGTTCATGCAGATGTCATCAGCAAGGCGAGGCGAGAGCCTTGCCGGGTTCACAATCGTGGTATCCACCTTGCCATACTTCCCTTTGGGATGTTGGGTCAGCTCCTCAACGTGCAACTGGCCGGGGCCGTGACAGCATTCACAACTGATACCGTATTCCATGAACCGGAAGGGAGGATCGCGGTACATGCCGTCGCGATTCGGTACCGGCTCCGGCTGTCCGTTATGACAGGAGAGACAGCCAGTGAGTATGGGCCGGTTGAAGGCCACATCCATAGCCCCATAGCCCGGGGAAAGGTCCCATTGTTTGGCCTTGAGATAGTAAGAAAGCGGCGCTTCGAAGAGGAACTGACCCAAACGGATCAGATAAGTGTAACCGGTAAGTGGTCCCCCGACCACGTACTCCAGTTTCTGCGTAGTTGTGAAAACCTTGTTGCCGCTTTCGTCAAGCTGATATTCCGTCTGGTAGAGGTCTGAGCCTTGCCGGGTCACCTGAAAATATCGGTCCAGTTTCTGGTTGTAAACCGTAATCGTACTCGGAACTCTCGCGAGCTCGGAGGGAGCATTGGCAGGGGCCATGGAGTTGCCCATGGGCACGCGGGGGTAACTACGGCAGATCTCCTCGTGGCAACCTGAGGCGGCACACGACTTCGACCCCGTAAAGGCTACGCCGGGGGCCGCGTTCCGGTATTCAACGAGCTTTTGCTTCTTGCTCGATGCCAACGGCGAGGCTAGCAGGAGGAAACCAATCAAACCTAACCGTGATATCTTCACCGGCCCTCTCGACTCCGCTTCCGTGAGGTTACGCAAGGCATCAGCGGACTAACTTTCGCATGCTGTCTATCCGTCCTTTCCATCGGCCCAGCATACTTCACCCCTTCACCCGTTTCAAGCAAGATTCGAGCTCGGTCAGAGCGCAAGTGCTTCGCGTCAACCTATTCTCCGAACATGCTCTCCGCTTTGCTTTCTCTGGCCCTGCTTAGCGGTTTCGATGCATTCTGCCAACGAGTCGGTGTATATTACCGGTAAGCTGGGAGCTAAGTGGAAATCCCGGTGATGGATCATGGAGAAGGCATCCCGGCGAAAAACTCGGTCGAGGATATTCGGTTTAGCGCGCCCGCCAGGGCCCCGGTCCCGGCCGGTGACTCGCCAAGCGGTTTCGACGTCGGCGGCCAAGGCCGGGAAAACTCCCCAGGCGCCACCGCCCGTGCCCGAGCGGGCTGCGTCCCGGCTGGGGCGCGCCCGCGCGCTCCTCATCACGGCTCTCGTGGCCTGCGCCACCTTGCCTTATCTCAACATTCTGTTCAACGGGTTTGTCTATGACGACGACAACCAGGTGTTGAAGAATCCGTACGTCCGGAGCTTCCGGTACCTGAAGGAAATCTTTACCAGCAACGTTTGGTCTTTCTGGGGCACGCACGCGGTCACTAATTACTATAGGCCGATGATGACGCTGGGATACCTTGTCTGCTATCAGTTGTTCGGTATGCAGGCTTACGGCTTCCACCTGGTCAGCCTTTTGCTCCACGTGCTGGTGGTCTGCCTCGTCTTTGTGCTCACTGAGCGTCTGACCGGGGACCGCGTGTGGGCCTTCGTTGCCGGCGCTCTGTTTGCCCTGCATCCGATTCACACCGAGTCGGTGGCCTGGATTGCTGCGGTTACGGACCTCGAGCTCACGTTTTTTTATCTCCTCACCTTTGGGTTCTTTTTAGCTGTGGCGAGGCCGGGGGGACGGCGTTCGGGGCCCATGATGGCCGCCATGGTGGTCGCTTTTATTCTCGCCCTGCTTTCCAAGGAGCAGGCGATGACTCTGCCTGCCCTCGCCACTGTCTATGAGCACTTCTATCGCGAGGACCGCTCCGAAACAAGTATCTCCCAGCAGCTGGCCCGTTACGGTCTGTTGTGGCTCGTCGGCGTAGCCTATGTGCTCTTTCGCATGCGCGTTTTCGGAGCGTTGGCCCCGGCCAGGAATTTGCCCCATCTCACCCTGGAGGGAATAGTGCTCTCCGCCGTCGCGCTCGTCGGCCAGTACGTCTGGAAGCTTCTCTGGCCCGTGCGGCTCTGCGCCTTCTACGTTTTCCACCCGAGCACGAGCCCTTTTGATCCCAGCGTTCTCGCCGGCCTGCTGGTCCTCCTCGCGCTCGCTGCGCTTTTCTTTGTCTGCTGGCGCAGCCGCGAACGAAACGTTCGTTTTGCTTCCTTCGGAATCGTGTGGTTCTTTGCCACCCTGGCGCCCGTCCTCAACGCCCACTGGCTGGCCCGCAATGTTTTCACCGAACGCTACCTCTATCTGCCTTCCGTGGGCGTGGCTTGGCTAGTCGGTTTGGGCGCGGCGAAGTTGTGGTCCCGCGCGGCGGCGGGTTCCGCGCAGCGGCGGGCACTCGTGCTCGCCGGCTTCGCGGTGGGGGGGCTTTTCGCCGCCCGCATCGTGATCCGCAACCGCGACTGGAGCGACGACATCGTGCTGTACAACCGGACTCTCGATCTCTCGCCGGACGCCTCCGTCATCCTGAACAACCTGGGCACTGTTTACTGGCACCGGAGCCTCTCGGACAAGGCTGAAAGCGCGTGGCGAAAGACGCTCACCCTGGATCCTAACAACGCCAGCGCGCTCAACAATCTGGGTCTGGTGGCAGGCCGGAAAGAGCAGTATCCCGAGGCGGCCGAATTCTTCCAGCGTGCCCTGAAGCTTAATCCCAACGAGTCAGATCCACATCGCAATCTGGGCACGATGTACCGGCTCATGGGAACGACAGAGCTGGCCGAGTCCCAGCTTCGGATGGCACTCGCGCTTTCGCCGCTCGACTACCGCGCTCTCAATGAGCTCGGCCGGCTTTTCCTTGATGAAGGGCGCGTGAGTGAGGCCGAAGATCAGTTCCGCACTTCCGTCCGCAACGAGCCGAACGTCCTTGCTTACGACTTTCTCGGCGAGATTGATATTCGCCGGGGCGCTGTAGGGGAGGCAGAGCGCGACTTTCGGGCCGCCCTCAGCTTGGAAAAGTCTGACAGCAACGCCCACTTCGGACTTGGCTACCTTTACAAGGCCGCGGGCCGCAACGCCGAGGCTCTGAGCGAGTACCAAGCCGGACTCGTGAAAGATCCAACCGATGCGCGGGCCCTGGCGGCTGTCCAGAAGCTGCGGCAAGAGAGCGCCCGCGCCGCGCCCTAACTCTCGCCACAACCGGCATCACGCCCGACGATGGGCCGGGCAGGCTACGGAGCTTGATTCGCATGATTTCGATGAAGAAGGCACAGTGGCGGAAAACTCGGTGGAGGAGCTTCGGTTTGGCGCACCGGCAAGGGCGTCGGTCCCGGCCGGCAACTCGGCAAGCGGATTCGACGTCGGCGGCCAAGGTCAGGAAAACTCCTCAGGCGCCACCCCCCGTCCCCAAGCGGGCCGCGTTCCGGCTCGATCGCGCCCGCGCACTCCTCATCGCGGCCCTCGTGGCCTGCGCCACCTTGCCTTATCTCAACATTCTGTTCAACGGGTTTGTCTATGACGACGACACCCAGGTAGTGCAAAATCCCTACGTCCAGAGCTTCCGGTACCTGAAGGAAATCTTTACCACCCACGTTTGGTCTTTCAGGGGTGTGGCCGTCTCCAATTACTATCGACCGATGATGACGTTCGGATACCTTGTCTGCTATCAGTTGTTCGGTATGCAGGCTTACGGCTTCCACCTGGTCAGCCTTTTGCTCCACGTGCTGGTGGTCTGCCTCGTCTTTGTGCTCACTGAGCGTCTGACCGGGGACCGCGTGTGGGCCTTCGTCGCCGGCGCTCTGTTCGCCCTGCATCCGATTCACACCGAGTCGGTGGCCTGGATTGCTGCGGTTACGGACCTCGAGCTCACGTTTTTCTATCTCATCACCTTTGGGATCTTTCTAGCTGTGGCGAGGCCGGGGGGCGGGCGTTCGGAGCCCATGATGGCCGCCATGGTGGTCGCTTTTATTCTTGCCCTGCTTTCCAAGGAGCAGGCGATGACTCTGCCTGCCCTCGCCACTGTCTATGAGCACTTTTACAGGGAGGACCGCTCCGAAACAAGCACCTCCCAGAAGCTGTCCCGTTACGGTGTGCTGTGGCTCGTCGGCGTGGCCTACGTGCTCTTCCGCATCCATTTTCTGGGAGCGCTGGCGCCGGAAGAGAAGTTTCGCCAGGTCACCTCGCAGCAATTAGTGCTCTCCGCCATCGCGCTGGTTGCCCAGTACGTCTGGAAGCTCCTCTGGCCCGTT
This sequence comes from Terriglobia bacterium, assembly GCA_050008675.1. Lineage (GTDB taxonomy): Bacteria > Acidobacteriota > Terriglobia > UBA7540 > UBA7540 > CAVROP01. The sequence goes on from JBEKME010000027.1 coordinate 21,108, forward strand.
CGGCTTTGCGCCTTTTACGTCTTCCACCCCAGCACGAGCCCGTTTGATCTTCGCGTTCTCGCCGGCCTGTTAGTCCTCCTCGCGCTCGCTGCTCTTTTCTTTGTCTGCTGGCGCAGCCGCGAACGGAACGTCCGCTTCGTTTCCTTCGCCATCTTGTGGTTCTTTGCCACGCTGGCGCCCATCCTCAACGCCCACTGGGTGGGGGAGAACGTTTTCACCGAACGCTACCTCTATCTGCCTTCCGTCGGCGTGGCGTGGCTCGTCGGTTTGGGCGCGTCGAAGTTATGGTCCCGCGCGGCGGCGGGTTCCGCGCAGCGGCGAGCCCTCGTGCTCGCCGGTTTCGCGCTGGGGGGGCTTTGCGCCGCCCGCATCGTGACCCGCAACCGCGACTGGAACAATGACAAGGTGCTGTTCACCCGGACTCTCGATCTCTCGCCGGAGGCCTACCAAGTCCTAAACGCCCTCGGCGGTGTTTACTGGCGCGCGGGCGACTTGGACAAGGCTGAGAGCGCGTGGCGAGGGGTACTCGCCAGGAAACCCGACAACCCTGAGGCGTTCGATAATCTGGGCCTGCTGGCGAGCAAGAGACAGCAGTATGCGGAAGCAAAGGGATTCTTCCAGCGTGCGATGGAGCTGAAGCCAAACTTAGCGGACCCACATTTCAACCTGGGTGACACGTACCTGAAGATGGGGTTGAGGGGCCCGGCCGAACTCCAACTTCGAGCGGCAGTCGCGATTTCACCGATCGACACCCGCGCTCATAATAAGCTCGGTCAGCTTCTCTTTGCGACGGGACGCCCAAACGAGGCTGAGGAGCAGTTCCGCGCCTCCGTCCGTAGTATGCCGAATGCCCTTGCCTACGACTTTCTCGGTATGTTAAACATTCGCCGGGGCGCTGTGGGAGAGGCGGCGCGTGACTTTCGCGCCGCCCTCAGCTTGGAGGAGTTTGACAGCTACGCTCACTTCGGACTTGGCGATATTTACAAGGCTGCGGGCCGCAAGGCCGAGGCTCTAAGCGAATACGAAGCCGGGCTGGTGAAGGATCCAACTAACCCCCAGGCGCTGGCGGCTGTCCACGAACTGCGGCAACAGAGCGCCCACGCCGTGCCGTAACCCCCGCCACAACCAGCATCACAGCCAACGATGGGCCGGTCACCTACCTTCAGGCGGGAAACTGGAGATTTGAAACTGGAAACTGGACGGGGAAGAAAATGGAAACTAGAAAATGGAAACTAGAAAATGGAAACTGGCTGAGGCTGCGAGTTTCCAGTTTCCAGTTTCCAATTTCCAGTTTCAAATTTCCTCTGCCCTGAATCCTGAATCCTGAATCCTGAATCCTCCACTTTTCACGCTTTATTGAGGACGAATGATCTTGTATTCTAGGCAGGTATGGGCCTTTCGGCGGAAAATCCCTTTCCCAGAGCCTACCCGGCAGGGGAAGTGGAGGTGAAGGAAGAAGAATCGGAACGACCACGAGGCGCGCCGCAAACTTTTTTCCTATCTTTGGCGTCATTAGGAGTGGAATTGGGATTACAGATGTCTGATCGTCCGGACGCCGCGCTGGTACGAGACGCGATGAGCGGGCAGCCGGAAGCATTCAACGTGCTCGTAAGGCGTTGGGAGCGGAAGGTTTACAGTTTCCTGGTGTATTTGACGGGACGGCCGGAAGATGCCTTCGACATGTGCCAGGAGGTTTTTCTCTCCGGCTATCGTCATCTCGGCCAACTGAAGGATCCGCATAAGTTCCATCAATGGCTGTTTCGGATCGCACGCAATACGGCTCACTCACACGCTCGGCGGGAGCGTGAGGAAGAAACTAGCCTGAAGGATCTCGATCCGCCCGAGGGTTCTTCCAGCGTGAAGCTGGGCGAGGTAGGGCAGTGGGAACGAGGCGAACTGAGAATCTTAGTGGAAAAAGCGCTCGCGGGACTGCCCCTCGAGCAGCGGGAAGCGATTGTCCTGAAGTTTTACCAGGGCTTCAAATTGGCGGAGATTGCCGAGATCCAGGGCTGTCCGCTGAGTACGGCCAAGACGCGTGTGTACTCGGGTTTCGAGCAACTGAGGAAGTTCATCGTAGGTTAGTACTGCACTTGGCGATTAAGAGGGTTATAACGCAGTCTTTTCCTTTCAGTGTGGCGGCTGGTAAAGCGCACACGGGGTATTTGGCAAGCACCGCAGGCGCCATCCTCTCGCGGCGGGAGAGGGTCTTGCGTCACGTGATGTGACGTTCTTTATCCTCTCCTTACCCTCTCCCGCGGGGAGAGGGTGGCGCTACGCAGCACGGGCGTCTCGCCCGTGATCTGTTCCTCCTTAAAGCAGGAGTCAGGATGCAGGCGGCAGGGGCCAGCGGCTGCGGAGAGGCGCCACAACTGAGTCGCGAAGAAGCCAGGGGTCGAGATTCAGGAATCAGGAAAAGAGCAAGCAGAACAACTACCAAAATGCGCTACTGGGGACTCAGGAGGGCGGAAACTGGGAATTATGAAGTTGCAAACTGGTCCCGCCTTGCGGGATTGCCAGTTTCCAGGTTTCTGAATCCTGAATCCTGAATCCTGTTCTTCTGACTCCAGCGCAGAAGAGGTGAACGTCATGGGATGCCGTGAATGGGAAACCGACCTGACCGATTGGGCGCTGGATGAGCTGTCCCCAATGAAGGCGCGACAGCTCGAGCAGCATATGGGGCAGTGCGAGGAGTGTGCTCGCTCGGCCCAGCGCTTGCGTGGAGTGCGGCAGGCGTTGATGAGCAGCTTGACGGACCGCGAGATGCCTGCCCACTTGGTTCTTGTAGGAGAGAAGCCTCAGAGTCTATTCGCGGGCTTCTGGACCGCCCTCTTCCGGACGGCGGCGCTGTCAGCGGCGGCGGCTGCGATCTTCCTGGTCGTCGCATCGGTGGGTTTCCGCTACGGGGGAAGCCGGCTGCTCCCGACCACCGCGCGAGTGGAGCCGACGTTGACGCGGACGGATCTCCAGGCCTTTGTCGCCCAGGTGGTCGCCGAACAAGCATCCCTGGAGAGGAAAGAAACGCAGGCTGCCACCGTGGATCTGGCGGCGAGCCTGCGTGCGGAGCAGATGAGGAACCTGGCAAGCATCCAACAGCAGTTGCAGTATTTGGAGCTGGCGCAGAATACGGTCTGGAAGGAAACGCAGCGGCAGAACGAGGTCATTAGCCTTGTTGCTCACAATCAATTACAGCCACCCGCCAGCTCATCCGCGGAGCCCTCGAGGAGGTAACTCGAATGCATTTCAAGCTAGGAAAGTCGGGCAGGGCAGTTATGGTTGGCCTTGCCTGCTGGCTTTTGCCGCTGTGGAGTGTCCGGGCGCAATCGCCTCCCTCCAATATCAGCGCGCTGAAAGCTGAAATGAAAGTCTTCGAAGCGGTCATTGATGGAACTATGGCCCAGACTTTCGCTCCCCCCTTCGGACTGCTCGAGAAGACCCAGGGAACGTATTTGCCCGGTTTCGGTCTGGCTTTCAGCTTGGAAGTCAACCTGTATCCTTTGCGCGCTCCCAATCCCTTTAATCTGACTCCCTTGAGCAAGGCGGAACTCGATACGGCGCAAAAGGCGAAGCTGGAGCGAATCACAACCATCAAAGAGTCGGTTCCCCGTCTGTTGGCCGACCATGCGATGAGCTTGCGGGACCTAAGCTCGGACGATTCCATTGCGGTGGTCGTGCACCTTTTTGAAGTGCAGTCTGGAGATACCAAGTTTCCCGACCAACTGGTCATCAAGACCAGGAAGTCGGACTTGGATCAGTTTTGGGACAAGAAGATTTCCTATCAACAGTTAACCGCCAAGATGACGATTCTGGAATTTTAGGAGCTGCTCAGCATGGCGTCCGTTACGGTCAGCCACAAACTGTTGGGACAATTGCTCGTGGAGCGCGGCCTGTTGCCGGAAGAGGACCTGCAAAAGGCACTGGCGTTGCAACGGGAGCGGAAGGGGCGTTTGGGCAAGATCCTTTTGGACCTGGGCTATGTTTCGCAGCAAGACCTGCAGAGTGTTTTGTCCGAGCAGCTCGGTATCCCGCGCGTAGACGCGGCTGAACTCCAGGAGATTCCCATGGAGGCGGCCACCTTGCCTTCCGGCTTCTTGCGCCAAGCTCTGCTTTATCCCTACCGAGTTGATGACGGCACAGTTTTCATCGCCATGGCCGATCCACTCGACAGCGACAACATTCGGGCGGTTGAGCAGTTGGTGGGGCGAAAGGCGGAAGTGCGCCTGGCGAGTGAACCCGCCATCCTGGCGGCCCTGGATGTCTGGCTGGGCGCGGAACAAGCGGAGGAGGGCGTGGAGCCGCAGGACTCCGACGAGCCGCCTCGAGTGGCGGAAGCTGAGGCGGCCGACATTGACCAACTGCGCGACTTGGCCTCGGAAGCGCCGGTGATTCGCTGGGTGAACCAGTTGGTGGCGCGTGCCCTGGAACGGCGTTCCAGTGACATCCACTTCGAGCCTTTCGAAAGGCAGTTCCGGGTCCGCTATCGGATCGATGGAATCCTGTACGAAGTGCCAGCTCCCCCGCGCGAGATGCAGGCGGCGATTACCTCGAGGATCAAGCTCATGGCCAAGCTCAATATCGCCGAGCAACGCCTGCCCCAGGATGGCAGGATTCCGCTGCGGGTTTTGGGCCGCGAAATCGACCTGCGAGTCTCGACCCTCCCCACGCTTTATGGAGAAAGCGTCGTGATGCGCCTTCTGGACCGCAGCGCGAGCGATCGCTATTCATTGGCGACATTGGGGTTCCCGGAAAGCCTGCTTCAGAAGATGGAACATTACCTCAGTCTTCCTCATGGCCTTTTCCTGGTCACGGGCCCTACCGGCAGCGGCAAGTCTACCACCCTTTACGGTTCCTTGCGGCGGCTGAACACCATGGATAAGAAGGTGATCACCGTCGAGGATCCGGTGGAGTACCAGTTGCCGGGGGTCAACCAGATCCACGTGAATCCCCAGATCGGTCTGACCTTTGCAGCGGGCCTGCGTCACATCGTTCGCCAGGATCCCGACATCATCATGATCGGTGAAATCCGGGATCTTGAGACCGCCGAGATTGCCATGCGCGCGGCGCTCACCGGTCACCTGGTCTTCAGCACCTTGCACACCAATGACGCTCCGAGTGCGATCACGCGCCTTACGGATATGGGCGTGGAACACTATCTGGTTTCATCTTCCTTGGTTGCCGTCCTCGCTCAACGACTGGTGCGTGTATTGTGTCCGGACTGCAAGAAGCCGTACCCGGCGGAAGGCGACGAACTTCGGAGAGAGGGTTGGGAGGGCGCGAGCGGCACCTTGACGCTTTACCGCGCGGGAGGGTGCGCGCACTGCGCTCATACCGGCTTCCTAGGGCGGGTGGGAATCTTTGAATTCATGGAGCTGGACGAAGCAATCCGGCGGGCGATCGTGGCGCACGCCGACGCTAGTACCTTGCGGGGGGCGGCGCGCGAGCGAGGTATGCGCAGCCTGAAAGAGGACGGGTGGCTGAAGATTGCCTCGGGGCAGACGACGGTGGAAGAAGTGTGGCGCGTTACGCAGGAGGTTTAGGAAGTCTTCAGTAGTCAGTCGTCAGTTGTCAGTCGTCAGTTGTCACGAGAATTCCCGATTTTCTGTCTTCGAGTTTCGATTTTCGGTTTTCGATTTTCCACTAGGAACGCGGATATGCCAGACTTTTCCTACAGGGCGATCAAAGCAAGCGGCGAGCTGGTCCAGGGGACGCTGGTGGCGGAGAGCGAGCCGGCTTTGCTGGCCCAACTCCGCCGTATGGGATGCATGCCCATCCACGTGAGTGCGAATGACGGCTCGCAGGGCGCAGGTTGGTCACGGCTCACACGCCGGGGCTTGTCTTCACAAGATCGCTTGATTTTCGCCCAGCAACTCGCCACCCTCGTGCGGGCGGGCATCCCGCTCGACCGCAGCCTCTCGCTCTGCCGTGACTTGGCGGAGAAGCCGGCGCTGCGGGGAGTCATCGACGGCACGCTCAAGGAATTGCGTGGCGGACAGTCGTTAGCCCAGAGCCTGGCCGCCAACGAACACTTTTTCCCCCCTCTTTATGTCGCCATGGTGCGGGCCGGCGAAGCCAGTGGTATGCTTCCGGCGGTACTGGATCGCTTGGTGGAGTTTGAGGAGTTCAGTGCGGAGCTTCGAGGCTATTTGCTTTCGGCTCTCATCTATCCCATGCTTCTCCTCACCGTGGGTGGCGTGGCGATCGCTTTCTTGCTAGGGTTTGTGGTGCCGCGTTTCGCGCAGATCTTTGAAGAGGCGGGGAAGGAACTGCCCTTGCCAACCCAGGTCTTAATGGACATTTCCCTGGCTTTTCGCAACTACGGCTGGCTGGCGGCCCTGGTCATCGCCCTCGCCGTATTCCTCGGTGGTCGCTGGGTACGGACCGAGCCCGGCCGTCTGCGGTGGGACCAATGGCGTCTGAAGGCGCCCTTGCTGGGCGACGTCAGCCTGAAACTCGAAATCGCCCGCTTTGCCAAGACCATGGGAACATTGCTGGCCCAGGCAGTCCCGATTATCTCGGCTCTGCGCCTTACCCGTGAGGTGTTGAGCAATCGCCAGGTGGCCGCTGCCGTCGAGCCACTCATCCAGGGTATCAAACGAGGCCAGGGGCTGGCGACCCCGCTGGCCGAAACCGGTTTGTTTCCGCCGCTCGCCGTGCAATTGATGACTCTGGGAGAGCAAACTGGAAAGCTGGACTCCATGCTGCTGGAGCTGGCCGCGATTTACGACCGGGAGGTCCGCGTGGCCACCAAGCGTTTGGTGGCGCTGGTTGAGCCGGCGGTGATTCTGGCCATGGGCCTGGTTGTCGGAGCCATTGTGGTTTCCACTCTGCTGGCAATTGTCAGCATCAACGAGGTACCTTTCTAATGCACCGACCAACTAAAGAGAGAAGGCATTTAGCGGGACAGCAATCTATGCAGGGTTTCACCTTGATCGAGTTGATCGTGGTGGTTCTAATCCTGGGTCTGCTTGCCGGTCTGGTGGTCCCCCGCTTGTTCAGGCATGTAACGCAGGCCAAGATCACCGTGGCGAAGGCGCAGATCGCTGCCTTCCAGACCGCGCTCGGGGCCTACAAACTGGATACGGGCAACTTCCCCAATACGGACCAAGGTTTGCAAGCGCTGCGAACACTCCCGCCCGGTGTCAACAACTGGGACGGTCCCTATCTTCCCAAGGACATTCCCATGGATCCTTGGAACCGGCCTTATATCTACAAGTATCCTGGGGAACATGGCGATGAGCCGGACATCATCAGTTATGGAGCCGACGGGCAACCGGGCGGCGAGGGAGAGAATGCGGATATCCTCAGTTGGAAATGAACCGCGTCACCCCCGGTCGCAGGAAGCCGGCGTGACGCTTCTCGAGCTGGTGATCGTCCTGGCTATTCTCTCTCTGGCAGTGTCGCTGGTCGCTCCGCGTTTTGGCAACTGGAGCGACGAATGGACGCTGAGGAGCGCGGCAGAGCGGGTTGCGCAGACTGTCCGCTACGCTCGTACGCGGGCCCTTTTTGAGCAGAGCTATTACGTGGTGGAAATCGAGCCGGCAACGCGCCTGGTGCGGGTTTTCAATCCCGCCTCCGGTTTTTCGCAAGGGTTTGCACTTCCCCGTGGCGTGACGGTGGATGACGGCGAGAATCCCTCGCCTCCGGTCGTACGACTCCTTCTCCCACCCTCCGGGGTGGTGGAAGAGAGGAACCTGTGGCTCAGTAACCGCCGTGGAAGCAAATTCAGGGTCCATGTGGATTTCTTGCTCGGTGCTCCGGCCGTCGAGGCCGTCAAACAAGGATCACGCTAAGTGCAGAGGATTATCCAACGTCATCGTGGGCCGCGCGAGGCCGGTGTCAGCCTCATGGAAGTTCTGGTGGCGATCTCGCTCCTGGGAATCAGCTTTGCCACCATTTTCTCGGGCCTTTCTGCGGCTCTTCGCACCACTGACCGCCTGGACCGTTTCGATCAGGGCAACGACTTTGCCGCAAGAAAGCTCAGCGAGCTGATGTTGGACCCCTCGCTGGCGGCCGGGCAGGTGCGTTCCGGAGTCTCTTCTTCCGGTATCGGGTGGCAGGCGAGAACCCAGTTGGTTGACGCGAGACCGCTGTCCGATCCTAAGAAGCCGGCTCAACTGGTTCGAATCATGCTGGAAGTTTCCTGGCGCACGCGTTCGGGCCGGCAGAGTCTGAATCTGGAGACTCTTAAGCTGTGCATTCCGGAGCCGCCACCCAGTCCTTAAGAACAGGATTCAGGATTCGGGATTCAGGATTCAGGAACACACAGAATCGGTTGATCGGGAGTTTGGGTGAGCGAAAGAACAGGATTCGGGATTCAGGAACACGCTCCGAATCGGGTGATCGGATGAACGCAGGCTGCATCAAAATCGGGAGATCGGTTGATCCAGTAATTGGGCTGGTTGATCTAGTAATCGTGCGAAGGAAAGCGTTGCCCTTCCGATCAACCGATCCCATGCGTGTTCCTGAATCCCGAATCCTGAATCCTGAATCCTGCTTACCCGATCACCCGATCACCCGATCACCCGATCAAACGGGATTCACGCTGTTCGAGGTGCTGTTCAGTATCTCGCTGACCGGTCTCCTGATGGTCGCCTTGCTGATTGGCCTCCGGGTGGCAAACCGGGCTTGGCGAACAGGAGAGGCGCGACTCCGCCGGGTGCATGCGGAGGCTGAGCGGAATGCTTTCGTGGTTCAGCAGATCGCGTCGCTGGTTCCTTATCAGGTGATGCTGACTGACCCTCATCTGCCGGGAACATTTACTGTCCTGCAGGCGAGCGCCACGTGCCTGCGCTTTGTTAGCTCTTATAGCAGCGTTTTTCGAAGCCGTTCGGGGCTGGTGCTCGCCGAGTACGGCATCGTCGAGGCTTCTCCCGAATACGTTGAGGTGGCGTTGCGCGAAACTCCGGTTGGAGATAATGAAGTCCTTTTCCATAGGCTCGTTCGGGGTGTCACGAACGATCCTGAGACGGGCCTGCCCTCGATCGACTACCAGCCGTTCTCGCTACGAGCGACAGACTTGCCGTTAATGACGGGTCTGAGAGCCGCTTGGTTTGAGTACTTGGAGTTGCACCCCAAGAAAGGCACCGGTCCGGTTTGGCGGCAGGATTGGAAGAGCACGGATGAGGCGCCTTACCCGGAGGCGATCCGGCTCCGCTGGAACCGTGGAAACCAGGAGGGGGAAGAGGTCATCCCCGTGCGAGCAAAGTTTATGCTGCCATCGACATCCAGGCAATGAGCAGGATTCAGGATTCAGAATGCAGGATCGAAACTCGAAACTCGAAATTCGAAACTCGAAACTCGAAAACCGCCCAACAGGTCATTCCCGCGTAAGCGGGAATCCACAACCTCGTGGTACCCCCGCTTTCGTCGGGGTGACGTTGCGCGCAACGAGTTTCGATTTTCGAGTTTCGATTTTCGAGTTTCAGGGTCATCCTGAATCCCGAATCCTGAATCCTGCTCTCGGGGACGCTGGGGTGGCCTTGCTGGCCGTGATGTCAGCAGTCACCGTGATGATCTTGGTGGCTCTGGCGTTTTCGGGTTCGGTCCAGATCGAGACTCGGACGGCCATTTATCGCAAAGAGGCTACTCAGGCTTATGCCTTGGCGGCGGGCGGAGTCCAAGCTGCCATTCTGGAGATCGCCTATCCGCCTCCGATTGACCAGCAAGATAAACCCCGGCTCTGGAAAAAAGGGCAGAGTTTGGTGCGCGTGCCTTACGAGCACGGCGAGGCGCTGGTGGAAATTGTGAATGAGACCGGTAAGCTGGACCTGAACGTTGCCGGGCGAAAACAACTGGCGCGTTTGTTTGAAGCGCGGGGCCTGGAAGCGCCGGAGGCGACCCAGTTGGCGGCGGCCATTGATCACTGGCGGAGCCCGGCGGGGACTAACGACTCGGAGTCCGAGGCCTTGGAGGACTATTATCGCGACGCCGGCTATCGCCCTGCCCACAATCGCTTCGGTTCCGTGGAAGAAGTCCTGCGCGTCCGAGGGATGAGCCGGGACATCTTCTACGGCACGGCAGAGTTCAGCCGGGAAACGGGAATTCGATACGAATACGGAGTGGGGCAGGACTTGACGATTTACTCGGGTTCCACTCTGGTCAATGTGAATTATGCGTCCCAGGCAGTCTTACTAAGCGTGCCGGGCGTGGGCGACGACTTGGCTGAGCTCATTGTCCAGGAACGAAGCAACAAACCCTTTAAGTCCCTCCAGGATATGGCGCAACGCTTGGCCATATCCTTGCCGGATAAGGCGCTGCCATTCCTTACCATCGACGAGGCTGGGACTTACAGCATCGTCTCGGTGGGAGAGGTCAATGGCTCCCGGGTTCGCCGGACAATCAAAGCCGTTGTCCAGGTTGCGTCACAGGGCGCGGCGCTGCATCGCATCATTGGCTGGTACGACGACGTCACGGAGTGAAGAAGGGCAGGATTCAGGATTCAGGAGTCAGGGAAAAACCTCAAGCGCAGTTCCCTGGAACGTGAATCGCAAGTCCTAGGTCCTGCTCCTGTGAATCCTGAAGAAGGGCAGGATTCAGGAGGGCGGAAAATGGAAATTGGGAACTGGCTATCCAGGTCGCTAGTTTCCAGTTTCAAATTTCCAATTTCCTCTTTCCTGAATCCTGAATCCTGAATCCTGAATCCTTTATGTCTCTCGCCTTTACCAAACTCGCTGTCGGAGTGGATTGCGGCGGCGGCGCAATCCACCTCACCGCTCTGGGCCGCCGATTTTGGCGCTTTATGGTGATTGACGAGTTGCGTCTCCCGGAGCCGCTGAACGAGGATGCGGCCGCCAAAGTGGCCGGCTTTCTGGACCGCCATCGGCTCCGCGAAACCCGCGTCATGGCTTGCTTGCCGCGCCAAGCGGTCCTGGTTCGATTCCTGGACCTGCCGGTGGAAGCAGAGCCGCAGTTGGCCAAAGTGGTAGGCTATCAGTTGAGCGCGCTGCATCCTTATAAGGACGATCAGGTCTATTGGGATTGTGCGGTTGTGGCCCGCGACCCAAAAGCGAAGCAGGTCAGCGTGATGGTGGTGGTGGCGGAGAAGTCGCGGGTGAACCGCTGCAAGCAGGCGCTTCAAGAACTGGGCCTGCGGCTGAGCGGCTTGACGCTGGGAGCCGCAGCCCTGGCTCTCTTGGCGAAGCCCCTGCTGCCGCCGACAGCGCTGATCGTGTGTGGCCGAAGCTCGGGGGTGGAAGTGCTATCCTTCCGCCGGGGGAGCTTGTGCGCCACAGAGGAGATTCCTCTCGAACCGAGTGCCAGCGCCAAAGAGCGATTCGACCGAGAGTGGCATCGCGCCCTCGCGGCTTTGCCCGTGTCCGACCCCGCCACGGTTCCCTGGTTTGTCTGCGGGTCCGTGCCGTCCCCCTTTTCCGACCTCCTCCAGGGGGCGTCACCCTTGCCTGCTCCGAAGCTGAACCTGGCCAAGCGCAATGGGTCGGTGGGCTTCGAGTGGCCCGCCTTGGCTGCAGCCTATGCAGGCTTGATCCGCAGCAGCCCGGCGTTCATCAACCTCCTCCCTCCGCAAGAGCGTTGGCAGCCGCACGCCGGGGTGCGTCCCCCAGTTTACGCCTTGGGCGCCACGGCGGCGCTTCTAGCGCTCAGCTTGGCGTCCCACGCCTGGATCGAAAGGGCGTTGTACGTCCGCGCCCTGGAGCGCGCGCTGCGACGCCTGGAGGTTCCTGCGCAACAGGTTCGCCGGCAGAATCAGGAGGCGAGTACCCTCGAGAGCCGGGCGGCGGTCCTCGAGAACCTCCGGGCCGGTAACTGGCAGAAGCTCCACCTGCTCCAGCAACTGACCAAGCTGCTCCCGGACGGCACTTGGCTCCAGCAATTGCAAATCAGCGAAGATACGGTGGAGATCGCCGGTTATTCCAACCACGCGGCGGAGTTGGTTCCGCCCCTCGAGAATTCACCTTACTTTTTTCAGGTTGAGTTCACGGCTCCGATCACGCGGGATAACGAGAGCCGAGAGGTTTTTCGAATCCGCATGCGGCTGAAGCAGGCCGCGGCTCGAAAGGATTGACCATTGATGATTGGTGATTTGCGATTGCCGATTTTGGATTTTCCGACCAGCCACGTCACCCCCGCGAAAGCGGGGGTCCAGTGCCATCGCCGTGGATTCGCGCTTGCGCAGGAATGACGTGTAGAGAGGTGGTTCGGCAATCTTCAATCACCAATCGCCAATCACCAATCGCAAATCGGCAATCGTCTTACTACGGACTCCAATGCTTGCCAAGCTTAGTCGTCGAGATCGAATTGCCCTGACCGCCGCCGCGGTTGCTGCGGCGCTGTTCATGCTCTTGAACTTCGGCGTGTTTCCCCTCTTGGAGCACCTGGGTTCAAGCCCCGAGGTCGTACAGCAAAATGAAGTCGAACTGCGCCGGGACATGCGACTGTTGGCGGAGACGAATCTTGAGAGGACCCATCTCTCTGCTGCCGGGGACCGCCTGAAGGGACTCGAGGCGGGCCTTCTCGAGAGTTCCTCGCCTTCTCTGGCCAATGCCGAGTGGCAGCGGCTGGTGGGCCAGTTGGCTGATAGCAAGGGCATCGAGCTGGGCAGCAGTGAGTTCCTTCGCATTCAGGAGCTCGGCGCAGGATATTCCCTCGTGACGGGTCGGGTGCAGTTCCGCTGCCGCCTGGACCAGTTCGTCGATTTTCTGGTCGCTTTGACTTCTTCCCCCAAGCTCTTGTCCGTTACGGGCCTCATGGTTTCCGCCTCCCAGGGGAGCGCGCAAGCCATATTAAACGTGCAGATGACTATTGGGGCCGCGACCCGGACGGTGAAGCAGGCGAAGGACGAGGCAGCCGCACACTAGAAGCGAAAATCGAAATTCGAAAATCGAAACTGGAAACTGTTGAGGTCGGACTTGGGTCTTTTCGAAATTGAGTGGAGGGGCGAATTTCAGTCCTTTAGCTAGAAACGAAAATCGAAATTGGAAATTCGAAACTGTTGAGTAGCCGGGCGAATTTCGAGTTTCGAACTTCGAGTTTCGAATTTCGGTCTTCGCCGAGGAGGCACTCATGTTAGGCAGACGTCGGGAACAGATTCTCATTGTCATGGGGCTCATCGGCGTGAACATCCTGCTGGGCTGGTTCTTGGGACGCCTCTGGAAGCAGTATCGCAGCCGCACGCAGTGGCTCTACGCCAGCGCGCCGGCGCAGCTTCTCGCCACGCCCGCTGGCCGGCCGAATCAGGCGGGAGCGCCGCAAAACTTCGTGGAGATTGTTGACCGGAATGTTTTCAGCCCCCTGCGCGGCAGCCTGCCGCCCCAGCCGCAAGAAGAGGCTAAAGCTCCGAGGCTGCCGTTCTTGTTCGGGACCATGAACCTGGGGGACGGCTGGTTTGCGTTGATGGCCCCCGGTGACCAGCCTTCCGCGGTCTCCAAACGTGTCCTGCCCGGGGAGGAAATCGGCGGTTACAAGTTGGTTTCTATTGGCACCTCGAATGTGGTGATTGAGTGGCAGGAAAAGAAGATCACACTGGACATTTCCGAGTCTGCCCGGCGTGGCCCTGGCAATATTGAGAAAACGGCCAGCGCGAGCCCGCGTCCCGCAGCGGTAACAACAGCGGGAAGCGCTTCCAGGCCGGGGACGACTGGAGCCCCTCTTTCCGCGGGTGCAGTATCCACCTCGGGCGCTTTTTGGGCGCCTTCCGGGGCCTCTCCGGACGCCCCGCCTGGCACCGTCGTCGGAGGAAAGCGAAAAGTTCTGATGCAGACTCCTTTCGGCATGATACCCCAGTGGCAGGACGTCGGACCGCCCGGCTCACAGGCGCCGCAACAAACCGGCAGTCCCAATAACTAAGGAGTCAGAAGTCAGGAGTCAGGATGACCCTGAAACTCGAAACTCGAAAACCGAAAATCGTTGCGCGCAACGTCACCCCGGCGAAGCGGGGGGACCACGAGGTTGTGGATTCCCGCTTACGCGGGAATGACCTGTTGGGCGGTTTTCGAGTTTCGAATTTCGAGTTTCGATTCTGCATTCTGAATCCTGACTCCTGAATCCTGGAGAAGGAGGAACAGATTGCTTTTACTCTTTAGTCTACACCGCCGTCATTTGCGAACACGGGGGACGATTCGTGAATGCCTGAGCGCGCCAGCCTTCTGGCGCGCAGCGCTGTGGCTGTCGACCGGTCTTGCCGTCCTCGTTCTCGCCGCCGCAGCCTCCCTGACCTTCAGCGCGCCCCCACCCGCCGCTCAGCAAGCCGGGCCGACCGCGCCACAAACATCGCAAGCCGGGCCGACCGCGCCACAGGCATCACAGGCCGGGCCGACCGCGCCCCAGGCATCACAGGCCGGGCCGACCGCGCCCCAGGCATCGCAAGCCGGGCCGACCGCGCCCCAGGCATCACAGGCCGGGCCGACCGCGCCCCAGGCATCACAGGCCGGGCCGACCGCGCCACAGGCATCGCAAGCTGGGCCGACCGCGCCACAGGCATCGCAAGCCGGGCCGACCGCGCCCCAGGCATCACAGGCCGGGCCGACCGCGCCACAGGCATCGCAAGCCGGGCCGACCGCGCCACAAAAATGGCAAGCCCGGCCGCACGAGTCACAAAGATTGCAAGCCGGGCCGCCCGCGTCACAAAAATCGCAAGCCGGGCTGCCTGCGCCACAACCATCGCAGTCCGGGCCACCGTCGCCGCTGCCACCGCAAACTCCTCCTACCAGCGGAACCACGCCGGCCGGGAATGCTCCTCCGACCGCGCCTGCTGCGGCTGCTGGTGGGGCGGGGGTGGGGTTCCGTCTCGAGAATGCTGACCTCCTCCAGTTCGTCAATCTTGTAGCCAGCGAGTTGAAGCTGAACTATGTTGTGGATCCAGCCGTAAAAGGAGCGGTGACCATTTCCACCGCGGGCGACCTCAAGCCCGAGGACCTGCTACCCATTCTCGAAACCGTTTTGAAGATGAATAATGCCACGGCTATCAAGACCGGGAATTTCTATCGCATCGTTCCTCTCTCTACGGCCCCCAGAAACCCCTTGGGCATTGTCACCAACACCAAGGGACCAGGGCTGCCGGAGGATGATCGCATGCTCATGCAGATCATCCCTCTGAAGTTCGTCTTCGCGGCGGACATGGCCAAGATGCTTACACCGTTTCTTTCGGAGGGGGGCACGGTGGCCGTGCACGAGGCCGGTAACACCCTGATTCTGGTCGATGACAGCTTGAACGTCAAGCGGCTGCTGGAGATCCTCCAGCAGTTTGACAATTCCAGCTTTGCCGCGCAGCGCGTGCGGCTGATGCCGGTGCACAACAACGTGGCCTCCGCTCTGGTTCCCGAGCTCGAGGCGATTTTCTCCACCTACGCGCTCTCCGACAAGGAGACGCCCTTGCGCTTCGTGCCCCTCGATCGCATCAATGGCATTCTGGTGGCGGCCGCTGATCCCGCCGCCTTCGATGAGGTCGAGCAATGGCTAGCGAAACTCGACCAGCCGGCCGCCCCCAAGGCAATTCAGACCTTTGTTTATAGGGTTCAGAACTCCGAAGCCGAATACCTTGTTAGACTGCTGAACGCCCTTCGGGGTGAAGGTGGAGGATCCGTTTCGGCAACCGGTCTGGGCACTTCCCGTGGCGCGGCAGGGCGCGGCGGGGGACTCGCATCAGGCAGGGCCAACCCAGGGTCGACGACGATTCAAGAACAAAGTTCGCAGGAGCGCTCCAGTGAAACTACGGCGGGCATGGGCGCTCTCAGTTCGCCTGGCGGCGAGGGAACCGCCACGGCCCCCGAAAAGAGGTTGCGCATCATAACTGATCCGGTCAGCAATTCGATCATTGTGCAGGGCACCGCGCAGGAGTATGCCGACATCGCCAAGACCCTCGATAAGCTCGACATTGTGCCCCGCCAGGTTCTGATCGAAGCCCGCGTCTACGAAGTGGACATTACCGGCGATTTATCGTTTGGTCTCACGTACGCGCTCCAGCAGCGCGGTACGGTGCCGCCGTTCACCGGTGACTACGGCGTCAGCACCTCGGGTAGCTTGACAGCTACCGCCGGCTTGCTGATCGGCCAGACTCACCAATTGATGGCCTTTCTGACCGCCAGCGAAAACCGCTCGCGGGTGAAAACACTCTCGGCGCCCACCGTGCTCACCACCGATAGCACCGAGGCGCGAATCCAGGTGGGCGCCTCAGTGCCGGTTCTCACCTCCCAGGGTCTCGCCGCGGGCGGACAAATTGGGGGGAACAGCCTGTACACGAGTACCGTCACCAATGTGGACACGGGCATTATCCTCACGGTGACCCCGCGCATCACCAGCACGGGTCTGGTCTCCCTCTCCATTAACCAGGACATCAGCAGCGCGGTGCCGCCTCCAGCGGGTAGCGCCATCCAATCCCCGAGCTTCAACAAGGATTCGGTGTCCACCCACGCCGTGGCTCAGGACGGCCAGACCATTGCCTTGGGCGGGCTGATCAAATACAGCTACAATAAAACCGTTTATCGCATCCCCCTGCTCGGCGACATTCCCTGGCTCGGTGTGCTTTTTGGAAGCACTTCCTACAACACCACGGAGACGGAATTGATTGTGCTCCTGACGCCGCGCATCATCAGTACTCTTCCCGGCGCTAACGCTGCCACGCGCGAGCTGCGGGACAAGTTGAAGGACTTGCGCCGCGAGTTCAAGAAGGACCAATTGTTGAACCCCTAGAACCAGGATTCAGGAGTCAGGATTCAGGAGTCAGGAGTCAGGAGTCAGGATTCAGGGGCCCGCGGCTGGAGAGAGGCTCAACGAGCGGACCGCAAAAAAAGCCAGGATTCAGGAGGGCGGAAACTAGAAACTGGAAATTGGAAACTGGCCGTGGAAGAAAATGGAAACTGGAAAATGGAAACTGGCCGAGGCTACGAGTTCCCAGTTTCAAATTTCCAGTTTCAAATTTCCAATTTCCAGTTTCAAATTTCCAATTTCAAATTCCCGCTTTTCCCTTACCTGAATCTTGACTCTTGGCTCCTGTTGCCGATTGCTGATGGACATTGGAAGGAGTTGCCACACCACTTTTTCAATCGTCAATCAGCAATCGTCAATCTTCAATCGCCAATCCTGTGGCGGCGGCGCATAAACCCGCCCTACGACAAAAAACCCACCCCGAAAAAATCCAAAAAAAGTCCTGACAGCCCATTCTGTTGATGCTAAGTTGTCGATCATTATTTCGAGTTTGGTTGAGGTAGTTAACGCGCAGCAGAGTAGCGAAGCGGGAGCGATGCGGAAGCAGGAAAAGGCCTCGAGAGGAAGCAGGCAGCAATACCTGCTCCCATAGCTCACGCAGACCGGGACTGCGGCGAAGAAAGTTGTTGACAACAAAGTGGGCGTACTGGTAGGCTCGCTAGAGTTCTATGGTTCAACTTGGCTTTTTCAGTCAATCGGGGTTGGCGAATCCAAATACGCTTACCCCACAAGAAAAGGAGAGGGGAAGAAGATGACAAAGAGAAATTTGTTGGTGAGTTTGTTCTTAGTTTTGGGGCTCGTGGTAATGACGACGAGCGCCATGGCAACCGAGTGGAGTGTAGGGGCCAACGTAAATTCATCTGGGCGCTCGGAAGGCCTTGCAGAGGCGGTTGGCCAAGTCACCGTGAGTGAGGTGGCCGGTGGCATAGTCAATTCAGGCAGCTACTTTACTTTCAACTATTCTCCTGCGCTCATCGTGTCCGGCACGGTAGAAGTCTCGTGCTCGGGCAGTGCTACCTTCAGCCCGGCCAGCCCGTGGGCGTCGGGTTGCGTTGGCCTCGCTGCACCCGCTATAAGTGGTACGCAGGTGAGCATCTCGTTCAACGCACCCGAGACCTTTACGACCGGGGATGGCAGCGAGATCATAGTCACGGTTCGCGTTAATGCCAATGTCGTGGGCCCCGGCCATGCAGTCAATTGTGTTGTGACCGCGCACCCCCCTGGTGGGACCGGACCCGTGTTCTCCTTAGTAAACACAAGTACTCAAACAGTGGGGCCGGTACTGACCGTGAACGCATTCCCGTCCCTCTCAGTGGGGTTTGGGACTGAAAGTTACACATCCGATACGATCGGAAAAGCGGCTGCGGTCTTGACCTGCCTCGGCGCTAAGACAGTAGGAAACTATAAAGACGGATTTGCCATTAACGTTGCTGAGAATTTCCCCGAAGCGTTGACGAGCGAGAGTTACGAGGGCACCGCGGATGGCGGCTCCGCCAGCCCAGGTTACGTTACGAACGGGTCGGATTTTATCGTGACTTTTAGCAACGTACCTGCCGGAGTGGGGATTGCGCTCGAGGACATTTGGCCGTGCAGTGATTTGGACAGTGGCAACCCGCTTCAATGCAACACTGCCACCGCTTATGGGAGTCTGGACGTGTATCCCTTTGCTCCCTACTCTGGTGAGGGCACAGCCACTGCAAGCACTGTAAGTTTCATTTTCTTTGTGACTTCGATGGATAATTATGGGGCCACGGGGATGCTGGAGAACGTGAGTCTATCCTTCAAGATTTGGTCGCATGGCCCGCTGCCAGCCGGACAGCTTCCCATGGCGGTTAACGTGCAATACGCTCCCACCATCAGCAGCCCGCTCCTTATCCCGTACTTCACGGGGGTGAATGAGCTGGCCCACGGCCTAACTGTGGTGAACTTCTACGACTGCGTCACCAACCTGCTGTTCCCCTACATCAATACCATCACGACGGGGGGTACTATCGCGTTTAGTAACTTCGGCACCGGGATCGCCATAGCGAATACCACTATGGATCCGTTTGGTTTGAGTGCCGCTAACCCAACAGTCAAGGGCTCTGCCATACCAGAGAATGGTAGCTGCACCCTTTACTTGTACCCGAATGACCTATCCGGTGTGGTCGCTGTTACGACGAACACGATACCAGCAGGTGGGACGACTGTCTTCGACGTTGCCGCGGCCGCGTCGTACCCAGCGTTTACGGTGGCGCCGACTGCATTCAAAAACAAGCAGGGTTACGGCATTGCCATTTGCGACTTCGAGAACGCTTACGGCTATGCCGAAATCTATGACAACTATGGCATCACCGCTCCTCCCACGGCAACGCTGGCATACCTGGCGTACATCATACCGAATCCCGGGCTCTATCCTCGTAGCCCTGCTGGCGATGGGCTTGGAGCGAGTGCAATTGCTCCATACAGCATAAACAAAATGATCGAGAAGATATTGCTGTACGGTACCCGTGGTGGCGGTTGTAATTCTGGCGCCAAAGTCTGCGAGTAATTCATCACGGGGCGCTGGCGCCCAGTAGCAACGGGTGCGAGTGTTTCGAGGCGGAATACGAGAGGCAGTTCTGCGCAAGCTGGGCTGCCTCTTCTCCCCCAAACAGCAACCGTGCCACTACCTCCAGTATAACTTGATAGTGGCCGGCGTTTGGGTCAGCGGAAACACAAGGGGCAGTTGCGCTCAGGCGGGACTGCCTCTTTGATTCCACAGTTAGGTGGCCGTCAGTTCGATGTACCACACCTGACGGTGGCCGGCGTTTTGAGTTGTCGGAAGACGGAGAGGCTGTTGCTCGCAGGCGTGCGTGTTTCTCCAGTGATTAGATCCCAAAAAAGTTCCAAAAAAAGTTCTTGACAGCCCATTCTGTTGATGGTAAGTTGTCGATCATTATTTCGAGTTTGGTTGAGGTAGTTAACACGCAGGAGAGTAGCGAAGCGGGAGCGATGCGGAAGCAGGAAAAGGCCTCGAGAGGAAGCAGGCAGCAATACCTGCTCCCATAGCTCACGCAAACCGGGACTGCGGCGAAGAAAGTTGTTGACAACAAAGTGGGCGTACTGGTAGGCTCGCTAGAGTTCTATGGTTCAACTTGGCTTTTTCAGTCAATCGGGGTTGGCGAATCCAAATACGCTTACCCCACAAGAAAAGGAGAGGGGAAGAAGATGACAAAGAGAAATTTGTTGGTGAGTTTGTTCTTAGTTTTGGGGCTCGTGGTAATGACGACGAGCGCCATGGCAACCGAGTGGAGTGTAGGGGCCAACGTAAATTCATCTGGGCGCTCGGAAGGCCTTGCAGAGGCGGTTGGCCAAGTCACCGTGAGTGAGGTGGCCGGTGGCATAGTCAATTCAGGCAGCTACTTTACTTTCAACTATTCTCCTGCGCTCATCGTGTCCGGCACGGTAGAAGTCTCGTGCTCGGGCAGTGCTACCTTCAGCCCGGCCAGCCCGTGGGCGTCGGGTTGCGTTGGCCTCGCTGCACCCGCTATAAGTGGTACGCAGGTGAGCATCTCGTTCAACGCACCCGAGACCTTTACGACCGGGGATGGCAGCGAGATCATAGTCACGGTTCGCGTTAATGCCAATGTCGTGGGCCCCGGCCATGCAGTCAATTGTGTTGTGACCGCGCACCCCCCTGGTGGGACCGGACCCGTGTTCTCCTTAGTAAACACAAGTACTCAAACAGTGGGGCCGGTACTGACCGTGAACGCATTCCCGTCCCTCTCAGTGGGGTTTGGGACTGAAAGTTACACATCCGATACGATCGGAAAAGCGGCTGCGGTCTTGACCTGCCTCGGCGCTAAGACAGTAGGAAACTATAAAGACGGATTTGCCATTAACGTTGCTGAGAATTTCCCCGAAGCGTTGACGAGCGAGAGTTACGAGGGCACCGCGGATGGCGGCTCCGCCAGCCCAGGTTACGTTACGAACGGGTCGGATTTTATCGTGACTTTTAGCAACGTACCTGCCGGAGTGGGGATTGCGCTCGAGGACATTTGGCCGTGCAGTGATTTGGACAGTGGCAACCCGCTTCAATGCAACACTGCCACCGCTTATGGGAGTCTGGACGTGTATCCCTTTGCTCCCTACTCTGGTGAGGGCACAGCCACTGCAAGCACTGTAAGTTTCATTTTCTTTGTGACTTCGATGGATAATTATGGGGCCACGGGGATGCTGGAGAACGTGAGTCTATCCTTCAAGATTTGGTCGCATGGCCCGCTGCCAGCCGGACAGCTTCCCATGGCGGTTAACGTGCAATACGCTCCCACCATCAGCAGCCCGCTCCTTATCCCGTACTTCACGGGGGTGAATGAGCTGGCCCACGGCCTAACTGTGGTGAACTTCTACGACTGCGTCACCAACCTGCTGTTCCCCTACATCAATACCATCACGACGGGGGGTACTATCGCGTTTAGTAACTTCGGCACCGGGATCGCCATAGCGAATACCACTATGGATCCGTTTGGTTTGAGTGCCGCTAACCCAACAGTCAAGGGCTCTGCCATACCAGAGAATGGTAGCTGCACCCTTTACTTGTACCCGAATGACCTATCCGGTGTGGTCGCTGTTACGACGAACACGATACCAGCAGGTGGGACGACTGTCTTCGACGTTGCCGCGGCCGCGTCGTACCCAGCGTTTACGGTGGCGCCGACTGCATTCAAAAACAAGCAGGGTTACGGCATTGCCATTTGCGACTTCGAGAACGCTTACGGCTATGCCGAAATCTATGACAACTATGGCATCACCGCTCCTCCCACGGCAACGCTGGCATACCTGGCGTACATCATACCGAATCCCGGGCTCTATCCTCGTAGCCCTGCTGGCGATGGGCTTGGAGCG
This sequence comes from Terriglobia bacterium, assembly GCA_050008675.1. Lineage (GTDB taxonomy): Bacteria > Acidobacteriota > Terriglobia > UBA7540 > UBA7540 > CAVROP01. The sequence goes on from JBEKME010000027.1 coordinate 42,630, forward strand.
AGTGCAATTGCTCCATACAGCATAAACAAAATGATCGAGAAGATATTGCTGTACGGTACCCGTGGTGGCGGTTGTAATTCTGGCGCCAAAGTCTGCGAGTAATTCATCACGGGGCGCTGGTGCCCAGTAGCAACGGGTGCGAGTGTTTCGAGGCGGAATACGAGAGGCAGTTCTGCGCAAGCCGGGCTGCCTCTTCTCCCCCAAACAGCAACCGTGCCACTACCTCCGGTATAACTTGATAGTGGCCGGCGTTTGGGTTAGCGGAAACACAAGGGGCAGTTGCGCTCAGGCGGGACTGCCTCTTTGATTCCACAGTAGGTGGCCGTCAGTTCGATGTACCACACCTGACGGTGGCCGGCGTTTTGAGTTGTCGGAAGACGGAGAGGCTGTTCCCCCACAGGAGTACGTGTCTCTCCAGTGATTGGTGACGTAAGTTCGTGTCGTGCTGCGTGGGTGAAAGGGCTGGAATTTACCCCTACGCCGCAAGTCGCTACCCTCACCCAGCACCCGACCCTCTCTTCCCGGTTAGGCGAGGAACAGGGAGTGTCCTTGCGCTGGGGCCGAATGGCGCCCTTCACGAGCACACAGCACGCAGGGGTGGTTCGTGTCGGCGAGCCTTGGTTCCCAGTGCACTCCCGCCCGGATTTTGTCGCACACCAAGTTCACCATGTTGCACAGATGAATGTCCTTAAAAATACGGTGAGGCGCTGTTTCTTGGCAGCTTCGTTGCTGGCCGTGTGCTACGTGCTTGCGCCGGGTGCCTTGGTGATGGCCTCGTCATCGAGTGAGGAGGCGTTGCGCGCCCGAGTGGAGCAGTGCTACAGCGCCCTCCAGCAAGGCGATTGGCGTAAGGTCGAGAAATATCTCACTAAAGGCTCGAGGGAAATCTTCCGCGATCAGACCAAGAGGCCTCCGCTAGGGTACCGGATTCAATCTATCAAACTGGAGCCGGATGGGCGAACCGCATCGGTCGTTGTCCTAGTTCCCCTGGTGACGGCGGCGATGCCAAAACCTATGCCCATACCGAAGACTACTCTGTGGCGGCTGGTCAGTGGGGCTTGGTACATGGACCTCCTTCCTAGCCCCGACCCTAGCGCTCAAGAGTGGCTCTTCGGTACGGCGGCTGTCACGACGCCGCAGGGGCGTTCCCCTTCGCTCGTTTCGCAAGACCTCAAGTTCGATTCGACTTGGGTTAGTGTTGGCGTTATCGAGGACAGCAAGCCCCGAGTGGCTCGGTTTACCTTTACAAACGTAAGCACACACGCCGTCACGTTGAGCGAATTCCAGCTTGGTTGCGACTGCCTGCGCCTGAAGACCGAGCAGAAGGAATATCAGCCGGGCCAGACAGCAACCCTGGAATTCGAGTTTGACCCATCACGCTTTGGAGTCCACACTGAAGAGTCGTTTAACCAGGGTGTTATGATAAAGACGGAACCTGGCGGCGCATACGTCAAGTTAACTATTGCCGCGCTTGTGGCTCCCGCCCCCAAACCTCCTGCGAAACCTTAGAGTGGGTTTCTCGAACCATCTGGACGTCGCGTGCTCAATCTTGAGGCTGTGCGGGAACGTGCAGGGCTGAACCGTGTTCAGCCCCCGAGTTGACGGTGCTGCCCTTCTTATTCTTGGAACTGTGAGGGAACCTTGAGGAGACGGTCGTTCGCTTTTTTTTCGCTGCTCGCCACTGCGCTTGTACTTTGTGCCTGGCCGGAATTCGCTGCCTGTGGGCAGCAGGCCTCCCCGCAAAACACGGCGGGGTCCGCACCAGGCGAGCGCGTTGTGCTCAGCATCGGCGACGAGAAAATTACTGCCGCTGAGGTCGACAATTTCATTCAGGCACTGCCCCCCCAATTCCAAGCCTTCTACGGTGGCCCGGGAAAGCGCTTTTTGCCCCAGTACATCGTCGCGATGAAGGTACTCTCCGCCGAGGCGGTCAAGCTGAAACTGGGGGAGCAGCCTGAGGTGGCGCGTGCCATCGAGATCGCCCGTGAGGGCATCCTTTCCGACGCTGCTCGGAAGCACTTCCTTCAGAGTATGACGGTCAGCGACCAGGAACTTCGGGAACTCTACCAGAAGGATAAAACGCAGTCTGAAGAAGTTCGCATTCGCCACATTCTCATCCAGACGGAGGACGCTCCGTTGAAATCCGGCGCCGCGGGCCATCCCGCGCTGCCCGAGCCTGAGGCACGCAAAAAGCTCGAGGACATCCGCAAGCGAATCCTGGCGGGCGCTGACTTTGCACAAATGGCTAAGCAGTACTCGGAGGACACCGCCACCGCCGCATCCGGTGGGGACATGGGTGTCATCCAGGGTGACAAGGTCGTTCCCCCAATCGTCGATGCGGCCCACTCGCTTGAGCCTGGCCAAGTCAGTGACATCATATTGACGCCGTCCGGTCTCGAAATTATTAAGGTCGAGGACAAGCGCGCCAAGTCGTTCGAGGAAGTCAAGCCGGCCCTGGAGACACAACTTCGGCAGTCCAAGGCGGCTGAGATCGTTCAGCACCTCCTGGCCAATTACCCTTTGGTCATTGACCAGGAGTTCTTCACCGGCTCCCCGGCAAAGCAGACCTCACCCGCCTCCCCGCCTAAGCCCTAGCGCTGCGCCCCGACTTGTCGGGGCGGCTTTCCAAAAGCGCTGTGACGAGCAGGCATCGCTAGTCCGAGGTCAGAAGAAAAGACCAAGCCACCGCCCGCAGTACGCATCTCGGACTTCCATTTTGATTTCACGTCCGATCGCTAATGTACACCTGACCACCTCCGCGTACAGTGCTTCAGCCCAGGGTGGGTGCGCGAAAAAGAAGTGAGACTGAGGCCCGATTGCGCGCCTTCAACGCCGCTGAGCTCGCACTCCATCACAAGCCCGGCGGTTCACCACAGCAGGGAACACCGTGACACTATTCATTGTTCTTCGTGGTCCTTTGCCGAGGCGAAAGCCTGCGCAATAATTTTCTGCGCTTCCTCTTGAATTCTCCGCAGGTGATCTTCCCCGAGAAAACTCTCCGCATAGAGTTTGTACACCTCCTCGGTGCCTGAGGGACGTGCCGCAAACCATCCATTGGCCGTCACCACCTTCAGGCCGCCGATAGGACTACCATTGCCGGGAGCCGTGGTGAGCATCGCCTTGATTTTCTCTCCAGCCAGTTCAGTGGCATGCACCTGCTCAGGCGCTAAACGCTCGAGGACAGCTTTCTGCTCTGCGGTGGCAGGGGCGTCGATGCGCTCGTACACCGGGTCGCCAAACTGCCGCGTCAGTTTGCGATAAAGCTCTCCCGGGTCGCGGCCGGCGCGCGCCGTCATTTCCGCAGCAAGCAGCCCAAGGATGATCCCGTCCTTGTCCGTAGTCCAGACGGCGCCATTGCGGCGGAGGAAGGAAGCGCCGGCACTCTCCTCGCCCCCGAATCCCAGCCACCCTTCCAGCAAGCCCTCGACAAACCATTTGAAACCAACGGGCACTTCGAGCAGTCGCCGCCCCAGGCTTGCGGCGACGCGGTCGATCGAGCTGCTGCTTACCAGAGTCTTTCCCACACCTGCTTCGGGTCGCCACGCGTCGCGATGGCGAAATAAGTAGGAAATTGCCACCGCCAGATAGTGGTTGGGATTCAGCAGTCCGGCGCTACGCGTCACGATTCCGTGGCGGTCATGGTCGGTATCACATGCGAAGGCCACGTCAAACCGGTCTTTCAGCGCAATCAATCCAGCCATGGCGTCCGGGGAGGAGCAGTCCATGCGGATCTTGCCGTCCCAGTCCAGGGTCATGAAGCGGAAGGTCGGATCAACGGAGGTGTTCAACACCTCGAGCGTGAGGCGGTAACGCTCGGCGATGCGCCCCCAGTAGGCTACGCCAGCGCCGCCCAGGGGGTCCACGCCAGTCGCCAGGTTTGCGGCTCGAATCGCGTCCATGTCCACCACGTTCCCAAGATCGTTCACATAGGCCGAGACGTAATCGTGCTTGTGGGTAGTGGACGCCTTGAGCGCGCTCTCATAAGGAATTCGCGCAACCTCGCGCAGCCCGCCGGCCAATAGAGCATTGGCGCGGTCTTCGACCCAGCCGGTGATGGCGGTATCCGCCGGACCAGCGCTGGGAGGGTTATATTTAAACCCGCCGTCTTCAGGAGGGTTGTGCGAAGGTGTCATAACAATGCCGTCTGCCAGCCCCGTCCTTCGCCCGCGGTTGTACGTGAGGATGGCGTGAGACAAAACGGGAGTGGGCGTGTACCCGCCTTCCATGTCGATCATCACCTCGACGCCATTCGCCGCGAGCACCTCCAGCGCCGTTTCAAAAGCGGGCTCCGAAAGCGCGTGTGTGTCCATGGCCAGGAACAGTGGCCCGTTGATTGCCTGCTGCCGGCGATAACCGCAAATGGCTTGGGTGATCGCCAGGATGTGATCCTCGTTGAACGAGTTCGAAAAGGCGCACCCGCGATGCCCCGACGTCCCAAAGGCCACGCGCTGCTCCGGCACGGCGGGATCCGGACGCCCGGTGTAATAGGCTGCAATCAATCGCGCTATGTTGACCAGGTCCGAAGGTACAGCCGGCATTCCCGCACGCGGGTGCCGTCTTACGCCGTCCATATCGCCCCCCAATTAAAGGTGCCTCGAGGTGAAGCTTTAGCGTGAAGCAGAATTCCTATTTTGCCAGAAACCCAGCCAACCGGAAGCGCCGATTTTGGGACGGCGAATAGCCAATGCCTCGCTGTCATTCTGAGCATGTATAGCCGAAGACCGCTATCCGTGATGTCAGAAACGGAGCGCATCGTAAAGTGGGTCTACCCTCTCCCAAGGGGAGAGGGTGGACCGCGACGGCGCTTTCACCAGCCGTCGCGGGCCGGGTGAGGGGTTAGTTGCGGGGCGAGGACGGATCAGGCAGGCCCGGCCCAAGCTGCTCAATGGAAACGAGCAATGCGTCGAGTTTCTGGAGAGTATTCATGGGCCTGCGGCCCACCCGAGGAGATGAAAATCGCCGGTGTTGTCACCCCCGCGCAAGCGGGGGTCCACGTCAGTCCACATAGAGCTGGATTCCCGCTTTCGCGGGAATGACTGACATGGGGTGATTTTCAGGAGCGCGCAGCCGAGCGGAGCGAAGAGTCTCACTCTGGACTTTTCCGCCGACGAACAGCAGGGCGAGATGCTTCGTCCGCCGCGACGGAATCAGGATGACAGTGAGGGGGCGCTCTCGCGAAGGTCGTAGCGTAGGCCCTATGCTTTGCACGGTTCGATTGCGCCGGTCTCGGGCCGACGTCCTGGTATCACGGATAGCAGGTTTCAGCTATGGACGCCCAGGCTGACAGATTTGGACGTCAGACGCGATAGGCGCGGACGCGATCCATCACGCGGTTTGCGGTGTCTGAATCGGGGACGCCCAGAACCTTGTACAGGATGCCGCCGGGCAGGTGGTGGGCTTCGAGGGCGAGCAGAAAATCCGCGAAACCGACCTGCACCACGAGCGGCAGGTCCCCGGTTCGGCGCTGGAGCGCAGGGAGCACCGAGAAGGCAGCGGGGAAGTCCTTGTCGTCGCCCAGGAAAATGGCCTTGAGGCTCCGTAACGACGACACGGCCTCGAGCAGGTGCCGGCCGTTGCCGTGGATGTGTAATACGCCGCCGTCAAATGCCGCGAGGACCCGCTCCGCCGGCTCCCGTCCCCAGCTCTCGAAATACTTAATTGAAGTCATGTGGAAGGGATCGACGCTTTCGGAGACGATGCGGCCCGGAATCCACTGCACCATGTTACTGCACGTCCCGCCGGCAAGCGGGGGAATTGCCTCGAAGAAGGTCCGCTGGACATCCACGTTAAGCCCATAGGCGAAATCCACAGCCTGCCGAACGTACTCGGGATGGTCGAGCAATTCGAGGTAAGTCCGTGAGCCTCCGAAGAGCTCGAAGACGAAATTGAGACTGTCGATGAGAATGAAATGGCTGATGCCGAACTTGCCCTCGCCGCCGCGCCGGAAGAGTTCCAGCTCGTCGAGGTAGAACTGGTACAGATCGCTGTGGTGGTTGATGGAGAGTTTTTCGAGGTCGGACCACTCCTTGAGGATCGGCGGGACCATGGAAGAGATCCAACCGTTCTCGGGATGGGCCATGAAGCGCACCTCGCCGCCCACAATTCCACCATAGAGACCTTGATCGAGTTCGCTCAAATAGGCTGCTGGAACTGAGTCGTCGAGGACCGTGGCGCGCTCGGCGAGCAGAGCATCCCAAAAGGCGACCCGGTCATTCAGGTCGGGACACTGAGTTGGGCCGTCAGGATACCGCTCGGCGAACCGCCGCACAGCCTGCGTGGGCACTTCCATGCAGGCGAGGATGCGGTCCTGCAAACGCTTTTCGTAGAGTCCGCGCAGCCGCTCCAGCCGCTGCCAGCCGTCCGGACAGTATCGAAGGGGGAATTCCATCATGTACCCACCAGGTTGCTTAGGGGTCGTCACGAAATAACTGTTCCGCCGTTTGCTGGGCCAGCCCCTCACCCCGTCCCGCGGTAAATTTGAGTCAACTCTCCCCTCTCCCCCTTGGGGGAGAGGGGCCGGGGGGTGAGGGGGTTCTTCGGTCAAACATGGAACTATTCTTCCATCAGACCGCCTTATTGTGATCGCCAAGTCCAAAAGAAAGCTCTGTCCGCTACAAGCTGCGCAATGCAGTCCCCTGTCAGGCCGCGCGGGGCTGCACTTTCCAATAGACCGCGTACCTTTCGTCAAACAACTTGTAGAGCGGGATTAGAGCAATCTGCTGGCCCTGTCCCCAGGTGCGAAAGGTCAAAGGCTGACTGGAGATTGGCCTCACCCAACCCAGCGGGTCTTTCGAATTGGAGGCGATGACGGGAACAGGGACCGGCTTGCCGCCAGGGCTGGTGTCGTAGCCGATATAAACCATAGCCTTGCTCAGGTTCTCGCTCCCCAATCGGCCGGCCAACACCAGCGGGCCGTACATCACGGCCTGGAGCGTCGGATCGTCATCCAGGGCGTCAATGTGCAACCCCATCGGCAGGCTGACTTCCACCCGGTCGCCGTCCTTCCAGGTTCGGCCCAGCGTCAGATAGCTGCTGGGACTCGAAAACACCGGCAGCGCTTCGCCGTTCAACATGATCCTTGCGCCACGGGTAGCCCAGTAAGGGATACGGATGTTCAAGTCCATCTCAACGGCTCTTTCCGTGCGAATCACGAGGCGAGTCTTTTCTTGCTCGGGAAAGTTCGTCTCCTGTTCCAGCTTGACGCCCTTTTCAGGCCAGCTTAACTCGGAAGCGATGAAGAGGTTGACAAACAACCCACCCTCATCGTGAAAGTAAATCGTATCGCCGAACTTGGCAAATTCTTCCACCCCGGTCCCCGTGCAGCACCAGAAAGAATCAAAGGGCGAGTCAAAATACTTCCAGTAGCCGCCACCCAGCGGTAGGAAATAGCTCTTCAGCCCGTCCGCGTCTTGCGTCCCCAGACGGCTGTTGAAGAGGGTTCGTTCGTAGTAGTCCATGGCGCGGGGATCAGCGGTCCAGCCGAAGATGTGCCGGGTCAATTTCAACATGTTATAACTGCAACAACATTCCTCCGTATTCTGGCCGAGTTCGCTCGCCAGCTTGCCGGGCTCGGTGCGCCAGAACTCTTCAAAGCTCGTGCCGCCCGTGCAATAGGCGCGCGCGCCGGTAACTTCCTGCCAGAAGAAAGAGGCGATTTCACGGAAGCGAGGTTCCTCGGTGAGTTCATAACGGCGGGCTGCCCCTGTCATCTTGGGGATGTTCGTGTTCGCGTGCAGCCCTTTCAGCTCATCCCGGTGTGCCGCCAGGGGATCAAACACTTTCTTATGGTAGAAACGGTCGCCCAGCTCGAGGTAGTGCGGGTTGCCCGTCAAGGCGTAGAGGTTATAGAGCACCTCGGCGGTGCCGCCGAACTCCGTTTCCATCACCCCCTGCATCTGCTCGTCGCTGAGCGGTTGGGCCCAGCGCCCGACCCAGTTGGCCATTCCTTCGGCGACTTCGAGGGCTTGTTCATTTCCACAATGGACGTGTACATCCAAAAGGCCTGCCATGATTTTGTGCAGGGTGTAAAAGGGTGCCCACACCTTCTTGCCGTCGCGTAGCCGCGCGAAAAACTCTTCCGGAAACGCACTCAGGTAACCATCTCCATGCGCTCGCTGGCACTTGGCGAGTTCTGCCACCATGCCGTTTGCTTTGGCTTTCAATTCATCGTCGCCGCTGCTGGCGTACATCAGCGCGCACGCTGAAAGGTAATGGCCACCCGCGAAGTGTCCCCGAACTTCGCAATCGGGTTTTTCCCATCCGCCCAGAGGCTCTGCCGAAGAGGGCAGGCCGGCATTGAGGCGGAAGGTGTGAAGAAGCCTGTCAGGGGGCAGTGACAGCAGGTAGTGACGATTGGCTTCCATGGCTTCTTTGAATGGCCCATTTTTCAGCCGAACTTGCGTCATCGGGAAAGGCCTAACCTTCCATGCGCTCTTCTCTAAGCTCAGCAGGCGCTCTTCCCGGTGGGCGTTGTCAGCCATGGCGGCACGAGGAGCGCTGCTGAATACCGAGTTCGGAAGGAGCACTCCACCCGCCACAGTTGCGGCCGTCGATACAAACTGCCTTCGTGTTATTCCCTCGTTAGATCTCATAAGGAACGCCTCCTATGACAAATCCTGCCGAAAGCGATGCACAGACTTTCAGAACCGATGAGCTCGATGGAGGGAAGCCCCCCCCACTGATACGCAATGTCCGTCATTCGTAGAGGATAACCCCATTGTCTGTCATTCTGAGCCCATTCGCTGTCATGCTGAGCGAAGCGAAGCATCTCGCTCTGCCGCTCAGGGTAAACTCCGCGAAGAATCTCGGCATTTTTTCGCACTGATTGAGCTTTCAAATGCGGGGATTCTTCGCTTCGCTCAGAATGACAGGCGGTGGCCTTTTCTTCTATGAACGACGAACAACCCGTATGAGCTCTTCCGAACCCTGGGAAAACCGGTATGACGCGGCGCCACTGTTACCTCTGCGGCTCGTCGCCCCTGAGCGGGTGCCCCTTGTAATTGCCGTATGCATGGAGCGCCGCCCGCTTTGGCTCCGGCACGAATTTGTCCCACTCTGTTACCGGCTTGATCTCTTCCACAGGAGACGCGGCATGAAAATGGATGGTCACGATCTCCAGTGGCCGCACCGGGAAACGATAAGTAGGCCCACTGCCCACCAGGGGCTTGGGATTCCTGCCCCGCAGGTCGGTCAGGGCCGCCCCTCGATGCGGCAAGCTCATCGTCACTTCGGCAGTTCCAGGCAAGCCCAGGCACTCGGTGAGGCGCATCTCAATATCCTTACCTTCCCGACGCACCACCTTGACGATGACGTTGCTTGACGTGTGAACGAATGACTTCGCCGCCATCGCTTTTCTGCCCGGCACAAGCACCGGAGGACAATTGTATTCCCAGGCCATCTGGGGAATCCTGGCCTGACCCCAGGGGCCTTCGTGCACAACCAGAGCGTATTCCAGATGGTGTCTGCCTTTGCCACTCAGCCAAGCGTTGGGATATCCATAATACTTATCCGTGGCGTTCAGCAGGTAAATGATGGGTGTCCTTCCGTTGAGCTCCCGGCCTGTGAGTCCCCGGTCGAGGATCGCCACTCCTCCTCCGCCGGCCAGGCTGTAATGACTCCAGCGCACCGCCGGCACGATGCCCTTTGTCCAGCCCACCAAATTCGGGTTCGGCTTGGCCCAAGCCCCATGCGAGAAACCGCAAGGAATGCCTCGCCGAACTTCCTCGATATCTTCAGCCAACGGGAATTCAGAAACCACCACCGTGATATTCGGAATATCCTGGACCTCCGTTTCAAAGTCGATGCGCGGGAAGTCCTTGTAGAATCGCATCACTCGCCGGCTTGGTGCAGCGCCGTAAAACTCGCTCGCAACCTCCACAATAGTGGCTAGAGGTCCGCTGCTGACGGTTACTGTGGGCTTGAAATCGCTCGAGGAAGCCAGCCGAGTGCGGTCCGGGCGCCAACTCATAAAGTCGCCGTAGTCTTCCTTTTGCGGCTTGGGCTTTTCGGCCACGAGGACATTGGCAGGGCCGCCCAGAATTTCCCGCCCGGAGGGCTTGAGCTTCAAGCTCACCAAGGCCCCGGTTTTCCAGTCGATCCGCGCCGTGTAGTGGCGTGTTTCTATGTTTTCGGGGGGTTCGAACATCATCGAGCTCTGTGGGCCCTTGGATTCGAGCCCTACTCCTACCACTCCGACAGAGGGCAGGCGGAGACTGCACAGCGTCTTGCCATCGGGGGTCGTCTGGCAAATCATCCCCTCAAGACCCTTCCCATCCGGCAATTCTACCACCACGGGATCGTTCCGCTCCCAGTTGAGCGGGTTGAACAGCGCCGCCGCCTCTCCTTCCGGACTGATCGAGCTCAACGCCGCCGCATGAACTTTCTTGTTGCTCGTTCCCACGTATTCCATTCGGTCGTGGACATCCCATGAATTCTCGCTCTCAAAAACCATGCCGCCGGCAGAACCCCAAAGTGTGTTGCGGTCCATATTCAGCAACATCAGGATCCAAGACTCGTAGAGGGTTTGGATTGGGTACGTGAACCCGGAAAGGAGGCTGGCGATGGTGGAAATGGTCTCCGCCGCCTGTAACCCATGCTCATTCCGTCGATAGGAGGTCTTGACCTGGGGACATTCGATCCAGAATGCGTCGAACGTGTATCCCGTTCCGCCCTTCATGGTTGGGATCTTGATTTGGCCTGACTTGATTCCAGGCAGAATCGCATCCAGGTACTCACTGACGATGGCAATGTGGATTTTGGTCTGCGGAAAGAGCTGTTTCCACTGCTCGAGGAATTCTCTCGGGTATTCTTTCCTTAAGGGGGCCTGGCTGTAATCTCCACTCCCAGCCAGAACTAATACGGGAGCGCCGTCCGGTGTTTTCTTCGCCCATTCCCCCAGCTCGTCCTCGAGTTTCTGGAGGTCGTCAGTGCTCAGCGCATCTTTCGTGCTGAAGAGCGAGCTGAAAGAAGCATAGCCGTCCGGGCACAGAGCCAGAATGCGAGACCCATCCGGCGACTCGGCCCAGTGAATGGTGCTGCCCGTCTTGTTCATGCGCTCGTAAACCATGGCCTCCAGACCCAGACCCGTCGAGATCTGGCCCATCTGGTCGTGGAGTCCGCAAGTGTCGATCACCCACATAAGGCGCGGGTGAATTCCCATTATCTCCTCCTGCCAGCGCAGTCCCTCCACCCCCTCCTTAAGGAGGGCTTCACCGCCGGCGAGATTGACCGTCATCTCCAGGAAATTGGCGTTGACCAGCTCCACCCGGCCTTCCTTCGCTCTCTGCTTGATCTCCTCAATCCGCGGCGGCTGGAAGTTCATAATGGCAATCATATTATTGACTTCGGAAAGTGCGAACTTGTAATTGGGATCGTCGCGCACTCGATCCAGATGGTCCAGATAGGTGTTGGCGCAATAAACACGTTCCTTGGAAAAAGTAGTCAACCACCCGCAACTGGCTGGATGGAAGTTGGGCACAATAAACGCTTCCATGGCTGTATTTTCGCCCAGCGCGGGCTTCCGGCCTCTGCAACCCAGCCCCATGCTGGCCACGGCGCTTCCCGCCAGCCCTCCCAAAAACTCCCGCCTGCTAACGGAATTCCGAAATGATTCCTTACTCATAAGGCTCGTCCCTTTTTGCTAAGACCTGAATGAAGACATACACCGATCTGTAGGGGCAGGCCATGGCGTGCCCCCACGCCCCTTTTGCTAAGACGTGAATGAGGACATACACCGAGGGTCAAAGACTGTCATGAAATAACTGTTACATCGTCTGCTGCGTGATCCCCCCGCCCGGTCCCGTCCTCCCGCACGCCGGGACGGGAGGACCACGCTCCCCCCCAAGCGGGCGTGACGAGGAAACTGGAATCAGCTCTCTCCTCTCCCCCAAGCGGGCGGGACGAGGAAATTCGAACCAGCTCTCCCCTCTCCCCCAAGCGGGCGGGACGAGGAAATTGGAACCAGCTCTCCCCTCTTCCCCAAGCGGGCGGGACGAGGAAACTGGAATCAGCTCTCCCCTCTCCCCCAAGCGGGCGGGACGAGGAAATTCGAATCAGCTCTCCCCTCTCCCCCTTGGGGGAGAGGGGACGGGGTGAGGGGGTCCTTAAACCGGTGTCAAACCATATCAAGTCCTCCCAACACTTGTCAACGACCTCCGAGGTTCGGTACTGGTGTCATTTGCGAGACATGGGCGCTCGAAGTCGCAGTCATTCCCGCGAAAGCGGGAATCCACTCCGCAAGTTTTCGTAAATAGGCTGTCTACAGACTGGATTCCCGCTTTCGCGGGAATGACAGGCGTTTCGAATCGACGCCGACGGGGTTAGTCGGCGCCGTTGCTCTGCGGCTTTTCCTCGATCGATTCCATTACGTGCGAGATGGTGACCGGGAAACGGGGGAATATGGTCGCAGGTCCCGCCGCGGCTGGATCGGGCAGGAAAACCCAGGCGGTGAGCCGAGAGCGCAAAGCACGAAACACAGAGCAGAAAGCACGGACCACGTGCTCTTCATTCTGACTTCTGACTTCTGACTCCTGACTCCTGACTCCTGACTCCTGACTCCTGACTCCTGACTCCTGTCAGCGGTGCTCATCGCGTTCGTGCTCGCCCTTGGGCGCTTTGCTGTGTTCTTCCTTTGTGGCATGGCCTACTTTGGCATCTTTCCGTTCGGCGTCCGACCGTTTTACCAGTTCATGCCGTTCCGGCGGGCGAGGCGCCGATGCCGCGAAGCGCCGGACGGTGTACGGATGCACATAGGTAGCGCGATTCGCCCAAGTCCTGCCCCACGGCACGTTATTGACGATGACAGCGTGACCGCCCCAGTTGAAGCGGGTCAGGCCCCATCCCCAAGGACGAAACGCGACACCAATATTGATGCCAAAACCGAAGCGGATCCCAAGGCCCACGGCGAAGCCGATCCGGGGAGCTGCAAACACGATGGCGGGATTGTAAAAGGGCACCACGATGAACGCAGGATTCGCCGGCATGATAGTAATGTACGGCCCCATCCCCACGACGATCGATGGATTCGTTCTCAGATAGCCATATTCCGCGGCTTCCCTGCGCAATCTCTGTACCGCGTCCATCACATCGGGGCGCTGCGCCAGGACGGCATCACCCAATTCCTGCGTCCAGGGCACGTCGGAAGCCATCATATCGAGGACCGAAGGAAAGGGTAGGAGCGCTTGCACGCTGGGGTCCCAGGGTACTTGGTCGGCCGCGATGGCTTGGGCCAAGGCGTCACCGGTAAGGTAATGGTGCTCGTCCGCCCACTGCGCGGCGGCGGGAATGTCGTTAGGAAAGGTCGACGCGGTGAGAATCTGCGCGAGCAAGGGATCAGGATACAGGGCAATGGGGGACAGCAACCTCTGTAACTCCTGCGGCGGATAGTATGGGGGCGCTTGCGCCTGCTCCGGCGGCGCCTGCTCCGGCGGCGCTTGCGGCAGCGGCGCTTGCGCAAACGACGCAGCAGTGAATAGCTCCGCCGCAATAAAGAGTGCGAAAGAGGCGGCAATCCATCGAATCGTGAATTTTGTTTTTCTCATCCTTCCGTTCAGCATTTTTCAGTTCCTCCTTTTTGAGTTCGTTCAGCTCGCAGCTAGCCTCCATTTCCCCGCCCGCCGCCCGACCCCGGAGTCCCAGGTGCAGGCCTGGGCGGAATTGCCACGAAATCTTGCGTGATGTAGAGGCTACCATCCGGCCCTTGCACGATCCCAATTCCCACGTCAGTGTAATTCGCGTTCAAGATGTTGGCTCGATGATTGTGTTGGAAACGGGGTTCGTTCATAAATGCGCCTTCCGCGCCCAGAACGGTTGTGTATATGGCAATATTCTCTCCCGCAGCCCGCCAGGGAATTCCGGCCGCGTTTATTCGCGTCGAAAGGGTCCTGCCGTCCGGGTCAACATGGTCAAAGAATCCTTGCCCGAGCATGTCCCGGGAATGCGCTCGCGCCACCGCAGCCAGGTTTTCGTTCCACCTGAGGGGCTGCGCTCGGCCACCAGTCTCGGCGGAGGTCTCGGGAGCCAAACGCTCGTGGTTGACGAGCGCCCACATCTGCCTTTCCAAATCAGCCATGCGGTTCGCGCCGAAGTTTTGCCGGGGAGCCGTTTCACCGGGACCAACCTTCGGCGTGCCATAGTTCGGACCGAAGGGATGCCAGACGCCCGGTTGACTTTGCCCCGCCACGGAGGCGTTATCGCTCTCCCCGAAGTGATGCCACGCGGCCGATTTGGCGAGCTTCTTCCTCGGCGTGTTTTGCGCTGCCTGGCCTTCAGTCTGCGGGGGCGTGGCAGCGTCCGGCGTAGTGAAAGTTTGAGCCTGGCCTGGACCCGCGCAGGCTATAGTTGCAGCCCACAAGACGCCAGCGAAAACAACGGGCTGGCAGTGAGGAATGGCTTTCAACAGGCATCGTCTGTTCATGGCACACGTCCGTACTTCGAGCACCACCAGTAATTCCAACTTGGTGGAAGGCAAGCGCGTTGCCAATCAAAGCTCCCAGCCAGAAATCTATCACCTGTTTTTTGTGCGGGTTAGCGCTGATGCACGTTGCCTGCCGGAGGACGGGAACGGACTGTGGCCAATCTCAGCCAGCCATTGGCCGATTTCGGGCGGTTTGGTGCCAGTCTTGCCATTGCCGAGAACACTAGATTCCGCGTTCAGAGAGCCGTCCTTACGGCCCTCCGAGAGCCAGGGGGCGCGGGTGGCGCATACATCGTTTTGTGATGTATGCGACCTCTCGGCAATCGGTCTAGAATGCACTGGTACCCTGGGGACGGGACTGCAGGGTACCATGATCGCATACATGCCAAAGGGCGGCATGTATGCGCCACCCGCCGAGATTAGTCATAGCCCGCTACTCTTGCCGGAAAATCGCAAGGGGGCGCATACATC
>JBEKME010000028.1:0-56438 GCA_050008675.1 Terriglobia bacterium
CCGCAGCCGGGCCACGATAGCGGGGCTGAATTCCTGACCGCAAATCTCCACGGCGGCAGCTTACAGGATTGGCACCCCCCGTGTCCAGCAAAAAATGTGGGACGTGTTCAGCCCCTTGGGAGAGGGCTGGTTTTAGACTTCTGGCCCCCGTGTCCGCATGACGTGCCCCCTACGGAGAGTGCCAAAGGTTTTTCAGCAACCTGCAAGAAGGCACCTTGTTCGCGGGTAACTCCGAATGGTACGATGCCTGTCTTGTCAGTTGTCCGTTGTCCGTGGTCAGTCGTCAATGGAAGCCACCAGAGCTTCTGAAGCGCCACGGACAACTGACTACGGACCACTGACGAAGCAAAATGAATTACGGCCTTTTCATCACGCTAGAAGGAATAGACGGGACAGGAAAGAGCACTCAACTCCGTCTCCTGGTTCAGCACTTGAAGAAGCGCGGGCTCGCGGTGCGCGTCACTCGCGAACCCGGCGGCACGAAGGTGGGCGAGCGCATTCGGAAAATCCTCTTGGCCTCGACAACCACTCGGCTTACTCCCCTGGCAGAGCTGGCTCTAATGTACGCGGCTCGCGCGCAGCACTTGCAGGAGGTAATCCGGCCGGCGCTTGCCCAGGGCGAAATTGTGGTGAGCGACCGTTATAATGACGCCTCGCTCGCTTATCAGGGATATGGGCGAGAGTTGGGCGTGGAAACTGTCCGGGCGTTCGACCGCATCATCTGCGCTCGCACGCAGCCTGACTTGACTATTGTTCTGGATCTTCCTCCCCGTCTCTCTCTTAAGCGCGCCCAAGGACGTGAATCACGGCGGAAATCAAAGCAGGAACGGTTCGAATTGCAGGGCATGAAATTTCACAAAAGAGTTCGGGACGCATACCTGGCCATCGCCCGCAAGGAGCCCCGCAGGGTGAAGGTTGTACAAGCAGACGGGCCGGTGGCGGATGTCCAGGCGGAGATTCGCAAGCTGGTTGACGCTTTTCTGGCTCGGCGGGTGAAGGGATTTTAGATTTTGGATTTTGGATTTTGGATTTTGGATTGCTGCCTCCCTTGCACCCAAAATCGGTAAGCAGAAGCCGGTGGAAAATCCAAAATCCAAAATCGCCAGTTGGCAGTAGACAGTAAGCAGTGGGCAGTGGACAGTAGGCAGTGGGTAGAAGACGCTAAGCAGTCGGTGTGAAGGGGAGGGTAATCCAAAATCCAAAATCCAAAATCTAAAATGCCTTTTGACTCATTCATCGGAAACTCCAAAGCCCTCGCGAGCGTGCGCGAGATGGTAGCAGGCAGCCGTGTTCCTGGCGGGCTATTGTTCTCGGGTCCTGACGGGGTGGGCAAGAAAACTCTGGCGCGAATGCTGGCCAAAGCGTTGGTGTGCGAGCGAAGTGATGGCGACTTCTGCGATGCCTGTCCACGCTGCCATAGGGCCGAGGAGATGTTCACCGCTGCGCAAGAGGACCTGGCGCGCCGGAGGGAAATCAAAGAGGCGGCAAGACGGGTTGAAGGGTTAGTCTATTTCGATTTCCAGATCCTCGAACCCCTCACGCGCTTCATCCTGATGGAACAAATCCGGCAACTGCGCCATGTGGCTTATACCCGGCCTTTCCAGTTACCGCGACGCGTCTTTATCATTGATGACGCACAAACGGTTCACTGGCAGGCGGTGGATCTTTTGCTGAAAGTGCTCGAAGAACCCCCCGAAACCACCTCCTTCATTCTCGTTTGCTCCAATCCTTACGAGTTGCGCCCGACCATTCGCTCCCGGTGTTTGCAGATTCTCTTTCAGCCCGTGGATGAATCTGCCATCCTCGAACTGCTGGGCAAGCAGGAACGCTTGACCAAAACGCAGGTGCTCCTCGCGGCGCGTGTGGCGTCTGGCAGCGTGGCCAAAGCCAGGAGCTTCGATCTTGCAGCCTATGAACAGCGTCGCAAGCCTTGGTTGGAATTTCTGGAAGCCGTAGCGCGCCCTGTTCCCGCTTCCTCCGCTGCTGCGGACTGGCGGCCACTTTTTGATTCGGCCAAGGCGCTCGGCGAACGCCGGGACGATTTCGAAGCCACACTCGACATCGGCTATTCCCTTCTGCGTGACCTGCTTCACGTGCTCTTGCAAGGACCGGGAACCGAAGTGACCAACGTGGATGTGCTCCCGCGCCTTCAGGCTTGGGCGGCCGGCCTGGGGCTCCAGGGAATTGAACTCTTAAAGTCCGGCCTCGACCAGGCCTACCGGCTGCAAATCCGCAACGTAAACCAGCAACTCGGCTTTGAGGCGTTGGGATTAGAAGTTTCGGCGAGATCCAAGGCCCGGGCGCGTTAACCGCCTCAAGCAGACTCTTCGCTCGCGCCGCAGCTTGAGATTCTCCATCCTAGCTTTGAAAGCAAAATATCCATGAAGGTTACAATCCATGGGTACTGGTGTCATTTGAAGCGCAGTCATTCCCGTCCCGCCATGGCGGGAGGAATCCAGTCCGACGACAGCACATTTCCAAAGGTTTGCGGAGTAGATTCCCGCTTTCGCGGGAATGACTAGGTCTCGCAAATGACACCACTACCAATCCATGAACTCCATTGCGAGTCCGAGGACTTCGTGGTAGGATATAAAGCATTCGCGGCTTTATCCCTCGAAGGGCTCTTTTGCCGACCGGGAAGAAACCCGGGTGCTAAAGCGAGCGTCTAGTTAATAGAGCACCTGAGCGCGAATTCCACAGGGAGAAGCTCTGAACTTGAGGCCTCGGGAGACCAGGCCGAAGGAGTGAAGTACTATGAACCGACGACTTATCCGCCCAACGCTCTCCGAGGTCCAGGACCAAATGGGCGCACGCCTGCCGCGCAAGAAGCCTGCTCCTCCTGAACAAACCAACGCCGAGAACTTCTACTACTTGAAACAAATGCAGGCGCGAACACCCATGGTAGTAGTCCTCAGCGGGGAGGAAGTCATCCACGGCGTCATCGAGTGGTACGACAAGAATTGCATCAAGGTCCACAGGGCGAAGGAACCCAACCTCCTGATCATGAAGTCCGCCATCCGCTATATCTATAAGGAGAACGAAAACAAGCACGGGAGCAGTGGGGATGGCAATCGTCTTCCCGAAAACGGGCAAGACAACTTTGGACAAAGTTAGTTGGGGAATTCCAGCACGTCCAGTAAACCCCGCGAGGGATGCGGTTCATAACCAGGCGACGAATTTCTGACTTGACCGCGGGCCAGAGAACTCTCTGCCGTAGAGCTTGGAGGTTATCGTTCACGCTTGAGCGTTGCGGCGCTTGACAGTGTAACTTTCCGCGCCTAGGATAATGTCGCGCGTTTAATCCCACTCGTGAGCAGAACAGTGATTCCTAAATCAACGTCCTACAATCAGCCAGCCATAAGCTCAACAACGACGATTGTTGTCCCCACTTGTCCCCTAACAGGCGCTTCGCGGACCATGGTTCCCGTCAGGTTTCTGGTCGGCCTTTTCGTCGCCCTGGTCCTGTGGGGCTTGCCTTACCGGACCACGATCAAGGCACAGGAGCAGCACAAGACCAAGGTCCCAGTTCTCGATAAGATCACTTCCGGCGGACCGACGCATCAGCAGTTTAGCGGCATCGTGAGATCCATCGATTTGGAGAGCGAGGTTTTGAACGTGGACACCATCAAGGGGAATACCACAGAAATCTTCCCCATCAAGAAGAAAGTCCATGTCGTTACCGCTGACGGGGGCAAGCTCAAGCTGACGAAACTGAAACCTGGGACCAGTGTTCTCATTAACTACGAGCAGAAGGGCGATCACAAGATCGTTACGGAAATTATAGTGCTGGCGGGCGGCCCGGAGAAGAAGAAAACTCCCCCCTCTTAGCATCCACGGGGTCGGAGCAGGTCCTGAAGGCATCCCATGAAAATCGGCATAACCTGTTACCCCACCTATGGCGGAAGTGGTGTAGTCGCCACTGAACTGGGCCTGGAATTAGCGGCGCGCGGACACGACATTCATTTCATTAGCTACGCCGTCCCCGTTCGCATGACCGAACCCTCCGAGCGCATCCACTTCCACGAAGTGGAAAT
Source organism: Terriglobia bacterium (assembly GCA_050008675.1). Classification (GTDB taxonomy): domain Bacteria; phylum Acidobacteriota; class Terriglobia; order UBA7540; family UBA7540; genus CAVROP01. The sequence goes on from JBEKME010000028.1 coordinate 4,035, forward strand.
GCTCAACTACCCGTTGTTTAATCATCCCCCCTACACGCTGGCCTTGGCCACGCAGATGGCGAACGTGGCAGTGAACGACTCGCTCGATCTGCTGCACGTCCATTATGCCATCCCTCACTCGGTGAGCGCCTATTTGGCCCGGGCGATGCTCCATCCCCACCGCCTTCCCTTTGTCACCACACTGCACGGAACAGACATAACGCTGGTCGGCGTGGATCGCTCCTACTTGCCCATCACACGGTTCTCCATCGAACAGAGCGACGGGGTAACAGCCATCTCCCAGTACCTTCGCACGGTGACGTTGCGCGAACTCAATATCCAACGCTCGGTGGAAGTGATTCCAAACTTCGTCAACTGCGACGTATTCCAGCCCGCCGACGCCCATTGCCGACGCAGCGAATTTGCCCCCCAGGGCGAGCCTATCCTCGTCCATCTGTCCAACTTCCGACCGGTCAAACGGATTCCGGACGTGGTCGAAATCTTCGCCACCGTCCGGGCGGAGATCCCGGCCAAGCTCCTAATGATTGGCGACGGCCCGGAGCGTACCATCGCCGAATGGCTGGTTCGTGAAAAAGGCCTGACGAAGGACGTGTACTTTTTGGGCAAACAAAATCAGGTGCAGGAACTGCTGAACTGCGCCGACGTGCTCCTTTTGCCCAGCGAAATCGAGTCCTTTGGCCTTGCGGCGCTGGAGGGAATGGCCTGCGGTGTCCCTGCCGTCTGTTCGGAGGTAGGGGGATTACCAGAGGTAATCAGAAATGGAGTGGAGGGCTTTCTAGTGCCGGATCATGATGTGAAAACCATGGCCGCACGCACCCTCGAGATCGTCACCAACCCGCATCGTCGCGAGCAGATGGGCATCGCGGCGCGAGAACGCGCCTCGACCACTTTCTGTAGCCGCAAGATCATTCCCCTCTACGAAGATCTCTACGAACGCGTCCTGGCGAAGGCGTAAAGAGCGGTAGGTGGTAGGTGGTAGGTGGTAGGTGGGGAAAGCATGCCATCCCCTCATGCCACAAACGGCTGATCGCCTCCGAGGAGCCTCCTCCGACACGTCGGGGCGCTACGCTTGCGGTGGCCTGGGGTTTCTCTTCTGGCTTCTGACTTCTGACTCCTGACTTCTGCTCGCTACTTGTCACTGCCCTTCTGCGCACTGCCTACTGCCTCCTGCGCAGCGCGGGTGGCGCATACGTCCCGACGGTTTGAAGCTGTGAAATAATCCCTGAATGAGCAAAAGCATTTCGCGCAAAGGCGCAAAGTCGTAAAAGGCGCAAAGAAAACAAAGTAGTTACTCTTTGCGAGTCTTTGCGCCTTGGTCCCGCTTTGCGGGATGAGATTGTTTATTTTTTCACAGCTTCTTTTTGTCGAGATGTAGGCGATACAGGCCGGAAAGGTCAGATGGCGAACAGGTCTTCGACGTCGAGCGAGAAGTCGGTAAGACCGGCAATGATGAGAGGCTGGCCTTCCTGGAAGTATTCTAGCGGCCGATTAGGGTAAACGAGTTCCACAAGGCGCTTATCCGGGTCAATCCAGACTTGGATGACGCCGCTCTGTTGGTAATCCTTCCGCTTGCTTTGAATCTCGCTCGGTTTGTCGCTGGGAGAGTGGACTTCAAAGGCGACGTCGGGGGCGAACTCAGCCATGACAGGGATTTGCGCACCTGCAAACCGCTCCTTGCGCACCAAAGATGCGTCGGGACAACGCCAGTTGCCGGAAGCCATTGTGAAGGCCGCATTCGATGAAAAGCCGATCCATTCAGCGTGAGAACGACAGTATCCATCAAGGGAGGCGTTTAAGCGCAAGAGGATCGCTTCGTGACGAAGGTTTACCGGAGTCATTTGTACGATTTCCTCATCAACCCATTCACACTTCTGTCCCTCGACGCCCGTGGCAAGGAATTGTTCCCAGGTGATGGTTGTCTTCGTGGCCATAACTCTTACCGGACACTATTGTCCCACTTGATTTGTACCAGGGCAAGCAGTTCACGCGGCTTTTCAACTCGGATTCCAAAATGAGGCTTTCGGGTGTACACTTGCGGCCTACCGGGATTCCAAAATGGAAGTCCTGGCTTGCACAACACTTCTTTGAAGACGAGAGGTACAAATGATTAAAAGCAACAGGCAAGGAACGGTTTGGATTTTGCTCGCTCTTGCCGTTTGGGCATTACTCGGTATATCCGTTTCCCTGGCGGATGAGGGAATGTGGACCTTTGACAACCCCCCGCTCAAACAGCTCAAGGAACGCTATGGTTTCCAGCCCACGCGCGAGTGGCTTGATCACCTGCGCCTTTCCAGCGTGCGTTTTAACGACGGCGGCTCCGGCTCTTTTGTAAGCCCCCGTGGACTTGTACTGACGAACCATCACGTTGCGCTCGGCCAATTGCAGAAGGTCTCTTCTCCCGCCAAAGACTACGTTAAGGACGGGTTTTTTGCACGAACTGAGGCGGAAGAACTGAAGTGCCCGGACCTGGAAGTGAACGTTCTGGTCGCCATGGAAGACGTCACCCCGCGTGTCCGCAGCGCCGTCAAGCCGGGGATGAACGATGAGGCTGCTTTGAAGGCTCGAAAAGCGGAAACGGCAAAAATTGAGAAGGAGAGCTTGGAAAAGACCGGCTTGCGCTCGGATGTGATTCCCCTTTATCAGGGCGCCGAATACTGGCTTTACCAATACAAGAAATACACGGACATGCGCCTGGTTTTCGCTCCCGAGCAACAAATCGCCTTCTTTGGAGGAGATCCCGACAACTTCACTTACCCCCGCTACGACATCGACTTCGCTCTATTTCGTGTCTACGAAAATGGGAAACCGGTCGAAAGCCATGATTATCTGAAATGGAATGCGAAGGGTGCGGGCGATGGCGAACTGGTCTTTGTTTCAGGGCACCCGGGCTCCACCTCGCGCCTCCAAACCATGACTCAGATCGAAACCGAAAGAGACTACAACCTGCCCCTGGTGCTTAAGACCCTGAACCGGTGGCTGGAAGCTGCGAAGCAATATGCCGCCCAGGGGCCGGAGCAGGCCCGGCAGGCAGCCAACACGATCTTCGGCGTCTCGAATTCCTTGAAGGCGTACGAAGGCCGCGCTCAGGGCTTGGCAGACAAGAACCTGGTGGCCAAGATGCAGAAGGACGAGACGAGCTTTCGTGGCCTGGTGGCAAGCAACCCGGCGTGGGAGCAGGCTTATGGCGGAGCCTGGGATGCCATTGCCCAAGCTGAGATGAAGCATCAACAGATGGTGAAGATGTTTCGGTTCTACTCGCTCCGGGGGTCTCGCCTGTCGGCCATCGCCCTGAATATCGTCCACTATGTGGCCGAGGTGAAAAAGCCCGACGGAGAAAGGCTCGAGGGATATCACGATTCCGAGCTTGATTCACTTCGTTTTCGCCTCTTCTCCCCAGCGCCGATTTATCCTGGGTTTGAGGCAGCAATGTTGGAAGAAGGGCTGCAACTTTCCCTCGAAGAACTGGGCGCCAACGATCCCTTCATAAAGGCTGTGTTAGGCGCCCGCACGCCCGCTGAGGTGGCAAAGGAGGTTGTCCAGGGAACCAAGCTTGCGGACCCGGCTTTTCGCAAGTCGTTGGTGCAGGGTGGTGAAGCGGCCATTCAAGCATCCAGCGATCCCATGATGGTGTTGGCCCGCACCATCGACCCCTTCGACCGCCAGAGGATCAAAGCAATGGAGGACAATGTGGAAAGCGTGGAGACTCCGGCAGGGGAAAAAATCGGCCAGGCTCGATTCGCTGTTTATGGGAAGTCACTCTATCCCGATGCAACTTTCACTCTCCGGCTCGCCTATGGCGTGGTCAAGGGTTACCCCATGAACGGGACTCAAGCGCCTCCGATGACCACCTTCTATGGCCTTTACGACCGGGCCTATAGTTTTGGCCTCAAGTTCCCCTATAATCTTCCGGCACGCTACCTGGAGCGCCGCACCCGCCTGGACCTGGCCGGGCCGGTGGATTTTGTCAGCACTTGCGACATCATCGGGGGAAACTCAGGCTCCCCAGTCGTCAACAAGCAGGGCGAGCTGGTGGGGTTGATTTTCGATGGGAACATCGAAGGACTGGTCGGCGACTACGTGTACTACGAGGTGAACAACCGCGCTGTGGCTGTCCACAGTGGCGCCATCATTGAGGTGTTGCGCGACCTGTACGATGCCTCGTCCTTGGCTGACGAGCTCGAGGGAAAGTAGAAGGATAAGGGAGGCCTTACGACGAACGATTCGAAAGTTAGCCGACGGGACTTTCTCGAGGCAAGTGTGAAGAGCAGTGCAGGTCTTGCCGCCTTAAGCGGCATCAGTTTTTTCACGCAGCCTCGGAAAGTGAGGGGGGCCAACGACCGCGTCAGAATCGCCGTGGTGGGCATCCGCGGGCAGGGGTTCACCCACATCGAAGGATATTCCGCCGTCCCCAACACGGAGGTGGCCGCGATTTGTGACGTTGATGAAAACGTGATAAGCCAACGGCTGGCCGACATGGATAAGCGGAATCTGCCGAAACCCAAGGTCTACATCGATTATCGGAAACTGCTCGAAGACAAATCCCTCGACGCGGTCTCCATTGCCACTCCCAACCACTGGCATTCTCTCATGGGCATTTGGGGGTGCCAGGCAGGTAAGGACGTCTATGTTGAGAAGCCTTGCTCGCACACCTGGTGGGAAGGTCACCAGTTGGTCCAGGCCGCTCGCAAGTACGACCGCATGGTCATGCACGGGACGCAAGGCCGCTCTGCGGAGGGCTATCTGGAGGGAGTCCGGAAGCTGCGCGAAGGGGTGATTGGAGAGGTCTACTTGGCGCGCGGTCTTTGCTTCAAGTGGCGCAATACGATCGGCAAGGCTCCGGTCGAGCCAGTCCCGGCGGGGGTCCACTACGACTTGTGGACTGGCCCCGCCCCCATGAAGCCCTTTACTCGCAACCGCTTTCACTACAACTGGCACTGGATCTGGGATACCGGCAATGGCGATCTGGGCAACCAAGGTGTTCATGAAGTCGATCTGGCGCGCTGGGGACTTGGCGTCAAGCTTCCAAACAAAGTCTCCGCCCTGGGTGGCCACTTCATGTTCGATGACGATCAGGAAACACCCAACACTTTGAACTGCGCCTTCGAGTTCCGCTTGCCGGGCGGAAAGAGCCGCCTACTGGAGTTCGAAGTCCGCCATTGGATCACCAACACCGAGGCTGAGATCGGTATGCCCGGGTTCGGCGCAGGCGCCGCTGCCCTTCCCCAGGCGGCAGGTCGTGCCCCTTCTTCGTTCAAGCAACCCAAGGCAATGTGCGGAAACCTCTTCTACGGCTCGAAGGGATATATGGCCATGACGGGATACGAATCATACCGGACCTGGCTGGGTGAAGAACAAGAACCCGGGCCCAGCACGACGCGGGGCGAGAACCGATGGGCCAATTTCATCCAGTGCATCCGGAGCCGCAAGAAAGAAGACCTCTTGGCGCCGATCGAGGAAGGGCACCTCTCCGCCGCGCTGGTTCACTTGGCGAACGTGTCCTACCGCCTGGGACGCACGCTGCATTTTGATCCAGAGACCGAACGAGTGATAGCCGACGAGGAGGCCAACCGCCTGCTGCGCGGCGACGACCGAGGTTACCGCCCGCCGTTCACCATCCCAGAAAATGTCTGACGGCTTATTGAAAAAATCGTGTGGCGCCTTTACCCCCCAACGCCACCTTGGAAATACAAGAGTTGTCACGGTGCAAAACCGCCGCTCCAGCGGGTGCTGGTGTCATTTGGAATGGGGATCCACTCGAGCCGCCAGTCATTCCCGCGAAAAGCTTGCCCTGAGCTTGCCGAAGGGCGGGAATCCAGTCCGACGACGGCACATTTCCAAAGGTTTGCGGAGTAGGTTTCCGCTTTCGCGGGAATGACTAGGTCTCGCAAATGATACCAATACGCTACAGCGCCATCCGGGTCTATTTCAACAAGTCCCTGCAAAAAGGGCTTGACATTTCCCCCAAGGCATGCTAGGCTAGGTTTTTGGACTCCCGGTCTGGCAGAGGGTCTTTCGCATCAGGTGCTTGCATTTCAATGAAGGGGACACGACCAATGGACCGCGACCAAGCCAGCACCCACCCCATCAACGCCGTCCCGTGAGAGGGTACGTAGTGTTCTCAAACCTGTGGTGCAACGCGTTTTTTCGAAAAAGATGTTATTATCGACGGAACGAAGCTAAGGAGTTATTGAAAACACAGGACTTAACCCCAGGAGGACCCTAAAAACGAACTCCTTTTGCAGCCTCGAAAGCGCCAAACAAAGCGAAATTTCGAGCCCTTTTCAGGCGATTTTCGGGACCGAGTGGGCAATGAGAACAGTTCAGGAGGACCAGTATTCCATCCCTAAATACCAAGCTTAAGGCCATCCCGCTCGGCGGTTTGGGCGAATTCGGAATGAACATGATGGCGTACGAATACGGTGGCGACATGATCGTCGTCGACTGCGGCATCATGTTCCCAGACGCCGAACTGCTGGGCGTGGACATCGTGGTTCCGGATTTCACCTACGTGCGGGAGAACCGGGAACGCCTCCGCGCCATCCTGCTGACGCATGGGCACGAAGACCACATCGGGGGACTGCCGTATTTGCTGGACGAAGTGGACGCGCCCGTTTACGGTTCGCCGTTCACTCTGGCCCTGGCGCGCGCCAAGCTGGAAGAGCACGGCATGGCCGACAGCGTGCGACTGGTGGAGATGCATCCCAGCCAGCCGTTCGAGGTTGGTCCTTTCCATGTGGAATTCATCCACCTCACCCATAGCACCATCGAAGCCGGCGCGCTGGCCCTGACCACGCCGCTGGGGACCGTCATCCATTCCGGCGACTTCAAGTTTGATCCCTCACCCACCGACCAGCGGGTGAGCGACCTGCACACCCTGGCGGACTATGGCCGGCGCGGCGTGCTGGCGCTCTTCTCCGACTCCACGAACATCGACCGGCCGGGCCTCACGCCCTCCGAACGAGCGGTGCGCGAGCGGCTCTCGCACATCATCTCGGAGGCGAAAGGGCGCGTCCTGATTGGCTGCTTTGCCACTTCCCTGCACCGCTTGCAGATCGTCGCCGACCTTGCGCAGGAGCACGGCCGGCGGCTCTGCTTTGTGGGACGCAGCATGTTTCAGAATTCCGAGATCGCGCTCCGCTTGGGCAAGCTGCACATCCCGGAAGGTCTGCTCATCCCGCCACAGGATATCAAGAGACTGCCGCCAAACCAGGTGGCGCTGGTTCTCACGGGCAGCCAGGGCGAGCCCATGGCAGCCCTCTCGCGCGTGGCGGTGAACAACCACCGTTGGGTCACGGTTGAACCCGGCGACGAGGTGGTAATTTCGGCACGCGTCATCCCAGGCAATGAGAAACCCATCTTCCGCATGATCGACCACCTCTATCGCCGCGGGGCGCGCGTCTACTATCACGACGGCAGCCAGCCGCCTGTCCACGTCTCCGGGCACGGTAGCGCCGAAGAGCTGAAGCTGATGCTCAATCTGGTGCGACCCAAGTATTTCGTGCCCATCCACGGCGAGTACCGGCAACTCTACCGCCACCTGGAACTGGCCAGGGAGCTTGCGGCGGTTTCGGAAGAGGGTTTCCTGCTGGAAAGTGGCGACGTTCTCGAGTTCGACGAGCTGGGGGCGCGGCGCGCGGGCCGCGTGCCGGTGGGACGGGTGTGCATTGACGTAGGCACCTTCGATGAGGTCGAGGAGATCATCCTCAAGGAGCGGCGACACATCTCGGAAGATGGCATCGTCATACCCATCCTGGCCATCAACGAGCACACCGGCCAGCTCGAGATCCAGCCGGAAATCGTCTCGCGGGGCTTTGTGCCTCTGGACGAGGCGCAAGACCTGGTGGAAAGCGCGCGCCAGGTCATCCTGAGAACCATCGAAAAATCCAACCTCGAGGAAGTCGGCGATTGGGGCGTGATTAAAGAAAAAATCCGCACCGCACTGCGCAAGCACTTCAGCGAGGAGACCGGAAAGCGACCCATGATTCTGCCGGTGGTGCTGGAAGTCTGAGAATTTTGGATTTTAGATTTTGGATTTTGGATTAGCCATTTGCGATTTGTGATTTGCGATTTGTGATTGAACCGGCGTTTGACATCTACGTGAGCGTCAAGTCAGAATTACTGCCCTCTCCCTTGGGGAGAGGGTGTCCCGCTGCCGGCGTTTTCATCAGCCGGAGCGGGACGGGTGAGGGGTCGCTTGAATGCTTGAAGATTGAGCTGGTAGCGCAGACTTCGTGCTTTTCGAAGTCCGCGGCTTTTCCGCCGTGAATTTTCAAGAGCCGCAGACCTGCAAAGAACGCAGGTCTGCGCCCACTAGTTGCGTCGGACAATGGACCGCGCAGCAAGGCGGGTCCGTAGTATAATTACATCAAGAGGAAGTATATGGCCTCACGTCTCACTTTCGAGGAGCTAGTGGAAGCCGCCAGCCGGCTTGCCCCCGGGGAGCGGGAGCGTCTGATCCGCGCTTTGGCCCAGCCTACTTTAGAGCCCGAGCATGAGATCACCGAATTGGAGGGCCTCGGCAAAGAAGTCTGGAACGGTATCGACGCGCAGGACTACGTCAACGCGGAACGCGACTCGTGGGAAAGCTAACGTCCGTAATCGAGGGCAACCTGGTTGCTTTTGACAGCGCGCCCCTTATTTACTACTTGGAAAAGCATCCTCGATACCTGCCTTTGAGCCGGGAGCTTTTTGAGGCCATCGGAAGACAACACGCCGTTGGCATGACAAGCATCCTCACCTTATTGGAAGTTCTCGTCGTACCCCTTCGAGCCGGGCATGAAAGCCTCGCGAGCGACTACCGAAGGGTGTTGAACCACACAAAAGGGCTTACACTGTATCCTGTTGACCACGCAGTATGTGAGCGGGCGGCCAAGATGAGAGCGGATCACCCTTGGCTAAGGACCCCGGACGCGTTGCAGATCGCGACCGCCGTTGAGCACGGTGCGCAAATAATTGTGACCAATGATAACAGATGGAAACGCTTGAAGGAGATTCCGGTGGTCGTTCTGGAGGACTACGTCACGGTTGGCCCCTGAGCAAGCTGTTTTCCACTAAAGCCGCGGAACTCCACTTCCGACGGATTAGAAAGCGAATACACTTATGCCCTTGTATCAAGCAATCGTCCTCGCTGTTGTTCAAGGTTTGACAGAATTTCTTCCCGTTTCGAGCACCGCACACCTGTGGTTGGTTCCGTGGCTGCTGGGATGGAAAGATCCCGGCCTGACATTTGACGTGGCTCTGCACGCCGGGACGCTCCTGGCCGTGTTGGCTTATTTCTGGCGCTACTGGGTGGAGATGGCCACGATGGCTGTGGGCTTGGGCGGAGGCGGCGTTGCCGCGCCGAACGCCGGCGCTACGGGCCATTCAGCCAGCACCGACCTGCGGCAAAACCCCCGGCTGCTGTGGTACCTGGTGATTGCCACCATCCCTGCCGCCCTGGCGGGGTGGCGGTTCGAGCATGCTGCTGAAGAGCAACTGCGCTCGCCGATAATTATCGGCACCGCCTTAATCGTGATTGGTCTCTTCATGTGGGCAGGAGACTGGCTGGGAAAGCGCGATCGCGACCTGGGCCACGTCGGCTTACTCGACTCGTTCCTTGTGGGCGTGGCACAAGCGCTAGCGGTGATCCCTGGCGTTTCCCGCTCCGGCGTGACGATGACTGCCGGCCTTTTTCGGAGAATGAAACGAGAAACCGCGGCGCGCTTCTCCTTTTTGCTTTCCACACCCATCATCGCCGGGGCGGCGCTGAAGAAAGGCCTGGAAATTCGCCATACGGGACTGCCCCACGACATGCGGCTCCCATTTCTTGGAGGGGCAATCATCTCGGCAGTAGTCGGTTACCTGGTGATTGCGGTTCTCATCCGGTATTTGGAGCGGCGCACCTTCAAAGTTTTTGTTGTTTACCGGGTTGTGCTGGGTGTGATATTATTAGTGTTGGGATGGGGATTGCGTCACTGACCTGCAGGTGACAGGTTTGGAGTGCCAGCAAGTCGCGCCAAGATCTTTCTGACACCTGGCACCTGAAGCCCTGCACCTGATTTGCCAGCCGGTCTGCATAAGGAAGGCAAAAGTATGGGCGCCTCATCCCCTGCCACACCGTCGAAGTCCAAAGAGTCCAGCGCGAAGAATCCCCAGCAAAAACAGCCGCTCTTAGACTCACGCCGCCGCTCGGAGCTTGCAGGTTTCCTTGTCGCGGTTGTCGGGCTGTTGGCCCTGCTGAGCTTGGCATCCTTCCTGCCCGAGGACTCTTCGCTCAACACCGCAACGGCTGCCGGCGCCACGACGCGAAACTGGATCGGCCCCGTTGGCGCGTATATCGCTGACCTGCTCTTCCAGGGATTCGGCTGGGTTGCTTATCTGATTCCCATGGTCCTGCTGGTGGTGGGCACGCGCTTGCTGCTCGTGCGGCCCTTCGAAGCTCCGAAAACCAAAGCCGTTGGCGCAGGCTTGCTGGTCACTTCCTTGAGCGTGCTTCTCGAGCTCTTCCCCTACACGCCGGCTGTCCGGGGGCTGATCCATGGCAGCGGCATGCTGGGCTATCTGGCGGCTGCAGGGTTGATCTACACATTCAATCGGGTGGGGACCGGCATTGTTGCAGGCGCGGTGTTCCTGTCTTCGCTGTTTCTGGTCACACGCTTCTCCTTCTCCTGGGCGGCAGGATTCTTAAGAGCGCGCTGGCAGGCGCTGGCACGGCCTGTCGCGGCGCGATGGAAGGCGTGGCAGGAAGCCCGCGCGGCGGCGGCGGCGGAGCGCCGGCGGCGTCAGGCGGAGCGGGCGAGAAAGCTTGGAAAGCTGCCCGTCATCACCCAGAGGGTGGGGATAAGCCAAGCCACTCCCATCGTCACCAAGCCTCAGCCGAGTGCACCTCCGCAGGAGGCGCCGCAGACCGAACCCGCCGCTCCGCGCATCATGCCCGCGCTCACTGTCGAAGCTCCGCTTGGGTCCTCACCCGGCCCCGTGCTTCGCGTAAGAAAGGCCGAGCCGGAGTCGGCGCGCACTTCCCTCAAGATTGTCGGCGGCGGATCGCACTCCTACAAACTTCCCAGCGCCACTCTCTTGCGCCCCCCTGACGATACGGAAGGCATTGACGAAGATGAGCTGAAAGATCGCGCCGCTCGTCTGACGGCGAAATTCAGCGAGTTTGGTGTCACCGGAACGATAACGCAAATTCATCCCGGGCCGGTCGTCACAACTTACGAGTTCAAGCCTGAGCCAGGAATCAAATACAGCCGCATTACGAACCTGGTGGACGACCTTTGCCTGGCGATGAAGGCGGAGTCAATCCTGATCGACCGCATCCCGGGCAAATCGACGGTGGGCATTGAAGTACCCAACCTGCACCGCGAGATCATCCACTTGCGCGAAGCGATCGAGTCCAGCGAGTTTGCTGCGTCATCTTCCAAGCTGACTCTCTGCCTGGGCAAAGTCATCACCGGAAAGATCAGAATCGCGGACCTCACGCAGATGCCTCATCTGCTGATCGCGGGCTCGACAGGGTCGGGCAAGAGTGTCGCGCTCAATTCCATGGTCGTGTCCATCTTGTACAAGTCGAACCCCGATGAAGTGAAGCTGATCATGATTGATCCGAAACGGCTGGAATTGGGGCTTTACGAAGGCACCCCGCACCTGCTGACGCCGATAGTCACCGAGCCCAAGCAGGCCGCCAACGTGCTCCGCCGCGCCACCTTCGAGATGGAAGAACGCTTGAAGAAACTGGCCGAGCACGGGGTGCGCAACATCGAGCAGTACAACAAAATCTTCGCCCCCGAATCGACGCTGAACTTGTTTGACAACAACGGCAAGCCCGAGCAACCGCTGCCCTATATCGTGATCGTCATCGATGAGCTGGCGGACCTGATGATGGTGGAACCCCAGGGAGTGGAAGAATCGATCACGCGCTTGGCTCAAATGGCCCGCGCCGTGGGTATCCATTTGATTCTCGCCACACAGCGCCCCTCCGTGGACGTCATCACCGGACTTATTAAAGCCAACCTGCCGGCGCGCATCTCATTTCGTGTGGCCTCCAAGGTGGATTCGCGAACCATTCTCGATGCCAACGGGGCGGAAGCGCTGCTGGGCCGTGGCGACATGCTCTTCCTGCCGCCCGCCAGCGCCCGCCTGCAAAGACTGCACGGACCGCTGGTGACCGAACAGGAAATCAGCAAGGTCGTCGATTGCTGGAAATCCCAGTCGCAACCTCAATTTAACGAGGAATTCCTGAAACCTGTGAGGGAGCGAGAGAGCGAAGAAGTCGGAGAGGAAGACGACGAGGAATCGGCGGAACTCGACGCCGTCTACGACGAGGCCGTGCGCCTGGTGGTGGAATCCGGCAAGGCTTCCACTTCCCTCCTCCAGCGCCGCCTGCGACTTGGCTACGGGCGCGCCGCGCGACTCATCGACATCATGCAAAAGGACGGGATCGTCAGCGCGCCCGATGGCTCCAAGCCGCGCGAGGTCCTCAAACGCCCCGAATGGCTGCGTGAAGTGAACGAGTCGGTGCGCTAGCCCTTCCGCCCCTGTCAAGTCTGCTTGCTCGCGAGAGGCATGACGCCGCTACGCTGCTGGCTCGGCTGTGCAGGCTGAAATTCAAGTGTTGGTGTCATTCCCGCGAAAGCGGGAATCCACTCCGTCCACCGCACACCAGTCATTCCCGCGAAAGCGGGAATCCACTCCGTCCACCGCACACCAGTCATTCCCGCGAAAGCGGGAATCCACTCCGCCCACCGCACACCAGTCATTCCCGCGAAAGCGGGAATCCACTCCGCCCACCGCACACCAGTCATTCCCGCGAAAGCGGGAATCCACTCCGCCCACCGCACACCAGTCATTCCCGCGAAAGCGGGAATCCAGTCCGCCCACCGTACACCAGTCATTCCCGCGAAAGCGGGAATCCAGTCTCTCGGCGCACATTTCCGAAGGCTTGCGCAGTGGATTCCCGCTTTCGCGGGAATGACTGCGACTTCGAGCGCCCGTGTCTCGCAAATCACACCACCGAAGCTCATAGATTCTTGACAGGGAATCAAATCAGCCCCAGAATAATCCCATGGCGCCGCGGTAGCTCAGGTGGTAGAGCGCAGCCCTGAAAAGGCTGGCGTCGGCGGTTCAACTCCGTCCCGCGGCACCACCTTTCCAAGTTAGGTACACGTATCGCGACGGCGAGAAGTTCATCCGCCACCGCAACTCCTGAAAGTGCGGGGCGGAGCACAGATTGTCGGTCGCGGGGACCTCCACTTTTGGCCCGAGGCGGGGAAGAGGTTCCGCGCCTCCATGCCCCCCGAAAAAATCTGTTGACATCGTGTTTGTATTATTGTACTAGTACAGCATGCTACTGCACGTCAACACCTCCTCGGGCGTTCCCGTTTACTTGCAGATCGAAGGCCAAGTGAAGCAGGCGATAGCCGCCGGGGCGCTGCAACAGGGCAATGCGCTGCCCCCCGTGCGGAGGATGGCCGCTCAGTTGCGCGTGAACCCCAACACTGTGGCCAAGGCCTATCAGAACCTGGAACGCGAGGGGGTGATCCGCACGGTGCCGGGCGGCGGGACCTACGTGGCGGACAGCAGCCCGGGACTCTTGAAATCCGAAAAGCTGCGCCGGCTGCGTCCCGTCGCACGGCAACTGGCGGTGGAGAGCTTTCAACTGCGCCTGGCGCCGGGCGATGTGGTGAAGCTCCTGGAGGATGAACTGGACGGACTGGGAGGAAAGCGATGAACGATCTAGCGATCCACACTCAGGGTCTCGCGAAGTTCTTCGGCAAGACGCGCGCCGTCGATGGCCTGGACCTGAATGTTCCGCGGGGCTCGGTTTACGGATTCCTGGGGCGCAACGGCGCCGGCAAGACCACCACGGTCAAGACCCTTCTGGGTCTGTTGCGGCCCACCGCCGGCTCAGCCCAGGTCCTGGGTTACGACATCCGCCGGCACCTGCTCGCGATCCTGGAACGCACCGGCTTCGTGCCGGAAAACAAGACGCTTTTCGGTTCGCTCACGCCCGCGCAACTGGTCCGCTTCAACCAGGGATACTTCCCCAAATGGTCCGGCGAACTGGTGGGGCGCTATGCCGAGCTCTTCGAGATTCCCATGCACGTGCCCTTCGCTAAGCTCTCGCTGGGGAACAAAACGAAGGTGTGCCACCTGCTGGCGCTCTGCCAGGGCGCCGACCTGCTGATCCTCGATGAGCCCAGCGTCGGCCTCGACCCGGTGATAACGGATTTATTGCTCCGCGTGCTCGTGGAAGACCAGGTGAGCGAAGGCCGGACAGTCTTCCTCTCCTCGCATCAACTCGCCGAAGTCGAGCGCATCGCCGACTGGGTGGGGATCATTGAGAAAGGGAAAATTGTGCTGGAAACGCGCCTGGAGGACATCCGGCAAAACTACCGGCTCATCCGCGCCGCCGCTCAAACTGCGCCCGCTGTCTCTTCGCCCCATCTCGTTGCGGCGCAGAGTTCGGAGAATTTCTGGAGTTACCTGGTGGCGCGCGACGCGGAGGACTTCGCCGCGATGTTGCGCGCCAAGGGCATGACCATCCTCGAAATTTTGCCCGTCAGCCTGGGAGAAGTTTTCCTCGGGCTGACGCGAAAGGAGGTGCCATGTATCTCTGGAAAGCCTGGCAGGATTCCCGCACCCGCGTAGTACTTTATATCCTGGCGGCGCTGAGCGTGGGCATGCTGTTCGGCTTGGATGTGGTGTCCTGGGCGAACTGGCACGCCTACTGGATGACATACCGCCAATATCGTGCGTTGCCTCGCTTTGATTTCTACATGGATGTCACCTTCTATACGCTTGAATTGTTGGTTCTCGATTATGGCCAAATGGCAGTGCTGCTGGCCGGTCTGAGCCTGGGAGCCACCAGCACGGGAAGGGAATATGGCGCGGGAACGATGGACTTTGTTCTGACCCGGCCCGGCCCGAGAAGGAACTTCGTCCTCACGGACTGGACGGTGGGCCTGACGACAATGGTCATTATGGTGAGTGGTCTCGCCTTCGGCGCGCTTCCTTTCCTCTGCTTGATCCATGCGAAGGGCGCCGGGAACGTTCTGGCCGGCCTGCCCGGGTTGTGGGTGCTGGGGGCCGCGATCTATGGCCTTTCGCATTTCACCACGCTAGTGGCAGGCAGCGCCCCCAAGGGCCTGATCCTTAGCGTGGCCACAGTCTTGACGTACTTTTTTCTTCCCACCGCTCTGCGCGAGTGGTGGCACGCGGATGCCTTGCTGAGGGCCACGCAGTGGACGTTGCGGATCTTCGATCACGGCTCCTGGCCGCTGAGTCCATTTGACTGGAGTGTGTTCGCATTCTGGCTCGCCACGGCGGCGGGCTTTCTGGGAGCGTCGCTGGCCTGGATCAGGTTTCGCGAGGTGTGATGAGCTATTTCTGGCCCTCAACCTCAGCGATCGGGCCCTGACGCAGGCCGCAGCCGCGTGAGAAATGTAGAACCTCCAGGCCCTCTCCCCCTTGGGGGAGAGGGTCAGGAGTTTCTACATTTTTGCTGACATTTTCTGGCCTTGCGCGACTTACCCTCTCCCCCTTGGGGGAGAGGGTGGCCCGCGCCGGCGTTTTCTTCAGCCGGCGCGGGACGGGTGAGGGGGTCGACAGCCGGGGATACTCAAGGCGAGATTCCTCGCGGAGTTTACCCTGAGCGAAATGCGAAGATTCTTCGCTCCGCTCAGAATGACAAGCGAAGGGCTCAGGATGACAGCGAACGGGCTCGGAATGACAGCTTGGAGGGGTTTCGCGGAAAGGAGATCGCGGTGTTCTTTTGGAACTGCTGGGTAAGGAACCGTTTCCGGCTGGTGGCTTATCTAGTGCTGGGTTGCGCGCTGATTCTGCTCGGGACGCTGCCCGTCACCATGAGGTGGGTGCATGGCCATTGGGTATGGGTGCATCCGGGCACCGTCAAGGATGCAATGGACGCGTGGCGCTTCGGGGTCGAGCACGTGGCCCTCGCCATGATCTTCCTGATGCTGTTCTCCGCCGCCGACCTCGGGTCCCTGGGAGTGGGAGAATCCGCTGCCCGCAGGGAATACGATTTCCTGCTCACGCGCCCGCGCACCCGCCGGCATTTTGTTTGGACCGCGTGGCTGGCGGGATGCACGCAACTCTGCCTCCTGGCACTGATTCCCCTGGCCGCTGCCGTGATGACTCTCTATGCCCTTACTTCGCGGCTCTACCCGGACCGATTATGGCTGCTGAGCCTGGGGATGTTCGAATTGAGCGTGCTGGTGTTCAGTGGGGCCTTTGCCTTGACCCTCGCGACAGGAAGCAGCCGGAACGGCTTGGAGCTGGTTTTTTCCCTCCTGGTCGTCTACTATGCCGTCAAGCAGGTCATCGGTGGTTCCTGGCCGTACTTGTCCTTCTGGATGCCCAGGAATTCTTACGCCCTGGGCGCCTATGATTGGTTGCTGACAGACCAGCAGGTACACTACGGAGCGCTCCTGCTGATGATCCCCGCCACGGTCGTCCTGCCCTTCCTGGCGCAATTCGGGTTCGACAGAAAGGACCTGTAGCGCGGGCCGCCCCCCCTGTCAATGAGCAATCGCCAATCGGCAATCCCAGAAATCGTGGGGCAAACCACGATCACAGTGATTCTTCGCAAGACACGAAGAATCTGGGAAATAGTACTGCCGAGACCCAGAGTCTGATCGGAACATGGCCAGAATGGCTCACATTGTTAACCGCCATGCAATCGAGCAGAACGGGCTTGAAATTCGCGAGGGAGAAGCCGATTAAGAACACCTCGAACTCTTCCGGACCGGCAGCGGGTAGCGCAGAGTTAGGCGTAGTTTGCCTTACTCTGCGGTTCTTAACATGGCAACCTCAACGTATTAATCGCCGATAGCGAAAAGCGGGTAGCGCAGAGTTCGGCGTAGTTTGCCTTACTCTGCGGTTCTTAACATGGCAACCTCAACGTATTAATCGCCGATAGCGAAAAGCGGGTAGCGCAGAGTTAGGCGTAGTTTGCCTTACTCTGCGGTTCTTAACATGGCAACCTCAACGTATTAATCGCCGATGGCGAAAAGCAGGTAGCGCAGAGTTAGGCGTAGTCTGCCTTACTCTGCGGTTCTTAACATGGCAACCTCAACGTATTAATCGCCGATAGCGAAAAGCCGCAGAGTTTCTGAAAAGCGAAACTCTGCGCTACCCGCTGCGCTACACCACGGTACATCCGCTCAAATGGCGCAGGAAGAGCTCTGCGGCAATTCCATTCGGTCTGTTCTCGCGGGTTGCCAAGCCGGAACGAACACGGACGTGGAAGAGCGGCAACGCGGCGTGGGCCAACTCGCGGTTATTCGGCGATTATTCGTTTTCAGCTTGGTGCAGGATCGTGAGGCGTCGCATCACGGGGTGGACTGGCGCTGGCGTAGTTTGGCGCGGAGTTCTTCGCGAAAATCGTCCCAGGGTCTGCCGTCATGAGAACCGGCTTGGCCCTCCTGGGTGCGCTGTTCGATCACTTCGAGATGCCAATCCGGTACAGCAACGGCTTCAGGCCTGGCAGCGATGCGGTCCCAAAGCGACTGAACGTAATCGAGCTTTTCCTCGACCGTTAGCTCGTCAAAGCCCGCCGGCGGATTTGATACTTTGCTCGCCATAGGATTCAAACTCACTATACCTCTTAGGGTTCCCCGATTTCTACTGTGTTGGTTTCCGGGGGTGCGCGACATACAAGTGAAAGCCGATCCCTCGTACGTGGCGCGGGCGTCTTGCCTGCTGGAGCGCGGGCATCCTGCCCGCACGTTCCTGCCATCTGACCCCGGCTTCGTATCCTGCCCTTCCAGGCAACGGGTTTGGTTGTAGGGCGGGAGCGGGACGCGACCGCGACAGCGGGCAGGATGCCCGCGCTCCATCCGCTTTTTCACTCTTATGTCGCACACCCGATTTCCGCAACGTTCAGATGCACGTCCAGGCTAATGCCTTTTGCCAGCGATGGCTCGGACCCGAGCTAACCGTGAACTCGTCTTGTTGTTTTGGGGTATGGGCCGCGCCATCCCGGACAAGATGAAAATCCCCTCTCATCGAGAGGCGAGATGCAAAGCCCAACTCATCACAGCTCAGACACCGGCAGCGCCCGGAATCCATTGGCGAGGGGAAAACTGTTGGGCGTGCGAGAGACGACCGCGCCGCTCGCCACCCCCGCTTTGCCCACTACTTGGCGTACAAAATCAAGGTTCACCGCGTCACTCGCGGCCGGCAATTCGGTCCACTTCGCTTCCAAGAGCTCCAGTTGTCCGCCGACATCAACCACGAAGTCCACCTCGCGCGTGCGATCACGCCAGAAGAACAGACTACCCGCGCGTCCGGCTCGGCGTTCACGGCCGCGCAGTTGGGCGAAGACAAAGGTTTCCCAGATCGCGCCGGCCGCCGGTGATTCGCGGAGGGCGTCTTCCGAACGGATATTCAATAAAGCGCAAAGGAGTCCGGTATCGGCCAGATAGAGTTTGGGGCTCTTGACGATGGACTTGGTGCGGTTCGAGAACCACGGCTCAAGCAGCACGACCTGCCCGGAAGCCTCCAGCGTGGACAGCCATTGGTTAGCTGTGGAGGGAGCGATACCCACGTCGCGCGCCAGATCAGCCTTATTCAACAAGTTCGCAGAACGTAAGGCACAGGCGCGCAAAAAGCGCTCGAAGTCCCGCAGATTGCCAACGTTGGCCAACGATCGCACGTCACGTTCCAGGTAGGTGGCCAGATAAGAGTTGTAAAAGGCCACGTGGTCAATGTCCGGGTTGGCGTGTAGCTCCGGAAAACCGCCCCGAACGATGGCCGCCTCAAGCCCGGTTTGCAGCACGGCAGCCCGGATCTCGGCCCACGAGAGCGTTTCCAGCTCCACAATGTCCGCCCGTCCCGCCAAAGATTCGGAGACGCTCTTCATTAAGGTAAACTTCTGTGAACCCGTGAGCAGGAACTGCCCGTTGCGGGCGCGACGGGCGTCGATGGTTACCTTCAGATGCCGGAATAACCCGGGCGCGTATTGCACTTCGTCGATAATCATCGGCGAGGGGTGGCGACGAAGAAAATTGTGCGGTTCTTTTTCGGCCTGTTCCGCTTCGGTGGGGAGGTCAAGAGGGACAAACCCATGATTCGGAAACAGCCTTAGCAAGGTCGATGTCTTACCAGTCTGGCGGGCCCCGGTCAGCACCACCACCGGCCGGGTGCGTGCCGATCGTTGCAGCCGAGGTTCTATGTCACGTTGAATCCACATATGTATAATATGCGATAGAAGCGAATATATTGCAAGCCCTACGACTGCGGCTCCCTTCTCAAAAGCCTCACAGCTCTTCTCTTGCCCAAACCGCAAAATCTCAAGGACAGATGCTTGCCCTCAGGTTGGGGAGCGCGAATCCAGGGAAGAACCGCAGACCTCAACGGCAGAGGTCTGCGCTACCAGCTTGACGGCGGTCATGCGCCGTGATATTACATTTATGAGAATGTAATGGGGGAAACATGGAATCGGCAATTACGGTCAAGGGCCAAGCCACGATCCCGAAGGCTATCCGGGTGCATCTCCACTTGAAGCCGGGGGACCGCGTGAAGTTTTTTATCCATCCTGACGGCACCGTGGTGCTGCTGCCCAAACTCCCCGTCTCGGCGTTAAGGGGCATCCTTACGCGTCCCCGCCGGCCGGTGACCCTGGAGCGAATGGGTGAAGCAATCGCGGAGGGCGCCGCCGGGCTCCGTCCCCACGCCCGACGCCGATGATAGGGCTCGACACCAATATCCTCGTTCGCTACCTCGCGCAGGATGACCCCATTCAATCGCCGCTGGCCACGGACATTATCGAGTTCCGCCTGACCGAGGGAAACCCCGGCTTCATCAGCATCGTGGCCTTGGTCGAGACGGTGTGGGTCCTGGATCGCGCCTACGGCCTTGCCGACGATGAGATCGCTGCGGCCCTCGAGCGCATACTCCAGGCGGACACCCTGGTTGTCGAAAACGAGCAGGAAGTGTTTACGGCGACGATCGCGCTTAAAGAGGGGGGCGGCTCGTTTGCCGACGCCCTCATCGGCGCGCTGGGGGCCCGGGCTGGCTGCGCCCGCACCTTGACCTTCGACAAGACGGCATTGAGACTCCCCGGCTTTGAGCTTGCCTGACCAAACCCCAAAGGGGTGAACCAACTTAGCTCCGGCCCTCGGGGAGTGATCTCAACGAGCGAGCAAGCGCGGAGTTATCCGGCTGCAAGGGGGATTACTCCGCGGCTTTTCGTCCCGCATATTGATTAACTTGTGGACGCTGGTGGTGTTTGGAACTGCGGAGCGGTGCGTGGTGCGCACGGCTCCTCGCTACCTGCTGGCTGGCGGCGGAAGTAACCCCTCACCTGTCCGTCGGCTGACGGGCACCCTCTCCGCACCGGACACGGTTGGAATCATGTGTGCGCACACGCGCAAGCAAGTAACGCGGAACTGATTTGAAGGTCCGCGGTTCGTCCAAGGGTCCCCCCAAAAGCCGCAGATCTAAAGTAAGGTAGCGCAGCCCCCGCCTTCGCCCCAACATCACTCCTGAATCACTCCGGAATTGCAGGGAACCATCGAAGTGAAACGAACGCCCGGGTTCTCACATCTTAAGGAATAGTGGTATTGCCCTGATTCAGGGGCGTCCACCGAGAGGAGAAGACATGAAAATTGGCATCATTGGCGCTGGACAAATCGGCGGCACTCTGACACGCCGGCTGACCGAACTCGGACATGAGGTGTTTGTGGCCAACTCGCGCGGACCCGCATCGCTCGCAGATCTCGCCAGGCAAACCGGAGCGAAGCCCGTCCTGGTCCGAGAGGCGGCGCAGGCGGGTGAGGTGGTTGTGGTGACGATCCCGGAAGGGAAAATTCGAGATCTGCCCAGGGACTTGTTCGCCGGCGTGCCCGATGATGTAGTCGTCATCGACACGGGCAATTACTACCCGCGGGAGCGCGATGGCCGCATTGGCGATATCGAAGCGGGAATGGCGGAAAGCCGATGGGTGGCGAATCAGCTCGGCCGGCCCGTGGTCAAGGCGTTTAATAACATCTATGCCCGACATCTGCTGGAGCGCGGCCGCCCGGCTGGCAGCCGAGGACGGATCGCCCTGCCCGTGGCCGGCGATGACAAGCACGCAAAGGAGACCGTAATGCGGCTTGTGAACCAGCTCGGATTCGATGCCGTTGATGCGGGTGGCCTCGATGAGTCGTGGCGCCAGCAGCCGGGCACGCCAGTTTACGCAACCGACTTCGATGCCGAGGGAGTGCGGCGCGCGCTGGCCCAGGCCAGCAAAGAGCGCGCACCAAAGTGGCAGGCCACGGAGAACAGTCCAGGCACCTTTGCGCACCCGGCCTGACGCTGTTCGCCTGTCGTAGCGGCGGCTTTACGCCGCCATTGGCGATCCCGCCTTGCGGGATCGCCGCTACAAGAGAGGACTGCATTCGTGGACAGACGAAGATTCGTAGGTATGCTCGGGGCTGTGGGTTTCGGGCCTTCGCCCGGAACGTGGGATGCTGCCGATGCGGCTATCAGACCAGGTGGAGATGGAGGAGCCGGAGATCCGGAGGTGTTGCGCCTCTCGCCGAACGGCTGGGTGCCGAACAACGAACATCTTCCCGTGCTGCTTTATCGCGGCGTCCAGGACCCGCGGGCTGCGGATCCGGCGGCGCGCTTCGAGGAGTTGTTTACGCGCAATGGCTGGCCGCCTCAATGGAGAGACGGAGTATACGATTTCCATCACTATCACTCGACTGCACATGAGGTGCTCGGGTTCGCTGGCGGTTCCGCGCGGCTGATGCTGGGTGGAGAGAACGGACAGGAGGTCGTTGTGCAGGCCGGCGATGTTGCGGTGTTGCCCACCGGCACAGGTCATTGCCGGCTGCAGGCGAGCCGGGATTTCCTCGTGGTCGGCGCGTACCCGCCTGGACAGGAGTGGGATATCTGCAGGCGGGCGCCGGATCGAGAGGCGGTGGCAAGGATGGCGGCGCTGCCGTTCCCGTTAAGCGATCCGGTGTGGGGTAAGCAAGGCGCGCTGCTCAGGCTTTGGGGTAAGTAAGAGGGGTTGCAGTGCTCTGCCGTCCGCGGTCAGTTGGACGTATAGCGAAACTGTAGATGTGGTGCCCACGTTCGCCTGCTGATTCCTCCTGGATGGCGCAGTCGGAACATGCGCTAGGGGAGCACATCGCATGATTGTGCATGATAAACGCCCTTCCCTGAAACAGGACGTGACGACGGCCTAGTAATCGGAAACCTGCAACCCAGTTTCTCCCGAGTGTTGAGAACAGCCCTTAGATCGAATTAAACAGAGCTTTGTGGACACAACGCGAGGGTCCGACTCCTGCCGATTTCCTGCCATAGAGATCAAGACGACTCCCCTTCACGTACTGTGCACACGCTTTTTCCAGCTCTTTCCCGCCGTTCGCGACGCAATGGCAAGTCGAGCGTGCGCAAGGATCAATGGATGGATCGTTGTGACATCCCAGGAACGGTGTTCGTGCTCCCCGCGCGGGCCGAGCCAGGACAGTTCAAAGAACGCCCGGTAAGAGCCTGGGCAAACGGATTTGAAACTCTCCACCCTCCTGAGGCAGTCGAGGGTCGAAAGTCGAAAAGGGCGATACCGCAAAAATGTGCGCGACAACCTGCAGAGAGTTTGGCGGTAAGAATCTACACGCCACCCGGCGCTTGTCACCTTGCGGCATGAGCACAGCAGTGGCGGGCATGCCATAACAGCACCGGCGCCGCGTGGACATTTCGTGTCTTGACAAGCGGCAGAAGATAGGCTATGGTAGTACGATGGGGATGTAGGTGACAGGCGGGCGGGCTGGGGCAATTGTGATTGGTGAATGGTGAATGGTGAATGGTGAATACGGTAGGTGGTAGGTCGTAGGTGGTAGGTGGGGAAGAAAAACAGGGGCTGGGAACCGGGGCACGAAGGCCCGCGCGCCGCCGGCGCGTGCCAGCATCACTCGCTCAATTTGCCCTACGGCTAAGGAAAGCCCTACCAACCTTGAAAAAGAATTCTTTTTTTGACGGAGCAATGCGGGGATGTTATTGAAAACAAAGGACGGCTGTTGAAAACTCGGGGGAGAAGCCGGAATGTATTTGAAAACAAAGGAGATACGAGCATACAGCGGGAATGTCATTGAAAACACAGGTAGTTAGAATGTTGTAGATGGTAGGCGGTAGGTGGCGGAAGTAAGTAGCGCAGGTCCCGCCCTCTGGACCTGCGGCCTTTCAGGGGGGGGAGGCAGGAGGCAATTCAGAATTCCAAATCGCCGCAGCACCCAGCCCCCAGCCTCCAGCACCTAGTCCCCAAGCACCCAGCCCCCAGCACCCAGCCCCTAGTCCCCAGCCCCTGTCGGGTAGAGCGATGGCGCGTAGCGGGCTTCATAAGACGCCTCATGGGAGTGCATGCTCACAGCCGTCCGGGATTCCAAAATGCAAGTCTTGGGTTCCCTGCCTGGGACAATTCGTCTCTTCCACAAGCCCGGCCTTTCAGGTTAGCCTTGGAGTCCACAGGGTGGCAGGATCGCAGGTTGCGAAGCCCACCCCTGGTGTGGCCTTCATATGCCCACTCTCCTGGCGCGAGCGCGACTAAACGGTGAAACCCGCCCCTGGATAATTGCCTTCACGGTGATGCTGGCAATCTTCATGGAGGTGCTGGACACCAGCGTTGCCAATGTGGCCTTGCCTCACATTGCCGGCAACCTCTCAGCAGGAGTGGATGAGAGCACCTGGGTTCTCACCTCCTACCTGGTCTCGAACGCCATTGTGTTGCCGCTCACTGGATGGTTTTCCTCATTCTTCGGGCGCAAACGCTTTTACATGACCTGCGTGGCCATCTTCACGATCAGCTCCATGCTCTGTGGACTCGCCCCCAGCCTTCCACTGCTTGTGTTCTTCCGGGTTCTGCAAGGCGCGGGCGGGGGCGCGTTACAACCCATCTCGCAGGCCATCTTGTTGGAGAGCTTCCCGAAGAATAAGCAAGGCATGGCCATGGCGATTTTCGGGATGGGTGTGGTGCTGGCGCCAATCATCGGCCCCACCCTGGGCGGCTGGATCACGGACAGCTTCAGTTGGCGCTGGATTTTCCTCATCAACATTCCGGTGGGAGTGATCTCACTGCTGCTTACTCTCTTCCTCATCTTTGACCCACCGTACCTCGTGCGTAAGAGCCTTCGCGAGGGAGCCAAGATTGACTACATGGGCATTGGTTTGCTGAGTGTCGGGCTGGGATTTCTCCAAGTGGTTCTCGATAAGGGCGAACGCGAGGATTGGTTCGGCTCGGGCTTCATCGTCTCGTGCTCGGTGGTGGCGGTAATCGGACTCTTGGGCGCCTTCCTCTGGGAGCTCAACAGAGAAGATCCGGCGGTGGATTTTCACCTGCTCAAGGAACGGAATTTCCTCATCGCCACCCTGACGATGTTCATGCTGGGATTGGTGCTTTATGGCAGCACCGCGTTGCTTCCGATCTTCCTGCAAACCCTGCTGGGGTACACCGCGCTCTTGAGCGGGCTCGTGCTTTCCCCCGGAGGAATCTTGGTGATAATCCTGCTGCCCGTGGTGGGAAAGTTGCTCACCCGAATCGAATCGCGTTGGCTGGTGGTGTGCGGCCTGTCGATGCTGGCACTCTCGCTGTTTCACATGGCGCACTTCACCCTCGAAGTCGATTTTCGTACGGCCATGGTGGCGAGAGTTTATCAATCTGCCGGAATGGCTTTCCTCTTCGTGCCCATAAATGTGATGGCCTTCTATTTCGTCCCCAAGGAGAAGATTAACAATGCCACCGGCATCATCAACCTGGCGCGCAACATCGGAGGAAGCGTTGGCATTGCGGGCGTGGTGACGATGCTGGCGCGGCGTGCCCAATTCCATCAGGCGGTGCTGGTGAGCCATATGACTCCGCTCGACTCCGCCTACCAGGCGCTGCTGAGTGGCGCCAAGCAAATGCTGCTTGCGCAGGGATCGGATCCCGTTCAGGCGGCCCACCAGGCGCAAGGCCTGGCCTACGGATTGCTCATGCGCCAAGCCTCCATGCTTGCTTTCCTCGATGACTTCTGGCTGATGGCTGTCGCCACCCTGGGCATGATTCCCTTCATGTTCTTGATAAAGAAAGTGCGGCCCCACAAAGGGCCACAGGATGCCTACTGAGGCAATTCGTAGCGTAGCACTCACCTTGCCTTGTTCGCCTGCTGCGGGGGGAGTGCGGTGGCCGCGCAGCAGCTTGTCTGGAGAGGCAGGTGGGAAATGACCGCGGATGTATACTTAGCACTGGCGATGGCAGTGTTAGCCGCGCACCTGCTGTTCAACCTTATTGTAATCCACTCGTGAGAGAGTTAATGATGCCCGGGGCGACCACCACCAAGTCTCAAACCTTCGAACCCGTCTATCTGCGGAATAATGTTCGTGATGGGCTGGCGCGACGGGTGGAGCGGGCTCTCGAATTACTGCAATCCTGCACTGCCTGTCCGCGAAACTGCAAGGTCAATCGTTTAGAAGACAAGTTCGCAGTCTGCAAGACAGGCCGTCATGCTGTCGTCTCGAGCCACTTTCCGCATCATGGCGAGGAAGACTGCCTGCGCGGCTGGAAAGGCTCTGGGACAATTTTCTTTACGGGCTGTAACCTGCGTTGCGTTTTCTGCCAGAACTTCGACATCAGTTGGCAGGTGCGCGGTAGGCCAGCGCCACCACGCGAGCTCGCCGCCATGATGCTGGAACTTCAGGCCCAGGGTTGCCATAACATCAATTTGGTGACCCCGGAGCATGTGGCGCCGCAGATCGTGCAAGCCCTGCCTTTGGCCATCGCAGAGGGCCTGAGGCTGCCGCTTGTTTACAACACGAGTGCCTATGATTCCATGGAGAGCCTCGCCCTGCTCGACGGGCTCGTGGATATCTACATGCCCGACTTCAAATACTGGGATGCAGAAATGGCGCGGAAGTATTCGAGGGCCCCGGACTATCCTGAGGTCGCCCGCCGCGCTATTAAGGAGATGCCCCGCCAGGTCGGAAACCTGATTATCGAGGACAATGGGCTTGCCCGACGCGGCTTGCTCATCCGCCACCTGGTGATGCCCGAAGATGTTGCAGGCACGCGAGCCGTGATGCAGTGGATCGCGGATGAACTCTCTCCTGAAACTTACGTCAACATCATGGCCCAGTACCATCCGGCAGGGAAGGTTTCAAGATCCGACCACGCCGAAATCAACCGGCGCGTTACGCCGGCTGAATACGAGCGCGCCTTGGACGCCGCTTGGCGCGCCGGGCTGAAACGCCTTGATTCCCGGCCACCTTCCCCTTCGGGATGACTCTGTAGCACTAGTTCCTGGGACGTTGTTGTGGCGCGAAGATTTTGCGCGTCGCGTAGGGGCGAGCGGCGCTCGCCCCAGGGCCGAACGCCGTTCGGCCCTACGTGTTGGTTGCGGCTATGCCGCGCTGTAGCAATAGTTCCAAACTTCTTCGTTTCTTGCGAAGAATTTCTGCGGTCATCGCTTGGCCCAGGTTGGCTGGAATTGCCCATTGTCGATTGCCGATTGCTGATGCACATTGGAAGGAGTTGCAACACCACTTTTTCAATCGTCAATCGGCAATCAGCAATCGGCAATGAAAACCTGGTCTTCGGTTGCGGCCGAAGGCCGCGCTGTTACAATTGGCTTTTACTCTGGCCTGAAGTAGTACCAATTCGCGGGCAAGTTTCCTATGAGGGTTCTTTGGAGGTATTCGTGAATCATTTGAGGTCACTTGCCTGCGCTTTCCTTCTAGCAGGGACTTGTTTTGCCATTCCCTCGGCGCCCGACACGCCCGATCAAGCGGCTATCAATGAGGCTGTGGACTGGATTCGGACAACGCCCCGCATTCGCGCAGAATACGACTACATCATGACCTGCCGTCTCAGGCTGCTGTTTTTTGGGGTCGGTCGGGATGACTTAGGGGGCGGATACATCAAGACCGGCCAGGCGGTTGACGATCCAAGCCTGCAAATGATCCAGTTGCTTTTTGGTTCTGATCCTGCCAAGGCCCCGCGCGCCATCAACCGTTGGGGTGCAGGAACTGAAGTCCTTAGATCAGATGGCAGTAAAACTCCGCAGTCGAGCGCTTTTGTAGGCTTCATGAAGTCTTCAAAAGGTGAATCTGTATGAGCCATGCAGCGGGAACTCTCCCACGAGAAAAGCGCCGGAAAGCACTTGTTTGAAGCCATTATCAGCCGCGTAGACGGCGCGCAAGCCATCTCCACGACGGTTCCCTTTTGCAGCGACAAGGACTATGACATGCACCAGCTCGCGGACGCCCAGAAGCTGGCCCTGGATCAATTGGGTGACGGCCAAGCGTGAAAGTTTCCGTCGTCTGGACGGCCCGGCACGTGGCGGGTGCAGGAGGCCCGGGGGATTTCTATCTACAACTGAGGAGCTGCTTGAACGATCCCTGACCGGGGAGAAAACCCCTGTCTCTTTATGTTATGTGTACAACTCCTGCCCTTATACACTGACTTTACGGCGTGTGATTCCCATTACCACAAAGGGTGTCCGCATTACGCTGAAGGAGAAGGGTCAGAAAATCGACCAATCATACCGCGACCTCAAGGAATCACAGTTCCAGATCTACAACCAGGAGTCCGGCGCCAAAACTGACTTCAGTGTTTTGCTTGGAACTACCGGTGAGCTGCAGGGGGTTCCGGTCCAGATCACCTACCAGCCCAATTGGTGGTTCCAGGTAGTCCTGGACCTTGCTTACAAGCGGCGAAAATAGTCAATGGTCCAGCCCAGACCTTCTTCCAGGCTGACGTGCGGCTCCCACCTCAAAAGGTCTCGAGCACGCGAGATATCCGGTCGGCGGCATTTAGGATCATCCACTGGCAAGGGGTGGTAGGCCATTCGACTCGAACTCTGGGTGAGCCGGATGATCAGCGCGGCGGTTTCAGCGATGCTAATTTCTGCTGGGTTTCCCAGGTTGACGGGCTGGTGAATGGCATCGGAGGGTCCTTGCGAGGGTTCCTCGCTTTCGGCGTTGCGAATGAGCAAGCGGATAATCCCTTCCACGAGGTCCGAGACGTAGCAAAAGCTGCGGGTCTGAGTCCCGCCTCCATAGATGGTGAGGTCCTTGCCCTGCAAAGCCTGGACGATGAAATTGGAGATGACCCGGCCGTCGTAAGGTCGCATCCGAGGGCCGTAGGTATTGAAGATGCGAGCGATGCGTGTATCCAGGCTGTGAGTGCGATGATACGCCAGGGTTAAGGCCTCAGCGAACCGTTTTGCTTCGTCGTAGACGCCACGAGGCCCCACCGGATTTACACGTCCCCAGTAGTCCTCCGCTTGCGGGCTCACCTCTGGATCGCCGTAGACTTCTGAGGTGCTGGCCAGCAGGAACCTGGCGCCCCTGGCTTTCGCAAGCCCCAGAGCGTTATGGGTGCCGAGCGAGCCCACCTTTAATGTCTGGATGGGCAGCCGAAGGTAATCAACGGGGCTGGCGGGAGAAGCAAAGTGCATCACCGCATCGACGGCCCCTTCCACTTCTATCGGCTTGGTGACATCGTGGAGGAGGAACTCGAATCCCGGGTGGCTTTCAAAGGCAGCCATGTTCTCCAGGCGTCCGGTAATAAGACTATCCACGCAGCAAACCTGGTGCCCCAGGGCAAGTAATTGCTCGCAGAGATGACTTCCCAGGAAACCCGCCCCACCTGTAATGACAACCCTCATCAAAGTCCTTCGTTATCCAGTCAAAAAGTTTTCGGATCGGGGAGGCGCTAACGAGCCGGCGATCCGCTGCCGATGTCCACGTATTCAAAACCATGTCCGGCCATCGTGGCGCGGGAGAACATGTTGCGACCGTCGAGAATCAGTGGCCGCGCCATGATTTGGCGAACCTTCGTCCAATCAAGCCGCAGGAATTCCTCCCACTCGGTGAGAGCCAAGACAGCTTCCGCGCCTTCGGCCGCTGCGTAAGCATCTGCACAATATTCAATCTCGGGGAGCTCCGCTTTAGCCTTTTCCATCGCCTGGGGATCGTGCGCACGCACGCGAGCGCCTTCCGCAAGCAATTTCCGGATTACCGCCAGCGATGGGGAAGATCGAACGTCATCCGTGCGGGGTTTGAAGGCGAGTCCCCAAACTCCGATGCGTTTTCCGCGTACCACCCAAAGCTCATCCTTGATTTTCTTGACGAACAAATCAATACGGCTCTGGTTGATTCTTTCCACTTCGCGCAGAAGCGTGAAGTCGCAACCGGCATTCTGGCCTACCCGGACGAAGGCTTGGAGGTCCTTGGGAAAGCAGGAACCACCAAATCCCACGCCCGGTCTGAGAAAGCTGCCGCCGATCCTTTTATCCATGCCCACTGCCTCGGCCACTTTTCCCACGTCCGCTCCCACGGCTTCGCACAGGTCGGCGATCATGTTAATGAAGGAGATTTTCATGGCCAGGAAGGAGTTCGAAGCATGCTTGATCAGCTCGGCACTGTTGATGTCCGTGACGACGAAAGGCACACGCGGGCTGTTGTGGCAATTTTCGTGAACGGGACAGGCAAAGCTCTGCTCGAGCACCGGCCGGTAAATCTCCTCCAGGAGTCCAGCCGCTCGTTCCGAGTCAACGCCTACGACAATACGGTCGGGATGAAAAAAATCCTCCACGCCCGATCCTTCACGCAAGAACTCGGGGTTGGAGGCCACGTCACACTGGAACTGGGAGTTGCTCCCGTATCTGCAGAAGTGCTTCTGAAGCCGGCGGCCGGTCTGTACGGGGACAGTGCTTTTTTCAATTACCAGGAGGTAGCCACGGGCATGTTCGGAGATTCTTCGCGCCACCAACTCCACGGAGGAAAGGTCCGCTTCACCACTCTCGAGGGGTGGAGTCCCCACGCAGATAAAGATGACCTGGCACTTCGCCACGGCGTCTTCTATTTGAGAAATGAACTCGAGCCGCTTCGCCTGCTGGTTGCGCTTGACCAAGTCTCCCAGGAACGGCTCGTAGAACGGCATTCCACCCGAGTTTAAGACTTCAATCTTCCGCGTGTCGTCGTCAACACCGATAACCCGATGGCCAATTTCAGCCAAGCCCGCAGCGGTGATAAGCCCCACATACCCCGCTCCAATGACCGCGATATTCATAAGAATACAATCCTCCGCCAGAATGGCATTAAAATCCGCCTACGGGAGAGAGTATCACAAGAATATCCTTGCAGTATCACTCATAGTTGTTTGAAAATCGCAGAGAGACAGGAGCAAGGGAAAGAGTCAGGGCGCAAGAGTAGGAAGGTGAAATTCAGGGAGCCAAGACGGAGTGGAGAGGAGGCTTCATGATCGTTGGAGTTCCTAAGGAGAGCTTTCCAGGGGAGCGGCGCGTAGCGCTGGTGCCCGCGGTAATTCCGAGTTTGCTCAAAGCGGGTTTTGAAGTGGTTGTGGAGTCGGGCGCCGGAGCTGGCGCCGGCTACCCGGATGCACAATACGTCGAGAAGGGCGCCAAGATTCTCCTGGAGCGAGCCGAGGTGTTCAAAGCTGCCGATGTCGTGATTCAAGTACTCTGCCACGGATCGAACGACGTAACGGGCAAGGCCGACATGCCTCTGCTTCGACCCGGCCAACTGCTTATCGGATTTCTGCGTCCTCTGGGGTCTGTGGAAACTGTTCAGGAAATTGCGTCCACGGGAGTTGTGGCATTCTCCATCGAGCTTATGCCGCGCACCACTCGCGCGCAGAGTATGGACGCTCTCTCTTCCATGGCGACGATCTGCGGCTACAAGGCGGTGCTGCTGGCTGCGGACACGCTTCCGCGCCTCTTCCCCATGCTCACCACCGCAGCAGGAACCATTACCCCGGCGCGTGTACTCATCATCGGGGCCGGTGTGGCAGGTCTTCAGGCCATTGCGACGGCACGGAGGTTGGGCGCCGTCACCTCTGCCTATGATATGCGGCCTGCGGCCAAGGAGCAGGTGCAGAGCCTGGGAGGGCGCTTTGTGGAACTACCCGTGGAGGCCAAGGATGCCCAGGATTCCCGTGGCTACGCGCGGGCACAAGACGAGTCGTTTTATCTGCGGCAGCGGGAGCTACTCAGCCGCGTTGTGGCCGAGAGCGATGTGGTGATTACAGCGGCAGTCATCCCCGGGAAAAAGGCGCCGGTCCTCGTGACGCGCGACATGGTGGAGAAGATGGCGCCCGGGTCGGTGATCGTGGACGTGGCGGGCGAGAGGGGTGGGAATTGCGAACTGACCCGGGCGAGCCGGGTCGTCGTCGAGCATGATGTGACGATCATCGGTTACATCAATCTGGCGAGCACCGTTCCTTATCATGCCAGCCAGATGTACGCTCGAAACGTCGCGGCGTTTCTTCTCCACCTGACTAAAGACCGGAAGATTGAGATCAAGACAGAGGACGAGATCACCCGCGAAACCCTCGTGACACGGGGGGGCGAGGTGGTCAACACGCGGGTGCGGGAATTCTTCTCCCTCCCGGTGAAGATCGCTTAGCAGGATGCTGAAAACCTTTTTCAATGCTGTCAATCCGAGCGCAGCGAGGAATCTGGCTCTGCGCTGAGGTGGTTCGGAGTTCTAGGTGGCCTAGGGGGTAGGCGGAAGAAAGAACAGAGCGAGATTCCTCGCGGAGTTTACCCTGAGCGGGCAGAGCGAGATCCTTCGCTGCGCTCAGGATGACAGCGAAGGGCTCGGAATGACACCGGAGGAGGAAAACGTGACGTCAAACCTGATCACCAGCCTCTACGTGTTCATGCTGGCAGGCTTTATCGGTTTCGAGGTGATTCGACGCGTCTCACCACTTCTTCACACACCGCTCATGTCCCTGACGAACGCCCTGGACGCCATCGCTGTGGTGGGCGCCATCGTGCTTGTCGGCGAGCATAAGAGCACGCTTGCAACAGTCCTTGGGACAGTGGCGGTAGTGGCCGCCATGAGCAACGTGGTCGGCGGTTTCCTGATTACGGACCGCATGCTGAAAATGTTCAAAACCAGTAAACCGAAAAAGCCATGACACCCCTAATTAACGAGACTTTTATCCAGATCACTTACCTTGTGGCCACCGCCCTGTTCATCTTCGCCCTCAAGTGGCTGAGCGCGCCAAGCACTGCACGACGTGGTGTTTGGGCGGGTGAACTTGGGATGCTCCTGGCGATTGGCGGGACGCTGCTCTATCAGGGGATTGTTGACTACAAGTGGATCGTGATCGCCCTCGTCCTGGGGTCGATCATCGGCGTCCCCCTTGGCCTCGTCCAAATGACGGCGGTCCCGCAGCGGACGGCTCTCAGCCACGCTTGTGGCGCTCTGTGCGTAGCGCTGGTCGGTACGGCGGAATACTATCTGCGCGCGCCCAACGTCCCGCCCTTCATGATGGCGGTGCTCTCGATGGAGGTTATTCTCGGCTCGCTGACCTTCACCGGCAGTTTGATGGCCACCGGGAAGCTGCAAGAAATCCTGCCGCAACGCCCGATCACCTATAAGGGGCAGAACATTGTGAATCTGGCGCTCCTGGCGGTAGCGGTGATCGCCGCAGTTATCCTGGTGCTTCACCCTGGACAGAAGCACCTCTTCCCGCTGCTCATAGGTATTCCGCTGGTCTTTGGCGTATTGATGATCGTTCCCATTGGCGGCGCAGACATGCCCACCGTGATCTCGCTGCTGAATTCTTACGCCGGCCTTTCGGCGGCGGCGATGGGGTTCGTCCTGGACAGCAAGCTTCTGATCATCGCGGGCGCGCTGGACGGCTCTTCGGGGTTCATCCTTTCGGTGATTATGTCCAAAGCGATGAACCGCTCCTTCGCGAACGTTCTGTTCGGCGCGTTCGGGCAGGTGCAGGCTTCTGCGGTGGCAGGTGAGGAAGCGCGAACCGTGCGCAGCGCCACAGCCGAGGAGGCCGCCTCGATTCTTGCGGCGGCTAACTCCGTCGTGATCGTTCCGGGTTATGGGATGGCGGTGGCGCAGGCGCAGCACAAGGTCCGGGAACTTTATGATGCCCTCAGCAAACGCGGCGTGGATGTGAAGTTCGGCATTCACCCCGTGGCGGGACGCATGCCCGGTCACATGAATGTTCTGCTGGCCGAGGCCGACATTCCTTACGACAAGCTGATGGATATGGACGCCATCAATCCGGAGTTCCCACAAACCGACGTGGCCTTGGTGATCGGCGCTAACGACGTGACCAATCCTGCCGCCCGCCAGGACGTAGGCAGCCCCATCTACGGCATGCCCATCCTCGACGTGGATAAGGCCCGAACCGTGATGGTGATTAAAAGGAGCATGAGCCCCGGCTTCGCGGGCATCGACAACCCTCTCTATTACCTCGATAAGACCTTGATGCTCTTTGGGGATGCCAAATCATTTGTTGGGGACATCGTGCGCGAGTTGGCGGGAAGCGGGCACGCGTAGGAAGAGCAGGATTCAGGAGTCAGGATTCAGGATTCAGGAAAGTCCGCTTGTGGTTTTTCCCTGAATCCTGAATCCCGAATCCTGAATCCTATTTTTTCTTCAACGAGCGGATGTAAGCAACGACGGCGGAAATCTCCTCGTCCTTAAGCTGGCCGCCAAAGGCCGGCATCGCCGTCCCTTTCTTGCCATTCTTGATGACTTCCCTCATTTCCTTGTCTTTAGTGGAGGACTGCCACTTGGGGTCGGTGAAGTTCGGGGTTTTGAGCGCGGGAAATCCCTTTCCGTCAGTGCCGTGGCACATCGTGCAATTCTTCTTGAAAATCGCCGCGCCATCAGCCTGCGGAGGGGCAGCTTGAAAGGCGAGAGACGAAACGAGCAAGCCCACTCCAATCAGTAAGCATTTTGAGCCCAAGCCTGTGTCTAGTTTCATAAACCTCCTGAATCCTGGGACGCCTATTCAGCAGAAGCCAGCTCCAACAAAGTCAACCCTTGGCTGGCTTCGCCGTCCCCGAGTGTCCGCTGCATTTCCATATTAGCAGGGCGCTGAAAAAGCTGCATGGCCTCCGCCAAGGAGACCTCCCGCTCCTCCGCCTCGCCAGCCCTAGTCGTCGAGGAAACACGCTGAGCGCAAGGCCTGTCATGCTGAGCGAAGCGAAGCATCCCGGCAGTTTGTACGTTGCCACTGAACAGTGGGAACAACTGCAGGGATTCTTCGCCCGCCAAAAAACGGCGGGCTCAGAATGACAGGTGTTGCGGTTGAGCGCGGCAATGTCATGCCGGTGCTGTTCTTTGGCGACCGTGCCCCACCGCTGTCATGCGAGCCCATTCGCGGAGTTTACGCTGAGCCCGTTCGCTTCGCTCAGGGCAAACTCCGCGAGCATCCCTGCAGTTTGCCATGGTACCAGAACAGGCTATCATCCCGAGCTCAGCGCAGAGACCGAATGAAGACGTATTACGTTTACATCATGACCAACAACTCTCGCACACTCTACACGGGTGTGACCAACAACCTGGAGCGCCGGGTCTTCGAACACAAGCACAAGCTCCTACCCGGCTTCACCCAAAAATACAACCTCAACCGCCTCGTCTATTACGAGAGCTGTGGCGACATCCGCTCCGCGATCCAACGGGAGGTCAGATTAAAGGATGGCTGCGTGCGAAGAAAGTCGCCTTAATCCTTTCAGTAAATCATGCATGGAGAGACTTGAGCGAGGCTTGGTACGAAAAGAACAACTACAGAGATTCTTCGCCCGCCAAAAAAAACGGCGGGCTCAGAATGACAGCTCTTGGTGCGGTTGAGCGCGGCAATGTCGTCCCCGTGCTGTTCTTTGGCGACCGTGCCCCACCACTGTCATGCTGAGCGAAGCGAAGCATCTCTGCAGTTTGTACGTTCCCACTGAGCAGTGAGGACAACTGCGGAGATTCTTCGCCCGCCAAAAAAACGGCGGGCTCAGAATGACACGAGGACCGAGGTGACGGTATGCGCCAGTCTCCGGCCGTAACTTGCGCCCACGTTGGGCCCGTTTGCCGCCTCAGTATTGCCGTTTTTCCACTTTGGGCCGTTCCGCCCTGCTCATCTGCTTGGTCTCGATGGCGGGGTGTTGGAGCCCGCGAACTTCCTGAAGGTTCTCACAAACCTTGAGCAGCGCATCGGCGATACTGTCCACATCCTTACGACTGCCGAGGAAAATATGATGTGGGAGCCAGACCGACTCCTCATAGGCAGCTCGTTCGGAGACGGGACAACTGTAGAGGCTGCGCAAGTCGATAGGTTGCTCCCTCCCCCAGGACAGCGCCGGGTATTCCGCGGCCTTAACCGGGAACAGGGCGCTCTTGTACACCGGCTCGTAAAACAACCCGTCGCAGGGAATCCCTTCCATCTCGAGAGCGCCTAGGAACGCTGCGCGCGGAATCCCCTCAAAGTGTTCCGGAAGATACTTAAAGACGTATTGATAAGCCGCCACGCGAGTGACACGAGGATCGCGTTTCAGCAAAGCCAGCCCGGGCGTCCCCACGATGCGGCTCTCAAAGTATTCCATGTGGCGCTGGCGGGTGGCGGCCTGCCGCGCCAAACGGTCAAGCTGCACTTCGAGGATGGCAGCCTGAAATTCCGTCATGCGGTAGTTAAATCCAATTATGCGGTGACCAAATTTATCCGTTTCACTGGCGCGCCCGCAGTTGACGTAAGATTGCGCTCGCTCCAAGAACTCCAGGTTGCTGGTAATCACGGCTCCGCCTTCGCCCGCGGTCATCAGCTTGCTCGACTGGAAGCTGAAGCAGCCCATGTCTCCTGTCGCCCCGGCTCCCTTCTTTTTCCACTGCCCTCCATGCGCATGAGCGCAATCTTCGATCACCAGCAGATGGTGGCGGCGGGCGAGACGCCCGATGGCATCGAGGTCCGCAAAGCTCATGGCCAAGTGCACGGGCAGAATGGCTCGCGTCTTATTGGTAATCGCTTTCTCAATCAAACGGGCGTCGAGGCAATAAGTTAAGGGGTCGATATCAACGAAAACGGGAACAGCATTGAGTTGAAGTACCGGGCCCACGGTTCCCTCCCAGGTGTACGCAGGAACGATGACTTCATCCCCCGGCTGGAGTCCCGCCGCCTTTAAGGCGACCTCGATGGCGACAGTCCCGTTGGCTACCGCCAGGCCGTACTTGGCTCCGTGGAATTTCGCGAAGCGTTGCGCGAAGCCGCTGGCGTGCTCATTGGGGAAGGGATAACCACCCCAGTTGCGGCTCTTGAGAACCTGTTGAATTGCCCGTTCTTCCTTGCGGTCGTAAACCGGCCAGGGAGCAAAGGGCTTCGTTCGAACGGGTTTTCCACCCGTGATAGCAAGCTTTCCCATATGAAGGCCTCCAAATGAGATTTAGTATTCGACGCGAACCACGTTTGAGTACGCCGATTCCCCGGCATTGTTCAGGGCGCGCACCCGGTAGGACACCAGGGCGCCACGACCGGTCTGCGCGTCGGCGAACTCTGTCGCCGTAGCCGGGAGAGTCTTTATCCTTTGCCAACTTCCTTCACCGATGCGGCGCTCCACCGCAGTCTGGGTGGGATTCCCCCCATGAACCGCCCAGGTTAGCTTCACTCCCTCCGTCCCACGCTGCGCGTGCAGAGAACTCGGCGCCTCCGGCAGCAGATTCCAGTCGAAGTAGCTCTCGTCCGCAATCGCCAGGACGCTGTCGCGAACCGGCGCCGACTCGAGCACGTTAGTTGTACCTTTCTTCCACTCGAGGGGTCTGATCTCACCCGAGACTACGTCGATCAATGCGGGGCGCTCAATGCCGGTATTTTCCAAGGTAAGACTCTCGTAGAAGGGGGGGGAGGTATTTCCCGGCTCGCTGTGGGCGCCCATCCAGTATGCAACGATCGACTTCCCGTTCTTCGCACGGAAGCCGTAAGCGAAGAAGGGAAAGCCGGACATTCGGCGCAGGGCAGGGATACCAGGACCCTCGATCTTGATCGAAGGGTCGAAAGCGGTATCCGAAAAAAGTGCGTTGGTGTTTTGCAGGGCAAAAAACACCGGGCGGGGTGTGAAATCTTCCGGAACATTGCGCAGCCCGTGAATCAGTCCGAAATCGTCGTATTCGTTTCCGTCGGTGGCTGAGGTCAGTAGCCAGACGAAGGTCTTCACCCCGGCGGCCCAGTTGTACACCAACATGCGCGGAATGTACTTGGCCTGCACGGACTCGTCCGAGCCCTTCCAAGAGGGAATGGA
The DNA here is from genome assembly GCA_050008675.1 of Terriglobia bacterium. Lineage (GTDB taxonomy): Bacteria > Acidobacteriota > Terriglobia > UBA7540 > UBA7540 > CAVROP01. The sequence continues at coordinate 41,057 of JBEKME010000028.1, forward strand.
ATTGAATTCGTCATCCCAGAACGGGATGTCCGAACGGATGCCCGGATAGTGCCGCACCAAGTTGCGCAGATTCGCCGGAGACTCCGTGCCGTAAGCGCCATAGTCCATAGATTCGGGGTTAAAGTTCTGGCCGTAACCCGGGTAGGTGTGATAGGCAAACACGTCGATGCCTGCGGCGCAATCGCAGGCCTCGAGCGCGCGTTGGGCGAAGTCGCGGTTGGGGTCGGCCTGCCCGCCGTAAATCACCTTCGCGTCCGGATCGGTCTCATGCACGGCCTTAACGACCGCTTTCAGCAGATGGCCGTACTCTTCCGGGTCCCCCCAGGGATTCCAATAACCAATGTCCTGCTCATTCCAGAGGGCCCAGTAGTGGACCCGTCCCCGGAAATGATTCACCATGAAACGCACGTAGCGTGTGAACGCCTCGATCTGCTCCGGCGTGCGGGGCGGCCAGAAGATGGAATAAAGGCTCCGGTCATCATTGTGAAAGGAGCCGGGCATGGGCACGATGGAGTCCGGGAGTTTGCCGGAGGGCGAGGTGTACATGGGATTGCCGTAGATGAGCTGGATTTGAATGTGGACGCCATTGTCGAGGAGCGAATTCACATAGTCGTCGAGCTTCGGGTCGACCGCCAGCACCCCTCGCCTCTGCTCCACGTAGTCCCAACTCGTCAGATCCGAGCTGTTTTCGTACTGGCCAATGCGAATCCACTTCACGCCCGCGTCGAACATCCGTACCCACCACCAGCGGTCCCACGGCAGATAAGGGTCGCGCGGGAGGTCCGAATTGATGCCGAAGCCGTCAATGATCTGGGACGAGCGTTTGGGCGGAATATGCTCCGGAAGTTGGTGGCGAGCCTCCTGCGCCACGCAGCGCCGCGCCCCGGGGCACACGAGAAAAACGAAGCCTAGAACCAGCAAGTACCTAACATGGCCTTTTCTCTGCATGACAGGACCTCCCCAAAGACGTCCGTGGTCCGTGGTCCGTTGCAACGAACAACTGACGACGGACCACGGACCACGGACAAGAGTATGGCCAGAGTGGTCTACATTTCATTGAAGCCTGCGGCCCTTCGGAACGCTTCCACGTAGTGGCCGTCCTTCTTGGGCTGCTGACTCATCAATTCCTTCTCGACCCCGGCAAGGTCGGAAGGGTCCCAGTCGGGGCGATACTTGTGGATGGAGGGCTCAAACTGGCTCACGTGCTTACTTGCTGCTTCGAGCTTCAACTGGGCCACGGAGTCGATATTGACCCAGCAGTTTGCCTCCTGCGGCGTGGTGTAATAGAAGTACATCATGGGTACAGCGTAGGGTTCAAGGTGCTGATCGAGGCGCTGGTTGGGAAAATAAAGCCAGAACTCTGCCGCCCGAACCGCATCAAGCGTATTAAGAGCGGCCATGCGATGGTCCGTCTTGTGCCAGCGCGCGTACCACTCCCCCGGATCGATGCTCAAAAGCACCTCGGGGCGGATTCGACGGATGATCGCCGTCGCCTCCTCGACGAGCTTCGGCTGGGCAGCATATTCTAGCATGCCATCGTCATAGCCCATCCACAGGATGTTCTCTTTCGGGGTCCCCAGCACCGCTTCCGCCGCTTCCTCCTCCGCCTTGCGAATGCGCGCGAGCTTCTGGGCGCTCATCTCCGGATCATAGGAGCCCTTGTCATCATTGGTGTAGATGACAATGTAAACCTTATTGTGGTGCTGATTCAGCAGCGCAATGGTTCCTCCGGCTCCGAACAGCTCGTCGTCCGGATGGGGCGTGAATACGAGCACCGTCTTGCCGGTCATCGACTCGAGCCCCGTCTCCTGCGCTGACGATCTTGCCGCTGCCAAAAGGAATATCAGGGCGAATACCACAGCAAGCTGTTTCATGGGTAACTTATCCTTCCCGTTTAAGCGATCGATGCTACCTCCTGGCCGCCCGTTACTCGTTGCCGGTTATTCTGCCGCTGCCCGGCTGTTGTCTAGGACGGGTGACGGTGTAGTCCTCTCGAGGGTCCTCAGGCCCGTCAGTCAGCAGGCCCAGCATCTCGTAGACCCTGACCACCGCGTGATCCACCATGCGTTCCCCCGCCCCGGGCTCAATCCAAGTACTGGCGCCGGCTGCCCCGTAGCCACCCTCAGTGGCGGCGCGAATGGTGGGGAAATAGCCGAAATAGCCGTTGGCGTACCCGAGGAAAAAACAATCGCTGACCGGGCAGCGAGCGCGCCAGTTCATCTGAAAGTCGACGAAGGGTTCGCCGGGCACTCCCATCAGCGCGATGCGCCTGTTGATCAACACCGTGGCGACTGGCAACTCTTGCATGCTCTGCGTGGACGGATAGTAAGCGTCGAATCCTCGTGCGTCGATTTCCGAGCCGCCCAAGACTGCCTTGCGAAATTTCTCCACATTCCAGCGGAAGTGGAAGGTGAGCATATCCTCGGCAAAATCCAGGCTCGGTTCAGCGACCGCCTCCGTGCGGATCTCTTTGGCCACGCGCGCAGCCTCTTCACCCAGCTTCTCTCCCGTCCAATCGCGCCTTTGGACGGCGTTTTCCTTCAGGGGAATGACGGCATAGTAGGGATTGATGTCCCCCGGCGCGCCCTGGAGGAAGAAACACAGCGGCTGACCGCCCATGGCCTGCTCCACAGTTTTGGTCATAACTTCCGGATAGTCGGCAGAATATTGGGTGTTGTCCGGACCAAACACCACAGGGTGGCAGGAATAGTTCACGAGTACTGCGAGGGGCCGCCCGTCCGCCGTATCCACGCGCAGCACCGAGACGGTTGGATCGACGGGAGCGGTGGGAATCTGGGTGGGGTTGTGTTCAAACCAGGTGACCGTGCCGTCCGGGTTCGCCCGGTGTCGATTGTGGCCGATGTAGGCGACACCGTAGCCCGATCCGAGGCGAGCCTCGACGGCGTGTTGGTGCGCCTCCTCGATGGCCTTCGCGATCTTTTCCAGATCAGCCGTCTCCCACGCCGGGGTTCCGTTGCGGTAGGTGTCCTGGACGACGGGAGCGGAGTGAGTGTGCGAGGCGACCGCGAGCACGTAGGAAATCCCGCTGGATTCTCGCACCGCGGCGCGCAAACGTTGGAGTGAATCGTGGCCAAAGCAGCGACCCAAGTCGAGCGCGACTAACGCCAGCCGCTTCTCACCCACTTCAAGGACCAGAACACGTGCGTACAGCGGGTCGAGGGTTCCCGTGCTGTCACGCAACGTGTAGCCCCACATCGGTACGCCTGCGGGCGGAGTAATGTCCACCTTTGCCACGCCGGCCCGGAGGGTTGCCCCTTGCAGGGATACTCCCGCCCCTAGCACCAACAATCCCAAACACCCTGTAAGTTTCAGGCTATGCACGTCCACGCCTCCTTGTTTTGGGGTAGGTACACTTCAAGCGGCTGGTAAGATGCTACCAGGCGGCGGACAATTTCATCGAGCGCAGGGTCTTCGGGAGTGAGGCCTGCCTTCATATTCGCGCTGGCGCCGGAAAACCTTCTGGTAATTTTCATTATACCCCGATTCGGAAGTTGAAACCGTCTGTCATCCTGAGCCCGCCGTGCTTTCCGGCGGGCGAAGGATCTCTGCAGTTATCTTTTGCTCTTGGCATCCAGAAACAAACTGCAGGGATGCTTCGCTGCGCTCAGCATGACAGCCTTCACCCAGAGATGCCTCCAAACAAAACTCTTCGAGCCGACATCAGGGCTCTCGAAAATCGAGCTGAGCGGGGCGTTCTTTGAATCCGCGCGTCTTGACAGCGTCGTAGGCGGTCCCCACAATGAACCAGCAGGCGCCGAGAATCTTGGCCGGTGTTGGCAGGCTCAGCCAGATGGCCAAGCAGAAGAGAAGACCTACAACGGGCGCAACGGCGTCCGCAAACAGGCGCCTAACCGAGCGGGACGGACGCTTTAGATAGAATTCCCGCAGGGCCGCCGCGTTGACCCCCATAAAGGCGAGGAAAGCCCCAAAATTAATCAGCTCCGCAGCTCGCTCATAATTCAATACAATAGCTCCCAGAAAGGCAATCAGGCCTACCATCACGATATTGAAGCTCGGAGTGTTTCGCTTTGGGTCCAGGTAAGCAAAGAAGCGCCGCGGGATAACGTTGTCGCGGCCCATGCCGAACAACAGACGCGATACGCCCGCTTGCCCACTTAACCCAGACCCCAGATTGGCGAGGATCAAAATCCCAGCCAGGGCTTGAAATAGAACTTTCCCGCCCACGACTCGTGTGACATCCATAAAGGCAGTTTCGAGGTTGGGAAAGGTGTGGTAGTTGGGCCAGACGCGCTGCGCGAGGTAGATCTGGAGACCACCGAAGAGTCCCGTGAACAGACAGACGCCGACGGTGGCCAGCAGGACGTTCCGGCGCGGGTTGATGGCGTCTTCTGCCAGCGTCGTAATGCCGTCAAATCCGATATAGGTCAGTGCTGCCACCGAAGTACCAACGGCAATGGAAGAGACGTGGAACGTTGCTGGGACGTAAAAAGGTTGAATCGAGAAGACGCCGGGCCAGCCCTGGTGGTGAAACAGAAAGCGTACGGCCAGGACAATGAAGACCAGTATGACGGCGCTCATGATGGTGGCCAGCACGAAATTGGTTCGAGCCGTGGTGCGAATCCCACGCAAATTGATCAGGGTCATCGTTCCCGCGAAGGCGGCGGCCAGCACGACGTAGGGAATTTCGGGAACCAATCGTTGCACGGTCAGCGCGCCGTACACGGTGCAAATGAGCGGGATGAGGAGGTAATCGAGAAACATCGCCCACCCGGCCAGAAAACCCAGGTGGGGGTTCAGGCCGTAACCTACATAGGTGTAAGCGGAGCCGGCTGAGGGGTAGACTGCTGCCATGCGGCCATAGCTAAAGGCGGTCAGCATCATGGCCACCATGGCCAGCAAAATCGTCGTGACCGCATGCCCGTCCGACAGTTTCTGGACCACGCCGAACAGCGGCACGGGCGCGATGGGCATGATCAGAACGATCCCGTACAGGATCAGGTCCCACAGCGTCAGTACGCGTTTGAGGTGGGGCGGGGCTTCGTCAGAACGCTTTGATGTGTTCACAAGTTGCTGGCTCAGAAAGCCTCCTGATTCGAAGTGGACCTCCTCCCTGAGAATCAAGGGCAGCGGCATTCAAGGCGGGCACCGCAACCTTGTTGGGGGAAGCCGATTCTAGCGTTGAGGTGGAACGTATCCAGGAGGAGGATCAGACCCTTCGCCGAAGAAAAACCGTTCCATCTGCTGAGCGATAAATTCCTGAGCTTCTTTGGTGGCGGGAGCCAGGCGATACTCGTTGATGAGCATCCTCAAATAGTCCAGCCAGCGATTCCAGGCTTCTTGCGAGACATGGTCGTATATCCGCTGGCCCAGTTCACCGCTCCACGGGGGCTCCTCGAGACCTGGAAGTTCTCTGCCCAGCTTCACACATTTCACCATCCGTTGTGACATCGTTCATTCCTTCCGGTAGATTTCCAAATTCACCACTTCGCCTTCGAAAAGCGAAAGCTGTCCGTGGGGTTCAAGGGCCCCTTTGTGAAAAGTAGCGGAGGCGCGCAACGGCTTGGCGACCTTCGAGGCAGAGCCAGGCGATACGTCTTGGGCAAGGCCTCCCTGCCCTTCTGCCCGATCCCTTTTCCATCCTTGCTCCGCCGCGTCCAGGGCCTGGTTGGCAAGCTGATCGGCTTCGTGATTCTCTTCGCGCGGCACATGCTGAATCGAGAACGATTCCAGGCGCGCGATCATTTGCCGCGCCTGCTCTTGCAGGGGTTTCAATCCCGGACTCTTTACCTTGTAGATGCCCTCGATTTGGCGCGCCAACAACTCTGAATCCGTTTGCACGCGAACCCGCAGGTAATGGTTGCTGAGAGCGTATTCGAGGGCCGCGAGAAGAGCCTGGTATTCGGCAACGTTATTAGTGGCTCTGCCGAGATATCCTGAAAATCCAGCAAGTTTGGAGCCGTCGGAAGATTCCATGACCACAGCATAAGCTGCCGGCCCGGGGTTACCACGGGAGGCGCCGTCGATATGCGCGATAACCTCAGAGGATTTGGCCATGCTGAAAAATCGAAACTCGAAATTCGAAAAGCGAAATTCGAATCCCGAGATTCGAAATCAAAGGAATCGAAATTCAAAAATAGCGGCTCGAAATTCGAGACCTAGAGCGATCGGCGGTTTTCGATTTTCGAGTTTCGAGTTTCGATTTTCGAGTTTCGATTTTCGAGTTTCGGATTTCGCGTTCCCTCAAGCCGATGCCTCTGCGCCTTGGCCGTTGGACTCGCCCGTCTGGGCTGGGCCAGGCTCAACGTAATGAATGATGCGACCGCAGTTTTCGCAGGTCAAAAGGACCTCGTTGGTCCGCACGTCGTTATAGACTTGGGGGCGCAGGAGGACATTGCAGGCCGTGCACAGGCCTTCGCGGACTTCCGCCACCGCAAGGCCGCGTCTCGCCTGGCGGATGCGCTGGTAGAGATTCCGCGTGGATTCGCTCAAGCCATCCTGGATTTGGTTGCGGCGGGCCTGCAACCGAACGCGCTCCTCGTCGTCGGCCTTCCGCTCTGATTCTAAGCGCGCGATCTCCGCCGCCACGCGCGCTTGCTCACCCTCCAACCGCGTTGCGGCCTCCTGGATGAGTTGCTGAATCTCCTCCGCTTCCAGCATCTTCTCCAGAATCTCGTCCTCGATGGCCCGAACTTTGGCTTCTTCACCCTCGATCTCTTTCGTCATCGCACGGAATTGTTCGTTCGTTTTCACCTGGTAAAGCTGGTCCTTGTGCCTGGCGATTTTCTCCTGAATGACCTTGATTTCGCCATCCCGGTCCTTCCGCTCGTGCTGGTTTGCAGCCAGACGCTTCTTGCGCTCCTCCTGAGCATGAATGAACTCATCAAGTCGGGACTGGAGGGATTGAATTTGCGCAGGTAATGACTCGATCTGCTTGGTCAGTTCGGCAACCTTCAGATCTACCTGCTGAAGCTCGATGACATTCTTGAGATCCGGATGCACTTCCTCTCCCAATCTGAAGCGTGCGACCCTAACGGAAATCTCAATGCTCGCTAGTTCCGCCGCCGCGCCCTTCGGCGCATTTTCATTCTTGCACATTCCGGGCCAGTGGGGCAAGAAATCAGATCCGCAGATTGCACAGATTACACAGATGAGGGACGGCGAGGGGAGAGGATAGAGCAAGGCAAGAAAGCCGATGTGTTTGTGCGGCACAATTCGCCAATGACGTCGCACGCCTTGAGCTTGCGTATCTGTGAAATCTGTGTAATCTGCGGATATAGAGCGAAAGCCTGCCTACTTGCGCACGATCCTTTGGATGGATGCAGCGCGGCCGGTTAGGGGGTCGGCTTCAACCAGCACGGCATTGAGGCGGACGTCGCCTTTGGCGACTTCAAAGCGAGCGGGGAGTTGGGTGAGGAACTTCTGAATCACCGATTGCTTTTCAATTCCGATTACCGAATCGTAAGGACCTGTCATCCCGAGGTCAGTAATATAGGCGGCGCCGCGTGGAAGGATCGTCTCATCCGCGGTTGGGATATGGGTGTGCGTGCCGACCACCGCCGTCACGCGGCCATCGAGGTACCAGCCCATGGAAACCTTTTCCGAAGTGGCCTCCGCATGCATATCCACGATTCGGATCTTTACTTCAGCAGGAATCTTGGCAAGCTGCTCGTCCGCCGTCCGAAACGGGCAATCGATGGGGCTCATAAAGACCCGCCCTTGAAGGTTCAAGACCGCGTAGCCGAATCCGGATCGAGTCTTGCCCAAGTACAGCCCCTGGCCGGGAGCGCTGTGGGGATAATTGGCAGGCCGAAGCAGGCGGCCGTCGGAATGCTCATTCAAATAAGCGTAGATCTCTTTCTTGTCCCAGATGTGATTTCCCGAAGTCAAAACGGCAATCCCCATGTCGAGTAACTCTTCAACAAGTGGAGGCGTGATGCCAAAACCGCCGGCAGCATTTTCGCCGTTGGCCAGCACCAGGTCAGCGTCGTACTCCCCAACCAGCGCGGGGAGCAATTCCTTTACAATGCGCCGACCGGGTTGGCCGAAAACATCACCGATGAAGAGTATTCTCATGGTCCAATCTAAGGGTGCCGGGACTGCTGGGACGGCGCATGAAAACCGCCTCGCAGGGCAGGCAGTACGCAATTCATAATTCAGAATTCAGAATTCACAATTCCGAATCGCCCCAGCCCCGAGCACCTGACACCCGACACCCGGAACCTGCCTTTATTCCCTCCCCACCTACCACATACCACCTACTACCTACCTGCATTGATTCAAACCGCTTCCTTCAGGAACCGGTCGAGTATCCGGGAGCACTCATCCACCTTCTCGTCGACGCGTTTGGTTGTTTCCTCGTACTTCGCCTTCACCTGGTGGTACTCGTCAGCGATATTGAGCGCCGCCAGCACGGCGACGCGCAGCGAATCCACCGTCCGTGTGCGACCGGCGATAGCACGCATCTTGACATCCAGATATTTCGCCAGCTTTTGGATGTACTCCTCGTCGAGGGCGCCCCGCACGAAGTATTCCTGATCGTATATAACCACCCGGATCCCGTCGGCATCCTTGGCCACGTTGGCGACCTACCTCCTTCGCTGGGTCTGAGCCTCGCCCCCCGCACCATTGGAAAAGGAGATTCCGCCTTCATTATCCGCTGGATTCCGGGGTTGTCAACGCATCGATCCGCTGGAGAAGCTTCTCGACGCGAATTCGCACCTCTTCCCGTTCCCGCCGAAGTGCGACGAGCTCCTGTTCGTGTGCCTCAATCACTTTGACTCGTTCCCTGGATTCCGCCCTGAGCTTTTCGAGATCCTGTCGCAAAGCGAGCCTCTCCGCCTGGGCTTGCTTGAAAAGGTCGAAGGCCTTCAGGACTCTCTCTTCAAGTTTTTGCAGTTGATCTTCAGTGTCGCCCAAGAAGCTTCCTCGCTCCAGAATTGCCTCCCCAGGATCGGGTCATCGGATCATTGGGTCATCGGGCCATCGGGTCATCGGGCCATTGGGCCGTCGAGACATTGACTGATTGATTCTTCCTTTCTTGAAAACCCGCACAATGCGAATGGCAAACTGTTTCGTCCTCGCTTTCAACCGCTCAGGTTGCGTCGCCATCCAAAGTTTCCTTGCAAGAGCTTGCTTCCCAATGACTCGATGACCCGATCACCCGATGGCCCGATGACCCAATGAATCAATGGCTAAATGACCCGTCAGCCTCGCAAACACACGCCCAGCGGTTCGAGCGCAGCCGTGACCCTTTGACTGGCGGCTGAGATTTCCTCACTCGTCATTGTATGCGCTTGGCTTTGAAAAGTTACACGCAAAAGAAGGCTGTAATGACCAGCGGGTATTGAGCCACCCCTGAAAAGGTCTATAGGGCGGAGACTTTGAATTTCCTCCATAGTCAAGCATTGGAGAGCGGCTTCGAGACGCGCAAAGGTCACTGCTTCAGGAACCACCAGCGAGAAATCGCGTTCCACCGCAGGAAACTTCGAAAAAGGGCGGAACGCGTGGGAGCGAAGGGGAAAAGCCAAAAGACGTTCGAAGTCCACTTCTGCGAGCCATGCCGGCTGGCGCAATTTGTAATCGTGTTCGATTTCGCGGCTGAGCCGTCCGAACATCACGAGCCTCTCGCCTTGCGATGCGAATCGGCCACTCTGGCTGACTTCGTAGTGCCCGCATCCCGCCCTTCCAAATTCGATTCCCGCGATCTCAAAAAGGCCCAACAAGGCTTCGAGATCACCTTTAAGGTCGAAGAGGTCAAGGGCCCTTTCGCTATCGTGGACGGAGGCCGGGCGCCGGTGCCCGGTAAGACCTAAGGTCAGAACACGGCGCTCCTCCGGCGTCCCACTCCCCGACAACGCATAGGTCTTCCCCAGCTCGAACAGACGTACGTCGTTTTGATCCCGATCGAGATTCCAGCGCAGGGCGTGGGCTATGCTCGGACCCGCTGACGAGCGCAAGGCGGAGGCATCCTGGCTAAGCGGATTGGCCAGGACAACCGGAGGCTGGTCAGCGAAGCGGGAGTTCTCCTCCGGATCCACCATCGAAGACTGGATCGTCTCACAGTATCCGAGGCTGCAGAGGAGATTCGAAACCGCCAATTCTTTTTCCCGGGTGGCGTCGCGCTCCACCCGCGGGGGGGCAGGACGCAGTCGCGCTGGGAGGCGGTCGTAGCCGAAATGCCGTGCGACTTCTTCAATCAGGTCGACCTCACGTGTGACGTCCAGGCGAAATGAAGGTGGGGTCACCCGCCAGCCTTCCGTTCCTCGCCGCTCGGTCATGAACCCCAGAGATCGAAGGGTTCGCTCGACCTCTTCCCACAAGATTTCCGCGCCCAGAATGCGCCCTATTTCGCTGCGTCTCAGAACAAGGTCTTCGCGAAGCCTTGGCCTCGGGTAAACGTCCACGAGGCCACGAAGGATTTCGCCGCCGGCCAAGTCAGCAATCAGGCTGGCGGCACCATCGATGGCCATAGGGGCCATTTCGATGTCCGCTCCGCGCTCAAAGCGATGCGAAGCCTCCGTGTGCATTCCATGGAGCTTCGCGGTACGCCGGATCGAAAGCGGGTCAAACCAGGCGCTCTCCAGCAATACGGAATGCGTGGAGGAAAAAATCTGTGAATCTTCGCCGCCCATGACGCCGGCCAGCGCCACAGGCCGCTGGGCATCGGCGATGACCAGATTCTCGGCGGTGAGCAGGCGGTCCGTACCCTCCAGGGTGCGCAGCAGCTCGCCGGGAAGCGCCCTACGCACGATGATCTTCCGCTCTCTTATGCGCGCCAAGTCAAAGGCGTGCAGAGGATGTCCGAGCTCCATGAGCACGTAATTCGTGATGTCCGCAACGTTGTTGATGGGCCGCTGGCCCACTGCCTCCAGACGCTTGACCAGCCAATCCGGTGAGGGCTTCACTTGAACATGGTGAATCACTCGCCCGCAGTAACGCGCGCAAAGGTCAGCATCGGCGATCTGGATGGAAACTTCCTCGGAAGTTCGAGCGCCGCATTCCTTGACCGAAATCTCCAACCGCTTCAACGGCTTTCGGTAGAGAGTAGCCACTTCCCGCGCCACTCCGTAGTGGCTGAGGCAGTCCGGTCGGTTGGTGGTGATTTCCACCTCCAGCACCCAATCGTCGCCCGCCGCCGCCACGGACTCCACGTTCAGACCGACCATCGTCAGGTCAGCCTTGAGCTGGCGGGGCTGGGTGGGAATTTCGACGAATTCTTTAAGCCAATTGAAGGAAACTTTCATTGAATGAAGTTCACAGTCAACAGTTCACAGTCGACAGTCTCTCCCCGGCTGTCATTCCGATCCCGCCCTGCGGGAGAGGAATCTCGCCCTGATTCCTTCTGGCCAGTGGGCACAGAGCGAGATTCCTCGCTGCGCTCGGAATGACAGGCAGCATCCCAGGATCGAGGAAATGCCCCCATAACGTGGCGAGGGCGCCCTGAATCCCGAATCCTGAATCCTTCTCTCAGAATTGCTCCAAGAACCGCACGTCTCCCTGGAAAAAGAGTTGAATATCATTGATGTCGTACTTCACCATGGCGAACCGATCTACGCCGAGTCCGAAGGCCCATCCGCTATACTTGTCCGGGTCGATGCCTCCGTTGCGCAGCACCTGCGGGTGAACCATGCCGCAGCCCATCAGCTCGATCCACCCACTCTCCTTGCAAACCCGGCAGCCCTGCCCGTCGCAAACGAAGCAACTGACCGCCACTTCGCCGCTCGGCTCGGTGAACGGGAAGAAACTCGGCTGGAAGCGGGTGCGGACTTTCTCACCGAAGAGCTTCTTGGCGAAGAAATCCAGCGTGCCCTTCAAGTCCGCAAACGTAATGTCTTCGTCAATGGCCAGCCCTTCAATCTGGTGAAACATGGGGGAGTGGGTGGAATCAGGGTTATCGTGCCGGTAGCACTTGCCCGGGATGATGATATAAAGCGGCGCCCCATACTTCTCCATGGCGCGGATTTGCACCGGCGAGGTGTGAGTCCTCAAGACCGTCTTCGAATCGATATAGAGCGTGTCCCAATCGTCCCGCGAAGGATGACTCTCCGGTATGTTGAGTGCGTCGAAGTTATAGTAGGTACTCTCAATCTCCGGGCCGCTCTCAATCCAAAAACCAAGGCGTAGGAAGATATCCTCGATTTCGCGCTGCATCCGGGTTACTGGGTGGATGGATCCGAGTGGACGGCGGTTGCCGGGGAGGGTGAGATCGCTGGGCGCTTCCGGCTCCCGGCTTCCCCCTTGTTTGGCTTTGACTCTTTGGTGAAACGAGGCGACGTACCCCTTGATTCGCTCGCGCCTCTTGGGCAAATCCTGGTCAAACCACCGGTCTGCGCGGCCTTTGAAATTGTTGAACTCCCAACCCACGAAGGGCCTTAGCCCGACGGTTGCACCATTCAGCCAGTTCTCTCTGACGTGGCGTTCGAGACCATTCCTGCGGGCGCGCCAGCGGTCGCGCAGCGCGGTCGCCCTCGTCGAAAATTCAAGATCGCTCTCGAGGCCCAGAATCCCTTGGCACTCGGCGTCCAAGGCGCTTTGAAGCTCCTCGAACAACTGGGTCACCCCTCGTTGTTCCGTGACGCCAAGCTCGGCGAGGGTCCTCACGACTTTTTCATCGATGGTCATTGGAGTTTTGTAGAGGCGCATGGCCATACGCCTCTATATCATTTCCGGGTTGCGGGGCGACTCGGCGAGTCGCCCCTACAGCCGGAAACGATTATGCCGCGACGGCACCTTTGACTTTTGCCGCCAGGGCGGCAAAACCGGCCTGATCGTTCACGGCCAATTCGGCAAGCATCTTGCGATCAAGCTCAACACTCAGCTTCTTCAACCCGTGGATGAACTGGCTGTAAGTCAGGTCATGGGTGCGGGCCGCGGCCCCGATGCGAATGATCCAAAGCCGGCGGAAATCGCGCTTCCGCTGCCGCCGCCCGCGGTAGGCGTAGCGGCCTGCCTTGTCGGCAGCTTCCTTCATGAACTTGTAAAGCTTGCTCTTGTTGAGAAAATAGCCCTTGGTGAGCTTGGCGAGTTTCTTCCGATTGGCGCGGCGAACCGTGCCGCGCTTGACTCGAGGCATGGGGTTTGCTCCTTTCGATATAATTCAGGGCGGCTTAGTCCCGCTTCGCGGGATGAAGGCACCCAGCCGTTGGCCTTCCCGCACCTGTGAATCAGAGGGAACAGGGAATAGGGGCAGAGGCCAGAAGCTGTTCCCTGTCACCTATTACCTGTTCCCTATTCCCTATTCCCTCACTGTCCGTAGGGCAACATGGCCCGAATAGCAGGAGCATTCGCAGGGGAAACGATGACGGATTGGCCCAATCTCCGCTTGCGCCTGCTAGCCTTAGAAGTCAGGATGTGGCGTGCAAATGCGTGCCGGCGCTCCACCTTGCCGGTGGCGGTCAGTTTGAAGCGCTTTTGTGCGCCCTTGTGGGTCTTCAACTTCAGCTTGATCTTCTTGGGCTTTGGCAACTCTATCCTCCAGATTCTCCCTGTGACGGTTCGGGAACAGGTGGCGCAGGGGCGGCAGCTACAGGCGCCGAAGCCGGCTTAGGCTGAGGCTTCCTGATTGTTGCCGGGCGTGTCCCCACCGCTGCCCGTGAAGCCTGGGGAGACACACCCTTTCCCCCCAGTTTCCTGGCAGCAATAATCGTCGAGAGATTCGGCCCTTCAATCTTCGGCCGAGTCTCCACCATACCCACCTCGCTCACTTCTTCCGCCAACCGTTCCATCATTTTGAACCCCAGGTCCCGGTGAGCCATTTCTCGGCCACGGAACATGATCGTGATCTTCACCTTGGCCCCCTCTCGCAGGAAATCGATAACCTTGTTCCGCTTGGTCTCAAAATCATGCGTGGAAGTCCTGGGCCGCATCTTCACTTCCTTGAGCTCGATAGACTTCTGATGCTTGCGCGCCTCGTGCTGCCGCTTGCTGAGTTGGTAAAGGTACTTGCCATAATTGATGATGCGGCAAACTGGCGGGTTTGCAGTGGGGGCAACTTCCACGAGGTCGAGACCCTGGCCGCGCGCGATCCTTAGAGCTTCGTAGGGCGGCATGATTCCGAGCTGTCCGCCCTCTTCATTGATCACCCGGATCTCCCGGGCTCGAATCCTTTCGTTTATTCGAACAAATCGGTCGGCGATAGGCATTCCCTCCTGGCCCCTTGGGGCCTCCCGCTCTCCCTATGTCTTCCTGGTTGGACAAAGGACCTTTTCAGGTCCGGGGGCGAGAACACAGCTTACCATTTCGTAGCCCTGGTGTCGATAAGCTGCCGAATCCAACCGATAAAATCGGGCAGCGCTTGAAAGCCGGCATCCCCGGTGTCCCGGCGACGGACGGCTACGCCGCGCCCCTGGGCTTCGCGGTCGCCGACGACCAGCATGAAAGGCACCTTCTGAAGCTGGGCGTCCCGGATGCGCGCGTTCAATTTCTCATTGCGGCCGTCCAGGCTGGCGCGCAAGTTGGCGCGGCGCAATTCCTCGCAAACCTCGCGAGCGTAAGCCAGGTGCTTGTCGCTAATGGGGAGCACCACGGCCTGCACCGGGGCCAGCCAGACCGGGAAAGCTCCCGCATAATGCTCAATCAACACCCCAAAGAAACGCTCCAATGCCCCCAACAGGGCGCGATGCACCATAATCGGCTGGTGAGTGCGCCCGTCGGCGCCGGTATATTCCAGGCCGAAGCGCTGGGGCAAGAAGAAATCGAACTGCACTGTGGTGAGCTGCCAGGGCCGGTTCATGGCATCGAGGAGTTTGATGTCGATCTTCGGCCCATAAAAAGCCGCTTCGCCCGGCATGCGCCGGAAGGGTATGTCGCGCTTGCGCAGCGCCGATTCCAGCGACTTCTCCGCCAGTTCCCACTGCGCAGGCTCGCCCGAGTACTTCTCGCGGTCCGCCGGGTCCCAGGTGGAGAGGTCCACTTCGTACTTGTCGAATCCGAAGGTCTTCATGAGCATCAGTGCGAAGTCCACACACGCGCCCGCCTCGGATTCCACCGTCTCGGGAGTGGCGAAGATATGAGCATCGTCCTGCGTGAAGCCGCGCACCCGTAGCAGACCGTGCATCACCCCGGACCGCTCGTAACGGTAAACCGTTCCGAACTCCGCCAAGCGCATGGGCAACTCGCGGTAGCTCCGCCTCTGGTCCTTGTAAATGAGGATGTGGAACGGGCAGTTCATGGGCTTCAACTGGTATTCCGCATCCTCCAGTTGCATGGGCGTGAACATGTTCTCACGGTAGAAATTCCAGTGACCGCTGGTTTTCCACAAATCCACTCGCGCCACGTGCGGCGTGAACACCAGGTCGTAGCCCTGCCGGAGGAGTTCCGCCCGCATGAAGTCTTCGATTTCCTTGCGGATGAGGCCACCCTTGGGATGCCAGAAAACGAGCCCCGGACCGGCTTCGTCCTG
>JBEKME010000029.1:0-55565 GCA_050008675.1 Terriglobia bacterium
ATGTCGTGGCCATAATCAATCACAGCCGCGGTCGATAGGACCCGCAAAACGATGGTGCTGCGGGAGAGCGGATCCTCGCCCCCGATAATTTTTTCACAGCTTCTTTTTGTCGGGATGTATGCGCCACGGGGACATGAGCATCTGGAGCCCGAAGACGCGAGATGAAAAATTGAATTACATGCACAACAATCCCGTAAAACGAGGCCTGGTCAAGCACCCGGGCGAGTGGCCGTGGTCGAGTTGGAGGCTCTATTTCTGAAATGACGCTTCGATATTGGGCGTGGACAAAATGCTGTGATGTCGACATACCGAGGGTCGCATACATCCCGACAAAAACCGTCGGGATCCCGCCACGCGGGACGCCACCCGCGATGGCTGGCCAGAATGCCATGCGCGCTGACACCTGCGCTCAGGCCTCCCGTTGAGTGTAGTCTCTTGCTCATGGTGCCCTGGACAATTCGGCGGGATGGAGAACGCGGAGATCGTCGAAGCGCATGGCTGATTGCGGCATGCTGAGGGTCATCGCTTTTGCTGATCCGCAACAGGATATTGCTGTCGAGCAGACAGGCGTCGCCGCTTGGCATCAGTCGTGATCCCGATACAGACTCTCGCGCGAGAAGGCTTCATCCGGGAGCAAGGGAATCTTGTGGGAGAACTGCGCAAGCTCGCGAAGCGTCTCGTCAAGCTGATGCTGGCTGAGCTTCTTCGATCCAGCGGGAACATGAGCCGCCTCTTCGAGCAGGCTCGCAGCATAGGAGCCGATGTCAACGCCATGGGCGGCAGCCTGGCGGCCCAGTTCCGCCTGAACCTCAGGTTTGATATCAACGATGATCGCCATCGGAGTCACCTTCTCTTTATTGTCTTGCTTGTGACAGTCTACCACAGGCCGCCCCTCACGGTCACTGCCCGCCTTTTCGGAGTTTTCTACGGCGGCGCCGCCCCCTCGCGCGCGCAGGCATAAAACGTCGCACAGATCGTTAGGTTTCGGGTCAAGCCGACCGCGAGACCCGCCGACTTGTGCTGCCGGGGTCTCGTCGTGAATCTTCTCGCAGCGACCCAGAAAGACGGCGGGGCGGGCAGGAAGTGGGCAGCAGAAAGCAGATCCACTTCATTCTGACTCCTGACTTCTGACTCCTGACTTCTGGCTTTCCAATCCCAGGCGGCGCAAGCACGAGCCGCAGAGTCTCTGGAAAGCGAGACTCTGCGCTACTTCAGCTTATTCTTTCAACGTGCGGACGACCCGTTCGACGAGGTATCGGTCCGCCACTTGGTATTGGTCCTCCGGCGGGCAGAGAGCGCCTCCAAAAGTCACAAAGGGCCGGCCCCGAACCGAGGTATCCGATTGAGTCTTGAAGGCAGTGAGATGGACCTGTTTGCAGCCCGTCGACTCCACGACTTGGCGGAGGCTGAGTGGCTTTATGCCGCCGCCAGGGAGTATTTCGATGCGGTCGCCGGCATATTCAATCAGCCGCTTGATGAGGTGTGCACCCTCCGCAACGGTATCTTCCTGGCCGCTTGTCAGCACGCGAGTAAACCCCAGCGCGACCAATTGATCCAGAGAGCGAAAAGGGTCGGGGGTGACATCGAAAGCGCGATGGAAGACAGCCTGCCGAGCACCGATGAGTTTCCGCATGCGTCGACACCGTTCTTCGTCGATGCTGCCGTCGGCATTCAGTATCCCGAACACCATCCCCTCGGCGCCCTGCTGGGCAGCAAGCACGGTATCGCGTTCCATGACCGCCATTTCCGGCTCCGTGTAGCAGAACCCTCCTGCGCGCGACCGAATCATAACCATAATGGGGATCTTTAGCCGGGCTTTCGCTTCCATAATCGTACCGAGGGAGGGCGTCAATCCTCCCAGGAACAGCGCCGAGCAGAGTTCGACGCGGTCTGCCCCGCCCCCTTCCGCTTCCAGCGCATCCTGGAGCGAACCGCAGCAAATCTCCACCAGGATCTTCTGCATTGCCATTAGACTCCTCCTGTCGTTGCCGTCTTTATATCTTCAGTAACTTTCTTAGAGCCTCAACCTCTTCCATAGTATTAACCATAATATTGAGAAAGAGCCCCTGTGGTTCCAGCGAATCCAAGAGAAGCCGCATTTCCTGCGGGTTGAATGAACCCCGGATCAACAATGGCCGCTTGGCCTTCTGCACCCTCTGAAAATAGGGGACCATTTCCTCGAGCGGCGGACCGCAGACATCGTGGTTTATTTCGAAGCATTTTATCTCTTGGATTTCCAGAAATGCCTCCAGCAGGAACATCGAAGTTGAGTGCAGATGAATGAAACTGCTGGCGAAGTGACCGGCGAGCATGCGGTCCACCGGCTGGACAAACTTTCGATAAAGATGCGGCGAAAATACGGCCGTGGCATCCTCCTGCATGCGAACGATGGGGCCGCGTGACCACAGTGAATACTGGGCATCAAAATAGCCGCCATGAAATAGCGGAACACGCTTCCAAA
Source organism: Terriglobia bacterium (assembly GCA_050008675.1). GTDB lineage: Bacteria > Acidobacteriota > Terriglobia > UBA7540 > UBA7540 > CAVROP01. The sequence continues at coordinate 2,462 of JBEKME010000029.1, forward strand.
ACTCCTCGGTGATTTGGCGGAATATCTCACCCAGCCGCCCGAGAAGCTCGGCAGACTTCTCCGGTTCGTCCATCAGATCCAGGATGCTTTCATTGTGTCCGCGCAAGACCGCATGCAGATCGGCCGGTCCGAGCTCCGCGGCGTGGCTTACCGGAAAACGCCCGTTGGATCTCGCCACCAAGGCTTGGCCAAATTCCATATATTTTCTGAACCAAGGGTTTTGATGATCCAACTGTACCTGCAACGCCTCATCCCACGGTAGATGCTCTTCTTCACCCATGACATTGTCGGGTAATATGCGCAACTTGCAGCCCAACATGCCGGGCAAAAAGGGGACAGCCACCTGCATCGGGCATGCTCCCCGAATGAGGTCGTCATCGAGAGTCTCCCCTTCCCGCAACAGGCGGATGTAATCGTCCATGAAGGCTTGCGGAGCAATCATCGTTGGTGTCAGGTACCTGGAAGAACTCCAGGCCTTGCAGGCCGTAAACTCTCCGAAGGGAAACCAGCCGATGAAAGTGAAACCCACCAGGGGCCGTTTCACATCCTCCCGGTTCCAAAAAGACAGGTACCGTTCGATCTTTGCTGGATCGTTTCCAAACGGTGCTTTCGACATCGCAATCTCCCTTGATAAGCGCGGGGCACTCAAAATGGCTTCTTACGCACGACCTTGAAGACGAAAGCGTGCTCACAGGGCTTGGTTTTCGTCGTCTCCACCGTGAGCCCTTCCGTTGTCATTTCCCACTTGAGCTCCTTGCCGTCCCCGAGCATGTGGATGGAGACGATCGCAGAGGGGTAGAGCCCGTTCCAGAAATTCCGGTTGGGGTCCGGGCCACCGGCCAGGCTCTTGATGAGGACTTTCTCGCCCGGCCAGCCGAGAACCGTGGCGTAGAGAATGTTGTCTTTGGCGGTGAAACGGATGTCCTGAGCCGTGTAACGGAGGTTCTGGCCTTTATACGTCACGACCACTTCCTTGTCCTCGGCCGCCGCCTTGTTGAAATAGTACGCCAGGACGTCCTGCTTGTAGACCTCGGGGACGAATCCCAAGCCGAAATCAAACCAAATTAAATCGGGACCGTACTTGTCAACGACTTCGATGATCTTGCCCTCCCACTTGTCTAGGAATAAAGTCCTTATAACCGAACTTCTCCAGTGCGCCGTAGGTGGCCTCCTGGTGTACTCTTTCGGGTGAATTGGGATTCATGTACACATGATGGGAGTACCAAGTGCCGTTCGGACCGACCGCTGGCAAGGAATACACTCCCCAGTGGGTGTAAATGCCGAATTTGCCATCCCGGAACCACGCTGGCGTACGCCAGTTTCTCAGAGAGTTGCACGTGGGCTGAAAGCGCTCGGCGGACCCTGTGCCCAGGTGGGCCTTTCCCGCAGCGCCGCTCGAAGTTAAAGCGGACGCGGAAGTCTTAATTAGAGACCCAGCGGAGAGAGCTAAGCCGGCCTTCAAAAAATCTCGTCGTATGTAGCTCATCACTTTCTCTCCTTTTGGTATGCTCAAATATCCGTAAGCGATGCTGCTAATGAGAATAACCTGGAGCCGCGGGGCTCATCGTGAACTCGACGCAGTCCTCGCGTTTATAGCTCTCCAGAAACTCGACGCATTACTTGTTTCCATTGAGCAGCTTGGGCCGAGCCTGTCTGAGCCGTCCTCGCCCCGCAACTAACCCCTCACCCGGCCCGCGACGCCTGAAGAAAGCGGCGTCGCGGTCCACCCTCTCCCCTTGGGAGAGGGCGGACCCACTTTGCCATGCGCTGCGTTTCTGACATCCCGGATAGCCATTTTCGGCTATGCACGCTCAGAACAATCCCCAGGCTGCTGAAGAGATCGTCGAGAAGATCATGCACGCGGTAAGGATGCTGGCTAGTTTTCCACAGAGGGGAAAACAGACTGTCGGACAATCACTGATTTTCATCTCAGTGGGGAGCGACTGTTCATGATCGGCTGTGAATTGATTCCGAGGGGAGCCATTTTGCACAGCGCAAGCTATTGGACAGTCGTCAGCCAAATACGACGGGCGAATCAAGAATGAGGCCGGGTGAAATAGTTCTCAAAAGCATTTCATTTCTGCACGGGAGTAAGCCGGACGTCATCCAGCCAAACCTTCCCCGAAATGAGATTGTCGAACTTCTTGCTGGGCAAGCGGACAAGCCTAACAACGATCAATTCGGTCTTTGACCCGGTCGCGAAATCCAAAAGCAAAGGCGTCCATCCGTCGCTAGTGCCAGTCAAATCGTCAGTTGATTTGTCCAAGGCTGCAGCATTGTAGGCATCGTACACTTCCAGGTGAGGGCCGCTGTCGGTTGTAATGCCTTCGGTTTTCATGAAGGCCTGAAGGCGGTAGGATTGCCCGGGTGATACTTTTACGTACTGGTAAACGTGCTGGTACTGCAGGTTCTGCTTACCCGGGAATTGAACCAAGAGGGCGTGACTAGGCGAGTGATAGGTCGAGGTATCCAGACCTGCATAGACACCTTCAACCGGAACGATTCTCCAGTCAAAGCCCATATTCAACAATTCGTCCTCGAATTCGCCATTGGAAATGAGATTCTTTTCGGATGGCAATGACGCGTATCGAATGAGCCCTTTTTTCTGGAGGTCAGTCCAAACCTGGTACGCCTCGTCCGCCCGTTGAGCGCCGACAAGGTTGTCAATGTATGGGGAACTCTGGCCGGGAGAGAATGCCTCTCGCCCGGCTACAATTCGTTTCCAAACGGCCTGTGCCTCATTCAAGCGACGCTGGGAGAGCAGAAAATTCAAATAACTGAATTCGGTCGAGACTCGCTCAGGAATCAGTTGCTGAAGAATCTTCCCAGCATCGTCGGTAGCCTTCCAAGCCAGGCCAAAGACATTGCTGTTATATTGCGACGTACCGGCCAGCACAACCCTAAAATGCCGGAAAGCTTCGTCGATACTGCCCTGCAACAAGTAGAAATTGGCAATTGGCCATTGATAAGCAGGGAGATTCGGCGCCAGGAGATCCACCTGACGCAGGCAGGCTCCTGCCTCCGCTATTTTACCTTGGAACTCCAGCGCGGCCGCCAATTCGAGCCAAGTTTGAGGGTCATAGGAATTAAGATGTGCAGCGCGGCGAAAATGGTCCTCGGCCTTTTCAAGTTGCAGATTAGAGGGGCTGTACTCGTAAAGACGACCCAATCGCATACGGTAGTCGGCATTGCTCGGGTCGAGTTTGACGGCACGCTCGAGGTTGTCCACTGTCGGCCTTCTCGCCAGCACATCTGCGACGTAGGCCTTACCCACCCAACCTGTCAGCACCAGGAGCATTGCAGCCTCTACACTGACCAGCAACGCCCGTGCAGGTTTCGTTTTTATGGCAATTTGCATACTCTCCGTCCCACTTGAGTTGGTAAGATCTGATTATACGATAGAAGTTCAGGAAACCAAGCATAGTTGGGTGAGAGTGAGTGCCCGACATAGAAGTGATTCCCGGCGCGGCTTTGCAGGATTCAGGAGTCAGGATTCAGGAGTCAGGGAAAAACCATAAGCAGATCACTGAACAAATTTGCAGCTTGTTGAAAGACGATGGAGTGGAGCAACTGGACGTGTCGTGAAGTCATTTACCTTGACATTGTCTTGGCGCACAGGTACATTAATGGACTTAGGGTTTCACGTGCGTATCTCCTTACCGGCTCCTCATTGCAAGGCGGCGACACGGGGAGCAGGCTATATGGAGGCAGAAATGAGAGGTCTCCTGGAACATCAATCCCTGAGGTTCACAATCTGCCTATCGGTCATGTTCCTATTGACCTCGTCTCCGTCGCGCGCCCAGAATGCCCAGGATAAGCCTGCTTCCCAGGATATCCAAGGGATTCAAGATTCCACAGACAAGACGGATACAACAGCGGGAAACGCGCAGAGAAACTCTGACCAGTCCTCCGGCGCCCTCGAGGATCCCAATTACATACTGGGACCCGAGGATGTGATCGATATCGAGGTCTTTAACCTTCCTGAACTGTCAAAAAGCGTCCGAGTTGCTAACGACGGGATGATTTCCCTCCTCTTGATTGGCCGAGTCCAAGCAGCGGGTTTGACCGCCGAGCAGCTCCGGAAAGAGCTGGCGGACAAATGGGGTGAGAATTACCTCCAGGACCCTCAGGTAACGGTTTTTGTAAAAGAATTCAAGGCTAAGCCGGTATCCGTCATTGGGGCAGTGGAAAAGCCTGGGCTTTATCCTCTTACTGGTCGGCGCACCCTGATTGAAATGCTTTCGATGGCCGGTGGTTTTGGCAAGAAGGGCACCTCGGCGGCGGGACGCACCGTTCTGGTCACGCGCAAGAGTGGCTTTAGGGATTTGCAGCCGGTGGACGGAATGCATGTTCGCGGGCCGGACCAAATTGAAATCGATCTTAACAGGCTCCTCTACACGAGGGATGAAGCCCTCAACATTGAGATGAAACCTCTCGACATCATTTCCGTAAGTAAGGCCGACGTTGTTTATGTGGAAGGCGCGGTGAAGCGGCCAGGGGGTTTTGTCCTTGAGGATCGCCCCACCATGACGGTTCTTCAGGCAATTGCCATGGCGGAATATTTTACGGGAACTGCCGCAAAGGGATCGGCTCGTATTTTGAGAACTAACCAGGATGGGTCAAAGACAGAAGTGCCTGTTAACCTGTCAAAAATTTTAAGCGGAAAGGCACAGGACACAACGCTCGCGGCGAATGACATCCTCTTTGTTCCCGACAGCAAGAAGAAAATCGTGGCCCTACGGGCTGTCGACGTCAGTGTATCCACTTTCTCGGGATGGCTCGTTTGGGCCCGTTAAGACGCGTGACCCAGCTTCGACTTGGTGATTAATGCCAAACGCAGAAGTTCCTACTGCCGACCCCGCTCAGAGCCTGGTACTTTCAGGCCCCCAGAGCTTGCAACAACCTTTGGACCCCCTGAACGTTCCGGCTCAAGAAATCCCATACCTGCTTGATTACTGGATTGTCATTGTCAAGCGGCGGTGGGCGGTCTTAGCCTGCCTATTAATTGTCTTCACGACGGTGGCCATCGGTACGCTCAAGAAGAAGCCTGTCTACGAGGGGAAAGTCTTAATCGAGATTAACCCCGAGCAGCCCAACGTTTTGAACTTCCAGGAAGTTCTCCAACTCACTTCCGTGGATATTGACAGTTACCGGGAGACTCAATATAAGGTTTTGCAGAGCCGAACCCTCGCCGAGCATGTGATTGATGGCCTGAAATTATACCGCTACCCCGAATTCTACAGGAACCGCTTCCTGTTCGGCTTGATCGAGCGCGACCCTGATAAGATTCCAAGTGCCTCAGAGCCCGGACCTCCGGACCGCTCGATGAATGCCTACCGCAACACCGTGAAACATTTCATAGACAACATCGACGTGGCTCCGGTTCGACACAGTAACCTTGTGGAGGTATCCTTTTACTCGGAAGATGCTGAATTGGCGGCGCGCATCGCGAACCAGCTATCTTCGGACTACATCGATCAAAACCTTCAGGTGAAGTGGGATGAGACCATCAAGGCCTCGGAGTGGCTTTCGGGACAACTCGTGGGGCTCAAGGCCAAACTTGAAAAGTCTGACGATGCCTTGCAGTCCTACGCGCGCGCCAACTCCATCATATTTGTTGAAGAGAAGCAGAATCTCGTCAACGAACGGCTCAAGGAGCTTCAGGAAGCCTACACTAAGGCCCAGGCAGAGCGCTTTCAGAAAGAATCCCTCTATAACTTCGTGCAAGCCGGCAGGGTTCAGGATCTTCCAGGGGTCCTGGACAACAGGCTGGTCCAAGACCTGTCTTTACGACTGGCCGAATTGCAGCGCGACTACGCCCAAATGACGGCCACCGTGAAGCCTGAATACCCTAAAGCTATTGCTCTGAAAAAGCAGATTGATACGATCCAGGCTTCACTCGACCGCCAGAAAAAGAGTTTGTCGCAGAATACTATAGATTCATATCGCTCCGCGCTGGCCAACGAGAGGTATTTGGATCAAGCATTGGAGGAGCAGAAAAAGGAAGTGAATGATATTGCTGAGAAATCCATCCAATACAATATCTTGAAGCGCGAGGTGGATACCAACAAGCAGCTCTACGAAGGGCTCCTGACGCGAATGAAGGAGGCTACGGTCTCGGCCGGACTTAAAGCCAGCAACGTTCGGATCGTGGACACCGCGCAGGTGCCCAAAGCCCCCGTGAAGCCAAAAGTAGCCCTCAACTTGGCAGTGGGCCTTGTTCTAGGTGCTGCCTTTGGCGTGGGGCTGGCTTTCTTGCAGGAGTATCTCGACAAGACACTCAAGACGCCCGACGAAGTGGAAGGTCTCTTGCGCTTGCCGTCGCTGGGCCTGCTTCCGAGCTATTTCACCGACGGCGCAGGCAAGGGCAACGATAAGAGACTGGCCACTGTAAAGCACGGTAGCGACGGCGCCATTGCCCCGGCAGTTCAGACCGCACGTGCGGCTATAGAAGCTTATCGTTCTCTTCGCACTTCGATTCTGCTTTCAGCCAGCCCGGTTCCAAAGATACTTTTGATTACAAGCGCCGTGCCGTCCGAAGGTAAGACTACCGTAACGGTCAACCTGGGAGCTACACTAGCCAGCCTGGGAAGCAAGGTGGTGATTGTTGATTGCGACATGCGGAAGCCTTGCTGCCACCGATCGACAGGCGTAGAAAACAATCCCGGCTTTGTACGGTGCCTCACCGGCCACGTTGAGCTGGCCGATGCCATCCTGCCGGTGCCCGGCGTTCCGAACTTAAGTGTGATTCCTTGCGGGCCCATTCCCCCCAACCCGGCAGAAGTTCTTTCCTCGCCCGTCACGCGGGAATTGTTTATCAAGCTGCGTTCGCAGTTTGAATACGTGCTTATCGATTCTCCACCCTTGCTGAGCGTCTCCGACAGCCGAATACTTTCCACTCTTACCGACGCGGTAGTGCTTGTAACAAGGGCCTATAGTACGCCTTACGATGTCGTCCGCCGCGCCCGAGGATTACTTTACGCCGCCGGCGCCCGCATTCTGGGCGTGGCGTTGAACAGTGTTGACCCTCACAAGGGTGGCTACGGGTACGGGTATGGGTATGGGTACGGGCACTACTATTACCAATACGGGTACGGGTATGGGTACGGGTACGGGCAGGACACCAACGAGGATTCCGCCGGCCAATCTGAATCGTGAGAGTCAGGCGCTACAAGGCTGGGAAGTTGCGACCGGCGGCTGCAAGTCAGGCAAGATTGCTTCCAACTCGAACCGAACCTCGAGTAACACCTCTCAAGTTAGCAGGGCAATTCCGACGCTCCTAAACCCAGGCAGCAGGAGACCTGTCAAGACGACATGAAAGCTAAAGTTGTGATCCTCTGTGGTGGCATGGGAACCCGCCTCAGGGAAGAGACGGAGTACCGCCCCAAGCCGCTGGTTGAGATCGGTGGCAAACCCGTCCTCTGGCACATTATGAAGATCTATTCGCAATATGGCTTTAACGATTTCATTCTGTGCCTGGGGTACAAGGGCCACATGATTAAGGAATACTTCTTGAATTACCAGTTCATGAACAGCGACTTTACATTGCACCTCAATTCCGGGAAGCCGCCGGAGTTTCATCCCCCGCTGCAACAGGACCATTGGACAATTACCTTTGCGGAGACGGGAGGCGAGGCGCAGACCGGCGCGCGCCTCAAGCGCGTGGGACGTTACATCCAGGATGACCACTTTATGTTCACCTACGGCGACGGAGTAGGTGACGTCAACATTAGCAAGCTTTGGGAGTTCCACCTTGCTCGCGGCAAGATTGGTACGGTCACCGGCGTCCTCCCCGCTTCACGCTACGGCGAGCTGTCGCTTTCGGGAAACATCGTAGCCGAGTTCAGTGAGAAGCCTTACCCCGAAGACCGATTCATCAGTGGCGGTTTCTTTGTCTTCAAGCGCTGTTTCCTCGATTACCTGTCTGCTGAAGACAGTTGCGTGCTGGAAAGGGAGCCCTTAGAGAAGCTGGCGCATGAGGGGCAGTTTATCGCATACCTCCACCCCGGCTTCTGGCACAGCATGGATACTTACCGGGATTTCACCCGCCTGAACGAACTCTGGAAAAAGGGCGCCCCCTGGAAGGTGTGGGAATGACGGCCTCGGCATTCTGGAAAGGTAAACGAGTATTTGTAACGGGCGCTACGGGGATCGTTGGTTCCTGGGTCACCAAAGACCTTTTGGAAGCGGGGGCAGACGTTGTTGCCCTGGTATACGATACCAATCCTCAATCGGAGCTTTACCGAGCGCGCCTCATCGAACGTCTCAATATCGTGAACGGCTGCCTGGAGGACTTGCACACCCTCGAACGTGCCATCACAACCTATGAGACCGACACGGTCATTCACCTTGGCGCGCAGGCCGTGGTGGGTGTGGCCTTGCGTGCTCCGCTCCAGACGTTGCAAACAAATATCCGCGGTACCTGGAACGTTCTTGAAGCCTGCCGAGTTCACAGTGATCTGGTGAAGCGCGTAGTTATAGCTTCCAGTGACAAAGCCTATGGCGCGCAGGAACAACTACCTTATACCGAGGAGATGCCACTTTTAGGCCGGCAGCCTTACGAGGTTTCCAAGTCCTGTGCAGACACCATCGCCCAAGCATACTTCCACAGCTATAGGCTTCCCGTGGTCATCGCGCGCTGCGGAAATATTTATGGGGGTGGAGACTTGAACTGGAGCCGCATAGTCCCGGGAACCATAAGGTCGCTTTATTGGGGTCAGTCCCCGCTTCTTCGCAGCGACGGGAATTACGTTCGTGACTATGTTTACGTGAAAGATGTTTCAAGGGCTTACCTGACCCTTGCGGAAAAGATGAACTCGCCGAAGGTCGCCGGAGAGTGCTTCAATTTCAGCCCTGAAACGCAGGTGACGGTATTGGAGATCGTCCACAAGATTCGCAAGACCATGAAGTGCGAGCACATCCAACCCACAGTGATGAATGCGGCGAATGGAGAAATCCGCAACCAGTACCTCTCCTCCGCCAAGGCGCAGCGCGTCCTTGGCTGGAAACCGGCCTATTCACTGGAGGAAGGACTGGAAGAGACCGTGGCATGGTACCAAGACTTCTTCCACTGGCAGAGTCTTTGAAGACTGAAGTACTTGATCCGGACAGGACGACTGGACGATTCCTTGCGCTGGAAGCGGGAAAACTCAAATGCCCAGCCCAATTTCATGCCGCTCCTGTGGCAGCGATAGGCCCGAGATCATACTTCGGCTCGGCCAGATGCCTCTGGCTAACGCCTACCTAACCCGTGAGGAGCTTGCCCGTGCGGAGCAAAGGTATCCGTTGGACTTGGCTCTCTGTCCCTCCTGTTCGCTGGTACAGATCACAGAAACCGTGCCGCCCGACGTGCTGTTTCGTGAATATCTCTATTTTTCTTCATACTCCGACGCGGTAGTCCGGAACGCCGAAGAAATCGTGACGCGCCTCATCGCTTCCCGAAATCTGAAGGGGAACAGCCTCGCCGGGGAGATCGCCAGTAACGACGGCTACCTGTTGCAGTTTTACAAGCGTGCTGGCATACCGGTCCTGGGTATCGAACCCGCGGCAAACATCGCCAAGGTGGCGGTCGAAGAGCGGGGCATTCGCACCTTGTGCGACTTCTTTGGTGCGGACTTGGCTCGAAGATTGCGGGAGCAAGGCGAATGTGTTGATGTGCTGCATGGCAATAATGTACTGGCGCACGTTGCCGACCTTAACGGCGTGGTGAGTGGTATTCGACTGGTCTTGAAGGATAGCGGGATGGCGGTGATCGAGGTCCCGTACGTGAAAGAAATGATTGATCGCTGCGAGTTCGACACGATTTACCAGGAACACCTCTGCTACTTTTCGGTAACCGCGCTTGATCGGCTCTTCCACCGACACGACCTCGTTATTGAGGACGTAGAGCGCCTGCCGATCCACGGTGGATCCTTACGGTTGTTTGTTGTGCCACGCCATCGCCTCGGCAACCGGCCCAGGGTGGAAGCAGTACTCAAGGAGGAGTCCACGTGGGGTGTTGATGAGGTGAACTCCTACCGAAGTTTCGCTCAGCAAGTTGACCATCTCAAGGCGAACCTCTTGGAAGTCCTGGGGCGGGCAAAAGGAGAGGGTAAGCGGGTGGTTGCTTATGGCGCGGCGGCGAAGGGCACAATCCTTCTAAACTACTGCGGGGTGGGTCCCGAGACGCTGGAGTTTGTCGTAGATCGGAGCCCCCATAAACAGGGAAGGTACATGCCGGGGGTGCACGTCCTCATCCAACCACCCGAGAAGATATTAGAGACGATGCCGGATTACGTGTTGCTTCTGGTTTGGAATATCGCGACCGAAGTGCTGGAACAACAGGCCGAATATCGGCGGCGAGGTGGCAAGTTCATCATCCCGATTCCGGAAGTCCGCATCGTCTAGAGTGGACAGCGGAGCCGTAGCTGCCGGCCGGCCATAAGCTTTCAGTAAGGGGACTAGCATGATTGAGGGAGTACGGGTTGTGCCGTTAAAGCGTATCCCCGATGAGCGCGGGACCATTTTTCATATGTTGAAGTGCACCGATGCACACTTCCTGCAGTTCGGAGAGATTTACTTTACGACGATTTATCGTGGGGTAATCAAAGGCTGGCACAAACATCGGGAAATGACCTTGAACTACGCCTGCATCGAGGGTCGAATCAAGCTCGTGCTGTATGATGATCGAGCGAACTCCCCAACCCGAAATGAGCTTATGGAGGTTTTTCTGGGGGCGGATAATTATTCTCTGGTCGTCATTCCTCCCGAAGTTTGGAATGGTATGAAGGGGATGAGTGCACCGCACGCTATCGTGGCAAACTGCGCTACGCACCCACACGACCCTTCCAGGACCACGCGGCTTGACCCCTTCAGTGAGAGCATTCCCTACAAGTGGGAAGTCAAAAACTTTTAGCCGGACGGTTCGATGAGGGTTCTCATTACCGGAGCAGGTGGATTCATCGGATCCCAAGTGGTCCGAAAAGTCCTCCAGGACGGGCATACCGTTGTAGCTGTGCTCAGGCCGGGAGAATCTTCTGAGCGCTTAATCGACTGCTTGGATTCTGTTTCCCTGGTTCATTGCGATTTGAGTGATGGCGAGGCTTTGCGAAGGTTGGTCAGTGAGACTCGACCTGAAAACGCCATACACCTCGCTTGGTACGTGGAGCCGGGTAAGTACTGGCAGGCGGGAGAGAATCTGGATGGTGTGGGGATGAGTCTTTCCTTAGCGCGAGCGCTTAGCGAGGCAGGCTGTTCCCGATTCGTGGGCGCCGGAACTTGTGCAGAATATGACTGGGATTATGGATTCCTTTCGGAGAGCGTGACGCCCTTGAAGCCCCGTTCCTTGTATGGCATATGCAAGAATGCGACGCGGGAGATTCTGCAAGCTTTTTGCGCCCAGGCGGGAATGGGTTTTGCCTGGACGCGCTTCTTCTACCTATACGGGCCCACGGAGGCCAAGGAGCGGTTGATTCCCTATGTGGTTCTGACCTTGCTAAAAGGGGAGGTAGCCAAGTGCACCAGTGGGGAACAGATCCGAGATTTCCTCCATGTGGAGGACGCGGCATCTGCGGTGTGGGCGGTAGCGAAAAGTGAGCTTTCCGGTCCGGTGAATATCGGCTCGGGGCAACCGATCAAGGTGCGGACGATTATTGAAACCATTGCGCAACATCTGCACCGGGAAGAAAATGTCGCACTCGGAGCTTTGCCCACCGATCCTCAGGAACCGCTGTTGTTGTTGGCGGACGTTCGGAGGTTAGCAAGTGGGGTGGGGTGGAAGCCTTCCCTAACCCTCAAGGAGGGGGTGGCAAACACATGTGAATGGTGGAGATCAACGATACAGGGGATATGATAATGGGATCTTGCCCACTTTGTGCGAGCCCTCCGCCACGGGTTTTCTTCGAACGGAGGGGCGTACCTGTCCACCAGAACGTGGCGTGTGCAAGCGCTGAGGAAGCGCGCCAGTTTACTCGTGGGGACCTCCTGCTGGCGTTCTGTAGAACGTGCGGTTTTGTCTTTAACGCAGCCTTCGACCCCAACAGCCTCAGATACTCTGCCGCCTATGACAACACCCAGAGCTGCTCTCCCTATTTCAAGCGTTACCTCACAGAGCTGGCGGAGTCCCTTCTAGCGAAATATTGTCTAAGCGATAAGCTGCTTATTGAAGTGGGTTGCGGGAAGGGGGAATTCCTCCGCCTGCTTTGCAAGGAGGGGAGAAACCGAGGCATTGGATTCGATCCCAGCTACGTCGGCCCTGACACCGCTGAGGGGGGGGCAGTGCGCTTCGTCCCTGCGTTTTATGACTCGCAACAGACCCAATACGCCCCTGATTTTGTCTGTTGTCGTCATGTCATCGAGCATGTGCAATCTCCTTTGGATATGCTGCGTGCCGTCCGACAGGCAATCGGAAACCGGATGAACTCATTGGTATACTTTGAGACTCCAGCGCTATCCTGGATTCTCGATACGGTAACATTCTGGGATTTCTTTTACGAACACTGCTCATATTTCACGGCAGAGAGCCTCACCTGGGCATTCGAACAGGCAGGATTTCGGGTCCTGGAAGCACCCTCGGCGTTCGACGAGCAATACATTGGCGTTGCAGCAAAGCCTGCTTTGGCCAATAGAACCGCCGAACCAGCAATACCACGGTGTGTTCCTGATCTGTGGTCAAAGATCCAATCCTTCCTGGCGCGACTGAAGAAACGAATGGAAGCGTGCGAAGAAAAAATCGACTTTTTCAACAAGGCAGGAGGCTGCGCGATATGGGGGGCGGCAGCTAAAGGAACAACCTTAGTGAACACGATTGACCCAGAGAATCGTCGCATTCGGTTCCTCATCGATATTAATCCCGCCAAGCAAGGGAAATTTGTTCCCGGGACAGGACATCAGATTGTGTCACCTGAGTATCTGAAAGAGCAGCATGGGGGCATAGCGGGGATCGTAAACATGAACCCCAATTACCTGGAAGAGAACCGATCGATACTATCGCAACTGTCTCTTGAAATCCCCGTGGTCCAGTTGTAGGGGTGCTGGTGTCATTTGCGAAAAATGGGCGTTGCAAGTCGCAGTCATTCCCGCGAAAGCGGGAATCCACTCTGCAAACCTCCTGAAATGCGCTGTCGACGGAGTGGATTCCTCCCGCAGAGCGGGACGGGAATGACTGGTGTTTCGAAAGGGAAACCATCGCCGAGGACACCGACACGCGTTGTAAAGGAGGGCCGTTGAAGAGAATTCGTAACCTGATAGTTGATATGGTGAGCCAGACTCTATCCCTCACGTACGCTGACAATGAGTCATCCACTTTCCCTCTTTATACCCCCGAAGCATTCCAAGCTATTTCCCGATTGTGGATAAAGACGGGCTGGGCCGCGAAATACTCTTATAACTTCTCCTGGATGGGGCGACCCGTCATTCAATTGCCTGAGGACCTGCTCATGGTGCAAGAGCTGATCCATAAGGTTCAGCCGCAGGTCATCATCGAAACGGGTCTTGCGCACGGTGGATCCAGCGTGTTCTATGCAAGCCTATTCGAAGTCTTGGGACGGGGTCAGGTGATATCCATCGACATTGAAATCAGGCCGCATAACCGCAAGGCCATCGAAGCGCACCCGCTCAAGAAGCGGATAACCTTGATCGAGCGTAGCTCCATTGCGCCTGAAACGCTCGCGGAGGTCCGGAGCCTGATTTCCCCAAATGAAAAGGTGATGGTCATTCTGGATTCAAACCACACCCGAGAGCATGTGCGGAAAGAGCTTGAGCTTTATGGTCCGCTCGTGACCTCCGGGAGCTATGTGGTGGCCGCCGACGGCATCATGGAGGACCTCACTGATGTGCCGGGTGGGAAGGCAGAATGGACAAGAGATAACCCCAAGGCTGCCGTCCACGAATTCCTGGCCTCGCATCCCGAATTTGAAATCGACCTGGAGCCTACTCGTCTAGGGGTGACCTATTGGCCCGACGCGTACCTGAAGAGGAAATAAGGGGGATCTCCCACATCGAAATCTGCGCTGCTCGCTCAACTCCTTGGTCCGACTTATACGGGTTGTTAGTCATTCGTAGAAGAAAAGGCCACCGCCTGTCATTCTGAGCCCGTTCGCTGTCATGCTTCGCTTCGCTCAGCATGACAGCGAACGGGCTCAGAATGACAGACAATGGGGTTATCCTCTACGAATGACGGACATTGCGTATTAGGTGCCATTCCCCACGCCACGGCGCCTCGCCAACAAGGTGTATGGGGCGCGGCCGACCTCTTTGCAAGTTGGTCTGAGGGAACCGAGTACTAGGAACTACGCGCATGTCGAGACTGGCAAAGAACACGCTGTACAACCTGGCGGGCCAGGGGACCCTAATGGTCCTGGGCTTCCTCGCCGTCAAGTACATATTCAGGCAGTTGGGAGAGGACGCCCTCGGATTAATCTATTTTGCGCTTACGGCAAGTACCGTGCTCTCCTCCATGCTGGAAATGGGTATCGGATCAACCGCCGTCAGAGAAATCTCAAGCCACGCCACGAACGAACCCGCGTACATTGTAGACTTGATTCGTACAGGGTCGTTTTTCTTTTGGAGTGTTTACGTATTTTTCGCACTTGCGCTGCTTCTGGGAGCGCCAGCAATTACCAATCACTGGATAAAGCTGCGAACCCTCGACGCCGAGACTGCAACAAGAGTGCTGCGAACTATAGGGGTCGCCTCTTTGTTGGCATTCCCCCGAACTTTCTACGTGAGCGTTTTACGCGGTCTGCAACGCATGGAGTTCAATAATGTGGTCGACGTAGCCACTTCCGGCTTGCAGCAGTTCGGCACGATTGTAATCCTGCTGCTTGGGGGAGGATTGATGCAGGTCGCGCATTGGATGGCGGTTTGTTTTTTCGCCGGCATCGCGGCCTATGCTCTCATTTGCTCACGCTTCTTTCCCGGGAGGGCGCTGGTTCCCGCCTTCTCCTTGCCTGTGGTTAAGCGAAACTTCAAGTTCACTTCGAATATGGCTGTCACTTCTCTTCTCAGTGTGGTCGAAAGCCAAGCGGACAAGGCACTGGTCAGCAAGTTGATGCCGATCGGTATGTTCGGTTACTACGGTATTGCCTACGCAGGGGCCTCCAAGGGACAGATGGTTACGACCTCGATTTCCCAGGCTGCTTTACCTTCCCTCTGCGAACTACACGGGGCGGGCAACAGAAACGCCCTCCTATCACAGTATGCTAAGCTGCATGATTTACTGTGTTTCGTCACCGTTCCCATGTTTGGCGCAATCCCCTTTGCAGCTTTACCCCTTTTCACTTTCGTGCTAGATGCCGAAGCTGCCCGCCTGCTCCTGCTGCCTGTGACCTTTCTATGCCTTGGGTTCTATTTGAATGCTACCCTAAATGCACCCTACATCCTCGCCCTTGCCGTGGGAAGACCTGATATTCCGGCACGATTCAATGTATACGCACTGTTTGTGGTTTTGCCGGCGGCCGCCCTTCTCGTGTACTCTTTTGGGCTGGCGGGAGCAGCCTTTTCCTGGGTGGTTTACAATTTGCTCTCCTATGCGTATGTGATTCCCCGCGTTTGTGCCGAATGCGGTCTCAGAATTTCACCGCTCAGGTGGTATGCGCATGTGTTCCGATTTCTCGGACCCGCCGCCATCATATATGGCTCGGCATGGGCTATTTGCAGGACCGCCGGTCACGGGTCTATTTGGGCTCTCACGCTTGGCTATGGACTGGCTTCTATGATCTATGTGTTGGGATCATTTATGATGATAGGTAGAGAGCTTCGCGGCACCTTGTGGGGTCTTCTGCGGAATTTTCGGGCAAAGTACGCGGAGGTGTTCTAATTGGCTGTCTCAGATTCAAAACCCTTAATCACAACTGTTATTCCAACCTACCGCCGCCCAAGGCTGCTGCGGCGCGCCTTAAGGAGCGTGTTGGCGCAAACCTACCTGAACTTCTGCGTGTGCGTTTACGATAATGCCTCTGGGGATGAAACGGAAAGCGTGGTGCGGGAGTTCATGAAGTATGACTCGAGAGTGCAGTATATTCAGAGATCGGAAAACATGGGGGTCTTGCGGAATTTCGATGATGCCATGCGGCGTGTGTCCACCCCCTTTTTTTCGATTCTTTCTGACGATGATGTAGTTCTTCCCTGTTTTCTTGAATTAGCTTTAGGAGGATTCACAGGAAATCCGGAGGCGGCCTTTTCGGCTACAACAACCCTGGAGATAGACGCTCAGGGGAGAGTCCGCGATGCTCACTTGCTGCACTGGCTCCCAGGAGTCTACCCTCCTCCAGAAGGGGCCCTGGCAATGTTGGAGCATGGTCAGCCTTCGCTTCCAGGTGTATTGTTCCGCCGTGAGGTGTTGGATGAGGTGGGATACCTCGATGAGACAATCGGAAATCCGTGGGACTGGGACCTGGAACTTCGCATCGCCGCGAGGTTCCCCATCGTCGTGTGCAGGGAGCCGGGGGCGCTGTTTTCCATTCACGCCCAATCCATCAGCAGCTATGAGAGAGTCGATGACATATTCCCTGCCTGGGTGAGATTGCTCCAGAAGCTACGTAAGAACCAAGATATCCCTCCAGGACCACGCAGCCGGGCCGCGCAACTTCTGCACCATCGAATCCAGGAAAGATTGTATCGAGGGGCGTGGCGGGATATCGCCCATCGGGAATGGAGTGAAGCCGAAAAGGCCATTGCTGTCTTGAACGATCACTTTAATCTCGGACGAAAAGTGGGCGTTCTGCGCACGGTTGCCCGACGCTGCCGGCGCCTTCCCCCACTCCGTCTTGGCCTTCTGGCCCTCTTTAACCTTCGAAGATCTTTCAAAGAATTAAGAGGAAGGAAAAGGCAGGCAGAGTTTGCGTATTACTCGAAGTTCCTCTATCATGACAAGAAGCCGCAGCATACCCCGGAGCAGGCAGCCACGTTCAGGAAGACACTTTCGGGACGGGACTAAACGCCAATGGGGGCCTGCGGAATCAGAAAACAGGCTGACTCTTCATGAGATTTTCTTTAGTGGTCGGCACTATTAAGCGCACGGTGGAACTTGACAGGTTGCTTGGTTCCTTGGCAAAGCAGTCGTGTCAGGACTTCGAATTGATTGTTGTAGACCAAAACCCTGATAACAGGGTCCTGGATCGGCTCAAGGCCTATGAAGGAAGATTCCCCATCGTTCACCTCAGGAGTACCATTGGGCTTTCAAGGGCAAGAAACGCGGGCGTGGCAGTAGCTCGAGGGGACATCATTTCGTTTCCGGATGATGATTGCTGGTATCCGCAAGATCTCCTGGAAAAAGTGGCAGACTTCTTTTCGAAGCACCCTGAGTTTGATGGACTTACGGGAAGATCCGTGGACCTGAGGGGTGAGGACACTGTTGGCAGATACATCAAGGACGAGGGCCTTGTCAGTCTCAGAGATGTTTGGCGCAAAGCAGTGGCATTTTCTATGTTTTTGACCCGCGAGTCTACCCAAAAGGCTGGAGGATTTGATGAAGCCTTGGGACCCGGCGCCGGAACGATTTATCAGGGCGCGGAGGATATCCAGTATCTGATTAGAGTTCTCAAAGCAGGATGCCAGGTTTTTTATTCGCCGCAGATTCGCATTTACCACCAGGACCCGCTAGTTGGATACGGTCCACTTGTGGTTCAAAGAGGGTATTCCTACGGCTGCGGGCATGGCCGTGTTTTGGGGCGAGAGGGATATCCTATGGGGTTTGTGGCCGGTGCCCTCATAAGACCTCTGGGGGGGACAATACTCTCGCTCCTGACAGGCAGGTTTCGGAAGGGACTCTATCACTTCGCTATCTTTCGCGGCCGTTTGCGAGGCTGGCTTGGCGGCTAACCCCATGGGACTTTCAGTTGCATTACTGGAAAAGGCCCGAAAAGCTGCGTTGCTAGCGCGACTCGAGCCGTTCGACCCCACCACGCCTGAGGGGCGTTCCAGGGAACGTTACCGGAGAATAGGACTAAACACCCTCACAGGTTTCCTGAATCGCGGGCTCAGCATGGGGCTGAATATCATTGCCGTGCCCCTCGTCCTATGGTATCTGGGGAAAGAGCGCTACGCCTTCTGTGCGACGATTACTTCACTCACCACCTGGGTGGCGCTTTTCAATTTTGGCGCTGTCAACAGCTTGGTTAATCTGATTTCCGAGGCGCACGGGAAAGACCATTCGGAAGCGGCAAGGCGTCACGTTTCCACGGCTTTTTTCCTTCTCGTAGCGATCACCTGCTTGGCCGCGGTGGGTCTCGTGCTGCTTCTTCCCCTCGTCAAATGGGATTCGGTGTTTGCCGTCCAGGGACTTCTGTCTAACGACATCGTGAAGTGGGGTGTGATTGCCGGAGTGGCTCCGGTTCTATTTAATTTGCCGTTTTCCATCGCCCAACAGATCTATGCGGGCTACCAGAAAGCCTATATCGCAAACCTACTCTCGTGTGCGGGCCCTATCGTCGGCATTGCCGGCTTGGTCCTGGCAGTTCACTTGAAGGCCAGCTTGCCTGTCCTGATCCTTGTACTGGGTTGCGCTCCTCCCATTGCTTCAGGGTTGAGCTTGCTTTACCTCACGGGAATTGACTTGCCCTGGCTCCGCCCGCAACCTTCCTTGTGCTCGCTGCATTCGCTACGGCGACTTCTGCGCACTTCTGTCCCGTTGTTCCTTTTTCAAGTTGGAGGGCTACTGGTAAACCAGACTCAGTTAATCATCATGGCTCACCGGTCCACCCTTGAAACCGTGGCCGACTATGCGGTCATTAACAAGCTCTACGTACTCACTATGGGTGTCATTTCTTTGAGCACGTACTCATTCCTTCCTCCATTTCGCGAGGCCTTTGAGCGTGGGGATAGAGACTGGGTCCGCTTGAATTTCAAGAGGATGGTTTTCCTTCGAATGACGATGGCAACGGCTGTGTCGGTTCTATTGTGGGTCGCTGGGAACCTGGTTCTTCGCCTCTGGCTTCGTAACGGCTCTGTGGCATTCACCCTCCAAGTGTGGGCGGCCATGGGCATTCTCTTGATATCCGCGACCTGGGTGACGGCTTTCTCGGATCTCTTGACAATCATGGACAGGATTTGGATTCAAACGTTGTTTGTGCTTGTCAATGGGGTGGGGACCGCCCTGTTGACATTCTTCCTGACCCCGGCCTTCGGAGCGTTAGGGGCTATCGCAGCCCTTAGCTTTGTTACTTTGTTCATGCTGTCATGGCTTGCGCCGATGGTTGCGCGTCCCCTGCTGGAGCCGGCCTGACCCTTTACGCCCTGGGGATGGAAAGGAACTCTGCCGAGGTTTCATGAGAATAAGGGTCATTGACTATATGGCGAGTCACGGCGGGGGGATGCGGGTCCCCTTCGAGTTACTGACCGCCCTCGCCGAACTGCAGCCCAAAGTTCAATTCGAATTAGTCAGCCATGGGGCGGCTCTTGATCGGTATCGGGCGCTCTTGTCTTCTCTCGGTAATCGTGTGGAGTTTGTCGATATCGGGCCCCGCAGTTCTTTGACGATGCGCTATCCAAGGCTTCTAAGAGTCTTACGCATGGGGACAGAGAACCATTTCGATGTTCCGGAAGCCGCCTTTCGGGAGTGCGACGTTGCGTGGTTACCGTGGTTCCATCAACACCGCATCCCAGACTCCGTTGCAGCGAAAGTCATCGCTTCATTTCATGATACCATCGTCATGACGGAATTCCTGCTCGATCCCTTTTTGGCTCGTTTCGTTCCTGATGAGAAGGATACAACCCGGCAATGGCTGGCTTCGAAGGCCCGCATTGTGGTCAGCTCGCGGACCACCGTTTCAGCTCTGGGGCGCATCCTGGGAGCCCCGCCCGAACGCTTTGACTTTGTCCCCCTGTCAGGGAGAAACGCGAGGATGCATTTGAAGGAAGACAAAGCTCCTGAATGGGAGTGGGCCCAACGTCCTTTCCTTCTTTGTCCCGCCAACGTTGCTCCGCACAAGAACCATGAGTTGCTCTTTAGAGGGGTCGGCCAGTGGGGCGGTAGACATACTCTCGTGCTGACTGGGCTGGGCACTGAGCTCAATCGTCCACGTAAGCGCTATTTCGTGCGCATAGGCGAGCGTCTGGGGATCATCCCCCTCACACGGCTAACACAACTGAAGAGGCTGGCCCAGAGTTCAGGCTTGACCATGGGAGATAAGCTGATTCCTTTGGGATATGTCTCCGAGGAGGTATATTACAGCCTGCTCAGGTGCAGTTGGGCACTGGTCATGCCGACCCTGGCCGAAGGTGGCGGGAGTGCGCCCGTGGGCGAGGCTGCCCTGTGCGGGATTCCCGTGATATGCTCGGACATCCCCATCATGAGGGAACACATGGAACGCGTCGGCGCCCGCGTGTTGTGGTTCGACCCGCATAATCACGAGGACCTGGCAAGGCGATTGAAAGACCTCGAGGACAATTATGAACAGTACAAGAACATAGCAGTCCAGCAGGTTGGTAGCCTCAATCCTCGTACCTGGCGGGACGTGGCAGACGATTACTGGAAGATCATGCTATCGACGAGTCTCAAAACCGGAGGAAAGAGTGTCCAAGATACCAGTTGCCGCGCCTGACCTTTCCGGCCATGAAGAAGAATACGTCGTAGATGCGATTCGTAGCTCCTGGATCTCTTCAACAGGCCCATACCTCCAGCGATTTGAAAAGGAGTTCGCCGAGTTGTGCGGGACGCAGGCGGCCATCGCCGTTTGCAATGGCACCGTCGCCCTGCACTTGGCCATGCTGGCGCTCGACGTGCGCCCGGGCGACGAGGTGCTGGTGCCTTCCCTCACTTACATCGCGACCGCAAACGCAGTCCGTTACGTGGGAGCGGAGCCCGTCTTCGTGGACGTCGATCCTTGCACTTGGTGCATCGACCCGGCAAAGCTGGAGGCAGCCATCACCCGGCGGACGAAGGGGATTATTCCCGTGCACCTGTACGGCCACCCCGCCGACATGGATTCCATCAACCACATCGCGGCTGTTCATGGCCTGTGGGTTGTGGAAGACGCCGCAGAGGCCCACTTGGCAAGGTACAAAGGCCGCCCTGTCGGGAGCCTGGCGCCGATTGCCACCTTTTCCTTCTATGGGAACAAGATCTTTACCTGCGGTGAAGGCGGGGCCATCACACTCAACGACAAGCACTTAGAGCTTCGCACCCGAACTTTGCGCGGGCAGGGCATGGACCCCCAGCGGCGTTACTACTTTCCGGTCACCGGCTACAATTTTCGGTTGACCAATCTGGCCTGTGCGCTGTTATGCGCGCAACTGGCGCGGCACGGGGAGATAATCGAGCGGAGACGCCAGATCTTTTCGGCCTACCGAGAGATGCTCGCGGGGATTCCAGGCATCGGGTTTCAACCTGTGGCTGCCTGGGCTCAGCCCGCTCCTTGGCTGTTCTGCATCACGGTGGACCAGAAGGAATATGGCCGCTCGCGCGACGAGCTGATGGCGCTACTGGAGGAACAGGGAATCGAAACGCGCCCCTTTTTCATCGGCTTGCATCAACTGCCTCCTTTTCGACAGGAATCACAGCGGCGCGGGGAGAAGCTCCCAATTACTGATTCCCTGAGCTCTTCTGGCATGAACCTGCCTACTTATGCTTCCTTGACGGACGGCGATATGGAGCGCATTGGCCGGGCAATTCGTAATGCGCGTCGTTGAGTTGCTGCGCTATCGAGGAGGCGGTGTAATTTGTGCGGTCCTGGAGCGGTGGATGAGTTTAAGGGCTGCTGGAGCGCTTCTTTTGGATTTCCCCACACGCTCGCTCGGGCAACGGGAAACCCTGGTCATACGCGTTCGTAGAACTGAATCATGGTACCGGAATGGGAGGGCGAATGACTAAGAAGGAGTTTCTGGCGTTGCTCGAGCAAATCGTGGAAGAGCCGCCCGGCACCTTGACGGGTTCCGAGAAGCTAGGGGAACAGGTGGCGGGGTGGGACTCGATGGCCGTTCTTTCCTTCATCGCGTTGGTGGACGAGAAGTTTGGCACCACAGTCTCCCCCAAGGCCATTGCGGAAAGCGAGACAGTTAACGACTTAATCGAGCTCTTACATGGCAAGATAACTGACGCGGCCGACCTTGCGCCGAGGTCTGGACCAGATCAGACATGATGGCGATAGGCAAACGCCTTGAGGGGCTTGAGGGTGTTGGGTAATGCCGCACCTGACACTCGCCAAGAGACTTCGCCAAGCCTAGCTTGAGACATTGACCCGGCGTGGCTGGTAGGAGGGTTGGCATGAAGAGGCTAATGATCGTTGGGGCAGGGCCGTTTGGCCGAGAGGTACTGGCATGGCTGAAGGATGTTCCGGCCGCTCAGCGGACATGGGAAGTCGCAGGTTTTCTGGACCCGGATTCAGCCGCACTTGACGGTTACCCCTGCGATCTACCCATCCTGGGCGAAGAATCCAGTCTCTGCGTTTCAGATCACGACTTGTTTATTTGTTCGTTAGGCGACCCGGTGAAGAAGCTGGGTGCGTGTCGGGCACTGAAATCTCGGGGTGCAGCCTTTGCGACTTTGATTCATCCTACCGCCACCGTTGGGCCGTTTTGCACTATAGGCGAAGGGTGCATCCTTTGTCCCGGAACCATCCTGACGACGAACGTTACCCTGGGAAGCTTCGTCACTTTGAATCTACACTCGACCGTGGGTCACGATGCCATCCTGGGGGAGGGCACCACGCTAAGTTGCCACTGTGACGTCACCGGCCGGGCGAGGCTGGGGGAGGGAGTGTTCATGGGCAGCCACGCGTCGGTCTTGCCTGGCGCGGTAGTGGGCGATTACGCAAGGGTGGGCGCCGGAAGCGTGGTCCTGCGAAAGGTGCGACCCCACACGACGGTCATGGGAGTTCCTGCCCAGGAAATTTTCGCGTCGGGCAGGGCAGATTCCCGGTCCACATTGGGGGCAGACGTCCTATGATTCGAGCTGTGATAAAGGGTATCGAATACCACTTACCCGAGGGAAGGCTGACGAATTCTGACTTGGCGACACAATTCCCGGAGTGGTCTGTTGAAAAGATTGAACAGAAAACCGGGATCGCGGAGCGCCGGATTGTTGCTCCGGATGAATGTTCATCGGATCTCGCCATAGCCGCCGCAAAGAAACTCTTTGCCACGGGCGCCTGCACGCCGGCCGAAATTGATTTTGTCCTTCTGTGTACCCAGAGCCCCGACTACTTCCTGCCCACGACCGCCTGCATCATCCAGGATCGACTGGGTATTCCTATTACGTCCGGAGCTCTGGATTTTAACCTGGGATGTTCGGGGTACGTCTACGGACTGGGACTTTCCAAGGGGCTGATTGAGACAGGGCAGGCTCGGAATGTTCTGCTGTTGACTGCAGAGACGTATAGCAAGTTCATCCATCCTCGGGACAAGAGTGTCCGCACCCTATTTGGAGACGCGGCGACGGCTACTTTAATCCGCGGGGTGACAGCTCCTAGTTTCGCGCAGGATGACCACTGCATCGGCCCCTTCGTCTTCGGAACAGACGGTTCGGGGGCACACAACCTGATTGTCCGCACCGGAGGGATGCGACAGAGATACGCTGAGGGCACTGCCATCGTCGAGCCAGATGCCGAGGGTAACTTTCGGGGTCCTGACAATCTCTACATGAACGGCTCCGAGATCTTCACCTTCACTCTGCGAACTGTGCCTGAGTCTGTACAGACTCTGTTGCAGCGCTCTCACAAGAACCTGGAAGACATTGACTTGTTCGTCTTTCACCAGGCCAACCAATACATGCTCGAGCACCTGCGCAAGAAACTGAAGCTACCCCCAGAGAAGTTTTGCATGGCCATGCGAGACTGTGGGAATACGGTCTCTTCGACGATTCCCATCGCGTTGAAACACGCCTTGGAGGAAGGGAAATTGCGCCCTGGAAACCTGGCAATGCTAGTTGGATTCGGCGTCGGATATTCGTGGGGCGCTACCTTGATCCGGTGGGCCGGGTAGTGAATGGGTGACTCTGGCTAAACTGCGGGGGTTGGACAGTATTGGGGCGCGAGCGAGAGTAGAGGAGATTTGTCGGCACGACGCGGAGCGCCCGCTGGATGGGGACGGCAAAGCAAGGACTGCGATAAAGAGCTGACCTTAGACATGGCAACTCACGTCAATATCGATGGCCTGTTCCTGGATCGGCATTATGCCGGGGTGGGGATCAGCCGCTATCTCGTCAATCTCCTCCGGGAAATGGAACGGCTCACGCGCAACGCTGAGGACTTCCGCGCCTCGATTTTTCTGCCGTCGCGCGCGACCATGAATGGCCACACGTTTGCCGAGCGCCCAGGGTTCGAGTTGGTGGAGTTTCGCCCCATGCGGTGGCGCCGGGCGTGGAGGGCAGGGTGCCTGTTGCCCACCGCCGGCCAGATGCGAAGCGCTCCGCTGTTTCTGCCCTCTCCGGTCCCCATCTACCGTAAGCCGCCACGCTTGGCAGTGACCGTGCACGACATCATTCCGCTGTTGTTTTCGGCCGAGTACCGTTCGCCCGATGGCCGTTTCTTGCGCTATGCTTACTCTTCGAGCTTGCGCAAGGCGGACCTGATCTTGACGGACTCTGAGCACAGCAAGACCGACATGGTGTCGATGTTCAACCTGCCGCCGGAGAGCGTCGTTGTCACCTACCTGGGCGCTGATCCGTGGCTCTGCCGCTCGGTACCCGAGGACGACCCGGCGAGCGCCGATGTGCTGCGGCGGTTCGGAATCCGCCAGCCGTATCTTCTGCACGTCGGCGTGGTGGAGCCCCGGAAAAACCTGCCGCGCCTGGTGAGCGCTTACCGCCGGCTCGCCGAGCGGCGAAAGGACTTCGCCGTCCAGCTTGTGATTTGCGGACGCGTGCCCGAGAGCTCCAGGGATTTCGTCCAGGCCTTGAGCCGGGAGCCGCTGCGGGGCCGCGCCATCTCCACGGGCGCAGTGCCCGACGCCGACCTGGCGGCCCTTTACCGTTCGGCGGCGGGGGTGGCGATGCCTTCTCTCTACGAAGGTTTTGGATTACCCGTGGTTGAGGCGATGGCGAGCGGCGTGCCCGTCATGTGCTCAGATCGATCATGTCTGCCGGAGATCGCGGGCGATGCCGCGATCTACTTCGACCCGGACTCCGTGGACGAGATGTCAGAGGTGATGGAAAAGGTGCTCGGCGATAGCTCGCTCCGGCAGCAGCTCGTCGAGCGCGGGCTCGAACGCGCCCGTCGCTATTCCTGGGAGGCGTGCGCGCGCGCCACGCTCGAGGCTTTGAAACGCCTGTAGAACCCCGGCGGACTCGCCGGGCCCGGGAGGGAACGAGGGCTACGATGATCTCGCCCCGCGCCCTGAGGCACGAATGAGGATTGGCACCCATTAAGGAATGCACCGCAGAGTTTGTAAGAAGTCCTCGTGCAAGGCTGGTACGTAATGCGAATTGGGATTGACGCTCGCCCGCTGGCACGCGGGGCAGCAGGTATATCTCGGGTAGTGAACAGTGTCGTGCGCGAGTTGGAGAGGCTCGACGACCACAGCCAGTATTTCCTATACTGTAATCGACCGTTCGATCTTCCTTTCGAAAACCCCCGCTGGCAAAGGACAGTCCAGCCGCTTTATTCCATAGTACCAGGCTCACTCTGGCTTCAAACCAAGGCCTTCGCGCGCGCCGCCCGCCATGACGATTTGGATGTCTTCTGGGGGACCTCCTTTACCTTGCCAGCCGGTCTGCCCGATGCAACCCGTAAGGTCTTGAGCATCTACGACCTCGTCTGGCGAAGGTACCCCGAAAGCATGTCCTGGTATAATAGGATGCTGAGTCGTGTTTTTGCGGAGCGGTCCATAAGTAGGGCGGACGTGATCGTGACAATTTCAGAATCGACAAAGCAGGACCTTGAAAGTGAACTCCAGGTCCCAGCGGAGAAGATTAAGGTTATGCGCCTGGGAGTGGACGCGAATTTCCGCCCCTATGAGCCAGCGGTCGCTGCCCGGCACATTGCTCAGAAGTATGGGTCTTCGGAGAACTACATTTTGTCTGTGGGAACTATCGAGCCGCGGAAGAACCTTGCGATCCTGATAGAAGCTATTGGCATTCTTAAAGGGCAAGGGAAGCTTGCGCACCAGTTGGTCGTGGCGGGCGCAAAGGGTTGGGGCAAATCACGGATTGCTGAATCGATCCTGAAGTGGAAGCTTACGGAGAGTGACGTAAAGTTCCTGGGGTTCATCCCTGAGAAAGATCTTCCTCTGCTTTACTCAGGGGCAGCGGTGTTTGTCTTCCCTTCGGTTTATGAAGGATTTGGCCTTCCCCTGGTGGAGGCGATGGCCTGCGGAGTGGCTATCGTGGCCTCGAATACATCTTCGATCCCGGAAGTTGTTGAGGATGCTGCCTTGCTGGTCTCACCGTATGACAGCGAGGCAATGGCGGCGGGAATTCTGCGACTATTAAGTGACACCCAACTCCGTGTGGCGCTGATTGAGAGAGGACTGAGACGAGCCCGAGACTTCACCTGGGAGGCCACAGCGAGGAGAGTTCTTCATACTTTAACCGGGGTGGCTCCTTGACGCACATGAGAACATTAGCATCGCAAAGTTCACACACGCCTTTCGGAGCGGATTACTTCTCCAGGCCAGCCCTTGGAGGGGAACAGAGGGCCCCCCTTGTGCAACGTTGGCACTCCCCGGTCGTGGGGCTTACCTACCTGTGCATTGCGCTCCACGTAGCCTTTCCCAAGGGCGGGATCAAATACCTTGATATCCCTGTAACTTGGGCTGACGCTTTATTGGCATGTCTGCTTCTGGTCTTCCTGTACCGCTTCAACCGTCCTCTTCACATCTCCCGACCGCTCAATACAACCATCCTCCTAATGTTCGCCAGCATTGCTCTCTTTGCATTTCGAATTCTTGTTCAAGAAGGTTTCGTCCTACGGTACGTGATACCGGCTCATGTAAAGGAGATTGTCCCCCTCTGCGTTTATCCGCTCATTCTTCCCGTGATGGTGCGGGTGATTGACACCGACGCGCGTCTCAACCGAGTTGTTCAAATCCTGATAGTTGGCGTGACGGTAGTACTTTTGTATGGGGTCCTGCAGAGGGTATTCGGCGAAAGTGCGCTCCTGGTGCCGGGGCTCACGGCCAATGCCACTGATGCCAGAGATCCAGAATTTCTTTTGCTGAAGTACAATGTAATTGATCCCCAGCTCCACACGCTAAAGCTAACTTCCACCTACCAGAACGGCAACATCCTTGGAATCAACCTGCTTCTGCTTTTTCCAATTGCAGCTACCGCGGTTCGCCGTTGGACTCTGAGGATACCCCTGATCGGCCTCAGTCTGTTCGCTCTTGAAGAATGCGGATCCCGAGCTGTCTGGGTGGGCGCTGTAACACTAGGGCTGGTGGCCACGCTGTTCTTCGTCAGGCGTCCAATCCACAAAGTTCTCGTGGGCGCCTGCCTGACGGCGGCAGTGGTAGCTTCCCTTTTCTTTGTGCCTATCGTGCGAACGCGCACGATAGAAGCGGGCACAGAGAAGCTGACGGGTTTGGGAGGCAGGGTTGACCCTGCCGCAATCCTTATTGAAGAATCCTTGCGAGATGCCAACGTGGAGGCCTTTCTAGTTGGACCGGACGACCGGGCTATGAGAAACATCGAAGCGCGAGGAGGAGGAGCATTCGACATGCTCTACCTCGCTCTGTTCCAGATCTTCGGAGTAGTCGGCGCCCTGGTCTGGCTCGCGCCGATAGTCTGGAGCATCTGGTCGATGTCCAAAGCACAGTCGGACCCACTGGTAAAAGTCACCCTCATCAGCCTGATCTCCTATCTCGTCGCGGCTATTGCGGAGGGAGCCTTCTGGTTCCCGCCTACGGCATTCAACCTTTGGATGTTGATGGGCGTAGGTTGGCTCCGGATGGAGCAAAATCGCAGGAAAGTGCTGCGGAACCAGCCTCGGGGGCGGAGAGAACCGGCCAAAGCGGCGACGGAACTCGTCCACGCCGAATTCTGACCCGGTCCAGGGGAGCCCTACGATCAATGTGTGAATGCCTTGAAGGTAAGGATGGTAAACGTGAAGGACGGCGTGCCGGGCAAACTGCGATTTTGATCTGCTGCCTTCTGTTTCCATTTCATGCAAGGCCTATAGAAACCGCCCGATCCGGGAAGACGAATGAGCTTTCGGAACGAAAAGGGATGCAGCCACTCCAAGCAGACCAGTGGGTACGGACCGCAAACGAATTCCCAGGGAACGACTTGGGAGCACAGATCAATTCCGCCGACGCCGATTTAGGGTCTTCCCCCGGGGAGATCTGGGTAACACGACAAGGCACGGTCACTACCAGAGTCAAACTCTCTCCGCTGCACACACTCCGGCTGGCAGCTCCAACAGTGTGGAAAGCGGACTTGGTGCTCAGTAGTGGTGACCGTGTGGTTGGGGAGGATGAATCCTCATTGGTCACCAGCGCGTCTCCGCAGCCCGGAGCTCTCATCCTCGGGAATTCGGCTTCCGACATTGACATCGAACACCTTTCGGCAGTCCGCGCAGCCGGCCTTCCAGATGGCCATGTTCTGGTCGATCTGGCGCAGTGTGAGCGAGTCAGGGTCTCGAAGTGCAGGGTGAAAAACCTTCAACTTTTCGCTTCTCACTCCTCCGCCCCTACCTATGCACTGGTCACTGACAAATCTACCTGTCAAGATATCCAGGTGGCAGATAATGTTGCCATTTCAGACTCGACGGACAGGACGTCCGGCTCTGCCATCACTCTCGCTTACACCTGGGGTGCCGTGGTTCATGGAAACACAATTGTTGGATTCCACAACGGAGTTGAATGGTGGGGCGGGGACGCGAACTATGAACGGGACGGTGCTGCCTCGAATCCACGTAAGACTGGAAAGATCACCATTTCTAACAACTCCATTACTAAGACCGGCGCGGGAGGAATCTGGGGCAGTATGGGGAGCGGTGTGACTGTTTCAGGAAACATAATCGATACCTGTGGGGACGTTTGCCTCGACTCTGAAGGGAGTGACCATATCGTCTTTACGGGCAATTCCGTCAAGGATGGGCGCAATGGTGCTATCGCAACATTCTTCTTTAACCGCGATGTAACGATCGCAGACAACACAGTAATCTCAACGTCTCCGGAAAAACCGCTTTTCAGCCTTTTCAACAGCTCGCAATCATCCGAATACAACAAAGATATCCGGATCGCCGACAATCACTTTGATTGCCGGGCCTCTGGAATTTGTGTGCTGACCAGCAGAATGGGTCCGGCAGAACGCCTGGTCGTGACGGGAAATTCGTTTCGCAACGTTCGAATCGAACTCACGGCCAATAATCAACATTACGTCGAGGTTTCTCATAATGACTTGGTTTTTGACGTCAGCTCGGCTGAACCATTCAATGCCATTGATGTGGAACGCACACATTCGTTACGTGGGGAGCCGGGGTCTGCGAAAATCGTCCAGAACACCATTGCTTGCCAGTCAACGCAGCCTGCGGGCAGTGCCGGTATCTACGTTCTCCAGGATGATTACAACGCGAGTCCCACAACTCTCGTCGCGGACAATGTGATCATTGGCTCGAAGCCGTTCCCGACCGATATGGCTGTGGGTGGCGGGAGCAAGAATCCCTCGGCGGTGCCTGTTTTTTTGATCCGCCACAACCTTATGGGAGCAGGCGTGTTTTCTCGCCTGGACCAATCAAACCCCAGGTCAATTGTCAGACTTGAAGGGAACTACCGCCTGGATTCCGCTCCCTTCCCCGGCGAGGCCAGGTCTGCTGATAAGTGAGACGGACGGTGCGACTTTGAACCTGTTGAGGCTGCCTTTAAGGAAGGGAAAATGGAGAGGGTAGTTGCGATCGATGCCCGAATGCTGGGATACTCGGGAGTCGGGACTTACCTTCAGAATCTGCTCGAGAACTACGCGCGGACGGAGTGCGATCTCTCGTTTCGTCTGGCCTGTCCGCGGCAGGAGTCCGTGCGCGAATTTGGCTCCGCCCGCTTCACGTGGATTCGTGCGGATGCTCCTATTTACAGCTTGCGAGAGCAGTGGCAGATTCCTCGAGTGGTGAAGGGATCGGACCTGTTGCATTGTCCTCATTACAACGTCCCATGCTTCTATCGTGGAAAGCTGCTGGTGACAATCCACGATCTCACTCACATCACGGATCGGACATTTCGCCGAACGCTTCCCTCGCTCGTCTATGCGCGGCCGATGCTCAAAGTGGCATCCCACAAAGCCGATCACATTATTACCGATTCCGAGTTCACTAAGCGACAGATTGTGGACAGGCTCGGGGTTCGTCCCGAAAAAGTCATCATGATCCACCTGGGGGTGAGCTCTCACTTCCGCGTATGCAATCATGAGGAGGCATTCCGAGCGGCTTCCTCAGCGCTTCAGTTGCGGCGCCCCTACCTCCTGTACATTGGGGCGCTTAAGCCCCACAAAAACCTTCCCACACTGATCCGCGCCTTTGCGCTACTGCGCGCACGAAAAAAAGTCGAGCTGCTGCTGATCGTTGGCGATGATCCTAAGTGGAAGAAAGGACTCGTCAGCCTTTGTTCCCAGCTTGGAATCGCCGACCGTGTTTCCTTTGTTCCTTTCGTAGGTTATGAACTGCTGCCCAAGGTTTATGCAGGAGCTGATCTTCTAGTGATGCCATCTTTCATCGAGGGATTTGGCCTGCCGGTGCTGGAGGCCATGGCCTGCGGAACGCCCGTAATATGCTCGCGGGCGGCTTCGTTGCCTGAGGTGGCAGGGGGCGCGGCGGAGTTCTTTGAACCGTCCAGTGTGGACGATCTTGCGGAGGCCATTGAACGAGTGTTGAATTCGCCGGCGCGACAAGCCGTGCTACGCCAGAAGGGATTGGAAAGAGCAAAACAATTCTCTTGGGAAGAATGCGCGCGCCGCCACATCGAGGTGTACCGCAAGGTGCTGGAATCGTAGGACAACAGGTTAGGTGCAATCCCCAGAGTCTTCTGGGCAGGAGTCAAAAGACTGCCCGGGCCGATACTCTAGATCTGAAACGCAAGCTCTCTTGCATGGTTCTTAAGAGTAATTAAATTGTTCACTCCGAGAAATGAGCGTGGACAGGAAGCAAGGGACTCGTTTGCAGAAGTAGACCGCAAGCGCGGAGGTAGCAGTTTCATGTCCACCCGTACGAAAATCACGATCGATGCCCGAATGCTGGGATTTTCGGGAATCGGTAGGTACATCTACGATTTATTGTTCAACTTCGCTCGAATCGAAAATGAATTCAATTTCGAAATCATTGCCCCACGCCGCGAGTTGCTCCCTGACCCTTTGCCTCCCACGTTTCGATATGTCTGTGGGCGATCACCGATATACGGCATGGGAGAACAATGGGAAATCGCGCGCCTGGCCCGCAATACCGATCTCCTCCACTGCCCGCATTACAATATTCCGTACTTTTATAGGGGAGCCCTGGTTGTTACGATCCAGGATTTGACCCACTTGCTCCACCGTGACTTCGTCCCATATCGAGCGGCATACCTTTACGCACGGTTTATGTTGGGGGCAGCGGCAAGTCATGCCAGACAGATCATCACGATCTCTGAGTTCTCGAAGCATGCGATCTGCTCGCAGCTTAAGGTTCCTGAGAACAAGGTGCGGGTTATCTACCGGTTTCTCTCCGAGCGATACCGGCATTTGCAGAAATCCTCAGACCCGGCTCGCTTGGCGGCGCTCGGTATCAATTCACCTTACATCCTCTTCGTGGGCCTCTTGAAGCCTCACAAGAACGTATATGGATTGATTCGCGCCTTCTCGATGATCCCCCCACAAAAGCGCCATAGTTACCAGTTGGTGCTCACCGGAAGGAAGGACAGGGCCTACCCGTCTCTGTTGCAATTAACGAGGGAGTTGCATTTGGAAAGGCAAGTGGTGTTCACCGGTGAGGTGTCGGACAACGATCTCCATTTACTTTACTCAGGGGCGACGGTTTTTGTGCTGGCTTCGTTCAACGAGGGGTTTGGCGTTCCCGCACTTGAGGCGATGGCTTATGGTATCCCAGTCGTGGCGGCGAATAGCTCTTCGCTTCCTGAAGTCGTAGGTAACGCTGGGCTGCTGGTTGATCCGCAGGACGGAAGCGCGATCGCGAACGCCCTGGAGCGGCTACTATCGGATCCTGACTTTCGGCAGCAGCTCGGCAGACTCGGCCAGGAACGAGCCTGCCTGTTTTCCGCGCGGGAAGCTGCGCAGAAGCACCTCGAACTGTACCGTGAGGTCCTGAGGGCTTAACGCGCGTCGGTTATGGAGCACCACCACGCATCCGGCCGCCTATGGGGTCTGAGCTTGACACGAGAGGGGGGGGCTGGCGTATGGTTTTGCGCAATGATAAAGTTGAAATCGGGAATTGCGGCTAAAAGGTCGAGAGGCACAGGATGGATGGCAAGCATTTACCGCTAAGCGGACCTCCTCGCTCCAGCTTGAAGGAAGCCGCATGCAGGTATTTCCAGACCCATTGTGATTGGTATACCGAAAGGTATTTGGTCCCGGCTGGGGGCAATATACTCTGGGCTCGCCACCGTGCTGTTTTGCAGATGGTCGAAGAGATGGAGCTGCCGCGAGGCTCCCGAATCCTCGATTTAGGCTGTGGTGCGGGGTTTCTGAGTTTTGACTTGGCAAAGCGAGGCTATTGCGGCGTAGGACTCGATGCCGCTCCGGCGATGATCCAACGCTGCAAGGTGCAAGCGGCCGCCCAGGATGCTTCCAGACTGTGGCATTACCAGGTGGGCGATGTGGAGTTGCTCCCCTTTCGAGACGAGTCTTTCGATGCCGCGATCTGTGCTGGGGTCATTGAATACTTGCCAGGCGACGAAAATGTGCTCCGCGAAGTGGCGCGCGTTTTGAAACCCGGAGGAAGGTTCATCATCTGTTATACAAACAAATACGGATACACGCTCAGCCTCTTCAGCCTCTTCCAATGGTTCGAGAGGATCCCCGGCGCCCGAAAAGCGCTGTCAACGATACGGAGAGTCCTGGTGGGCGGAAAATATGGCGCCACGCCGTTCAATTTCCGGCCGCGCAAACACCGGCCTTCAGTAGCTCGTAGGACGGTGACCCAGGTTGGATATCAAATTGTAAGTGACCGCTATGCGCTATTCACTCTTCTCCCGGCTCCATTCTGCGCTTTGGCTTCACGACTGAAGCTGAACCTGGACGACAGGCTCGCTGCACTCGGCCGTACGCCGCTGCGGATTTTTGGTTCATGTTATTTGGTGGGCTGTCTCAAGACGTGAAAGATACGTTTATCAAACCAAAAGCGCTGGCATCTGGAAATGCTCGATTCGACGGCGCAGGGGAGACTTTGGCATCATCGTGTTGCTGCCAGAAGAGCGCTTTCGCAAGAGGAGGAATGAGTGACCAAGACAGCGTTGATTACGGGAATAACTGGACAGGACGGATCTTATCTGGCTGAGTTCCTGCTTTCAAAAGGCTATCGCGTTTATGGCCTGGTGCGTCGAAGCAGCACGGTGAACTTCGAGCGCCTGTACCACTTGCAAGACAGGATTGAATTGATCCCGGGAGACCTCCTCGATCAAAACTCACTCATCAGTGCTCTTCAACATTGTGAGCCCGTCGAGGTTTATAATCTGGCTTCACAATCCTTTGTCCCCACTTCCTGGAACCAGCCGGTGCTGACGGGCGAGTTCACAGCACTCGGAGTCACCCGCGTGCTCGAGGCCGTCCGCTTGGTGAATCCTAAAATAAGATTCTACCAGGCCTCCTCGAGTGAAATGTTCGGCATGGTCCGCGAGAGCCCGCAAAACGAAAAGACAGCCTTTTATCCGCGCAGCCCGTATGGCGTGGCCAAACTCTACGGCCATTGGATCACCGTTAATTATCGTGAGAGCTACGGTCTTTTCACGTGCTCGGGAATTCTGTTCAATCACGAGTCGCCGCGGCGCGGATTGGAATTCGTGACCCGGAAAGTGAGTTACGGCGCAGCTCGGATCAAACTTGGTCTGCAATCAAAGCTCAAGATGGGAAACCTTGACGCCGAACGCGACTGGGGATTTGCCGGTGACTACGTGGAAGCCATGTGGCAGATGTTGCAGCAGGCAAAACCACAAGACTACGTGGTAGCAACCGGAGTGGCTCACTCCGTGCGGCAGCTCTTGGAAATGGCATTCGGACACCTGGGCATGGATTATCGAGATTACGTGGAGACAGACCCAGCTTTCTTGCGCCCTGCTGAGGTCTATCACTTGCTCGGCGATGCCTCGAGAGCTCGGGAGGAACTGGGCTGGAAGCCAAAAGTCAGCTTCGAAGGCCTTGTCAAAATGATGGTGGATGAGGATCTCGTGCGGCTTCGGAGTGAAGCTGCCGTCCCCTCCGTCAGGGCGGCTACGCAATGAAGTCGCTGATTACAGGATGTGCGGGTTTTGCAGGGTCTCACCTGGCTGATTACCTCCTGGGGAAAGGCGAAGAGGTCGTCGCGCTCCTCGCCCTCAATGAAGACCGGGCGAACATTCAGCACATCGAAAAACAACTCCAAATAGCTTGCGGGGATGTGCGCGACTTTGACCGCATGCTCGAAGTGCTACAGTCCTCCAGGCCCCAGCGGATTTACCACCTTGCCGCCTTTTCATCTCCCTCAGAATCCTGCGAGAGCCCAGACCTGACCTATCAAGTGAATTTCACGGGCACCCTGAATCTCCTCTCGGCCTGGCTCCGGGTTGGGATGGACTGCCGTTTACTGTTCATCAGCTCATCGGAGGTGTACGGTCATGTTCCTGCGGAGAAGCTCCCCATGCGTGAGGGGATGGAACTCCGGCCGGTTAGTCCTTACGCAGGGAGCAAGGCGACGGCCGAGATTCTGGCTTTGCAGTTTTTTCAAGGCTATGGACTGCCCATCATCCGCGTGAGACCGTTTAATCACACGGGGCCGCGCCAGTCATCCAGCTTCGTCTGCTCCAAGTTTGCGCGGCAAGCGGCGGAGATCGATGGAGGATTGCGTCCGCCCACCATCATGGCCGGAAACCTCCATGTCATACGCGACTTCAGTGACGTGCGAGACGTCGTTCGTGGCTACCGCGATCTGCTCGAGAAAGGCACGCCGGGCGAAGTGTACCAGCTCTGCTCGGGGCGCCCCGTCTCAATAGAGACCATCCTCCAGACCGTCATCTCTTTCGCCTCCAAACCTGTCCAGATCTCGGTCGACAAGTCCCTGGTCCGTGATCGCGAGGCAACTGAGGTGTGGGGAGATTATTCCAAGGCCAAGCTCGCCGTTGGTTGGGAACCGCGCCGCCAGCTTGCAGACACCCTCCGAGATCTCAAGCTTTATTGGGAGGCGGAGATCAAATGCCGAAGTGTATTGGTTGATAAAGGAGGCCAGGGTGCGAGTCGCCTTGGTGCATGACGTTGTTGTTCATATAGGGGGTGCCGAGCGAGTACTGCAGTGCCTGCATAGGACTTTTCCAGAGGCGCCAATTTATACCTTAGTTTTTAATGAGAGAGTAACAAAGGAAGCTTTCCCTGAAGCTATAATTCACTCCTCGTTTGTACAAGGTCTCCCAGGTTCAAAGCGTTATTTCCGTGCCTATGCGCCGCTTTATCCTATGGCCGTCGAATCCTTCGACTTGACTGAATACGATGTGGTTCTAAGCTCATCATTTTCGTTCGCCAAGGGCGTCATTGTCCCGCCCGGCGTCTTTCACGCCTGTTACTGCTATTCGCCGCTCCGCTATCTATGGTCAGAGTATCATTACTACCGGCGCGCAATCTTCAGCCAAACGTGGAAGCGAGTCTTGGTTGACCCCATCCTCACCTCGCTGCGGCTTTGGGACCACGCTTCTGCCGACCGCGTGGACCAGTTTATCGCCATATCGCAATTGGTGGCTGAGCGCATTGCCAAGTATTACCGCCGCCGCTCTGCCATCGTCTATCCGCCGGTCCCCGTTAGAGAAATACAGTGTGTGGGACCGTCAGGCAGCTACTATTTGCTCGTGTCGAGATTAATGGCCTACAAGAGAGTTGATCTGGCCGTGGAAGCTTTCAATCGGCTTGGGCTCCCCTTGAAGATTGCAGGCACAGGACCCATGCTGGGAGAACTGCGGCGCATGAGCAAGCCCAACATTGAGTTCCTGGGGAGCATAACCGACAAAGGGCTGTCGGACTGTTATGCAGGTTGTCGAGCACTTGTCTTCCCAGGGTATGAAGATTTCGGAATCGTCATGGTCGAAGCGCAGGCTTACGGCAAGCCTGTCATCGCTTACGGTGCAGGCGGGGCCTCCGAGATCGTCGTGGACGGTCGAACAGGCGTGCTCTTCGAGAAACAAACCTCCAAGTCCATCGAAGACGCAGTGCAGAGAATGGATCGGCTTTCGTTGGTTTCCGAGGAAATCCGCAACAACGCCTTGCGCTTCGATACCAGCAAGTTCCAACAATCCATGAGACATATTGTTGAAAGCGGATTCGAGAAGCGCCGCGGGAGTACGAATGCTTGGGGTGAACAGGAACTTTGAGAACCCAATTTGTCACCTGTGATGTGTTCGGGGGCAGAGTCCGACTCCAGGTGACCCACGGCTAGATCAGAGCAAGCGCCGACCAAGACGCGGGCGCAGGAGGGAACGACAACCACTTGGCTGGAACAGGTAGATTTCTGCAGCAGCACCTTAAGAGAGCCGGCGATCTGATTCTATCGTTTGTCATGGGGATCGTCACTCTGCCCATCACCGCGATTCTAAGCCTGTTAATCAAAGTGGATTCTGATGGGCCGGCGATATTCAGGGCGCGTCGAGTCGGATTTAAAGGGCGTGAATTCACCCTCTACAAGTTTCGTTCCATGTATGCAGATGCCGAGAAGAGACTCGCGGACCTCGCACACCTGAACGTGGGAGGGCCCCACCTTATTAAGATCCCGAACGATCCGAGAGTCACAAGGGTGGGACGATTCTCGAGAAAATACAGCCTCGACGAACTTCCGCAGTTATGGAACGTCCTCAAGGGAGAAATGAGTTTAGTGGGTCCGCGTCCTCAATCTCCCAGCGAAGTGGCCTTGTACACGGAACACCAGCGCCGTCGCTTAGCGGTTTTGCCGGGCATTACGGGCCTCTGGCAAGTGAGCGCGCGCGACGATCCGCGCTTCGAGGTTTGGGTGGCCAAAGACCTGGAGTATATCGACAACTGGTCTTTATGGTTGGATTTCAAAATCCTCTTGGAGACGATCGGCGTTGTGCTGGGAGGAAAGGACGCTGCTCCCAAGACGGCCTCAGGCCTCGGTGAAGAAACCAAAAAGCCTCGGGGGACAGACGAGGTTTAGTGACCCTCTCGACATTCGGGATGTAGCCCGGGCCCATAACCCGGCGCTTGGTAGCGATGTCATTCGCGAGACACGGGCGTTGCAAGCCGCCGTCATTCCCGTCCCGCCATGGCGGGAGGAATCTACTCGGCAAACCTTCGGAAATGCGCTGTCGACGGACTGGATTCCCGCTTTCGCGGGAATGACTGCGCTCCAAATGACACCACTACCCGACGCTTCGTGCCCTTCCCAAAGTGCATTCAAGAATATATAATGGCGGGCATGGCCGAGGGTATTCGATTCGCCAGGTTCTCAAGGTGGTCGAAGAGGGCACGGGCCGGAAGTTATTGGTAAGAGTCGGGCCTCGTCGTCCGGGTGATCCGGCGGTTCTTCTGGCCAGTCCTGGGAAACTGCGCGGGGAGCTTAACAGGAAGTGTCTTACGAGGAGCAGATAAAAATGGATTTGTATTACATCCAGAACTGGTCGTTCTGGTTTGATTGCAAGATTCTGTGTTTGACCCTGTGGAAAATCTTGAAGCGCGAAGGGGCTTATTGATGTATGAACATTCTGGTGACGGGTGCGGCCGGGTATGTGGGCAGTGTGTGCGCGGCGGAACTGGTGAGGCAAAGGCAGCGCGTTGTTGGCTACGACAATCTCACCGCGGGACACCGCCAAGCGGTCGTCGATCAAGTTCAGTTTGTAAGGGGAGACATCGCTGATACGGAAAAACTCAAGCGCCTGTGCAAGAAGCACCAGATTGAAGCTGTCATGCACTTTGCGGCCAGCGCCTTGGTCGATGAATCAATGCGTAATCCTCATCTCTATTACCGCAACAATGTCAGCGGCACGCTCTCTCTTCTTGAAGTCTTGGCTGAATTGAAGATACAAAGGCTGATTTTTTCCTCCAGTGCTGCGGTCTACGGCGAACCTAAGAGTGTTCCCATCCGGGAGGATCATCCTACCGGCCCAGTTAACCCGTACGGTGAGAGTAAACTGGTGATTGAACGGGCGCTGGCTTGGTACCATGGCGCTTATGGAATCAACTGTGCAGCCCTGAGGTATTTTAATGCCGCA
This sequence comes from Terriglobia bacterium, assembly GCA_050008675.1. Lineage (GTDB taxonomy): Bacteria > Acidobacteriota > Terriglobia > UBA7540 > UBA7540 > CAVROP01. The sequence goes on from JBEKME010000029.1 coordinate 40,688, forward strand.
GGTGCAACCGGCGATTTGGGCGAGGATCATAGGCCGGAGACCCACCTCCTGCCTCGTTTGCTAGCCGCAGCCTCAGATCCCAAAGTGTCATTTGAGATCTATGGAGATGATTATCCGACAGCGGACGGCACGTGCATCCGAGATTTCGTGCATGTTCTGGATATTGCGCAGGCACATATCCTGGTTCTGCGCTTCCTTCCAAAATTGGGCTTGAGGATATATAATGTCGGCCACGGTAAGGGATATTCGATCCGGGCGGTGGTGAAAGCCGTCGAGGAAACTTCCGGACGCAGGCTCGATATCCGTGTTGGAGAACGCCGCCCTGGGGACCCGGCAGTTCTTGTTGCGAGCGCGCGAAAGCTAAACCGGGAACTGAAATGGGAGCCTCGGCACTCTGACCTTAAGAACATAATACGGTCTGCCTGGGCATGGAAGCAAAAGCATCCCAAAGGGTACCGGAATAACTCACAGAAAGCATATTGAGGTTCTAAGAAACGTCTGTATTCCGTCTCCGTATGTTGGTTTGGCCTGAAACCATATGGGTAAGAACTTTCCCAGGTACGCACTCCTTCTAGGCGACCTTGTGGCCATAGTCGTTGCATTCCGCATTGCCTACGGGATGCGTTATGCCCTCCAGAACCTTATCGCGACCCAGGGCGAGGAGACCTTCGCCTCCTACTGGCCGGCAATGGCCATGGCGGTGGGCGTCTGGATCGTGCTTTTCCGCGCCTTTGAGTTGGATCGGCCCTATTTGTTAGGCCGGGATTTCCCACTGGGTGTCTCCCGTCTGCTCATGTCCCTCGGGGTGCTTATGGGGGCGCTGCTGGCGGGTTCTTACCTGGCGAAAACCTTCTATTCGCGACTGCTTTTGATATTTCTTCCCCTTCTGCTGATCGTTCTCTTTGCCGGAACCAGGCTCTTGTACCGGGACCTGCTGAAGTGGTCGCGGAAGTACGGTTGGGGTGTGCGCCGGGTAGTGATTGTCGGCCAATCCGATCTTGCAAGGGAACTTGGGGATCGAATACGGCAACACCAGGAACTGAATTATGAGCTCCTGGGGTTTCTTTATCCTGCGGTAAACCGAAACCAGGCCGCTACCCGCGACCTGGAGCAAACCAGTTCCGAGGAAATGGCCCGCGAACTCGCCAGTAGGAAAGTTGACGAGCTGATCTTCACCACGCCGATTCGCCGTCAGACAACTAGCCTGGAATTCATCGCCAACTGCCAGAAGCTGGGCATTCAGGTGAAATTAATTCCTGAGTATTACGACCTTCATACCAAACAGATAGAGAGCTTCAGCATTGACGGAATCCCTATCTTCGAACTGAGAGAAGCTTCCCTTGACCCTTTTTCCGGCGCGGCCAAGCTCCTGCTTGACTATTCGGCAGCCTCCATCCTGCTGCTATTCTTCTCGCCCGTAATCATTCCCATCAGTCTTTCACTGGCGGTGCTTTTCAAAGGGCACTTTCTCTGGCGAGACACGCGTATTGGGATGGGGGGGCAACCCTTCGTGATGTTCCGCTTCAACGTGAGCGCTGCAGATGACCCGTTGTTGCCTAACTCACGCAACTGGAAGGTCCGGTTTTGCCGGTTTCTTCACCGCTACAGCCTCTCCGAGTTGCCTCAACTGTGGAATGTTCTTAAAGGTGACATGGGTATTGTCGGGCCGCGACCCGAGACCCCCGAACGTGTCCGCCGCTACTCGGCTTGGCACAGGCGCAGGTTGCAGGTCAAGCCTGGGATTACAGGATTGGCACAGGTCAGAGGAGTTAGAGGGCTTGATTCTTCCGATCTCAAAACCAAATATGACTTGGAATATGTGGCCACATTTTCTCTGTTGATGGATTTGACCCTGATGGTCGCAACCATCAATACACTGCTCCGGCGTCGGAAGGCTGCGGTCGCCGATCCCGGCAACCCTTCTCCACCTCCGGTCGGGGAGACGCTGCACGCGAACATCAGCTAACGAAACACTTGTTAGTTAGCAGGTGACAGCTAGGAGGCGACCGCCAACAAGCGGCACGCGAACATCTGCCAACCAAGCGCTTGTCAGAACAGAGAGCGCCTTATGCTTATTGCCCGAACGCCTGTCCGAGTCAGTTTTGCCGGCGGTGGCACTGATTTTCCCTCCTATTACGAAGAACATGGGGGCATGGTGCTCTCCACGAGCATTGACAAATATTTCTATACCGTCCTCACGGAGCGCGAGGATCGGCAGACGCAAATTATCTCCTCCGATCTGAAGACCCTTGAGACCTGCGAGCAGATCGAGAAGATGGAGTTCCAAGGCAGCGACTTTGAGATTCCCTTTGCTGTCCTCAAGCATCTGCGGTGCGACGTCGGGGTTAACCTCTTCCTCGCATCTGAAGTGCCGCCCGGCACAGGGTTAGGGTCGTCTGCCGCGGTGTGCGTCAACATCCTGAAGACGCTTTCCGCTTTTCTCGGGCACGATCTTTCGGAAGAAGACCTGGCGGAGACCGCTTTCCACATCGCGCGGACCATTTTGAAAAAGCCGGTCGGAAAACAAGACGAATACGCTGTCGCCCTGGGGGGTATGAATGTTTTCAAGTTTCATGCCAATGGCGTGGACGTTGAGCCTCTGCGCCTGCCCGAAGAATTGCTCCTGGACCTCGAGCAGAACCTCATGCTTTTCTTCACTGGAAACTCTCGTGATTCTTCCGAGATCCTTCAGGGGCAGGACCGTTTGATCCAGCAGCGCGAGCACGTCGTTGTGGAATCGTTGACGAGACTCAAAGAGCTAGTGCTTCCTATGCGTGATGCGCTGCTCAGGGCGGACCTGGACGACTTTGCCGGATTGTTGGATGAAGGCTGGATGATCAAGAGAAGGATTTCGGGAAAGATCTCCAACGCGCGCATTGATCAGATTTACCAGGTGGCAAAGAGTCGGGGCGCGCTAGGCGGTAAAATAGCCGGCGCAGGGGGAGGAGGGTTCCTGCTACTCTGTTGCGAGCGCGAGAAGCAAGCGAAAGTCCGTGAGGGTCTGGCGGAATTTGGATTGAAGGAGATGACGTTCCATTTCGACTCCGGGGGAGCGCGGGTCGTCTATGATGATCCGTTCTTCGATTCTGATTCCCGGCGAGGTATGCGCTGGACATTTACCCCAACCCTGGAAGCAACACACAGCAGGTAAGAACAGGTTTAAGGTGTCGGAAGGGCCGTGAAGAGTGGCCAGTGACAAGCAGGAATTAAACGGCAGATTTCGGCTATGAACGCTCAGGATGACAGCAGGGTGGCTTTCTTTAGCAACGTGCAAGGGACCAATATTAGACGGACGACCTCAATCGAGTGGACCGTTCCGCTGACGGAGAGAGTCTGAGTGTCTGGAAGCTTTGCAAAGGCTTTTTTGCTCGCAGCCGGTCTTGGAACCCGGCTGAGACCGCTGACCGATAGGATTCCAAAGTGTCTGCTCCCGATCCAGGGCACGCCTCTCCTCAGCATCTGGCTCAGCATTTGCGGGCAGCTTGGAATTAAAGACGTCTTGATCAACACTCACCGCTTCGCCCAAGAAGTGAGAAATTGGGCACAACTGCAAAAGAGCACGGTGAGAATTCATCTGTTTCACGAAGAGAACCTGCTGGGGAGTGCGGGCACAATTGCGGCGAATAGGGACTTCATTGGCGGCGACGACGATTTCTTCATCTTTTATGCTGACAACTTGGTTTGCGCGAATTTGGAGGCTTTGAAGTCCTTTCACATGCGGCACACAGGTGTGCTGACCATGGCGCTTTTTCACGCGGCCAAACCCGAGAATTGTGGCATAGTGTCACTCGATGAATCCGGCCGGATTACCGCTTTTGAAGAGAAGCCGTCGCACCCCAAATCCGATCTTGCGAATGCCGGCATCTACCTTGCGCGGAGTGGATTGTTTGAACTCCTTCCGCGCAGGCCTGTAATGGACTTCGGCAAAGACGTCATTCCTGGATTGGCAGGCCAGGCCTGCGGCTGTCTCCTGGACGGATACATCCTGGATATAGGTACCCCCGAGAACTACCAGAGAGCTCTGGTAGAGTGGCCCCTCGCTGGAGGCCATCATTCTTCCGGGGGGTTGGCGTTTGGCGGGCCGCCAATGGGGGTTCAAAATAAGTGAAGAAAATTGTTGAGTGGGGTCTTCTGCTTATCATCACAGGCTCGGTCCTGGCTTTCGGCGGTGTGCAATCTCTCGCCTATACCGCCATGGAGGTGAGCCTCTTCCTCTTGACGCTTGTTGTTTTGGTCAGGCAGACCATAGACGGGAAAATAGACCTTCCGCTTCCACTTTGGATTCTTCCCTTCCTCTGCCTCGTGGTTTTCCAGACGATTCCCCTCCCTGTACGAGTCGTGTCCTGGCTATCTCCGAATCGTTTATTCCCTGGGCTTCAAGCCGCGCTCACCCTTGGAGCAGCACACTGGGCGACTCTAAGCTTATATCCTCACGACACGCTACTCGGATTTTTCAAGTTGCTCGCCTATTTGGCAGCTTTCGTTTTGGCAGCCTACGCCTTCGAGGCCAGGGAAGGTAAGAACGTCTTGACACCCGGCTTGATCGTGCTTGGTTCCCTGGAAGCAGCATACGGGATGGTTCAGTATTTGACAGGTTATCAAAAGATCTTTGGCTTCACGAAGCAATTCTACACAGACGACGCCACCGGCACCTACATTAATCATAATCATTTTGCCGGGTTCCTGGAACTTGTAATACCCTTTGCGGCGATGATGGTCTTTTACAACCTCCAATCGCCGTCAGCCCATGGCGTCCCCGAAAGACGGCGCTTGCGCGGTGGCCGGTATTCACTGTCGTTACACCCGCCAATCCTCTTTTATGCGTTCCTCGTGATCCTTCTGCTCATGGCTGTCGTCTTTTCCCGCTCGCGCATGGGCATTTTCTCGGTCTTGGCGAGTCTCATTTTAATGGCCTTTTTAGGCCGGCTGGGAGGAGGCCGCCGAGCCTGGATGGTTATCACCTTGCTGGTCATCGCTTGCTCGATGACCTATGCTCTTTGGATTGGGCTTGATCCCGTGATCAGCCGATTTGAGATCCTCACGCCCTCGGCTCTTGAAGATCCTTCCGGACGTCTTGCAATGTGGAGGCAGGCAAGTGGCATCATTAGGGATTATCCTACCGTGGGTACAGGCTTGGGGACATTTGTAGTCGCGTTTCGACGCTATCAGACTACCTCACTCGATTTCCTTCTCGACCATGCGCACAATGACTATCTCGAAGTGACCACCGACACGGGGATTCTCGGCGCGGCGTTGCTCTTCATCCCCATAATAGGCTTGCTGTTCAAGATGATCCTAGCTTACGTCGAAGCACGCAACCCTTACCGTCGTTCAGTTTTGCTGGCGTGTATTGGGGGCAGTGTGGCCCTGTTAATCCATTCCATCACAGACTTCAATTTACAGATCCCCGCCAACGCCTTGCTTTTCGCCGTCATTCTTGGAATTGGATCTAAGGCCACCTATTCCACATCCACATCCTGGAACACAAGGAAGGAAGAGGAAATCTCGTCTCCAGGCTCGGATGGAAGCTTTTGAGATGCTCCCAGATACGCAACTTCCTCAAGAATGCGCTTTCCGCACTGAGAAACGAGGTGCTAGTCGCTCATGAAAGGTGTCATATTGGCTGGTGGGATCGGTTCGCGATTGTTTCCTCTCACCCGTGTAACCAACAAGCACCTTCTTCCTGTGTACGACCGCCCCATGATTTTTTGTCCCATCCAGACTTTGGTCAATGCGGGGATCAGGGACATTCTCGTGGTGACGGGAGGGCAGGACGCGGGTGATTTCTTGCGCCTCTTGGGCAATGGAAAGGATTTTGGTCTCAAGCATATCAACTACACCTACCAGGAAGGCGAAGGCGGGATTGCTGACGCGCTCCGCTTGGCGGAGTATTTTGCGGATGCCGACAAGATCTGCGTAGTTCTCGGCGACAACATCATTGAGACGAATATTATCGCGGCTTGCGCTCAATTCAACAAACAAGAACGGGGCGCCCATATCATCCTGAAGGAAGTTGCTGACCCGGAGCGCTTTGGTGTCCCGGCTTTTGAAGGCGGGCGAATCGTTCGCATCGAGGAAAAACCCAAGGAACCAAAGTCCCGCTACGCCGTGATTGGCATTTACATGTATGATGCGACGGTATTCGACCGCATCCGTAAGTTGAAACCTTCGCGCAGGGGAGAATTCGAAATCACGGACGTGAACAACCAGTACTTGGCCGATGGCACTCTCACTTACAGTATTCTGGAAGGCTGGTGGACGGACGCAGGGACATTCGATTCTCTCTTGCGGGCTACCAACCTGGTGGCGCAGGGGGGAGCGAATAGAGTCCCTCCCTTGCCCACAAAGTAAACTAAGGAGCCGGTCAAATGGGTAGGACCGAAGTCACGCCGAGCAACGAGAGGCTGCTGATAGGAGAGGGTAATGGTCTACACCTTGCTCTCCTCAAGCGGTCGGCCAGAGATATTGGCGACGTCATCCTCGCCCCGGACAGCGCGAACTTGATCACTGGGGTGGCCGTCGAACGGGGAGCGATCTATCCGGACGACAGGGGGTACTTCACCGAGCTTTTCCGTGTGGGCACTTCTCCCCTAACGCAGGGCTTGAGGGAGTGTCCAACGCTTCAGGTTTCGCTGGCGGCCGCCTACCCCGGGAGCATCAAAGCGCTTCACTACCACTTCCAGCAGACCGACTTCTGGGCGCCAATCCAGGGCATGTTCCAAGTGGTGCTGTGCGACTTGCGGCTGGGTTCGCCAACCCACGGGAAAGTGAACACCATTTTTCTGGGTATCCTGCGACCTTGGAGGTTAAGGATTCCCCCGGGAGTGGGGCATGGTTACAAGGTCGTGGGCCCGGAGGTCGGCACACTGGTTTACCTGACCGACCGTTTCTACAATCCCAAGGATGAGGGGCGTCTTCCTTACGACCATCCCTTCTTGAACTACGATTGGGAAACACAGCACAAGTGATTCTGGAGTGTGAGACTTGAAAATTCTCGTCACGGGCGGCGCCGGATTCATCGGCTCCAATTTCATTCGTTACTTCCTCAGGACATATCCTGAAAGCACGGTAGTAAATCTTGACAAGTTAACCTATGCGGGAAATCTGGACAACCTCTCCGACCTGCAATCTCACCCTGGCTACCAATTTATCCGAGGAGACATTTGTGAAGCCGACTGTGTAAGGGATATCCTGGATCAGCGAATAGACTCGGTGGTGCATTTTGCCGCGGAAAGTCATGTCGACCGGAGCATCGCCGACGCGCGCGAGTTTATCCGTACCAATGTCCAGGGCACTTGCACGCTCTTGGAGGCGTCTCGGCGCTCCAAGGTCCCTCGCTTCTTGCACATCTCCACCGATGAGGTTTACGGAACTCTGCAACCGGGAGAATTTGCCGGTGAACAGTCTCCACTCCGGCCCAACAGCCCCTATGCCGCGAGTAAGGCTGCTTCGGATCTGTTGGTGAGAAGCTTCTGGCAGACCTACCGTTTCCCGGCCCTCCTGACGCGATCCTCGAACAACTACGGCCCTTACCAATTCCCGGAAAAGCTCGTCCCCCTGATGATTACTAATGCTCTTGAAGGCAAGCCGCTCCCCGTTTACGGTGACGGCCTGAACGAGCGCGATTGGATTTTTGTGGAAGACCACTGCCGCGCGCTCGACCGAGTCCTGAACTCGGGGTGCCCTGGCGAAACCTATAACATCGGATTCGGGCAACCGGTGACCAACTTGACTGTCGTGCGCGGGCTGTTGCGAATCCTGCATAAGTCCGAGGATCAGATCAAGTTTGTGGAAGACCGGCCAGGGCACGATCGTCGCTATGCGCTCGACTGCAGCAAAATCCGCAGGGAGTTGGATTGGGAACCCACTGTGACGTTTGAGGAAGGGATGCTGCGAACAGTCGAGTGGTACCGCAGCCGGGCCGATTGGGTGCAGAAAACCAAGAGCGGAGAGTACCGCGATTACTACCAGAGATTCTACGAGAACCGTCGTAGCTCCCTGGCCCAATTGTAGAACGCCGTGCGAATCTTGATTACAGGAAGCAACGGGATGTTAGGTCGAGACCTAACGGCCCACCTCGGGGCGCGCCATCAGGTCGTTCCTGCGGATCTGCCCGAAGTCGACATCACCGATCTCGACCTTGTGCAGCGAACCTTCGACAGCACCAAGCCCGAGGTCGTGATCCACACCGCTGCTTTTACCTCTGTGGACGACTGCGAGCACCGGCCCGATCTCGCCTTCCAGGTGAACGCAGAGGGCACTCGTAATGTGGCTGTCGCTTGCCGACAGGCCTCCCTCCCCATGCTTTACCTCAGCACTGACTACGTTTTCGACGGCCAGAAGCCAACCCCTTACGAGGAGGACGATCAGCCTAACCCCCTCAACGTGTACGGCCGGAGCAAGCTGCAAGGCGAAAGATACGTCACGGAATTGCTCGAAGCTGCCTGGATTGTAAGGACATCGTGGCTTTTCGGCCCTTTGGGCAAGAATTTCGTTCGCACCATTTTGCAGCGAGCCCAACGGGGGGAGTCGCTCCGCGTGGTAGACGATCAGGTTGGGGCACCCACCTACACTATGGATCTGGCCGGGAAGCTGGAACAAATTGTGGTGAGGGGAAGCCCTGGCATCTATCACGTGACGAACCGAGGCTATTGCTCCTGGTTTGAGTTTGCCCAAGAGACCCTTCGGCGGGCAGCGCTGAGCCACGTTCGAGTCTTTGCCATTCCCACCTCGGCCTCAGAGCGGCCAGCTCCGCGGCCACGAAATTCACGACTTGCCCACACGCGGTTGGAAAGCGAAGGGCTTGGCCTCCTTCCAGCGTGGCAGGATGCGCTAACCCGCTATCTCCTTCGGGAAGGTCCGGCGAAAGGTTGAGGCCTAATCCAAAAACCGATATCTGTTTATCAAATAGCTTGCTTGGAGCCAAGGGTGGCTTGTCCCGTTCCTGGAGGCAGGGCCGCTCCAGGGGGCAGGAGTGCTGACGGAGGGGATGCTGGGAATGCCGAGATTCGTCCTGCTTGACCGCGACGGAGTCATCAATCAGCGCATCGTGGGCAGCTATGTTACCTGCTGGGAGAAATTTATTTTCCTCCCCGGCGCCCTTGAGGGGCTGCGCCTTTTGACTGAAAAAAACTACCATGTGACCGTCGTCTCCAATCAGGCAGGAGTTGGGAAGGGCCTGATGACCGCCGATGACTTGCAGGAAATCACCCGTAAATTCGTAAAAGAGGTTGACGCGCAAGGGGGACGAATACGCAGTGTTTACTATTGCACGCACCGCGCAGAGGATGACTGCCCGTGCAGAAAACCGAAGCCGGGTCTGCTGCTTAAGGCCCAGGCCGAGCATCACTTTACCTTTGAGGACACCTTCCTCATTGGCGACTCGGAAAGCGATTTGCTGGCGGCGCAGGCAGTGGGTTGCCCCGCGATAATGGTTTCAAATGCACCCCCGGCCAGCTTCGATAAACTTCCACATGCACCTCAGGTGACCGTCCCCGGCTTGCTTGCCGCGGCAGCATATCTGGTCAACAAAAAGGGATGTTATAATCCCTCAGAGCGTGGGGGGAGCTGGGTATGATTCGTGAACACTTCTTAAGTTACTGCACAGGGTTGAGCAAGGCCCTGGAGGGCGTGTCTCCTGAGCGATTCGAAGAGTTCGTGCATCTTCTTGAGAACGCGTATCAGGAAGGACGCCAGGTTTTTCTCATGGGAAACGGAGGCAGCGGGTCAACAGCCTCTCACTTCGCTTGCGATCTCAACAAAGGGGTGTCCTACGGCCGTCAGAAGCGTTTTCGGGCCATTTGTCTGAATAATAGCCTCCCTACATTGACGGCTTATGCCAACGATGTCTCCTACGAGGATGTCTTCGTCGAGCAGTTGAGAAATTTCCTCCGTGCTGGTGATGTCGTGGTGGGAATCTCCGGAAGTGGAAACTCACCCAACGTCCTCAAGGCCATCGATTACGCGAATAGCCTTGGTGCTCACTCGGTCGGCCTGTGCGGCTTCAATGGTGGAAAACTGGCTGGCAGGGTGCGAACCCCGATACTAGCCCCGGTGCACGACATGCAAAAGGCCGAAGACGTCCACGTGATTCTTTTGCATGTTGTCATGCAAGTCTTGTGCGCGCGCCTTCCGGGTTGAACGCCAGCAACGGATCGTCAGTATTTTGCGGCAAAAGTGTAAGTACAGGCCCGCGATTCCGTACCTGGTGAACACAGCGCTCTACGGCTTTCCTTGAACATCGTCGCCGCCGCGGACTACAGCCTCCACGCTCTGTACCCTGACGGCCCTAAGGACTTCGACAAGCTGGAGGATATGCAGAAGTACTTCTGTAACCGTGCGAGGCAGGAGGGGTTCAAGGTTCAGTGCAATTTGAAATGAACAGTGGCTGCTTCAGTTCTTTGTCCTACCCGCGGTAGTCTGGAGCTGTTCAATCCCGGCCGTGAGCTGACGCCCTCGGTCGGAATAAATGGACACAGAGTACTTGGCCCGGCTCGAAAAAGACTCTTGACAAGTTATACTTCATACGCTAGCCTAGAATGTGATGTTAAGCGGTTCTCCCATGAGCGTAGAGATCTCACGGATTACTCCCCCCACCCTTTCTGCAACCCGACACTATGTCATTGCCTATCCTTCCCCAAGACGACCGCAGTAACTTTAAAAACTGACGGCACGAAGCGGGTATGTCTATGAAAACAAAGGATCGCTGTGGAAAACTCGGGGGCAAGGCGGGAATGTCTATGAAAACACAGGTACTTAGCCGTTCAAGGCGGGAATATTGTTGAAAACAAAGATGGTTAGGCGGTAGGTGGCAAACGGCAGGTGGTAGGTCGGGAAGAGCTGGGATCAATCTGGCTCATCAATTCTGACTTCTGAGTTCTGCTTTCTACTTGTGCCACTCCGCTCCGAGATAGACGGAAAGCGCGATCCAGACCTTGTCCGGAGCACGCAGGCGCACTCGCTTGCCAAACACGTTGTAACGCCGCTTTTGAATCCGCCCCAAAATGCGCCAGTAAATCGCCGCCATGATCTCCGCCGCGACCATGGAGCGGCGATCCTGCAGCGGAAGGAGCTGGCGTGCCACGCTAAAGAAATGACGGGCGCGGTCACCCTCGAGCTGCATCAGCTCAATGAAAGGGTCGTTGTAGACCCCCGACAACAGTTCGCCGGGACGCACACCAAATTGCTCCAGGTCCTCCCGGGGCAGGTAAATGCGGCCGCGCTGCGCGTCGCTCTGGATATCTCGCAGGATGTTGACGAGTTGCATGGCTATGCCGAGATTCACCGCGTAATCGCGTGTGCGGGGGTTCGTGTAACCAAATATTTCAATGGCAATCAGTCCGATGGTGGAAGCGACGCGATAACAGTAAAGAGAAAGGTCGTCAAACGTCTCGTAGCGCGCGCCATTCAAATCCATTTCCAGGCCCAGGATGAGGTCCTCGAAGGGTTGGCGTGGGATCTTGAATTCCCGAATGCTCTCGGCAAGGGCGGCCAGTTCGACGTCTTCCAAAGCCGCCCCCGGCTCAGCGTAACAAGCCTCGAGCGCCTTGCGATAACGCACCATCTGGCGCCCCGCTTCATCCGGCGCGAGGCCGCTGTCCACAAGGTCATCACCTCGGCGCGCGAAAGCATAAACCGCCTCGATGGCACGCCGCTTCTGAGGCGGGAGGAACACAAAGGAATAGTAGAAATTGGTGAGGCGCGGCGTGGCAAAGCGGAAGTCTTTCACAGAAGCGCTCATGGGGGATCTGCGAGGGTGGGGGCGTGGTCACCCCCTCCTTCCCTGAGAGAGTATCGAGCCCGGAAATAAAGACGCACAAAGTCCAGCTTGCTCAGCGATGGCCTGCGCCGGAAAACGTCATAGCCCACACGTCCAATCTTGCCAAGCACGCTCATGCCGCCGAGCCACGTCAGGCGAAGCTGGACGCGCAATTGCGGCGCGACTCTCTCCGGCAGCGCTTTGCCTCGCTCAAAAAGCTGGCGGGTGCGCATTATTTCAAACTTCAGCAATTCACGCCAGCGGTCGTCCACGCGTCCGGCGCGCAGGTCATCCAATGTGTAGTGGAAGCGTTGCAGGTCTTCCAGGGGCAGGTAAATCCGGTCGCGCTCGAGGTCCCGAGCGACGTCCTGCCAGAAGTTGGTGAGCTGAAGCGCTGTGCAGAGGCAGTCCGAAAGCGCAGAGAGTTCCGGGTCGCGATGGCCGAACAGTTCGAGAACCAGCCGCCCGACGGGATTGGCCGAGCAGGCGCAATAGGCGAGCAAGGAGGAGAAATCCCGGTGACGATTCACGCCGACGTCCGACTCAAAGGCGCGCAGCAGGTTCTCAAAATTCTCGAAGGAAAGGATGAACCGCCGCACCGAGTCGCGAAGCGCCAGGAAAACCGGATGATGGACTTTTCCGGAGTAGCACTCACGGAGCATCTCACGCCAGGCAGCGATTTTCTCGAGTCTGCCCTCGACTCCCGGCTCATCGGCAACGTCGTCCGCGTATCGAGCAAAGGCATAGATGGCTGCCAGCGCATCACGCTTGTCGCGAGGAACAAGGTGCGACGCGACCGGAAAGTTCTCATAATGGCGGCGCGCCAAGCGCCGGCACTCCGCATAGGCATCCCGAATTCTTGGGTCGGAATAATACATGCCGGACTTGCTTTGCCATCGCAGGGCTTCAGGAAATAGGGTGAAAAAGGAAGCAACCGGACGGCAAACTCAGGTAGCGACGAGTCAGGCCCCTGTGGTCAGAGGACAGCGCAGTCTCTATGCCGTTTACTTCGTTTCAACCTTGCGTCGTCGGATGAAGGCTGGCACATCGAGGTCATCTTTGGGGATTTCCGTGCTCCTCTCCGACGGCTCCTGTTCCACGGGAAGCTTTTCCTTCTTGGCGAGCGCCGTCCTAACGCTTTGCTGCGCGGTGCGGATGGCAAGCGAGGGACCGGTCAATGGTTTGAGGCCCAATCTCTCCGATTTGATCCCCGTGGCGATGACCGTGACCTTCACCGCATCACCCATGGACTCATCGTGAACGGCGCCGAAAATGATGTTCGCGTTCTCCGCCGCTACCTTCTGCACAATGCTGGACGCTTCGTGAACTTCATGCAGGGTGAGCTTGCTGGATCCAGTGATATTCAGCAGGATGCCCTGGGCGCCGTTGATGGTAGCATCTTCGAGCAGCGGGCTGGCAATGGCGCGATTGGTGGCTTCGACGGCGCGGTTCTCTCCCTCGGCCACGGCGGTTCCCATTACCGCGTAGCCCATTCCCTCCATAATCGTCTTGATGTCAGCGAAGTCGCGGTTAATTATTCCCGTGATGGTAATGATATCGGAAATACCCTGAACACCCTGGCGCAGGATATCGTCGGCGATTCTGAACGCTTCGAAGAAGCTGGTCCCCTTGTCCACAAACGCCATCAGACGTTCGTTGGGAATGCAAATGACGGTATCCACGCTTTGGCTCAGCTCCGCCAGTCCCTGTTCGGCCTGCATCATTCGCCGCTTGCCTTCAAAGGCGAAGGGCTTGGTCACCACGCCCACCGTGAGGGCGTGAAGTTCACGCGCCAGGCTGGCAACAATAGGTGCGCCTCCGCTCCCCGTTCCCCCGCCCAGCCCTGCGGTGACGAACACCATGTCGGCGCCCTCCAGCGCGTCGATGACCTTATCCGTATCCTCCAGTGCTGCGCGCCGTCCGATTTCAGGGTTGGCGCCCGCTCCCAGCCCTTTGGTGAGCTTGGCGCCCAGTTGGATTTTCAGCGGCGCATTCGAGGCGCGAAGGGCCTGCGCGTCAGTATTGGCCACGAGGAAGTCCACGCCCGTCACCCCGGCGGCAATCATGCGGTTCACGGCGTTTCCGCCGCCACCCCCCACACCAATCACCTTGATTTTGGCGCCCGCGCGAAGCTCATCGGAAAAATCCACTCGAAGGCTGTCGTTGGTTTCTTCAATCACTATATTGACTCCCCCCTAGTCGTAACGCCGCCGCCAGCCCCGGTCCCGCAGGGCGGGATGGGTCCCGGCGGCATCCCTCGCTGCCGGCGCCACGCCAACCGCCTCTTAGGAAGCGCCGCCCTTACCTCGCAAAGCTCGCCACAATTTGGCCATAAGTCCTGTTTCCTGCGAGTCCCGAAGCAAGCGGCGACGATTGCCGTAGACAACCAGGCCAACCAGAGTTGCATACTCCGGCCCGGCAAGGTTTTCGCCCATGTTCTCGAGTCCCGTGCAACTACCCAGGCGCACGGGGAGGCCGAGAGCGTGCTCCGCCAGCGGCACCAAACCGCCCTGCTTTGCCCCGCCGCCGACCAAAATCAACCCCGCACCCAGTTGCCTAATATGGCCGGAGCGCTCCAACTCGTCATGGATCAATTCCAGCAGTTCGACGGTGCGCGGCTCGATGATCTCATCAAGTATGGCATAGCTTACCACTCGTGCTGGACGCTCCCCCGCGCTCGGGACCTCCAGGAGGCCGCCGGGGGTGTCATCGAACTCGCGCTCAGCCCAGAATCTCTTGACTCTCTCAGCTTCAGGAATCGTGGTGCGCAGGCCCACGGCAATGTCGTTGGTAAGATGTTCGCCGCCCACCGGGATGGAAGCGGTGTGTCGCACGCTGCCCTGCGAGTATACGATCATGTCGGTTGACCCGCCCCCAATGTCTACCAGAGCCACACCCAATTCCCGCTCGTCCGCCGTCAGGCAAGCGGCGGCGGAAGCGAAGGGTTCGTAGACCGTGTCGAGTACCTTTACTCCGGCCAGGTTCGCCGCCGTAACCACGTTTCTCAGGGCCGTGGACGACCCGGTAATCAGGTGCACGTTGGCTTCAAGCCGCGCCCCGCTCATCCCCACTGGGTTGCGAATCCCCTCTTGGGAATCCAGCACATAATCCTGCGGTTCC